>CAWGTZ010000030.1:0-21341 GCA_963825555.1 uncultured Alphaproteobacteria bacterium | reverse complement strand
CCAAATTCACGCGAAATCTGGCGTGAAATCAGCCTGATAAGAATGAAGTGGGTCGCGAAGAGCGCTCATCTGGTGATGGCGACCGAAAAGGACTTCTCCTCCTCGTTCGCTTCTGCTAATCACCCCCTCGCACGAAGCATTTCGTGCCTGTTCCGCGGTAGCTCAGTGGTAGAGCATCCGACTGTTAATCGGACGGTCGTAGGTTCGAGCCCTACCCGCGGAGCCACTTTTTCCCGAATTTGCAGGACGTGAAATCGCTCATCCGCGAACCGGCCGGGCGCCATGCGCCTCCGCGCGAGTTGGCTCCCTTGCCTACGGACGAACGGTGATGGCCTCAGGGCGCCAGTCCGCCCGAGGGCGGCGGCGGAGCATCCGGATCGAACATCTGCGCAGTGGCATCGGACGTCTGACCATCCCGGTTGTAGATGTCAGTTCGGAAGTTAACGGTGCCGTTCGCTTCGGCCCAGCCCGTGATGTAGCTGAAATAGACCGGAATCGGCCGTGTCAGCTGAACATCGAGCGGCTGTCCCATCTGGATCACGGCATCGACCTGGCCTGGGTTTTCCCATCCCGGCTCATAGCGGGCGATCCAGCTGACGAGTTTGAAGACATCCTGAACACGCACGCAGCCCGCGCTGAAAGCACGCGAACGCTGCTCGAAGAGTGTCTTCAGCGGCGTGTCGTGCATGTAGACGCCGTGCTCGTTCTGCATGTCGATGCGCACGAGGCCGAGAGCGTTCTGAGGCCCCGGATCCTGGCGAAGCTTCACTTTCGAGGCATCCGCGATCGACCAGTCGATCGCAGTGGCGTCGATCTCAGGTCCGTTGAAGTCGCCCATCACGACCCGGATCTTTTCTTTTTCGAGATACTCCGGTTCCTTGACCAGCCGCGGGAAGACGTCGAGCTGTGCAACGCTGTCGGGAACCTTCCACGACGGGAAGAAGTTGAGTGCCTTGATGGTCGCCTTGAGGGACGGCGTATCGCGGCCCGGACGACCGGCGACGACCCTATGGCGTTGGGCCACCTCGAAGCGCTCAACAGCTTCGAGCTGGTACGCCGGGACGTTGACGAGGATATAGCGCTCCTCGATCGGCTCCATGAGAAGCTGCACAATCCTGTTGCGATTCACCTCGAGCTGCCTCAGGCGCTCTTCGGCGGTGATGTTCAGCGCTGCGAGTGTCGGCTGGTCGACCCGGCCACTCGTGCGCAGGCCGTGACGCTCCTGGAAGCGGCGTACGGCCTCTTCGGTGGTGCTGTCGAAATTGTAGTCCTCATATCCCGAGCCCTTGGAGCTCAGATCGCCTGTTACGCGCAAGCGCCGGCGCAGGGTGGGCACCCGTTCATCGTCGTCGCCAGGACGGATCATGCGTTTGCCGGGAATGGTCGGCCAGCCGCCATTGCTGACGATCCGCCGATGAAGTGCAATGGCCCGGTCGATGTACCCGACCATCTCGTCGCTGCGGAACGGCACCTGTCCCGTTCTCAGATCGTCCATCGGTTCCGGCTTGGCAACCGCGCGCTCGTTGCGCGGCTTGCCCGAGAAGTTCGGCGTTCCGAACCCGCGAATTCCGCCCCACCAATCCCCCTCTTGCGCCATGGCACTGGAGAAGGGGGCGAAAGAAACCGGAGCAACAGGAGCAAACAGTGTGATGACGAGCGATGTGACCGCGACGGCAAGCGCCCTCGCGTAACCAGAACGGATCTGGTCGCGGGACCACAAAAACTCCCTGCGCGGTTTCAACGTCATCTCATGCATTGCTAACGGGCACCTTCCTGTGGTCGTCGCGCGACAGCTCGAAAGCTGCCCCCCACTGTTTCTCTTCGACGCTCACTGCGTCGCATCATTTCGGGCACGGATGTGGCCAAACGAAGACCCGGAAGCAAGGCGTTTACGGGCACAAGCCACCGCTTAAACGATTGTTCCCATTGAATTTGACCACGGTGCGACGAACCGACCACAGGGCTAGCTGTATCTTTGGGGGTATGCGTCAAAAGTGATCCCACCCCTGAGGCGCCAACGGCCGGGATGATCCGTCTTCGGAACGGATCATCACATTGCCACCAACGGTCAACGCGCCGATTTCGGTCAGCCGCGTGCCGCGCGCCTCGGCCCAGGCGGCAAGCTCGCCGGCACGCACCGAAGGCACCGCGAACAGGACCTCGTAGTCGTCGCCGCCACCGAGCACCGACCCAAACGCGGCCGCGTCGGCCGCCACGACCTTGCGGACCGCAGGGCTGAGCGGCAGGCGGCCCTCCTCGATCTCGGCCGAAAGCCCGCTCGCCGCGGCAAGCCGGCACAGATCCTTGGCAAGCCCATCGGACAGATCCATCGAAGCGGAGGCCCATCTCAGCAGGCCGTCCCGCAAATCGAGGCGCGGAGCCGGCCGCAGATAGCGCTGCAAGAGCGCCGCGCGTTCAGCATCCGTCAAAGCCCAGCGGCTCACGTCGGCATCGGCCCGGCGCAGTCTGAGGCCAAGTGCGGAATCCCCAATTGTGCCTGAAACGAACAGCCGGTCACCTGCCTGTGCCCCCATGCGAGCCGGCATGCATCGCGCGAGAACCTCTCCGATAGCCGTGATCGTGATGGTGATCGGACCAGGACGGCGATCCGTGTCGCCGCCCGATAGCGTGATGCCAAAAGCCGCCTGGGCCTCAGCGAGACCCTTGGCAAGGCGGGACATGAAATCGTGGGAAGGGGCATCGGGGAACGACAGCGCCATCTGGTAGATGCGCGGCTCCGCTGCCTTGGCTGCCAAATCCGAAACGTTCACGGCCAGTGCTTTCCAGCCGATGTCCTCGGGCGCATCGTCAGAGAAAAAGTGCACGCCTTCCGCCACGGCGTCGGTGGTGAGAACGAGATCGAACCCCGCGCGCGGAACGAACGTCGCACAATCATCCTTCAGGCCGAGCGCCCCTGCGTGTGAATCGGCCAGCGGCGCCAGATACGTCCCGATCAGTTCCGCCTCACCCTTGATGGTACCGGCCATGCCTGCCTCCACCGGAATGCGCCGTCGAGCTCCTGAGGCGAGCCTCGCCGGAAACGTCAATCGGCGGCGCGCTTTTTCTCAAATTCCTCGGCGCGCAACCGCCGACCTATCTTGTCGAGCACGCCGTTGACGACACGCGGCTCCTCCTCGTCGAAAAACGCGTGTGCGACGTTGATATACTCGTTGATGACCACACGGCCTGGTACGTCGCGGCGCTCCATGAGTTCAAAAGTTCCAGCGCGCAGAATGGCGCGCAGGATCGCGTCAACGCGCACGAGCCGCCAACCCGCCGCCAACTGCTCGTGAACAAGAGGGTCTATGTCGCGCTGACGGCGCACGACACCGTGCACGACCTCGGAGAAGAAGGTGGCATCGGCCTCTTCCAGGCCGGACGGCGAGTCGTCGTCTTCAGCTGGTGACGGCTCGACAGGGTGAAAACGCATGCGCTGGAATTCGGCGACCACGTCAGTCACATCCGTCCCGGCCAACTCCATCTGGTAGAGAGCCTGCACGGCCGCCATGCGCGCTTTCGAACGCGGCATCGCGCCTTTGCCGGAAGGTTTCTTAGGAATGGCCGCGGTCATTGCGAAGCTCCTTCGGCGGTCGCCCGCAGCCGTTGTTTAATCGCGATCAGCCCCAAGCATGCGCGGGCCGCGTCTCCGCCCTTGCCCGAAGGATCTCCGTCGGCGGCGCGGGCCAGAGCTTGCTCACGCGTGTCCACAGTAAGAATCGCGTTGCCGAGGGGAACCGCGTTGCGAATGACCGTCTCCATGAGCCAGTGATTGGCGTTATTGCACACAATGTCGTAATGCGCGGTCTCTCCGCGGATGACACAGCCGAGCGCCACGGCACCGGCGTAGTGCTTTCCTTCGCCGCCGATAAGGCCCGCCTCGACGGCCGCTGCCAGCGCCTGTGGGATCTCAAGCGCGCCCGCCACCGAGAGGCGATCGAAATCGCACCCGTTCTCCGCCAATACGTGCAGCGCTCCCGCCAGCAGATGGCCGCTGATTTCCGCGTAGTACGGAGATTCTATGATCAGGATCCGCGCACCTTGCGCCAGTTCCGATCCGTTGTCCGCCGCCGTCCGCTCTCTTTCAGCCCGTTCGACCATCGCTGCCTACTCGATCGCTCGCGTTTCGACAATCCTGAGGCCAAACGCCTCGACGCCGATGTAGACCTGCTCGGGCGAATTCGTGAGGAGCACCATGTCGCGGACGCCGAGATCGCGGAGGATCTGAGAGCCGATGCCGGTCTCGACCTGCCGCCGTCCGGAGGCCGGGGGCGCCCCGCCGCCGGACGAGGCCAGGCGGCCGATCCAGTCCGAAACACTCTTGGGGCCCAGATCGCGAATAAGCACGACGACCCCGCGGCCCTCCGTGTCGATGGCGCGCAAGGACTTCGCGATCAGCGACTCCCCGTCGGTCGTTTCCCCCACGCCCAAGAGATCGACCGGGAGGTTGACCGCATGCACGCGAACGAGCACCGGCTCGTCCCCCCGGATGTTGCCCTTGACGATGGCCAGATGTTCGGCCGGATCGACCGTCGTGGTGTACACTTTCACGTCGAATGGACCGCCGAAGGCGCTCTCGAAACGCAATTCCGCGACGCGCTCCACGAGTCGGTCGTTCCTGAGGCGATAGGCGATCAGATCCTCGATGGTCCCGATCTTGAGATGATGATGGCGGGCGAACTCTACGAGATCGCTCATGCGGGCCATCGTGCCGTCATCGTTCATGATCTCACAGATGACGGCACTTGGATTGAGGCCCGCGAGCTTGGCGAGATCGACAGAGGCTTCAGTATGGCCCGCGCGGATAAGCACGCCGCCCTCGCGCGCAATAAGCGGGAACACGTGCCCCGGCGAAACGATGTCGGCGGCGCTTTTCGTAGGATCTATCGCGGTGGAAATGGTACGCGCGCGATCGTGCGCGGAAATGCCGGTGGTGATTCCTTCGCGAGCCTCGATCGACTGCGTGAAGGCGGTACGATTTCGCGATGCGTTCTTGCGCACCATCATTTCGAGGCCCAGTTCGGCTGCGCGTGCCGGCGCCAGCGCGAGGCAGATGAGACCGCGGCCGTGCTTCGCCATGAAGTTGATAGCATCCGGCGTCGCCATCTGGGCGGCGACTACGAGATCGCCTTCGTTCTCGCGATCCTCGGCGTCGACGAGCACGACCATGCGGCCGTTCTGCAGATCCTCGACAATTTCTGATGTCGGGGAGACGGCAGATGCGGATTTCGAGGTCGAGCCGGTAGCCATCTGGCCGCTGGCCTGCGAAGCACTCACGAACGAAACTCCAAAAGCCGCGCGACGTAGCGCGCAAACATATCGACCTCCAGATTGACCAGGTCGCCCGGCTTTTTGCGCCCCCACGTGGTCTGGGTCAAGGTGTGGGGAATGAGATTGATTCCGAAGCGGTTTGCCATCACCTCGTTGACGGTGAGGGACGTACCGTCGAGCGCCACGGATCCCTTCGGCGCAATGAACCGCGCAAGGTTCGGGAGCGCCTCCAGAACAAAGCGCACGCTGTCCCCATCCTGGGTCACGCTCTGGATGCGGGCCATCCCGTCCACATGGCCCGATACGAGATGCCCGCCGAGTTCATCGCCCGCCTTCAGGGCGCGTTCGAGGTTGATGGCGCGGCCTGGTTTCCAGGTCCCCAGGGTAGTACGCGACAGCGTCTCGTTCGACACGTCGAGTGTGAAGGCGGCCCCCTGCCCATCTGCGCGCACGGAAGTCACCGTCAGGCAGACCCCATCGCAGGCGATGGACGCACCCAGTTCGATCGTATCGGCGTCGTAGTGCGAACGGATTGCGAAGCGCCCGCCCTCGCGTCCGATGACTTCGCCAATGTCGGTGATGATGCCCGTGAACATGACGGGTTCCGTATCAGTGCCGCTGAACACCTGCAAGTTGCCCCGCGCGCCCTGCGACAGGGTCGCGAGCCCAAAGCAACATCGTATCGGCACCTACCGACCGTCGCGTGATCAGCTTGTAGATACCCGCCCCCAGATGCCGCGTTAGGATTTCCTCGGCCCCGCGCGTGTCAATCGTGTGCCCGGCAATGAACAGGGCCACCTCATCAGCCAGCCCCGCCTCCGAAAAGGCGCGCCACAAGACCGGGCCACCCTCCACAAGCAACCGTGTGCAGCCCCTCTCGGCCAGAAGCCCGACGGCCAGATCGGGCGAGACATGGGAAACCCGGATCGGAGGTTCGATCACGGTGACGCCCGCCTCGCGGAGCGGGGTCAGATTGTCCCTAAAGCCCTCGGGCCTGATGAGGATGACCGGCACCGCGCCTGCGGTTTTCACCAGCCTGCGGTCGGCGGGGAACGGCTTGCGTCCCCACATCACGATGCGGTCCGGCGAGCGGCCTTCGAGGCCCGGCAGACGGCAGGTGAGATCGGGATCGTCGGCGAGCACCGTTCCGGCGCCGACGAGAATGGCGTCCGCGCGTGCACGCAAAAGATGACCCGCGGCCCGCGCTTCGGGCCCGGTCGCCCAGACAGGCGCTGCGCCATCCCCACGGGGAATATTGCCCTGCGCGTCGGTGGCCATCTTCAAGGTCACGAACGGTCGGCCTTGGGTGACGCGCAGGATGTGCCCAAGAGTGAGCCAGCAGGCTTCGTCTTCTCGGACTTTCTCTAGAACCTCAATTCCGGACGAACGCAGCCGCGCAACGCCCTCTCCTGCCGTACGCAGGTCGGGATCGCCGACTCCGACCACGACGCGCTTCAAGCCCGCCGCGATGATGGCGTCCGCGCACGGAGGGGTCTTGCCGTGATGCGCGCACGGCTCCAGCGTCACGTACATGGTCGCGCCGCGCGCCCGTACCCCTGCGCGGCGGATGGCTTCGGTTTCCGCGTGCGGACGGCCCCCGGGCTGCGTCCAACCCCGCGCAATGACCTCTCCCGTCGCAGCGTTGGCGATTACCGCGCCGACAGCCGGATTGGGGGCGACATTGCCAAGACCGCGCTCAGCCACGCGCAGCGCGATGGCCATCATATCCAGATCGAAAGGAGACGGGAGCGGGCTCATTGGTGACAGCTTTCCACCGCTCGACGAAAAATCTCAAGGGCCCGGCCGCCAGACTGAGCGTTGGCCATCTCAATGGCGGATGCTCAGTGCCTTTTTTGAGGTAGCTTTTCCACCAGCGTATCGCTGCCGGCGATCTCGCCTAGCACCTCCTGGAAGTCGGCCGCCTCCCGGAAATCACGGTAAACGGAAGCGAAGCGCACATACGCCACGGGATCGAGACCGCGCAGGGCTTCCATCACGCGCTCTCCGATCATCGACGACGGGATCTCGGTGTCGCCCGTGCTTTCCAGTTGCCGCACGATGCCCGACACCATGCGCTCGATGCGATCATCCTCGATGGGGCGTTTGCGCGTGGCGATCGTTACCGACTTCATGAGCTTGTCACGGTCGAAGGCGACCTTTCGCCCGGAGCGCTTGACGACGACGAGTTCGCGCAGCTGCACGCGCTCGAACGTGGTGAACCGGCCGCCACAGTCTGGACATTCACGGCGACGGCGGATCGACGCGTTCTCGTCCGTTGGACGGCTGTCCTTCACGCTCGTATTTTCTGAGCCGCAGTAGGGGCAACGCATCGGACGGGGCCTCGGAATCGATGAACGATCCGGATCTCTTAAGCACTCCCGGGGCCCTTGTCTGCTCGTACAGCTGCCCCGCCCCCCGATACCCCCGTAAAAACGCGAAGCGCCGGGCGGATAATGCTCCGCCCGGCGCCCAAAATCGCCAGTGAACGGCCGATCAGCCGTAGATCGGGAAGCGGTGGCAAAGAGCCGTAGCTTCGGACTTGATCTTCTCTTCCACGGCGCCGTTGCCCTCCTCGCCGTTCTTGGCAAGGCCTTCGAGCACCTCGGCGATCATGCGGCCAACTTCGCGGAACTCGGCCACACCGAAGCCGCGGGTCGTTCCGGCGGGAGAGCCGAGGCGGATGCCCGAGGTGACCATGGGCTTCGCCGGATCGAACGGCACCCCGTTCTTGTTACAGGTGATGTGGGCACGGCCGAGCGCCTTCTCGGAAATATTACCCGTCAGGCCCTTGGGACGCAGATCGACGAGGATCAGGTGGCTGTCCGTGCCGCCGGAAACCAGCGCGAAGCCGGAGTTGACGAGCACTTCGCCCATCGCCTTGGCATTGTCGATCACGTTCTGAACGTAGGTCTTGAAGTCAGGCTGGAGGCACTCGCCGAACGCAACGGCCTTACCGGCGATCACGTGCATCAGCGGACCGCCCTGAATGCCAGGGAAGATCGACGAGTTGAACTTCTTGGCGAGCGCCTCGTCGTTCGTGAGGATGATGCCGCCGCGCGGGCCGCGCAACGTCTTGTGGGTCGTCGAAGTGACGACATGGGCGTGCGGGAACGGGCTCGGATAGAGACCGGCGCCGACCAGACCCGCGAAGTGAGCCATGTCGACGAGCAGGTAGGCACCGATTTCATCGGCAATGGCGCGAAACTGGGCGAAGTCGATGCGGCGGGGATAGGCCGAGCCGCCCGTAATAATGAGCTTGGGCTTGTGCTCGTGAGCGAGCTTGCGCACCTCGTCGAAATCAATGAGGTGGGTCTCAGGGTGGACACCATAGTGCACGGGCTTGAACCATTTGCCCGACTGGTTGACGGGCGCGCCATGGGTGAGGTGGCCGCCTGCGGCGAGCGACAGACCGAGAATGGTGTCGCCCGGCTGGAGCAGCGCGTTGAACACGCCCTGGTTGGCCTGCGAGCCAGAGTTCGGCTGCACGTTGGCGAAGCCGCAGTTGAAAAGCTTCTTGGCCCGCTCGATGGCGAGTTCTTCTACGATGTCAACGTACTGGCAGCCACCGTAGTAGCGCTTGCCCGGATAGCCTTCGGCGTACTTGTTGGTCAGCACGCTGCCGGCGGCGTCGAGCACCGCGCGGGAGACGATGTTCTCGGACGCGATCAGTTCGATCTCGTCCTGCTGGCGGTTGAATTCCTTTGCGATGGCCGCGGCGATTTCCGGATCGGTCTCGGTTAAATGCGCCTTGAAAAAGCGATCGGTCGGGCTCTTGCCCTTGACGTTGAGCATGGGGTTTCCTCGCTAATTAGCGGATGCGGTTGCGGCGGAGTTCTTAAGCACGGCGCCCCGGAGGTGCCGTGAGAGCCCCCGTTCGACGAAAGTCATACGTTGGGAGATACCACGTGGCCCACAGGGGTCACAACCGGACCCCCGACTGCGCGACGACACTACGCAGGGAATCTGAAGCGCGGAACGCCCCCTGGGGTGGGAAAAACCAACCCTTCCGGGCTACTCGGCCGCGAGGCGCACCGTTTGGCCGTGGGAGAGCGGGCAGGCCGCCCAGAGTTCCGAAAGGGCCGCGACGAGGGCGTCCATCTGGGCGTCCGTGTGCTGCGGCGAGGGCGTCAGGCGGATGCGTTCGGTCCCGCGTGGCACGGTCGGATAGTTGATGGGCTGGGCGTAAATTCCATAGCGGTCCAAGAGCGTGTCGGTCACGGCCTTACAGTGGACCGGGTCGCCCACGAGTATCGGAACGATATGGCTCGGGTTGTCCATGACCGGGATCTTAGCGGCCTTGAGCTTTGCCTTCAAAGTCCGGGCGCGCTCCTGGTGGCGGGCGCGCTCAAGCTGGCTGGTTTTCAGATAACGGATGGAAGCCAGGGCGCCGGCCGCGATCGCAGGGGCAACGGACGTCGTGAAGATGAAGCCCGACGCGAACGACCGGATCGCATCGCAGATATCGCGCGAGGCGGCGATGTAGCCACCCATGACGCCGTAGCCCTTAGCGAGAGTTCCGTTGATAATATCCAGACGATCCATAACGCCTTCGCGCTCGGCAATGCCGCCGCCGCACGGACCGTAAAGCCCAACAGCGTGCACTTCGTCCAGATAGGTCATGGCGCCGTATTTCTTAGCCAGACCGCAGATGGCTGCGATCGGGGCAATGTGCCCGTCCATGGAGTAGACGCTCTCGAAGGCAATCAGCTTCGGCGTTTCGACGGGGAATTCCTGGAGCTTGGCTTCAAGGTCCGCGATGTCATTGTGCCGGAAGATTCGCTTCTGCCCGCCGCCACGGCGGATGCCCTCGATCATCGATGCGTGATTCTTCTCGTCCGAGAAGATAACGAGGCCGGGGATCAGCTTCTGAAGCGTGGACAGCGTGGCGTCGTTGGCGACGTAGGCCGACGTGAAAAGGAGTGCCGCTTCCTTGCCATGCAAATCGGCGATCTCATGCTCTAATTCCACATGGTAGTGGGTGGTGCCGGAAATGTTTCGCGTGCCACCCGAGCCGGCGCCAACCATCTCGATGGCCTCGTGCATGGCTGCCAATACAGTCGGATGCTGGCCCATGCCCAGATAATCGTTGGAGCACCAGACGGTAATCGGCCGCGTCCCCTCGGCAGAATATCGCTTGGCCGAAGGGAATGCACCGCGCTCGCGTTTCAGATCTGCGAAAACGCGGTAGCGTCCCTCGCTCTTGATCTGGTCGAGAGCCGCTTTGAAACGCCCCGCGTAGTCCATCGTCACCGTTTCCTCGACTTGTCGGGGCTGTTTTTCGCCCGCTTGCGCCGCACCATGCCCCGGCTCGAACTCCCGGATCAACCGCTTTCGTTATTGCGACATCGTCGCAGTTGGAGAAGCAGTTTTCTCTCGCTTACCTGAACCCACGCTGAACCAGCCACTCTTACGCCGCCCCGAGCCTGGATCTGGGCATTCCACACCCCATCGGCAACCGGGTGCGGCCGATCGCTTAAAGCATTCCCGGACGCCGCGCCACTTGACCGAAGTCAAGCCGTCCGACGACGCCCAAAATGCCGCGCTGTGTTGCAGAGGAACCTCAAGAGCAATGGAACTCCTCGTACCTCAGTAGAAGGACGCATCTGCGCCGGCCCGGTCGCGTTCATAGATATTTCGGCGGAACCGGATGATGCCGTCTGAAGTCGCCCAGGCCATGATGTAGCGAAGTAACGCGGAACGCGCTTCTTCAGCTTCACGTCGAAACGCTCCCCGTTTTCGTTCAACGACGAAATCTGGTGGGCACTCCAGCCTGGTGAACCTGCGAGCAGCCATGCGGCCAGATGATCAATATTGGCCGCCCGGATGCAACCCGAACTCGCGGCGCGGAAGTTGCGCCCGAAGATCGACCCGGAGGGCGTGTCATGTAAGTGACGAATCCGGATGAATTGCTGATCCCGGACCGCAACAAGCGAAGAGGGCCGCGGATTGAATCCACGGCCCTCGAATTGTTGATCGTATTTTGTATGTTGACCCGGAACAACGGTCCGAGCGCGACCAGTGGTTACAGGCGGTAGCGAATCTGGTCCGTCCAGAAGCGCTCCAGTCGCATCAGTGACTTGTTGAGACCCTTCAGGTCATCACTCGCGACGCCACCAACGGCCTCGATGCTGCCGAGCTGCCGCTGATAGAGCTTCTGCACGACTTCGCAGGCATCGAGCCCCTTCTTGGAAAGGCTCACCCGCACGCTCCGGCGGTCCGTCTCGGAGCGCTTGTAGTGAATGTAACCCATGTCGACGAGCTTCTTCAGATTGTAGGAGACGTTGGACCCCAGGTAGTAACCCCGGCTCTTCAACTCGCCTGCGGTCAGCTCGCTGTCACCGATGTTGTAAAGCAGCAGAGCCTGCACGCTGTTGAGTTCCGAACCGCCGAGACGGTCAAATTCGTCCTTGATAACATCGAGCAGAAGGCGATGCAGCCGCTCGATCAGCCGCAGGGCCTGGAGGTATTCACCCTGATAGCTGTGATCTTCCTGGGCCGGAAGCTGCACGCGGGCACGTGCATCAAATACTGAACTCATAGCCCTGCCTCTTACCTGTTTGACGCAAATCCCGGAGTTCTTTTTGCTCACCCCGGTTCAAAGGCGAGACTATCTGCAATAACTAAAAGTTACCTCAATAGATATAGTAAAAGAATGGTAACAGGGGGTACGGCGCAATCATTCTTTAAATTTTATTTTGGCGGCGCCACGATTTCATCCATTTCTTGAAACGCTTTCTAATATTACCCGCCTTTTGTTTAAAAGATCTATCGCTATAGACATCAGGCGCGCGATGCCTGCATTTCCTCCCGTTTTGGCAAGACCCAACTGTCATCCGGCAGCGGGGCGAAATAGCCCTCCACGAGATCTGCCGTAACCGCCTCGAGGGAAGCGGGGTCCCATTTCGGCTGGCCATCCTTGTCGATTACCACAGCTCGCACGCCTTCATAAAAGTCCTGCCCCTTGAGAAAACGGCATGCGAGGCGGTAATCGGCGAGCAGTACTTCGCGTAAATCCTTCCGGGCCGCGGTTGCGATGTGACGATGCGTGACCGCCAGAGAAAGCGGCGAATGGGCCCGCAACTCAGCCGCAATTTCTTTTGCCCATTCGCGATGCCTTCCTTGCTCGGCTTCCAGGGCGGAAAGAATTCCCGGCACATCGGGCGCCGAGAAACAACGCCCAATGACATCGCGCACAGCCTCCAGCTCACCGGGGCCGGGGTCTTCGTGACGGTCATCGAGAAGCGGGTCGACCGGCATCGTCTCGGCAAGTCCCGTCTTTATCTCGTCGAACGCACGGGCTGGAATGCAATGAGTTACGAGGCCCAGCGCATATGCCTCAGCGCGACCGATGCCACGGCCCGTCAATCCCAGATATTGACCAATTGATCCCGGCATGCGCGCGAAAACCTGACAGACACCGACATCTGGAAAAAGCCCTATCCGCGTCTCGGGCATCGCAAATCGATACCCCTCTCCCGCAACGCGGTGCGTCCCATAAAGTGAAATACCAACACCGCCCCCCATGACCATTCCATCGATTAGCGACACGGTTGGTTTGGAGAAGCATTCCAGACGCCAATTGAGCGCATACTCATCACGAAATGTCTGGCGCGCGGCTTCCTGATCGGTACGGCCAAGCGCGGTGACTTCGCGCACATCCGAGCCTACTGAGAAGGCCTTGGGGCTGCTCGACTGCAGCACGACCGCATAAACCTGCGGATCACGCGGGAAACCGGTGAACCAGCGGTCGAGTTCGGCGCGCATGTTGACCGTCAGGGCGTTGAGCGCGCGTGGACGATCGAGGGTCACGAGCGCCATGGACCCTTGCTGTTCGAGCCGAATCTCCGCCGGCAAGGAATTGTGTGTCTCCTTGGGCAATGCGGCATCCTTCCACAATTTGTTCGCATACGACAATCTTGCTTGCCCCGTCACGCGGTTGTGCCTGCGGGATCACCGCTATACAGTCCGCGCCGCAATGAGAAAACAGTCCTCGCATGTTCTGCACGGGCGTCACGTCGCTATGCCCCGAAAAAGCCTGGATAACAGCGTGAACAAAGTCCGCGGATTATCTTATTAGGGCGTGATCTCGGGCCGCTTTGCCTGACGAGCTTCGGAATTTCCCTCAAGATGCAACGGCTCATCCCGGCACTGCTGACAACATTCGCCATCGTCACGATGGCGATGGCCGAAGATGTGCCCCTCCCCATCAAGAAGCCCAGGGATTCGAATGGGCAGCCAATCACATCCGGCGCGAACCCTGTGGTGGACAAGAGCGCCAAAACTGCCCGCGCCTGGGACACCCGAACGGAGGGACGGGCGGCACCGCGTGCAGACACGACGATGCCGAATGGCACGACGACGGCGGACGGCATGGTGAAGGGTGGCAATCCCGCTAATAAGGATCGAGCGACGGGAGTGAAGTCGGCTCCAGCCGAAAAGGGCAAGCCGACAACCGGACCGACGGCGGCATGGCCAAAGACTTTGGATGATGCGAAAGCCGAGGCAGAGGCCAAGTCCAAGCCGAAGCCCGAGGCGACCGAGTGGCCTGCCGAGGAGATCGCCGCCGAAAAGGCAATGTGCAAGACGATTCTCGACAAGATCGACGTGGTGGCGATCCCCGAAGCGCCATTCCGCAAGGGCGAGTGCGGCGCGGCGGCGCCCGTCCGCCTCGTCAGCATGGGGCGGAATCCGGAGGTCGTGCTAACACCGCCGCCCATCCTGACCTGCGGCATGGTGGGAGCGCTGCATACCTGGCTCACCAAAGATCTTCAGTCGCTCGCCAAGAAGCATCTGGGGAGCGAACTCATCAAGATCGAGAGCATGAGCGATTACTCGTGCCGCAATGCCTATGGCCGCACGAAGACAAAACTTTCCGAGCATGGCCGGGCCAATGCCCTCGACATCCGGGGGTTCCTGACCGCCAACGGCGAGATGGCAGCGGTGCTGGAGGGTTGGGGCGAGACCAGGCGCGACATCGCCGTTCGGGAACTTGCCGCGAAGAAGGCAGCAGCGGCGGCTGCGGCTTCCGCTGCCCAATCGGCAGCGAAGGTGGGTGCTGCAGAGAACTCGTCGGCCTCCGGGGGTCGCGACGGAGAGAATGCGCAGAAGGTCCATAGCACGGGGAATATCGACGGCTCCTCTGCGTCCAAGACGCCAGCGGAATTCGGCATTGCTCCGTCACAACTCGGCGGCCCCGACGAGCCGCCGCAGCCCCCGGCCCGCATGCGTAAATTTCTCAAAGGTGCCCACTCAGGGGCCTGCAAGATCTTCGGCACCACGCTCGGTCCCGAAGCCAATAACGCCCACCGCAACCACTTCCACGTGGATATGGCACCACGTTCGCGGTCGAATTTCTGCGAGTAGATGCCGCCCCCTAACCCTTCTGATGCGGGCCCCCTTGCGCCCGTCCGCCCGCCACGCCAAGGTTTGCCTGCTGGCAAACGAGCCCCTCAGTACAACATGCAGAGACCCGATGACCTCCCCATCCCAACCGCCGTTCAGTCCGACCATCGAGACATTCGCGAGCGGCGGTTTTCCGCACATACGCCCACGCCGCAACCGGCGCGCCCCTTGGGCGCGCGCTCTGGTCTGCGAGAACCGCCTGACCCCATCCGATCTCATCTGGCCTCTTTTCGTCATCGAGGGGCGCGATCAGCGCGAGCCCATCCCCTCGATGCCCGGCGTCGAGCGGCTGTCAATCGATCTCTTGACCGCGACCGCGCGGGAAGCGGCCTCTCTCGGCATCCCGGCGATCGCGCTCTTTCCCTATACCGATCCGAAGCTGAGGACGGACGATGCAAGTGAAGCCTTCAACCCGGACAATCTCGTCTGCCGGGCGACACGCGCCATCAAGGAGACCGGCATCGACATCGGGGTGATCCTGGACGTGGCACTCGATCCTTACACGAGCCACGGGCACGACGGCCTTGTGGCCGGCGGCCAGATCCTCAACGACGAAACGGTCGAGGCTCTCGTGCGCCAGTCTCTCAATCAGGTGGCAGCCGGCTGCGACGTGCTTGCGCCTTCCGACATGATGGACGGCCGGATTGGCGCCATTCGCGCTGCGCTGGAAGAGGCCGGGCACCGCGACACGCAGATCATGTCCTATGCCGCCAAATATGCGAGCGCCTTTTATGGACCCTTCCGCGATGCTGTCGGGTCCTCTTCCACTTTGAAGGGCGACAAGCGCACCTATCAGATGGACCCGGCCAACACGGACGAAGCCCTGCGCGAGGTGGCCCTCGACATCGACGAGGGAGCGGACATGGTGATGGTGAAGCCCGGCATGCCGTATCTCGATATCGTGCGCCGCGTGTCCGAGACGTTTCAGGTGCCCACCTTCGCCTATCAGGTGTCGGGCGAATACGCGATGATGATGGCTGCGGCCGAGCGTGGCTGGCTCGATGCCGACAAGGTGATGCTGGAGAGCCTGCTCGCCTTCAAGCGCGCCGGCGCGTCGGGCGTACTGACTTACTTCGCGCCGACGGCGGCGCGGATTCTTGCAGACTGAGGCAACGGAAAGTTTGCAGCAAAGGTCGCGCGGCGGTCCTTACCGGCGCACGCGGCGGCGAGGCAGATCATCGCCCGGCTGTCCGGATTCGCTCCCGTCACCGCCCTCAGCTTGGGGAATGCCACTGGCTGCGACCGGATTGGTCGGCTTTTCACAGCCTGTGAGCCAAACGTCGAACACCGGGTGCTCCACGGCATTGAGCCCTGGGCTTTCAGCGAACATCCAGCCGGAGAAAATCTTTTTCTGCTGACCGTCGAGCTGGACCTCCTCCACCTCGACGAATGACGTCGTCTTGGGCTGCTCGGTGGGCGGACGCGAGTAGCAGACACGCGGCGTCACCTTCAGCTGACCGAATTCGATCGTCTGGTTGAGCGGCACCTCGAGTTTTTTGATGGTGGCCGTCACCTTGTCGAGGGCGGAAAAGATGGCAACCTGATTCTCCAGCCGCTGCGCACTGGCCGGAGCCGCCCAAAGAAGACCGGCTACAGCAAGAAAGACTGCAGCAAGAATGCCGCCTGCCCTCTTCCCGTCATGTCGCGCCTTGCTGGCCATATCCGCTGGCGTTTCGTCCGCTGGAATTTCGAAAGTCGCCGGGTTCGCGTCATCGCGCCCGCGGCCTCGTCGACACACAAAGAAATGATCGAGCCGGACTAACACGGCCGCTCAAGACTCAACAGTGGCGAGCGATCGTGTCCCCATCGTGTCGGCAGACCTATTCCGGCTGCCATGGCCGATAGTCACCCGTGGCCTTCGGGCGCGAAGCCGTGGCCGTCAGAATAGACCCGGACGGCCGACGTGCAGCCGGGGTACCCGTCGGATTCATCTCGTGAACCTTCTCCCAGGGACGAGGTGTATAGGCCCCATTCTGAGGCGGCTCATCGACCGTAAAGTGAAGCCAGCCATACCAGCCGGGCGGAACCTGGGTCGCCTCGGACATATTGGGATAGGTCACCCAGCGCCGCGGACGCCCGAGCGGCCCTGGCCGGCCCGATTTCTGCTCGTAGTAACGGTTGCCGAATTCGTCCTCGCCCACGAACCGGCCATGGCGCCAGAGCGTGAAGCGGGTGCCCCACGTGTTGCCGCCCCACCAGCTGAAGATTTCTTTGAACAAGCCCATCGCGCCCTCGTAATCGGGGTTCGTCGTCTCCTTTGCGTGTAGGGAGCGGAAGCCCGCCTGTCCAGTGTGCGAAGGACCGCGGCCCATCGGCCACACTCTTTGTCGCCGGAATCGGCCTAGCCTGACCAGAGGCTGCCCACTTACGTTGGTTGATGCGCCAATTCACAGGCTGCGCGGATGGCGTCGCCATCGCCGAATGCCCGAGAATCCTGGATAACTGCGCCGGTCAATCCCCAACTTGCCAACACCACTAGATATAGTGGTCGGTCGCATCTACTACCCCCAATAGGTCGTGACGCCTTCGACGAATCGTGACAGCTTTTGGGCATCGGCGCGAGACATCGTGAGTGCGAGCCGACCCGGGTGAGACCGCTGTTTTGACGGTCTTTTTCGGTGCCTACAACATCCAGTCATCGGTCGCTTGGGTCCCGCTGCGCGCTTGAGGGAGCGCTGCAGACGTACGACTGCCGCCAGCGATGACGATCCGGGCCAAGCATCGGGGCCGCGCCGGAGGGGGCTGTTGAAAGATTTGTAGCGTCCGCGTCACGGGGTTTTCGAGCGGGTCGGAGACACTCGAATAAAGACCAACACTCTATCGGCGGTCGCACTTGTAATTCGTACGAACGCCCCGAACTCAACGGGGGAAGATAATGAAGATCACGCGGCGATTCACGGAAGCTGGCCAGTCGCCCTATGCCAAGATCGCGTTCCGGCGCGCCACGTCCGAGATCAAGAACCCCGACGGATCGGTTGTCTTCCGGCTCGAAGGCTTCGAAGTGCCCGAACACTGGAGCCAAGTCGCCGCCGACATTCTCGCTCAAAAGTATTTCCGCAAGGCCGGCGTGCCCAAGCGCCTGAAGAAGGTCCAGGAGACCCAGGTTCCCTCGTGGCTGTGGCGCTCCATCGCCGACGAAAACGCACTGGCCGAGCTGCCCATAAAGGAGCGTACGGGCGGTGAGGGTGATGCCCGCCAGGTCTTCGACCGTTTGGCCGGCACCTGGACCTACTGGGGCTGGAAAGGCGGCTACTTCACGACGGAGGAGGACGCCCAGGCCTTCTTCGACGAGCACCGCTACATGCTCGCCATGCAGATGGCCGCGCCGAACTCGCCGCAGTGGTTCAACACGGGACTGCATTGGGCTTACGGCATCGATGGTCCGGGCCAGGGCCACTACTACGTCGATTACCAGACGGCCGAACTGACCGTCTCGTCGTCCGCTTACGAGCATCCCCAGCCGCACGCCTGCTTCATCCAGTCCGTCGAAGACGATCTCGTCAACGAGAACGGCATCATGGACCTCTGGGTGCGCGAGGCGCGCCTCTTCAAGTACGGCTCGGGCACGGGCTCCAACTTCTCCGCGCTGCGCGGCGCCAATGAAAAGCTTTCGGGCGGCGGTCGTTCATCTGGCCTCATGTCGTTCCTGAAGATCGGCGACCGCGCCGCTGGCGCCATCAAGTCGGGGGGGACGACGCGGCGCGCGGCGAAGATGGTCGTCGTCGACGTCGATCACCCCGACATCGAGGAGTATATCAACTGGAAGGTCCGCGAGGAGCAGAAGGTGGCCGCCCTCGTGACCGGCTCCAAGATCTGCCAGAAGCGCCTGAAAGCCGTCATGGCCGCCTGCGTGAACTGCGAGGCGGCCGGCGACGCCTGCTATGAGCCGGCCAAGAATCCCAAGCTCAAGGACGCCATCAAGGAGGCCCGCCGCGACCAGGTGCCGATGAACTATGTCCATCGCGTCATCCAGTTCGCGCGCCAGGGCTACTCGGACATCGACTTCGCCACCTACGACACAGACTGGGATAGCGAAGCCTACCTGACGGTGTCGGGCCAGAACTCCAACAACTCGGTTCGCGTGACGGACGCGTTCCTCAACGCCGTCGGCGAGGACGGCGACTGGACACTGACTGCCCGCAAGAACGGCAAGGTGACCAAGACCCTGAAAGCCCGTGACCTGTGGGAGTCGATCGGTCACGCCGCCTGGGCGTCTGCCGACCCCGGCATCCAGTTCCATACGACGATCAACGACTGGCACACCTGCCCGCAGTCCGGCGAGATCCGCGCGTCGAACCCGTGCTCGGAGTACATGTTCCTCGACGACACGGCCTGCAACCTCGCCTCCATGAACCTCATGACGTTCCGCCGCGAGGACAAGAGCTTCGACACGGAAGCCTACGAGCACGCGTGCCGCCTGTGGACCATCGTGCTCGAGATTTCGGTGCTGATGGCGCAGTTCCCCTCCAAGCAGATCGCGCTCCTGTCCTACCGCTACCGCACGCTCGGCCTGGGCTTCGCCAACATCGGCGGCCTCTTGATGGCGTCCGGCATTCCCTATGACTCGCAAGAGGGCCGCGCCATCTGCGGCGCCATCTCGGCGATCATGACGGGCGTCTCGTATGCGACCTCGGCGGAAATGGCCAAGGAACTCGGCCCGTTCGCCGGCTACGAGCCGAACAAGTCGGACATGCTGCGCGTCATCCGCAACCACCGCCGCGCCGCCTACGGCGAAGTGGACGGCTACGAGGCGCTCCACATCCCGCCCGTGCCGCTTGACCACGACAACTGCACCGACCAGCGCCTCGTCGAGGCCGCCAAGAGGGCCTGGGACGACGCGCTCGCCCTCGGCATGGCCAACGGCTTCCGCAATGCCCAGTCGACCGTCATCGCGCCTACCGGCACGATCGGCCTCGTCATGGACTGCGACACGACCGGCATCGAGCCTGACTTCGCGCTGGTGAAGTTCAAAAAGCTCGCGGGCGGCGGCTACTTCAAGATCATCAACCAGGTTGTTCCCGAGGCGTTGCGGAGCCTGGGCTACCGCGAGAGCCAGATCGCTGAGATCGAGGCCTACGCGGTCGGACACGGCTCACTGAAGCAGGCTCCCGCGATCAACCACGCCACGTTGAAGGCGAAGGGCTTCACCGACGAGGTGCTGGCCAAGATCGAGGGCGGTCTCGCCACCGCGTTCGACATCAAATTCGTCTTCAACAAGTGGGTGATCGGCGAGGACTTCCTGAAGACCACGCTGAAGGTTCCCGCCGAGAAGCTCAACGATCCGGCCTTCGACATCTTTGCTCACCTCGGCTTCTCCAAGAAGGATGTCGACGCCGCCAACGAGCACGTCTGCGGAGCCATGACGCTGGAGGGCGCGCCGCACCTGAAGGCGGAGCATCTGCCCGTCTTCGACTGCGCCAACCCCTGCGGCCGCAAGGGCAAGCGCTACCTGTCGGTGGAAAGTCACATCCGGATGATGGCGGCCGCCCAGCCGTTCATCTCGGGCGCGATTTCCAAGACGATCAACATGCCCAACGAGGCGACAGTGGAGGACTGCAAGCAGAGCTACATGCTCTCCTGGCGTCTCGCGCTGAAGGCCAACGCGCTCTACCGCGACGGCTCCAAGCTCTCGCAGCCGCTCAACTCGCAGCTTCTCGCCAGTGACGACGACGATGCGGAAGACGCCGTCGAGGCCCTGACGCAGGCGGCCTCCGCCATGCGGGCGGCCACGGTGGCCGAGAAGGTCGTCGAAAAGATCGTCGAGCGTGTGGTGTACGTGAAGGACGAGGACGCGCGCGAGCGCGAGAAGCTCCCCTCGCGCCGCAAGGGCTACACGCAGAAGGCTAGCGTCGGCGGCCACAAGGTGTACCTGCGCACGGGCGAGTACGACGACGGCCGCGTCGGCGAGATCTTCATCGACATGCACAAGGAAGGCGCCGCCTTCCGCTCGTTGATGAACAACTTCGCGATCGCCATCTCGCTCGGCCTCCAGTACGGCGTGCCGCTGGAAGAATACGTGGAGGCCTTCACCTTCACCCGCTTCGAGCCGGCCGGCCTCGTGCAGGGCAACGAGACGATCAAGAACGCGACGTCGATCCTCGACTACATCTTCCGCGAGCTTGCCGTCTCCTACCTTGGCCGTCACGACCTTGCCCACGTCGATCCGCGCGAGATCGTCGGTGAGACGGGTCTTGGCTCCTCCGACGATCTGACCGACGAGCAGCTCGCCCTCGACCTGCCCGAGAGCCTGCAGAAGATGGTGTCCAAGGGCCTCGTGCGCGGCAATCCGGTGGTGCGTCTGGCCACGCGTTCGCACACGCAGGCATCGTCCTCCGGCGGCACGGCCGATGCCTATCGGGACGTGCATGAAGAGGTGACGGGTCTTTACGGGGATGCGCTGCAGTCCGTCGGCGCCACGGCTCTGAAGGCCGACACGGAAGTCGTCTACGCCCGCGCGACGGTGACGGCCGAGCCTGTGCCGAGCAAGGCCGAACTCTACAAGCAGCGAGTCTCGGAGGCCAAACTGCGTGGCTACGAAGGCGTCTCCTGCTCCGAGTGCCACAACTTCACGATGGTTCGGAACGGGACCTGTTTGAAGTGTGACACGTGTGGATCAACGAGCGGGTGCAGCTAAAGGCGGGGGAGTTAAGGGGCCGGGTGGAAACACCCGG
>CAWGTZ010000029.1:0-110924 GCA_963825555.1 uncultured Alphaproteobacteria bacterium | reverse complement strand
GCTCTCCAGCCCCCAGACTTCCTCGCGCACGCGGATGTCGGCGAGGATGCGGTCGAGGAGGAGGCAGGTGCGCTTGAAGAGGTCGGAGCCGCGGCGGTAGTCGGCGCCCGCGTAGAAATCCACGCGGCCGGCGCGGAACAACTCCTCGCAGGTCTTCGACGACGCGCCGGGCGTGTGCATCGCGATCGCCGCGCCGCCCGATTTCTTCATCAGCGCCATCGACGGCACGTCCGTCTCGCCGTCGCCGAAGTAGATCATGTTCGGCCACGGGATCGGGCGCTCGGATTCCGGCATGTGGCCGTTGATGCTCTCGCCCAGGTCCTCGATGCCCTTGTTGATGCGGAAGAGGTACTGCGTCTTGCCCGTGTCGGTGATGACGCGCTTGGGGAACGGCGTCTCGTAGGGCTCGAACCAGTATTCGCTCGCGAACACGTTGTGGAAGTGGCGCGCGATCGCCGTGCCCTCGATGATCTCGGTGAGGCCCGAGGAGATGAGGTAGTGGCGCAGCGTGATGCCGTGCGTCTCCGCGCGCAGGTTCACATACGCGCCGATCTCGTCGAACCATTCGGTGACGCCCGGGTAAAGTTCCACCGACGCGCCCTGCGCGACGAGCGCGTCGCGGTCCACGACGAGGCCCTTCTCCTTCGCCTTCTTGTACATGAGGTGCATGTAGGTGATGAGCGGGTCGGCCTGGCGGGCTTTGGCGAGCGCGGTGCACTCCGCCCAGAAGTCCTTCGCGTCGATGCCGAGCTGCGGCAGGAACGAGTATTCCTGCATCGGGCGCGGGCTCAGCGTGCCGTCGAAGTCGTAGACGAGGGCGATGGTCTTTTTTGAAAAGCCCGCGCCCGCGCGCTTCGCGTGCGCCGGGGCCGCGTTGGCGTTGGCCGCCACGGGGGCCAGCGCCGGCGTCTTGAGGCCCGTGCCCGCCGGTCCCGATTTCGCGCCCGTCTTCCTGCCTGCCGTCCGCCCGGCCATGTGTCCACTCCGATCCGCCGATACAACCGAAGGACAGTCACGCGATTCGGGTGGTCACAGAAAGGCAGGATAACTGGAGTTTTTTGTTGGCCCACACCGCGCAGGCGCGTGTGGGGCTGGCCCCGCACTTTTCCTGCGGCCCGGCTGGGGGCTGGGGATGGACACATTCACCCGAAGCTGGCAAGGACGGTCGCCGGTCTACGGGTGAAAGCCAGCCCGGTCTCCACAGAGCCCGCGGGGACGTGCGGTGTCCCGCCCCACACGCGCCTGCCGCAGTGTGGGGCCAATCACGCCCACGCCGGCCTGCCGAGCGTGGGCCAACAAACAACTAATGCCCGCCGCAGCAGCCGCCCTTGTCGTGATCGTGGTCGTGGTCGTGGCTGTGATTGTGGTGGCCGCCGCAGCAGCCGCCGTCATGCGCGTGCTCGTGGGCGTCGGGATCGGTCAGCGCGGCGGCAAGGCGCCGTTCCACGGCCATCGACTGTTCCACGGGGGCGTTCGGCGCTTCCATGCAGAAGGCCATGACTTCGGCGGCGAGCCGGATGTCGTCCACGCGGCCCAGGTAGTGGCGGCGCAGGCGGCCCTGGCGGTCGAAGATGAGGGTGGTAGGCGTGCCCTGGATCTCGTAGGCGGCCATGGTCTCGGTCATGTCGCCGCCGTTGACGGTGTCCTTGGCGATGGTGAACGAGAGGCCCTGGTCGGCGATGAAGGCCTGGAGCGCCTCGGGGGTCTGCTTCTCATTCTCCTCGAAGGCCGTGTTGAGGCCGATCACGGCCACTTCGTCTTCCGAGAAGCCTTGCGCCACGCGCTGCGCCTGGGGCAGGCCGTGCTTCACGGAGCCGGGGCAGTGCGTCTGGAACGCGGTCAGCACGACGACGCGGCCCTTGAGGCTCTTGAGCGGGCGGGGTTCGGGCGCGTTGAGCCAGGCGGAGGCGCTGAACTCGGGCGGGTTCTGGGGATCGAACATGGGGTTTGTCCTTGTCTCGGCGCGCGCGCGTCGGCCGGTGGGTAGGATGCGGCGGGGTCGGTCCCAGTGGGTGTAGTTCCAGTGGGTTGGGTTCCAGTGGGTGTGTCCCAGTGGGTGTGTCCGGGCGCCGGGCGTGGCCGCGCGGATCGCTCTTTATAGGGCAAGCGGGCGTCCGCGTCAGGGTTCCCGATGGGCCGTCCCGTGGGCCTTGCCGCCGCAGGGCATGACGAAACCGGGGATGGCCGGGCGCGCGGCTTGACAGGGGCGGCCCCCCGCGCGACGGGAGGCTCTCGCCCCTCCCACACGCGGCAGGCCGCTGTGGGACCGGTCCACAACCCGGCTGTCCGAGGATAACATGACCCTGACCCCCGCCCAGAAACGCGCCCGCCTCGTCGAGATCGTCAAGGCCCGCTCCTTCCAGGAGGGTCCGGAGATGAAGCTCGCGTCGGGCAAGACCTCGACTTTCTACTTCAACATGAAGCCGACCATGCTCGATCCGGAGGGCGCGGCGCTCATCGCCGACCTCATGCTCGACGCCGTCGGCGACGACGACGCCGACCTCGTCGGCGGCCTGGAAATGGGCGCCGTCCCCATCGCTTCAGCCATCGCTGCGGTGAGCCACGTCCAGGGGCGGCCGATCTCCGCGTTCTTCGTGCGCAAGCAGGCCAAGGAGCACGGCACGCAGTCGCTGGTGGAGGGCCTCGTGCGCGGCGACACGATGAAGGGCAAGAGTGTGGTGATCGTAGAAGACGTCACAACTACAGGCGGCTCTGCGTTGAAAGCCGCAGCCGCCTTGCAGGCGGAGGGAGCCAGGATCGTTCGGGTGCTTACCATCGTCGACCGTCTCGACGGCGCGGCGGAAGCCTTTCGGTCTGCGGGATTGGATTTTGTGCCTATCCTCACGCTCGCCGATTTTCGCAGTTGAAAGCCTGCGCGAATACTGAGAGCTTGAAACTCACGCGACGGGCTGAGCGATGGGGAGCGACGGCGTCGTGATGACCTGCGGGGGTTGCCATGCGCGCTGTGGCCAAAGCGACGAAAGCTTTTGCCGGGATTCTTGCGATCATTGTCTTGATGGGTGTCCATGAGGCTGTCGCGGGAGACGGTGCACCCTGCAATTACGATCCAGCAAACAGCGCGGCCGCTCCGCCGCCACCCAACCTCAAGGAAGCGGCGATCGCGACCGGGGTTCTCACGAATATGATGGCTGCGACGAAACTAGCCGGGCTCGACGATCCGGAAATCGATGTGGGCCCGCTGACACTTCTTGCCCCCTCGGACGACGCCTTCAATGCCCTGCCGCAGGAAATCCGCGATCGGCTTCTTGACCCGCAGAACCGGGCCGCGCTGACCGATCTGTTGCTCTACCACGCCATCCCGGGCCTCTATCCGACCGAGCGGCTGCTCAAGGCGCGTGTGCGCAATTACACCATCCAAGCCATCGACGGTTCGGACGTCGAAATCAAAAAGCGCCGCAAGACGCGTGAGATCGATATCGCCGGGGCCAAGATCGTGAAGGGGGATGTTATGGCCTCCGACGGCATCATCCATGTGATCGACAAGGTGCTCATTCCGCCCCCTGTCATGGAGGCCCTCATGAACCCCGCTGCGCCTGATGCGGAAATGGTCGCTGAGGGCGATCAGTAGGGCCTGGGGGTTCGGTAGCACGACGATAGGGCCTGAGGTCAGTGCACGACTTTACCCCATCTGCCAGCGGACCGGCCGCGCCGCAACTGTGCCGCATCTGTGATGTTCGTCACAGATGCTGCGCCGTTTTCTGATGCAGATCAGAGAATGAAACTGGAGGCCATCTAGGCCGTACCCAGATGAGGTAAAGTCTGTCCCGTCCGTTAGCGAGGAACTTCCATGAGCGAAATCCGCAAACTTCTCAGCGCTGCCATGGTCATCGTGATGTCACTGGTCCATCCAGCGGTCGCCCAGGATATGCTGGACATGGTCGATCTGAAATCGGAGGCATTCACCAAGACAGAGATGAGCCGCGCGGAGATCGAGGCTGCTCTGGCCAATCTCAAGGAAGGCGAAACGCTCAATCTTACCGGCAAATCGCTCAACGGTCTGGATCTGTCGGGAATGGATTTGCGGCGCACCGTGCTTCAGTCCGCGCGCCTGATGATGGTCAATCTCAAGGGAGCTAATCTTGAGGGCGTCAATCTCGACAGTGTCTGGTCGATGAATTCGGATCTCACGGGTGCCAATCTCAAGGGTGCCAGCATGTTCGGCACGCAGCTCATCGGATCGAAGCTCGATGGGGCCGATCTCTCCGGGGCGCGCGTTGCCGGCGATTTTTCCAAGGCGAGCATGACGGGGGTGAACCTCGAAGGTGCCGACCTGTCGGCGGACGAAAAAAACCAATCCATGGGGCTCATGCGCGGCACGTTCCGTTCGACCAACCTGGAGGGTGCTTCGTTCAAAGGGGCGAACTTGAAGCGGGCTATGCTCGAGTTTGCCTCTCTCCGCGGCGCGGACTTGTCGGGTGTGTCGCTGACAGGGAGCGAACTTGCCGGTGCGGACCTCACGGACGCGAACGTTTCGGGGGCTGACTTCCTGGGAGCGGATGTCAACTCGGCCAAGATCGGCGCGATGAAGAACGCGGACGCTGCCAAGAATCTGGAAAAGGCGAAGAACATTGATAAGGCCTACCGGTAGACGGTCTGAGGCGTTGTTCGTTCCGTTGGTGTCGAGGGCGTGGTATGAGCGGCGCGCCGGTCCAATACCTCGGAGCTTCCCACATGTGCCGTCCCAACACTCTTGCTCTTCTTGCGATGTTCTTTGTGGGGTTGGCCCATCCGGGCGCCGCTCAGGATCCCTTCCAGGGGCTTGATCTGACTTCGGAGGCCTTTACCAAGGCCGAGATGACGCGTGACCAGGTCGAAGCCGCCGTGGCCAAGGGTACGCCGGAAGCGCCAGCTGATCTTTCAGGTAAGAGCCTCAACGGTCTCGACCTCTCCGGTATCGATCTCCACGGCGTCAATTTGCGTGCCGCCCGCCTCAACAAGACCAACCTCAAGGGTGCGAACCTGGAAGGAGCCGCGCTAGATGCCGCCTGGGGACTCGACGCGAATCTCAGCAGCGCGCGGCTGAAGGGGGCGAGCCTCATCGGCGCCCAGTTCATCAAGGCGACGCTTGACGGCGCGGATTTCTCCGGAGCCCAGGTTAAATCGAATTTTGCCAAGGCCAGCCTGATCAAGGCACGATTTGACGATGCGGATCTTTCGCCCGGCCGCAAGAACCAGCGCGCGATGGTCAAGCGCGGTTTCGAAGGCGCCAATCTCGAGGGGGCGTCGTTCAAGCATGCAAATATGGTCGAGGTGGATCTGCAGTATGCCTCCCTCAAGGATGCGGATTTGACCGGGGCTGTGCTGGCGGGTTCGGATCTGTCGGGTGCGGATCTTGCTGGCGCCGATGTCTCCGGTGCCGACTTCAACGGTGCAGATGTCAATTCTGCGAAGCTTGCCGGCATTAAAAATCTGTCGGCAGCCAAGTCCTTCGAAACGGTCCGCAATCTGGAATCCGCCTTTCGCTGATTGGTGCTGGGGGGCGTGCGTGGTCCGGGCAGCTTACAAAGGCACGGAGATGATGGCGCGCAGGCCGCCGATGGAACTGTCGCCAAGTGTGACGTCTCCGCCATGGCTCTTGGCGATATCGCGTGCAATGGCCAGGCCCAGACCGGAGTTCGCACTGTCCTGGTTGCGCGACTTGTCGATGCGGTAGAACGGTCGGAACACGTTCTCGCGCTCTCCTGGCGGAATCCCCGGGCCGTTGTCGTCCACCTCTACGCGCAGCCAGCTTCCTTCCGTTGCCGCCCGGATCACGATCTTGTCGCCGTAGCGCACGGCGTTGGAGACGAGGTTTGTTACGGCGCGCTTGAAGGCATTGCGCTTCAGGGGCAGGACGATGTCATTCTTGCTGCGGCGCATCTTGAGTTCGATGGCCGTGCCGTAGGCCTGGGATTCGTCATAGACCTCTTCGAGAAGTTTGCGCAGGTTGGTTGGGCGCGCTTCCTCGCCGCCATCGCCTCGGGCAAATGCCAGATAGTCCTCCAGCATGTGCTGCATTTCATTGACGTCGGTACGCAGCGACCGCGTCTCGGGCGTGTCGGGCAGGAAGGCGAGTTCCAGCTTGAAGCGAGTGAGAATGGTTCTGAGATCATGGCTCACGCCGGCGAGCATCGTCGTTCGCTGGTCGACGTGCTGGGTGATGCGGTCGCGCATCTCAATAAACGACTGTGAGGCCTGGCGGACTTCGCGTGCGCCGCGCGGGCGGAAATCATCGGGGAACGGCCGGCCCTTGCCGAAAGCCTCCGCGGCATCGGCCAGCCGCAGGATCGGACGGATTTGATTTCTCAAGAACAGGATAGCGACAGTGAGTAGGATGATCGACGTACCGATCATCCAGAGAAGGAAGATGTGGGAGTTCGATGCGTAGGTCTGCGACCTGGTCGCGATGAAGCGGAGGATGGCATCGTCGTGGCGGACGCGGATTTCGACCAGTCGGGATTCTCCCAACGTATCGATCCAGAATGGCCTCTTGACCTGCCGCGAAATCTCCCGCGAGAGCGCTCTGTCGAGAAGATCGAAAAAAGGCTTGGGTGCCGGGGCTGGAAGATCGCCCGGCGGAAGAATCTGCATATTGAGGCTGAGCTTGTCGCGCGCCAACTCGATCAACTGCGTGTGGGAGGTAGCGTCCTTGCTCGTGTCGTAAAGCTCGATGAGGGCGGCAATGTCGCGCGCCGTTGCCTCGGAGAGGCGGCGGGTGACGGCTTGCCAGTGGCGCTCCATGAAGACGAAGGCGATCACGCCCTCGAGCACGACGATGGGCGTAATGATGATGAGAAGTGCGCGGGCGAAAAGACCTTTGGGAAGGGCATCACCGATGGCCGAAGCCCCAGACTCGAGAAGGTGGCGAAGCGTGTCGCGCACTTGGACGAGCCGACTCTTCATCTTTTCCGAAGGCGCTTCTATTCCGGCGACCATCGCTGGGTTTTCTCAAAGTCTCGGTTCAGTCGGTGTAGAGGATATAGCCCTTGCCGCGCACCGTCTGGAGATAGATCGGGTTGGAGGGGTCGCTTTCAATTTTCCGGCGCAGACGATTAATCTGCACGTCTATGGCCCGCTCGCTGCCGGTGCTCTCGTCGTTGGACAGCTCATGGCGAGGGATGGGCGTGCCGCGCCGCTGGGCAAACTGGCGCAGTAGATCGCGTTCTCGCTCGGTGAGCTTAATGCTTTCGTCTTCGCGCTTCAGCTCTCCGCGTGAGATGTAGAAGACGAACGGTCCCATTCGGACTTCGTCAACGGGAGCATGAGGTCCGGGCTGTCCGCGCCGCAGGATATTGCGCAGTCGCAGCAGCAGTTCGCGTGGTTCGAAAGGCTTGGTGACGTAATCGTCAACACCGATTTCAAGTCCCTCGATCCGGTGTTCGGTTTCTGCCCGCGCAGTCAGCAGGCAAACGGGAACACGTGAGATTGACTTGAGTTCCTGCGCCAGCGACAGCCCGCTCTCGCCGGGCATCATGACATCGAGAAGAACAAGATCGAATGCCAGCCCGCGCATGGCGGAGCGGGCATTGCCCGCGTCGGCCGCAGTCGTTACGCGAAATCCGTGCTCGAACAGATAGCGCCCCAGAAGATCGCGGATCTTCTGATCGTCGTCCACCACCAGAATGTGATGGGCGTCATCCGGCAAGGGATCAGCCTTGCGTGCGAGGCTGTCATTCATGGTGTCCGATCCTGTTTCTCAGTCCCCCCGGTGCCAGCCGGCCCGGTCTCGCCGTCGACCCATTTGACGAGTGCAGCAACTTGATCGCGCTCATGAGGCTCGATCATGGCGAGAAGAAAGCGGCGTGTCACCTCATCCGCGCCGGCGCCGGCCTGCCGCAGCGCCTCGGCAATGCGCTGGACCTGCAATTCGGTGAGCTTATCGGCGAGCCGTGTGCCCTTGGGCGTGAGGTAGAGGCGCCGTTCGCGCAGATCGTCGGGGCCTGGCCGTTGAGAAATGAAGCCTTTTTCGCGCAGTTCCTTCAAAACACGCGCTAAACTCTGTTTGGTGATTTTGAGGATCTCCAGCAGCTCGGCGACTTTGAGGCCGGGGTTGCGGTGCACGAAATGCAGCACCCGGTGATGTGCCCGCCCGAAGCCGTAACGGGCCAGGATGGCGTCGGGATCGCCGGTGAAGTTACGGTAGGCGAAATAGAAAAGTTCCGCGAAGGTGACAAGGGCAGGCGGCACGGCCACAGCGGAGCCGGTCTGGTCGGTACCAGAGGCCGCCGCCTGCGAGATCCGGCGCTGCCTCGAATTCTCCGCAGTTATGTCAGTCATGTTGACTTATTTGCCGCCGATCGATAGACGTGGCAAGTCATTTCGCGTTGAAGATTGAAGGCGTTCCTCGCGCTGCCCGGTCCGCGACCGCGGAGTATTGAGAGCCGGGAATGCAGCTTGGGTTCGCGGTTCCGCTCTGTGCGCCGCTGCGGCTTCTCATCGCGAAGATGCGCGTGGCGCCTGATGCCGCAAGGCACGTGCCCCCTAGCCGAGAGGACTGAGTGCAGAATGGCCGAACCCGCTCCCTATCACGATCGCGATGGCTTTATCTGGTTCGACGGCAAGATGGTGCCGTGGCGCGAAGCGAACGTCCACGTTCTGACCCATGCCCTGCACTATGCGAGTGCGGTATTCGAGGGCGAGCGCTCCTATGGCGGCGAGATTTTCAAGCTGCGCGAGCACACCGAGCGTCTGATCGAATCCGGGCGCATGCTCGACTTCGAGATTCCATATTCCGTCGATGTGATCGATCAGGCATGCCGCGATGTGCTGAAGGCCAACGGCCTCATTGACGGCTACATCCGTCCCATTGCCTGGCGCGGCAGCGAGCAGATGGGCGTCTCCGCCCAGCACAGCAAGATCCACCTTGCTATCGCCGCATGGAACTGGGGTTCTTATTTCGATATGGCTGAACGCCTGCGCGGCATCCGCGTCGGGCTCGCCCAGTATCGTCGCCCCGATCCGGCAACGATCCCGTCGAAGGCTAAGGCCACCGGGCTCTACATGATCTGCACGATCGAAAAACACCGTGCGGAGCGAGCGGGATACGCCGACGCAATGATGCTCGACTATCGTGGGCATGTGGCAGAGTGCACCGGCGCCAACATGTTCTTCGTCAAGGACGGTGAGGTCCACACGCCAACGCCTGACTGCTTCCTCAACGGCATCACACGCCAGACCGTGATCGAGCTGGCGGGCCGTCGTGGCATCACCGTGCACGAGCGCACGATCATGCCCGAGGAACTCGGCACGTTCTCGGAGTGCTTTATCACTGGTACGGCCGCCGAGGTTACGCCGGTTCGCGAGATCGGGCCGCACACCTTCCAGCCGGGCCGGTTCTGCGAAATGTTGCTCAACGACTACATGGCGGAAGTGCAACCGAAATCGCGCGCAGCGGCCGAATAGGCCATCCGGCGCGGTCTTTGTCCGAACAGGTCGGGTCTTGGTGGAGCAGCGCAGATGAGTTCGCAGGGGGGCGTTTCAGTCCCGCCTGTGATGCAGCATTGCGATGAAGCAGCCGAGAAACAGGGAAATGCAAAGGCTGAGCGTCAGCAGGGCGGCCATTGCCGGTTGGTAGCCGAGAAGGTTGGATACACCCGCGAAAACGGCGGTCCAGAACGCTGCGGGCGCAACGGCAGCGATCAGCAGAGCCATCAACACGTTCGATGATGAAGCGGCCGGGCGCTTGTCGGAAAATGTTGCGTTGGAAACGGACGTTATGCTCGTACGCATAGTCGTAAAACTCCACAGGCTCACTACACGCATTGCGTGCATCGCATTCCCAATGTCGGGCAGAGTCCTAAAGAAAATGACAATGTCCGTGTTCTGAGATGCACGCTTATGCAATCTATACGTGTATAAATTCTGACCAACAACCAAAAACAGGATGAGATCCCCAACTTAGGATTGCCTGGGTTTGACCGGCTGCGTCGTTCCGGCCTGCGGTGCCCGGCAAGCGCACGAGGCAAGATCAGATCCAAGGTACGCGTTGTGACGGATCGCGAGGACAAGGTGGCTCAAGTGCATGATATCGTTGTGGTTGGCGGAGGCCACAACGGGCTGACGGCGGCAGCCTACTTGGCACGCGGCGGGCTCGACGTCGCCGTTCTGGAGAAGAACGCAGTGGTGGGGGGCGCCGCGCTGACCGAGGAGTTTCACCCCGGCTATCGCAACTCGGTCGCCTCCTACACGGTGAGCCTTCTCGATCCGGGCGTGATCCGTGATCTGGATCTTCACCGTCACGGCCTCCAGATCATAGAGCGGCCGGCGGCGAACTTCCTCCCTCTGTCGCCCGACAAGGCTCTCCTGTGGCCCTACGGCATGGAGGCCAAGCAGAATGCGCTGGCGGAATTCTCGCCACGCGATGCGCAGCGCTACCCGGCCTACGATGCCGCGCTGGAACGCGCAGCCGGCCTACTCCGCGATCTGACCCGCAAAACGCCGCCCAACGCGGGCGGCGGTCTGAAGGAACTTATCAAAGGGGCGGGGCTCGGCCGCCGCATCCTAGGATTGCCGCTTGATGATCAGAGGCTTCTCGTCGACCTCTTCACAAAGAGCGTCTCGGATTTCCTGGATCAGTGGTTTGAGAATGAACATGTCAAGGCGCTGTTCGCGTTCGACGGTATCGTCGGATCGTATGTGGCGCCTTCCACGCCCGGCACGGCCTATGTGCTCCTGCACCACTGCTTCGGTGAGGTGAACGGCAAGCCGGGTGTGTGGGGACATGCGGTCGGCGGCATGGGCGCGATCACGCAGGCCATGGCGCGCGCGGCGGAGGCCGCCGGCGCGATCATTCGATGCGAAGCGCCTGTTGCGCGCGTTGTCGTCGAGAATGGCCGCGCGACGGGCGTTGAACTGGCAAGCGGCGAGATCGTGCGCGCGCGGGCGGTGGCCGCTAACGTCGGTCCCAAGCTTTTGTTTCGCGATCTTATCCCCGCCGCTGCAGTGGCTCCTGAGACTCGGGACCGCTTCGTTTACATTAAGACGGGATCGGGCACCTTCCGCATGAACGTCGCCTTGACCGAGCTACCCGATTTCACCGCGCGCCCCAGCCGGGAGGCGGGCCCGCATCATGGGGCCGGCATCGTCATCGCTCCGACGGTGGCCTACATGGAGCGCGCCTATCTCGATGCGCGACGAGATGGCTGGGCGAGCGAGCCGGTCGTGGAGATGCTTGTTCCCTCGGTAATCGACCCGACACTCGCGCCGAAGGACCGTCATGTCGCCTCGCTATTTGTGCAACATGTGGCGCCGCAGCTTCCTGGTGGCCGGTCCTGGGAAAATCCACGGGAGAAAGAACGTTTTGCCGACATCGTTCTGGAGACGGTGACGATGCACGCGCCCAACTTCCGCCGTTCGATCCTCGCGACGCAGATCCTCTCGCCACTCGATCTGGAAACCCGTTTCGGCCTGGTCGACGGCGATATTTTCCACGGCCAGCTCTCACTTGATCAGCTGTTCTCGATGCGCCCGGTGCTCGGCCACGCGGACTATCGCATGCCGCTGCCTGGGCTCTACCTATGCGGCTCGGGCGCCCATCCGGGCGGCGGTGTGACCGGCCTGCCCGGACGCAATGCGGCTCGCGAAATACTGAAGGATTTGAAGTGGTGGCCCCGCCTTCGTTCCAGCCGCGCAGGATAAACTTCGCGTTGACGGAAAAAATCGCGTATGGCTGCCGTCCGAAATTGGCGGGCGCCGCCGCAATGAGGGGTTTGGTGCGATCCAAGGCCTATTTCCTGCGTAGTCCTTTCGTGGACCGGTGCTGTTGAGGGGGGCATATGGCGGCCAGCCCTGGAGTATGATTATGACTGCCTCGATCATGGAAAAAGGCCCTGTGATGGATGCTCAGAAGTATCGCGCCCTGATGCGCCACCAGGCTGGTGCCGTGAGCATTATCGCAGCTGGCCAAAAGGGAGCGCGCGGCGGCCTCACGGCGACCGCCTTCTCCTCTCTGTCCGACAGTCCGCCGATGCTGCTCGTCTGTGTGCAGCGGCGCTCGGGTACGCATGGCGTGATCGTGGCGGCAAAATCCTTCAGCGTGAACCTGCTCACGCGGGAGCAGCAAGCGTTGGCCGAGCGGTTTTCGGGCAAAGAAGGGCTTACCGGGGAGCATCGCTTTGAGGGCGACGCGGTGTGGGATACGTTGGTGACCGGCGCGCCAGTGCTGCGCGGCGCGCTGGCGAGTTTCGATTGCGAACTGATGGACGAGCACACTTTCGCCACGCATTCGATTTTTATCGGCCGCGTGGTCGACGGCCGCTTCCGTGACGAGGCCGAGCCACTCCTGTACTTCCGTAACGATTACTGGGACATCGGAGCGCGCTGAAGCGCCCTTGGTCCAAGGCTCTGGGATCTGTCCGAAGTGCGCATCAACTCCACACTGACGCTCGACGAGCGAGACATAGAGGAGCGCTTCGTGCGCGCCTCAGGTCCCGGCGGGCAAAACGTCAACAAGGTCTCGACGGCGGTTGAATTGCGCTTTGATCTGCGGCACGCGGGCGGCCTGACGCCCGCAGTACGCGATCGTCTGATCCGGCTGGCCGGACGACGCGTGACGGACGAAGGCGTGCTCGTGATCCGCGCCGATCGGTTCCGAACGCAGGAGCGCAACCGTGAGGATGCGCGCGTGCGGCTGGCCGATCTCATTCGTGAGGCGCTTGTCCCGCCGCGGCCCCGGATTGCGACAAAGCCAACCAAGGCATCGCGAAAGCGGCGGCTCGAGGCCAAGGGAAAGCGCGCTGAAGTCAAGAAAATGCGCCGTTCCAAACCCGATTTCGACTGAAGGGCCAGAACCCCATGCCGCGCTTTGCTGCCAACCTGAGCATGCTGTTTACCGACGTGCCCTTCCTCGACCGGTTCGAGGCGGCGGCGGAAGCCGGATTTAAGGGTGTCGAATTTCTGTTTCCCTACGCGTTCGATGCCGAGGAAATCCGCGCGCGACTTGACGCCCATGGCCTCGAAGTTGTGCTCTTCAATCTGCCGCCGGGTCACTGGGACGAGGGCGAGCGAGGCATCACGGCTCTGAAAGACCGCCAGGACGAGTTCGCGGCGGGTGTTGATCTGGCGCTGAGGTACGCGGAGTCGCTGGGATGTTCGCGCCTCCATGCGATGGCGGGTCTCGACGTGCATGGGGCCGATGGCGACATCTATCGCGCAAACCTGAAACTTGCCGCCCAATGGGCACGCGAGCAGGACGTCACCATTCTGATAGAGCCGATCAACACCATCGACATGCCGGGATATTTTCTCAGTACGACGGAGGCGGCTCGGGATGTCATCGCCGAGGTGGGTGCGCGCAATATCGGTCTTCAGTTTGATATCTATCACCGCCACAAGATGCAGGGTGGCGTTCTCGAGGCAATCGCCAAATTCGCGCCGCTGATCCGGCACTATCAGTGCGCCAATCCGCCGGATCGGAGCGAACCGGACTGCAATGTGCTGGACTATGCCGCCGTATTCCGCGCAATCGATGCGTCAGGTTTCAAAGGCTGGGTGGGCTGCGAGTACAAGCCGAAAGGACGCACCCTGGATGGGCTGGGATGGCCGGCCCGTTGTGGAGTGAGCCTCGGTTGAGGCTGGTCAGGGGAAAGGCATGCTCCTTGCTCCGTGAACCGCCAACCGCGATGATCTCCCGTCGCCTTAACCTTGGCCAGCTTCCTTTTTGCCGGCCGTGTGCCGCGTGCGTGTTCCGATGGCCCAGTCTGCAACGAGAGTGTCCGGTTATCTGACACCGCCCCCGGGGACGGTGTTCGGCAGCCTGCTCGCGCTGATGATCATTTTTTTCGTCACTGTGTCAGCGTATGTACTGATTGAATCGGGTTGGAACTACGGCGAGACCGGCGGCAGCCCTCTGGAGAAGATCCATCCGGCAACCTTGCTCGCCGCCTTCATTCTTCTCCTGACGGCCTGCACATTCCCCAATCCGCTGGTGCCTCTCGTCAACGGGTTTGCCGATTATCCCAACGTCGTCCTCTATCTTGTCACCGTGGCGCTGGTCATGGTGCACGCGCTGTTTGTCGTCGGCCTGCCGTTCACGGTGTTTATCGATACGTTCATCGGTCCGGCGCTCGTCTTCCTTCTCTTGAGCGAGATCGACGAGTGTCGCCGCCGGCGACTTGCCTGGCTCGTCCACGCTCTCTTTCTTGCCAACACGCTTCTGGGCTTAGCCGAGTTCGGGCTCGGCTTCCGTCTGACCCCTCTGCATGTGGAAGGCGAAACTCTGGAAGAGGAATGGCGGGCATCTGCCTTCATCGGTCATCCCTTGTCGAACGCGATGCTGACCGGCAGCTACATGGTGTTGTTGCTCTCGGGTGGCGCCCGCGATCTACCGACGTGGCTGAAGCCGGTCCTCTTCCTGATTGCAGGCGCTGGTATGGTCGTCTTCGGCGGCCGCGCGGCTACCGCACTCATCGTTCTCTTCGTTGCCTGGCATGTCTTGAGGCGCGCGATGGAGGTACTGTCGGGAAAGCCGTTCGATCCAATCCTCGTGCTGATCGGGCTCATCGGCCTTCCAGTCCTGGCCGGTGGCGTGCTCGTTCTGGCGGATCAGGGCTTCTTCGACCGATTCCTTTTGCGTTTCGTCGACGATCAGGGCAGCGCCAGCACGCGTGTGGAGATGTTCGCACTGTTCGCTCATCTGTCCTGGTCGGAGCTACTCCTTGGCCCCAACGCTGATTTTGTCCATTCCATGATGCGCCACTATGGCCTCGACTACGGCATCGAGAGCTTCTCGGTTTCTGTTGTTCTTTCACACGGCCTCATCGTGTCGTGCGTATTCTTCTTCGGTCTTTTCCTGTTCTGCGTCGAAGTCGTGCGCGCACGTCCTTCAGGGCTTGCGGTCATGCTCTATTTTTTCGCCGTTGCATCGGCCTCCTTAAGCCTATCTGCCAAGTCCCAAAGCTTCTCGGTGCTGATCCTCATGGTCATGGTGCTGTTGCCCATGGCTCGCAGACCAGAAGCAATGCGCCGGGAAATTCCCCTGGAAAGGGACCATCGGGCTGGGCGCGCGCCTATTCAGGTGGCATAATCGGGTTCCGGAGATCGGGGTTCTGCAACCGTTGGGGGAGTACACGATGACCCGCCGCATTTCCTGCGACCGGCGCACCTTTGCCCGGGGCCTGACGGCGTCTGTGGGCGCGCCGTTCGTATTACGCGGTTTAAGCGCGCGTGCTCTGGCCCAGGAGACGCTGCCCGGATCCGGCCCTGCCAGCGAAATCTGGACAGAACTTGGCCGATTGACGCTTTCGGCACGAAAGCTCGGGCTCTCCGTGCCGCGCATGTCTTTGGGCCCGGAAAGCCTTTCGGATGACTTCGCCACAACGATGCCGGCGATCGTGGATTTCATGGATAGCCTAGACAGCGCGATCGCCGCGGCTCCCTTGGAGCAGGCAGATGCGGCGGATGCGCTGAAGGAGGACGCGAGCGTTCTGCTCGGCAAAGTGCTGGCAGCGGAAAAGATGCCGCGCGAGCCTCTTGAAGAGGAGGGCGTTCCATCTGCCGCGCCGACGGTCCGCGCGCCCGCCTTCGAGGATGTCGCGGAGGGCTATCGGGATCTCTTTGGGACGTGCGTGATCAAGCAGGACAAGCGCTCACAGGTACAGTGGTATACGAACAGGCTAACCGATCCTGCCCGCCGCGAGCGCTATCAGCGGATCGAGGAGGAGATCTGCGTTCCGTGGTATTTCGTCGGTATCATTCACGGCATGGAATGCGCGTTCGACTTCAATAAGCATCTGCACAATGGCGATCCGCTGCGCTACCGCACCGTTCAGATCCCCAAGGGCCGACCGCAGCCGTGGAACCCCCCGACGGACTGGCATTCGAGTGCCATCGACGCCCTGCGCTACGACAAGTTTGCCGATCTGACGGATTGGGAACTGCCGCGGATGCTTTATCGCTGGGAGGCCTACAATGGCTGGCGCTCGCGGCTGCTCTACAAGATCAACACGCCCTACCTCTGGAGCTTTTCCAACCACTACACCAAGGGCAAGTTCGTGGCCGATAACGTATGGGACGGCAACGCGGTCTCCAAGCAGTGCGGCGCCGCCGTCATGCTGAAGATGCTGGTCGAGATTGGTGTCATCGGCCAGCCCGTCTGATGCGTCATCTGGCAGGGGTGCCGAGCGCGTTGCGGCGGAAGCGTCAACTTCCGAAGATCAGCCCCACGGCCTGCTGGGCCGCCAATACTTGATCGCAATCGCTTTCCGTGAAGCCGCTGCCCTGCTTGGTTGTCAGATCCAGGCATGATTGCAGATAGCCTTCGGCCGCTTCGACGAGAGTTGCCGTCTGGCTCAGGTTCGTCGTCAGCGTGCGATAGGTGAGGTGGGCGAGCTTGGGGCGGCCGAGGCCCTGGACCGTCGTCCCGCGATGCTCACCGCCCTCCGAAACGAGATAGGCGAACTTGTTCAGAATGCCGCTGTTGAAGTGTACGCATCCGTTGTCGTTGAGCCATGTGGAGGCGCACAGGGGATCGTCGGGCCTGACGACATCCGAGTAGTGGTCGGGCTGACCTCGGTTGGTGCTGGAGAAGTTCTGGTTTCTGTCGAACAGCGATGTGCCGTCGGGCTTGGTCAGGTTCGGGGCGGCAAAGCTGCGCAACGGCCGGTCTGGCGAGTAGCCGGGAGCCGATTTGCCGATGAGCCAGTTGGCAGCATCGCCCTTGGCGTAAAACTCGATGAGTGCAGCGAAGATGTCCGCGATGCTCTCGTTCACGGCGCCGGGTTCATCGGAGTAAATGAGATTGGCTTCATGCTGGATGACGCCATGCGACATTTCATGGGCAACGATGTCGACGGCACCGGCGTATCCGGGTCCGAAGACCATCGCGTTGGCTTTCGGGCAATGATAGGACTTGGAGGGACACCAGTAGGCATTACGCACCGTGCCGTAGCGCACGAAGGATTCCAGCGGCGCACCGCCGTTGGGACCGTCGCCGTCGTTGTCGTCGTAGCTATTGCGGCCAAAGACAAGGAAGAAGAAGTCGCGCACTGCGCCCGTGTAGCGGAACGCGTCCTCCGCGTCTGCGGGAACGGCCGCGCCGCTCGCCTTGCCGGCTTCGTCCACAATGGCCGCGGCTTCCGACGACGGGCTGCCAAGATCGTAGATGCGGCGAATGAGGCCTGTCGGCTTGTCGCGGTAATAGTGGAACACCTCGCCAGTTTTGGCATCGACGAAAATGCGGAAGCTGTCGATCGATATCATCCAGGCAAGCCTTGTCCCGCCGGGAATGCGGGCTCGCAACAGGGCCGGATCGAACACGACGAGCTCGCTGCTGGCCGGTGCGGTGTCCGGGTTGGGGCCCATTGGGAGGGGCGGCGCGGGAGAATTGACCGAGCCGCGAAGAAGCTCGGCAAGCCGCTTGCGGGCGGCAACCGTCGCCACATCCTCGGTGACGGCTGGCACTGTGTCGGTCACGGCTGCGGCGGACGTCGAACCTTGGAAGCGCGTGACGCCCAGCGAGTTCTCGACTGTCAGCTTGGCGGACGAGCCGAATACCTTCACGCCACCGACGCGCTGCTCGACATTGGCGATGTAGCGACCCGGGAAGTCCGGGTCCTTGCGGCGGCCGGTGTATTGCAGTTCGGCCTGCTTGTTGCGGGTCGGCAGCGCGGCGGTCAGGCCACTGGTGGCAAGAAAGTTTTCCACGATCCGACGCGTCTCCTCCTCACTCTGATCCGCGGATGGCCGCGCGCCGGCGGCCAGCAGGGTTGGATCGGGCTTGAAGCCGGTGATACGGCTCGGAAGGCCGGTCGCCGGATTGATGACGACCTTGAGGTCGGGGTTGTCCTTCTTCAGGTTGTCCACGCCCTTGGCCACTTCGGCGCGGACATCGGCGCTGGGGGCGGGCGTTCCGCCGACGGTTCCGGCATCGGCGATGAGGACTCCGCCGAGGTCGCTGCCCGGTTCGCTCGCTGTGTCGCTGCTGGAGCTTCCGTCCGTTGATGGTGCCGTGCCTTCGTCGCCGGAGGGCGGGTTGAGCACCGCGATCAGCGCGCCGTCGCGGCGTCGGCATTGCTCGGGTGCCGAGGGGGGGTCGCCATCGGTTGTGGCGACCAGAACGTGGGCGATGCGCGCTGTAAGCCCTGTCTCTGCCATGGCTGTTTTGAGCGTCTCGGCCGCTGCTGCCCAGGCACTTTCGATGGGCGCCAGGTCGGATTTGAGTGCGGGATTGCGCGCGGTCTTTGTCGCGCGCACGGAGGCCTGCCCGTCGCCGTTCAGATCAATGCGCGGGAAGTGGCATTCGTTATCGTCCACGACGCCATCACCGTTGAGATCTTCGGTGAAGGCGGCCTCTGTGGCGGCAGCGGCATCGATTGCCGCAAGTTGGCGGGCGAAGATCTTCAGGTCGTCTGAGTTGACCGTGCCGTTACCATCGAGGTCGGCCAGTAGACGGCGTGTGTCTTCCCCGATGCTGATGGCACTCTCAATAGAATTGACGCGCGGTGCACCCGCGCCACTTACCGGTGCGGGGTCGCCGCCCTCGATGAGTGCCGCGATGACGTCCGCCGGCGTTTTCGACGGCGCGAGTTCGAAGAGCAGAGCCGCAAGTGCCGTGACGTGGGGAGCGGCTTGCGATGTGCCGGAGCAGACGGCAAACGGAGAGGTCGTGCTGCCGAGCGTACTCATGATGTCGACGCCGGGTGCTGCAACATGACCTCCGATGTTGGAGAATGCCGCGCGCGTACCGTCGCGGTCGATTGCCTCGACGACAACAATGTTGCGAACGGGCGGTCCGCTGGTCCATTCGTAGGTACCAGCCCATGCGAACGGCGAGGCCCAGCGGGTGTGCAGAGGTTGTTCCAGCCCCTCACTGTCATTGCCGGCGGCCACTACGAACAGAACCTCATTCTCGACGAGGCGAGCCATGGTGCGGATGACGCTGGCCTGTTCGGCGATGTGCAGCTTTAGGCCCTCAACCGTATCGGGATCGGCATCGCCCAGTACGCCGCGTGCCATGAAATTGTAGGCGAGACTCACGTTGACCACGCGCAGGTTTTCCCCCGTGCGCAGGTTGTCGGTCAGATAGACCATCGTGTTGGAGAGCACGTCGGAGAATAGCATGGCCTGTGCCTGCCAGCTCTCGTCCGCGTCGAGCCTGTCGCGCTCGCCGATGAACTCAGCCGAGATGGCCACAGCCTCCAGGTCGGCGTCAGGAACGATGCCGTCGATGCCTGGGGCGGCACCCTGCTTGGCGCCAATAATGCCGGCGACGTGCGTGCCGTGGTTCGTTTCACAATCGGGCCGTACGAGTGGCGGCCGCAGCGTGCCGCGTGCGAGTTTGTATTTTACGTTGGCGTTTTCGGTGAAGCCGACGTCGATGATGCCGATCTTGGGTCGCGGCGAATCCGGATTGGCCGCGCGATGGCGCGTAATGAGGGACCACATCGTGGGGATGCGCATCCTTTTCAGTCCCCAATTGCCGTCGGGAGTATCGCCGGGCTGCCAACGCCAGCTGTAAGTCTTGTCGCCGGTTTTGACCTCGGCCCCTGAGGGTTTGGGTAGAGCCTTGTTGCCGATGAGGCTGTCGACAAATGCCGCGTCGACTATGTCTTCCTTGCGAAGCGACTTGATAAGTGGCGGGTCGAGAATGAGTTCGAGTTTTTTCTTTGGATCAGTCACCTCCGGTTCGGGCGGTACAGTTTCGTCAAGGCTCGCAGCCGTCTCGATCTGCTCGACCGTGATGACCCCGAGCGCTCCGATGACCTTGGTGATTTTCAGGTCGTATTTTTGCAGGAGGGCCTGGATCTGTTCCTCGGTCACGTCCGGCTTCAGCTGGATCATGTAGCTGTTCTTTTTCGCCACCGGGATCTCGGGTGCGGCCGCCTCGTTGGTCCCGGCACCGCCGGTCTTGACAACCGGCGCGCGTGCATCGCTTGTGGCCGGCGTGGAGCCGAAACCCATGACGTTCGCGACAAGAAACGGCGCCGAAGCCGGGGCCAGTGACGATGAGGGTTTGCCCCATACTTTCTCCTTCACGCCGCCCATAAAGTTGTCGAACCAGGAGCCGGATTTGCCAGACTTTCTGGATCTGGAACCTTCGCGCTTCTTCTCCAAAGCCTTGAAGTCGGGCTTTACCCACTCGAATTTGTCGCGCTTCGATCGCTTTCGGTCCGACGGGTCGCGGTCAGGGGCGTTGGAGAGCGAGCGCGGGACATCCTCACCGCGGCGTGTTTTGTCTGCTCCATCGCCGGAGGGGCTCCCGGCTGTTGTGGGCTCTTCGACGGAATAAGAGGGAGCGACCTTGTCGTCGCGCGGCGCGAACTTCTCCTCCAGCATGTTCTGCAATCGGTCGTAGTTCGGCTTCCGGTCCTGCGCTGCGGATGGCAGAGCAAGGCAGGGCAGGATCAGGACAGTCAGCGCTGCCGCAGCAAGGCGGGCAGGTTTGCGCTTCGTCATCTCTCACCTCTTCTGATCGGGCGCGTCGTCTGCATGTGGGCATTGCACAGACCGGAGCGCGATGTATTCGGCGGGTTGGAGGATCACTCCCACCAACTTGACCACCAGTTGGAAACGCCATCCTTGATCCACTGCCACCATCCGGTTTCGGGAGCCGGCTCGGGCGTCGGCGGGGGTTCAGGCGCAGGCGCAGGCAGGCTCAGGCTGCGGTTGCGGCGCGGGCTCTGGTGCCGGTTCGGGCGCCGGTTCTGGTGCTGGGGCGGGCTCCGGCGTGGGTTGGGGTGCAGGCTCAGGTTGCGGCTCCGGCGCAGGAGGGGGTTCCGGAGACGGTTCAGGTGCCGGCTCAGGTGTCGGCTGGGGCTCTGGCTCAGGCGCTGGCTCGGGTGTGGGAGCCGGTTCTGGCGACGGTCCAGGCTCGGGTTCAGGCTGTGGTTCTGGTGCCGGTTCGGGGGCGGGCTCCGGCTGAGGGGCAGGTTCGGGCTGAGGCGCCGGTTCGGGCGAGGGCGTGGGCTCTGGCGGCACAGGGGGTGGCACCGGGGTCGGCTCGGGCTGCGGCTCAGGTTCCGGCGGGGGCGGCGGAGGTGTCACCCCGATTTCATAATCCGCATCGGCGAACAGCATGCCATCCTCGCCAATCCCGGATTCAATCCCCTTGTCACGCCGCAGCGCGGCGATGAGCGAGGTGAAAACCGGCACGTAGACCGAAAGCGTCTTGTTGCCGACCTTGATGGTCTGGCGCGCGTGGAAATGCAGATGCAGGCTCGTCGAGGGCGAGCCGTTCATGTACTTGGAAACTTTGCCGAGCACCTGACCCTGTTTGACGCTCTGGCCCTTCTTCACCGCAATAGAACGCGGGTGCATGTGAAGATAATAGTAGTCGGTCCCGTCCTTGCCTTTCAGCTGCACGGTTGTGTTGCGTGTAACATTGGTGATCGTGCCATCAACGACAGCGACGGCTTCCCAGTTGTTGTCCTTGAATGACGGCGGGCGGATATCCTGACCCTGATGGCCCGCGCCTGCGGGACAGAGCGGCATGTTCCAGCCGCGCACTTCGCAGTAATTGTCGCGCTGCTGCATGGGATCGTAATTGCGCCGGTCGCTTTCGCTGCCGCCTGCGGCGCCCTTACCGCCCCAACCGCCGCCGCCGAAGCCCCAAATCTGCGAGTTCATGTGCGGATAGCGGCCGTCACCAAGTTTCAGGGGAAAGATGATGTCGGGAAGATAGACGTAGCGATCGCTTTCGCGGCCCCGCCCCTTGTCTTTCTCGATGAGATCGCCGGGCGGATGGTAGGCAAACTGCGGCTTGGGCGGCTCCGGCGGCGGGCCTGGCGTGGGTTCGGGCTCGGGCGCTGGTGTGGGCGGCGCGAGTTGGCACTTGGCCAATTGCACGCGTGCCGTTCCGTCTGTCGCGCTGGCCTGTTCCGGCGGACATTCCGGAAGAGGTGGCGAGGGAAAGCGTTCCGTCGTGGGAGCCGCGGTGCCAGCACCTCCGCCGACGGCGCGCAAGAGGGCGTGGCTCACGATATCGCGCCCAGAGAGCGCCAAGCGCGTTTCAGACGGGGCCGCAACCTTGCTTTCGTTGGCCGGCGCCGCTGTCGTTGCGAGGGCGAGCAAAATGACAAGCACGCCGCGGCGCAAGACGCCTAGGCGACCTTCAGTTGGACGTGACGCCAATACGATATCCCCCTGTCAGTCCCGGTTTCGCGTTTCGCAATCCCAGCCTCCCCCTTAAAGTATGCCCAATCGGCATGTGCGATGCAACGCAACGCCGGTCTCGGAAACGATCAGGACTCCGACCGCCCCGCTGCAAGCAGCGATTGCAGAAATGTTTTTGCACTGGGCGTCAGGCGCTGAGCCGTCTCCGGAGTATCGAGAATACGCTCGATACGGGCCATGACGTCAGCAGGTATTGCACGCGGAAGCTGTGTGGCCGGTGGAACTACAGGTGCCGCACCCATCGGGTCCTGCTTCAGCCCTGCGAGAAAAGCCGGCCCGATCCAGAGCTTTTTCGTCCAGTCGCCCTTGACGACTATGTTGAAAAACAGGTTCTGCACCTTCACGGTCTGGTCGATGAGACGGCGCGGCATCACGACATCGCCGGTGGAGCGCAGCCCCGCGTTCGGGCCGGATAGGGTGAGATCCGGAGCGGAGCGCACGGTGCCGGCCTTGATGGTGTAGTTGGCGGTAAGTTTGTCGACGGGCGTGTTTCTCTGGGGATTGTAGCCCCAGCCCTTGTAGTTCCAGAGTTCCTCGACCATGCGGCCGATGTCCCAGCCGCGCAGGCGGCCCTTGTTCATGTCGAAGCGGGCATTGCCGGCCAAGCTCGAAACGAGCTGATTGAGGGATTTGCCCGAGGCGGACGTGTTGATGCTGACGTCGGATGTGCCTTTCAGGAGCGCTTTTCCGGACAACTCGTAAGTGATCGGCTCGGCCTCCACACCGGTAAGGTTCAGCGTGATGGCGGCGGCGTGCTCGGCGCCGCGGGCCTTGAGGTCGATGGCGCCGGTGCCCTTGCCCGCACCAACTGAGATGCTCTCGATCTTTGCGGTCAGCTCGCCATTGTCGAGGAGTGTCCTGATGCGGGCATCCTTGAGGTCGAGCGTGCCGAACTTGACCTTTCGTGAGGTGAGATCGAGATCGAGATCCACGCTGCGCAGGCCGGAAAGATCGATCGGTGTCGTGCTCCAGGCAGGTGCGGGCGCTGCCGCGATGCCAAAGGCAGGCGGTGGCGGGTTCTCGATTTCATCGAGTTCTGCGGCAAGCACGTCCCACGTTGTTTCGAACCCTTCGTCTGCGGGCTGTTCCTCCGGCGCGAGCGACATGGGTGGCTGCGGCACACGGCCGGTAAGGGCATCGAAGTCGATTTGGGAGATATCCAACGCGCCTGCAATGCGGGGGCGTGCTCCCGAAAGGGCAAGGGTGCCACTGAAGGTGCCCGCGCGGCCGTCGGCATCGAATTCGGTGGCCTGTAACGCGAGATCTTCACCAGTGGCGATCTTGGCCTTGCCCTTGGCTGTTCCGGGGCCAAGGGCCGTAACGGCTGCGTTCGCAACGCCCAGGCGCTGGGCGAGCTTGCCGATTGAGGGTGTCTCAGCTTTGAAAGCACCTTCGAATTTCGGTATGTCGCCAAGGGCGATCGTGCCGTCGACGGCGGCTTGAAGATTGTCGGCGGAAAGATCTCCGGAGAAACCGGACGGCTCGCCATTCAGGGCGCTGCGCAGGTCCTTCACCGTCAGGTCATAGGTGATGGACTCGTCGCGCAGAACTGCGACGCCCGCACCTCGGGTCTGCCCCGAGGTCGCGTCCGTCCCTCCCTTGAAGGAGAGGCTGCCCAGTCCCGCGGGCAGATTGTCGTCGAAACCGAGCCATTCGGCGAGTTCGCGCGCGGAGGGCGTTGTCGCTTCGATCTCGCCGACGAGCATGGGCAGCTCGCCGATGGCCGCATCGCCCGAGAGCTTCGCCTTCAGGATGCGGCTGTCGATGGCGAGCCCGATCGTCGTGGCCTTACCGCCGAAGGCCGCCATCGCGTCGGCGAGCGTGAGGTCGAACGTGAGCGGCTCGTTGTTGTAACGCAGACTGCCTTGCGCGGCCGCGCCGCCGTATTTGCGGTCCACCGCCAGCTTTGCATCGATCGTGTCGAGCCGAAGAGAGGTTACTTCGCCTTCGTCCGAATAGAGGAGCGTGCCGTTGCGAATGGCGGTAGGCGGTAACGCGAGGATAGCGGGAAGATCGCCCGGTAGCGTCGTGCCGTCCTCTGCCTTTTGTCCTGATGTCCAGTTCGTCGCGCCGTTGGGTTTGCGGATGAGATTTAGGACCGGCGCGTCGAGTTCCAGCGTCGTAAGGTCGAGCTTTCGGTCGAGAACGGATCGCAGGGGCATCGTGGCCCGCACCGTTCGCGCGGTGAGAAGTGTGTCGGATGAGTGCCCGGGTGGTCCGCTGAGCGCTACGCCCTTCAATTCGACCGTTACGGTCTCGCGAATGACATAGCTGGAACTCTCTACCTTAAGTTCACGGCCGGTGGCATCGAACACGGCCCGCTTCACGAGCGAGGTGAGGAAGGTGGACGGTGGCGCGAAGAAAAGGCTCAGTGCAACGAGGATAAGGAGCGCGATGAAGCCGCCCAAAATCCAGCCCCACCGCAGCCCGTTGCGTTGCGGCGCAGACGGTCCCGGTGCCATTGTCTCTGTCATCGTGAGCCCTTCCCCTTTTTTCTGCCATTTTAGCCGAGGCCTATGACAGATGTCATGTGGCAGGACCAGAACATGCGATCCATGCCGCATAGACGCCCGCCCGGCTTGATGTGCAGGGAGGGGAGACGCTAGACTGCTCGACAGGGGAAATCTTTCGGGGACAAAGCGGTGCGTACAAGTCTGCGGTTTGCTGCTCTGGCTATAGCGTGCGCAGGCTGCGCGGACGCACAGGCCGACGACAAGCTCCTCAGCGTCGATTGGTCGAATTCGGAGATTGCGTCGTTCGTGGCGGCGCGAAAGGACGAAGCCGCGCGCGGTCTCGCGCCTGCAGAACCCTCTCGTCTCGACAAAGTGAAATTGCCGGTGCTGGGTTTTCAGGGTGCACCTGGCCTCGTTCAGAATTCGTTTCCGGGGCTAGGGCCGCAGCCGACGGGCACGCGCGATATTCACACGGATGAGACGAATCCCGTCTGGTATCAGATCGTGGATACCTACGGCGATGTCTCTGTGAGCGTCGCAGCGGACCTGCGCGTGCAGCATACTTTCGACGAGAACTTCCCGATTTATCCCACTACCGAACCGGGGGCGGCTCCCTCTGTTGGTCCGGAAGTGTCCGTCTTCGACGAGGAAGACGAGGAGGGCATGGAAGGGTCTATTGCCGAATACACAATCACGCGGTTCGGCGTTCCCTATACCGTCACGATCGAATGCACGGCTGCCACCAAGGCGCAGTGCGCGGACGTGGAGCAGATCGCCAGGGACAGCGAATTGTTAAAGCTCATCGCCGCAACGCCGCCCGGGTGAAGTAGCTGTGTTCAGCTCACGAGATTGGCTGTGACGGATACGCGGGTCGCGTCTGCCGGCACGGCGGCCAAGTCAGGTCCCAGGGGTTCTCCGAGCGTCATCGCGCGGATGGCGCCTTTCGTGGCGCCGGTGATCATGTTGGCCGTGACGAGGCAGGCCCCAGCCTCGATATCGGATGAAATGAGGATGCCCGTGCGTGCATCTCGCACGAGATTCTGCGTGATCATGCAGTTGCGCATGTAGCGCCCCCAGCCAACCATGATCCCGCACGTCGGCGCGCTCTCAATCACGTTGCCGCTTACAACGCTATCGGCTTCTACCGAAATGCCTTCGCCGCGCTTGTCGACGGGCTCCTTCTCGCGGCGAAAGAGATTGCGGATCAGGTTTCCCTGGACGACGGAGAGCCGCCCACCCTCGTTGAAGTTTGTGACGGAAACGCCGGTTGCGGCACTGTCCACGAGGTTGTTGGCGATGATCGCGCCCTCGAAGCCGAACTCCGCATAAAGCGCCACCTCACCGATGCGCGAAGCACTGTTGCCGAGGATTTGGATGTTGGAGGCGGCGTTTCCGCGCACGGCGGAATACGCGCAGTCGGTGATGCGGTTGCCCGACACGACGACATTGCCTGCGCGAAACACGTTCACGCCGTTGCCGTTCTCGCCCGTGCCGCCGCCCTTGGCGGCGATGCGCGCGATGCGATTGGCGGAAACGAGCGTGCCGTCCTCGCCGGCTTGCGACCTCCAGACCTGAATGCCGTTGTTGCCGCAATCACTGATCTCGTTGTGTGTGATCTCCAGCCCCCTGGCATCGAGGCTGCGCACGGCGGCGAGTAGCGCATGCGAGATGGTGCAGTCGGCGATGCGTCCCGCGCAGCCGTCGAGCGTGATCGCGTTGGCGAGCGCGCGTCGTACGGTGAGGTTCGCGAGGTGCAAGCCAGTGCAGTTGGAAAAGTGAAGTAACCCCCCGTCGTCGGCGGCCACAACGGCGCGGCTGGCGCCGTCGATAACAAAACTTTCCAGGCGAATGCCGGTCGCGTCGGTGGCTATGAACATAGCCGATCCGCCCGTGAATTCGAGAGTGGTCAAGCCATGGGCACCAATCAGCACTGTGCCGGAATGAAGCGTCAGCGTCCCGGTCCGGAACACGCCGGGCGGCAGGATCACAGGGCGCCCATGGGCAGAGGCGCGGTCGATCTCCGCCTGGAGGTGACGCGTGTGATCGGTTCCGTCGCCGGGCAGGAGAGCGTGGGCTCCCGAAAGCGCTTCTGAAGCGCCCGTTTTGCGCGGACCAGCGTGCCCGGCGGTCGTCGCAGCCGTTGCGGCAGCGGCTCCCAGGGCACCGGTGAGCAGAGAACGTCGGGACGGGATCATGGGGGTGAACTCGGAATGCCAGAGGATGACCTGTCCTGCCTACAGCATCATCCGGGCCAGGCTCTGGTGTTGGTGCGGGATAGGCAACCTTTGGAGCCGCCCCCGGTCAAATCCAAGGCGTCGTTGTAAGAAACACTTGGGCTCTTTGCGGCAACGTCTTGAAGGGAAATCGAGGCGACCATCTTGAAATAGGCAATACGGAGTAACAAGCGTAACGCCGCATTCGACCCTTGCGCCAATCGTGCCGACCACTTCCGGCAAATCTTCAGGCCGCGGCGCCAAATGGACATGTCTTCATGGACGCCGTACGCTACAGACCAGATATCGATGGATTGCGAACCATCGCCGTCTTGAGCGTCATGTTTTTCCACCTGGGCATTCCAGGTTTCAGCGGTGGCTTTGTCGGCGTCGACGTCTTCTTCGTCATCAGTGGCTTTCTGATCACTCGATTGATCGTGGACGAGGTCAATTCGACTGGGCGTTTTTCATTCTCGAGGTTCTACGTCCGCCGTATCCGCAGACTGTTCCCCGCGCTCTTCGTGACGTGCCTAATCAGCCTGATCGCAGCAGTCCTTTTGCTATCGCCGGAAGACATGGAGCGATTTGCCGGGTCGGCGGTGCACGCGGTCCTCAGCATTTCAAACTTCTATTTCTGGCAACAGGCCGACTACTTCGATGCCGCAGCCTACACGAAGCCGCTTCTCCATACTTGGTCGCTTAGCGTGGAAGAGCAGTTCTATCTGATCTGGCCATGGGCATTGGTGTTTCTGTTGTTCAAAACGCGGCCAGCCGTTCTGTTCGGGACAATCTTCTTCGTGTCTCTGGGCAGTCTCGCAGTGGCTCAAATATGGCTCGTGGCTGACACAGCCGCCGCGTTCTATCTCCTTCCGGCACGCATCGTGGAGTTCATGATCGGGGCGGCCGTCGTTTGGCTAATCCGAGCGCGTCCGGGTTCGGGCAAGCTGGACGAAGTTCTGTTGATGGCTGGACTGGCCTTGATCGTATATTCCGTGATCACTTTCACGGACGAGACGCCGTTTCCTGGTGTGTCTGCTCTCGTCCCATGCCTAGGTGCGGCGTTGGCAATTTATGCCGGCCGTGCCCGCATTACGGGGTTTCTTCTACGCAGTCCGCCGGTCGTTGCTGTCGGCCGGTGGAGTTACTCGATCTATCTCGTGCACTGGCCCCTGCTGGTCTTCTACGGCGCCTACACCTACAACGAAGCGACTGCCGCGGCGAAGACGGTGCTCGCGCTGCTGTCGGTTGTTCTGGGCTGGCTTCAGTACACGACGATCGAGCAGACCTTCCGCTACGAAGGGCGTAACAGTCTTCCAACGTCAAAATTCGCAGCCATCGTGGTGGGACTTGCCGCGCTGCTAATTGTTCCATCCGCTGCAATATTGAACATGGATGGCTGGAAGGGACGCATTCCGGCCGCGAGAGAGACCCTGACCAATCGCGAATTGCGCAACAAGGAGCGCAAGACCTACTGCAGTTCAGTTGATCCCGAAAAGCCCAAAGATCTATTCACGTGCCAGAACTATCGAGGGAAAGACCGAGACATCATCCTCTGGGGCGATAGCCACGCACTTCATCTCGTGGCCGGGTTTTCAGAGCTCTATCCGGACTACAATATCTTCGTTTTTTATCTGTCGGGGTGTGTGCCCCAAAGCGGGGTTGGCAGCTTTATTTTTGGCCTATCCAGCAGCGACGCTTCCAAGAAGTGCAGTATACGAAATCAAAAAGCCCTCGCGTATCTCAGGTCTGCCAAGCCAAGCACAGTTATTTTGTCGAGCGCGAAGCGCAGCAAACCCGAAGTCATCGCCCCGCCGACGCTGGACATTCTCTCTGAGTTGACTGAGGCGGGACACAAAGCCTTCGTTATTGGTGATTTCATTCGACCCGGCCGCCATCTTTTGAACTGCATATCCGTTCCGGACTGGGTCTTGAGCGACGAACACATCCGCAACCGCTGCGTCGGGGACCCGGAAAAAATGGCAGAGGAGCTTGCCTACAACGAAAAGATGTCCGGGCTGGTTGAAAGCTTCATCAATCCCAACGATCTGCATTGCCCCGGCGACCGGTGTGTATTTCTGGACGGCTCGAAGGTTCTGTTTCGCGATGAGCACCACCTTTCATCGCATGGAGCGATCTATTTTATCTCGCGCCTCAAGGATCGCCTGCCGATACAGGCGAAGTAGCGAGCCATGTCCGCACCTATACTCAGACGTCTAACTATCGGAACTGCTTATATAAAATGTTGCTCATGAGCAACGAGGGCTTCTCAAACTGCATCCGAGTTAGAGCGTTCTGACCAGGGTCAATCGCAAGCCATTTGTCATTCGCTATACGGGTTCAAGAGTTCGAGTTTGAAGATCACTCAAAGCAATTGGGGAAGTCATGAGACGAGCAATTTTGATAGCGGCAGCCGGGATGGGCCTCGTTACAGGAGGTGCGGGTGCTGCGGATCTCGGGGCGCCGGTTGAGGAATTTGCGACCGCACCGGCTCTAAGCTGGACCGGTTTTTACCTCGGCGGGCATGCGGGTTACGGGTGGTCGGACAAGGACTGGACGCTGATCCAAAACGCGGGCAGGGGACCGAGCCCCGAAATTGGGTCCGTCATAACAAGTCATGATGCCGACGGTGCGATTGGCGGTCTTCAGGTTGGCTACAATCACCAAAGGGACAGGCTTGTCCTCGGTGTCGAGGGCGAGTTCTCTTGGACCGGAATGGATGGGGACAGCACATGGCGCAACGAGGCTCGCCTCTTTCGCGACGCCTCGACGGACATCAACTGGATCATGACGCTCGCGGGCCGCATCGGCTTTACGCATGATCGAACCCTATTTTTTGCAAAAGCTGGTGTCGCTTGGGCTGACGAAGATTTCAGCCACACGGGCGGCAGCGCGGACCGTGTACGAAAATTCAGCGGTGATGACACGCGGACAGGCTGGCTGATCGGCGCAGGTCTTGAGCGTGCCATCGATAGCAACTGGTCTCTCAAAGCCGAATACAACTATCTGGATTTCGGTGATGAGAAAATTTCTCTATCTGACGGAGATCGTACCGCGATCTTCGATATCGATCAGGATGCCCACATCGTAAAGATTGGTTTCAACTATCGGTTCGATACGGCACCAAGATCCGTACCTTTGAAATAGTTCCGGATCCGGGACACGACGCCGTTGCATCGTTTTTGGCCCCGGTTGCTTAGTGCACCGGGGCCATCCGCGTTTGTACCGGCATCTGAAGAGATCAGGACAAGGGGCCGATTTGCGTCCTCCAGATCACGCAACGGCCTTTTCTGGCTTCTGTTGTCAGGCCGCGTTACCGCCCCGGTCTTCCAGTTTTCTTGGGTCGTCCGCGGCGGGACTTGGTTTCTGCGGGATCGTCGAATTCGATCGTGCGGGTGGGCAGCGCCGGCTTTTGCGGCAGCGGCTTGCCGGATTTGACTGGAAGCGAGGCATGCGGCCCCATTTCGTCCAGCGTCGGCTTGTGGGGCCCGCGAACTTGTTCGCCGAACGCTCCAGCTTTCGTCCTGGGATCGACCTCCGGCCGGCGTGCGGGGATCGGGCGATCGGTTCCCGGCCCCATTTCGTCGAGCGAGGGCTTCTTCACGCGCGAAGTTGCGCCCGGCGGCCGGGCCCCCACGGGGGGGGCGCCGGTCATCGATCGAGACGTCGATTGGGCGTAAGTGGGTTGGACGGGATCGTAGTCCGACTGGACGCGTGAGGCTTTGCGCGGCGGCTCATTGGCGGCCGCGCCATACTTCTTCTCGCCCTTGAAGCCGCCGGTGCGGTCTTCGACCGCGGACTGGCGCGCGAGGGGGTCGTCGGAGACGGCAAGCTCCGTCTCGCGCAGGCGCTTGATCTCGTCGCGCAGGCGCGCTGCAGTTTCGAATTCCAGATCGGCGGCGGCCTCGCGCATGCGCCGTTCCATGTCCTCGATGGTCTTGGCAAGGTTGTGCCCGACGAGGGGCTGATCGGCGAGGCCCGCATCCACCGTGACGTGGTCCTGCTCGTAGACGCTATGAAGCACGTCGTGAATGTTGCGCTTGATGCTTTCGGGCGTAATGCCATTCGCTTCGTTCCAGGCCCGCTGCTTCTCGCGGCGGCGGTTCGTCTCCGCGATTGCGCGCTCCATGGAACCCGTCATGCCGTCGGCATAGAGAATGACACGGCCCTCGACGTTGCGCGCTGCGCGGCCGATGGTCTGGATGAGGGAGGTTTCGGACCGTAGGAAGCCTTCCTTGTCGGCGTCCAGAATGGCGACGAGTCCGCACTCGGGAATGTCGAGGCCCTCGCGCAGCAGGTTGATGCCGATGAGGACGTCGAACGCGCCGAGGCGGAGGTCACGAATGATCTCGATACGCTCCAGCGTTTCGATGTCGGAATGCATGTAGCGCACGCGGATGCCCGCTTCGTGCATGTACTCGGTCAGGTCTTCGGCCATGCGCTTCGTGAGGGTGGTGACAAGCACGCGGTGGCCCTTCTTCGCCACCTCGCGTACTTCGTGCAGAAGGTCATCCACCTGCGATTTTGCTGGCCTGATCTGAACTTCCGGATCGATGAGTCCCGTGGGCCGGATGACCTGCTCGCAGAAAGAACCGCCCGTCTGCTCCAGTTCCCACGGGCCGGGCGTGGCGGAGACGTAGATCGACTGCGGCCTCATGGCGTTCCACTCCTCGAAACGGAGCGGGCGATTATCCATGCAGGAGGGCAGGCGGAAGCCATATTCGGCAAGTGTCGCCTTGCGCCGGTAGTCGCCGCGGAACATGCCTCCGATCTGAGGGATGGTGACGTGGCTTTCGTCCGCGAAGACGAGGGCGTTGTCGGGCAGGTATTCGAACAGCGTGGGCGGGGGTTCGCCCGGAGAGCGGCCCGTCAGATAGCGCGAGTAGTTCTCGATGCCCGCACACGATCCCGTCGCCTCCATCATCTCCATGTCGAACGTTGTGCGCTGCTCGAGGCGCTGGGCTTCGAGCAGCTTGCCAACGGCATAGAGCTCGTCGAGCCGCTGCTTGAGTTCCGACTTGATGTTCTTGATGGCCTGCTGAAGCGTGGGCTTCGGCGTGACGTAATGTGAATTCGAATAGACCTTTACAAGCTCCAGCTCGTCGGTTTTCTGGCCGGTGAGCGGATCGAATTCGACGATGCTCTCGACTTCGTCGCCGAAAAGAGAAATGCGCCAGGCACGGTCCTCGTAGTGGGCGGGAAAGACTTCGACCGTGTCGCCTCGGGCGCGGAAGGTGCCGCGGACGAAGGCGGCCTCGTTGCGGCGGTAATGCAGTGCCACGAGGTCCGCGAGGAGCTGGTCCCGGGAAAGCCGGTCGCCCACCTTCACGGCGAACGTCATGGCCGTGTAGGTTTCCACAGAACCGATACCGTAGATGCACGAGACGGAGGCGACGATGATCACATCGTCACGTTCCAAGAGTGCGCGGGTCGCGGCGTGCCGCATCCGATCGATCTGTTCGTTGATCGACGATTCCTTCTCGATGTAAGTGTCCGTGCGCGGGACATAGGCTTCCGGCTGGTAATAGTCGTAGTAGGAGACGAAGTACTCGACAGCGTTATTCGGGAAAAAGCTCTTGAACTCGCCGTAGAGCTGGGCGGCGAGCGTCTTGTTCGGTGCAAGAATCAGGGCCGGCCGCTGAGTTGCTGCGATCACCTGCGCCATCGTAAACGTCTTGCCCGAGCCGGTAACGCCAAGCAGAACCTGATCGCGCTCGAGTTTGTCCACGCCTTCAACAAGCTCCGCGATTGCGGTGGGCTGATCGCCCTTGGGCTCGAACTCCGAGACGATCTCGAAATTGATGCCGCCCTCGCTCTTCTCGGGACGTTCGGGGCGGTGCGGCACGAACTCCTGAGCGGTCCCGGCCACGATGGGATGTGAGGCCAGCATCGGCTGGCGGGATAGGATCTCCCTTGCCCGGTCGCTACGCTCGGCGGGCTTGGCCAGGAGCGCATTCAGCGCATCCGATATGGAACTGTCCCCTGCACGCGGGGGCAGGGGGCCGGACGTACGCAAGGCGGGGAGTGTCGAGGGACCGGGGATGTAGGAGGTCTGCAAGGACTCGCCAAAGCCCGGCGTGCCCGCGGCCGTCTCGACGGGCGGTGCTGAGGGCTTGCCGGACTTGCCCCTGGACGGGCGAGCCTTGGGGGTATCGGATTTCGGGGCGCGTGCCATAGGCGAAGTATATGGACCGACCGGTTGGGCGTCTCAAGCGTCATCCAGGTTGCGCGCCGACAGGGGTGCCCCCCTTAAAACTGCGGAGATTGATGCTGTGCGACGATACCAGCCACGAACGGAGAAAACCGGCCAACCGCTTCCGTTCGTATCTAATGGGTCAATCAATCAGTGCCGCGGCAGATGCCGACCGCCGGCTGGAAAAAGGTGCGCCATGACAACAGCTTCGATCCTCGCATGCCGGTCCGTTCTTGCCGCGGCGGCACTGGTCGTGGCACTGGGCCTGGCCACTCCTGCTCAGGCGTTTTCCCCAGATGATCTGGAACGGCTGGCCGCGGGAAAGCCCATTGTGCGTGTTACGGAGGCGGAAGGGCCGATCGACGGTCAGGTCGATGCGGTGATCGACATCGCGGCCCCAGCCTCCGCAGTCTTCAGCGCGCTCACGGAGTGCGTTCGCGCGCCGGAAGTTTTCCCGACGCTCAAGAGCTGCCGCGTTCTGGAGACCGATCCAGCCCGCGCCTGGGACGTTCGTGAGCACAAGGTGGCGAGCTGGGCGAGTTTCCTGCCCGATCTCAGCACCGTCTTCCGGTCGGAATACCAGACGGATAGCCGGATTTCGTTCCGACTGATCTCTGGAGATCTGGAGCATCTCGACGGTGAGTGGCGGCTCGAGCCCATCGCGGGCGGGGCGGCGACGCGTGTGACCTACCGGGCCCGCGTCGGTTTCCATCCCCTCGTCCCGGGTTTCCTCGTGCGCCAGTCTCTCAAGAACGACGTGCCAAAATTTCTCGATACCATCCGAAGCGAGGCGCTGCGCCGCGCCCAAGGATAGGGCTTTTCCTGGGACTTGATCCAGATCAACAAACTCAATTTGCAAAATGGACGGAAGTGGTTAGGTAACAGAGGACACTCCTGCTGCGCTGCGGCAAGCAGGAATGGCTCTGGCATGCTGCTGTAGCCTGCCGCCAGCTGGGGAAGTCTGGAGAGCATGACGGACACGCGTATCGCACTCGTATCGGGGGGCAATCGCGGCATCGGATTAGAAATCGTCCGGCAGTTGTCGCAACTCGGAATCATCGCCGTCATGGGAGCGCGGGACCTGGCCAAAGGCCAGGCTGCATGCGAGGCCTTGGCGACCGAGGGCGTGGAAGCGGCCGTTGTTCGGCTCGATGCGGATGACGGTCGAACGATCGCCGATGCGGCTGAAGAAATCGTTAGCCGCTTCGGCCGGATCGATATTCTTGTCAACAATGCAGCAATCCTGATCGACGGTCCGGGGGGCTTCAAGTCGAGCCTCTTCGATTTGAAGGGCGAAACCGTGCGGCGGACCTTCGAGACCAATGTACTGGGCCCCTTGCGGATCACACAGGCCGTCGTTCCGATCATGCAGAACACGGGCTATGGACGGATCGTCAATATGTCGTCGGGCGCCGGTCAGCTTTCCGACATGCGCGGAGGGTTTCCGGCGTACCGGATGTCGAAGGCGGCGCTCAATGCGTTGACGCGCATGACGGCGGCGGAATTGGCCAGCAGCAATATCAAGGTCAACGCGGTCTGCCCCGGTTGGGTGCGCACGGATATGGGCGGGGCGGAAGCCGAGCGACATGTGGCGAAAGGCGCGGAGACGCCTGTTTGGCTGGCGACGCTGCCGGAAAATGGTCCGACGGGCGGCTTCTTCCGCGACAAGCGGCAGATCGCCTGGTGATACGCCGCTAGAGTCCTTTCACCACGTTGCCGACCATCAGGACGAAGTAGGCGGTGATCGACAGCCAGAATTCCTGATGGGGCAGGTGGCGGGGAATGGGCACGATCTGCATCTTGGTCATGATGGCGAGTGAGGCCAGCACTAGCGAGATCAGGAATATGATAACGGTCGGCGGATTGAGACGCATGGAACTCCCCCGGCATGCGGACGCGATTTCATAAAGCTCAGGCTACCCCCAGGAGCAGACAATAGGGTGCACGGCCCGTAGAACGCAATCCCAACAGGATGGAGACTGGTCCCGCGAGCCCGATCAGGTCAGGTAAAGCGCTGAGCCGATCACAGGCTGCGGTTGCCCGTATCCACCATCGTGATCCCGCGGCCGTCTGGATCGACGGTGAGACGGACCAGCGACGCATCGGGGCTGGAAACCTTCCGGCAGGTCAGCACGAAGCGCGGCGCGTCGGAGGCTCCCGTGTCGATGCGCGTGGCCTCAGACCGAGCATCATCCTCGGCGATCGCGACCACTTCCAAGACCTGGCGGTCATAGGCGCCGAAATTCACAACGATCCGGTCGCCCGGGGCCACCGGGGCGGTCCAGGCGACCCGCGCCACGCCTTCACTGGCGGGAGCGCGAGTTAGCCAGAAGGCTTCCGTACCCTCTTCCGGCGACTTGGCTGCCAAGACCGGACGCGCAGGCGTAGCTTCCGGAACCGCCGCCTCGGCAAAAATCCGCGATTGGGCCAGGGCCGCAGAGTTGAGTTCGCGCTCAAGTTGGGTGCCCGGATCAAGGATCATGACCGCACCAAAAAGCACCAGCCCGGGAGCGAGCAAGGTCAGCACGGGGGTCAAACGTTTGGCAGACTTGGTGATCATGGCTTCACCGTCCCTCGGGATAACGTGCCCTCATATAGCCCGGCGAGGGCCAAAAGCCAAATTCTGGCGCTGTAATTTTTTACGGCTTGGGTGGCTGGCCAGATCGGCGGTGGCGCGGCTTGTCCTCTGCGTACACCCGTTTCAAGTGACGATACAAGGCAAGGTTGAAAGCCAGGAACGTGGACAACAGCCCAAGGATGAGAAGCAGAGGCAGCCAGCGGTCCTCGGCGAACGTCAGGATGGTCGTTTCAACGGCGCCGGCGGGCGAACTGCCGCCAACGATAGCCAGCATGGCGAGCGACGAGATGGTCAGTCCAACGACTGTATCCAAAATGAAGTGGCGCGCGTCGAGTCGGAAAGTTCCGGTCATTTTGCCCTCCATCAGCATCAGCGGCATATGCGAATCGCCTGCCGATTTATTACCTACGGAAGATTACTGATTCCTCGTGTGGCGTGGGTTTGCCGGGAATAAGGCTTTGCGCGGGCGGCCGGCAGGACTCCCGGCCGTGTGGCCGGTTCTCTCCACCACCGGCCGGTTTACCGCTGATCAAACCATGCGGCATGGGAGCCCTGTGCGAACGTCGACTTGCAGATTGCTGCACTGCGGCGTAGCTTCCGCGCCGTTTTCCGGGGCGCACGTCGCGTCCCGCGATCCATATGAAAGACCGCCGCCATGGGCTTCTTCGCCGAGAGCTTGAACCGTATTCAGCCGTCCGCCACCATCGCCGTCTCGACCAAGGCGCGGCAGCTGAAGGCCCAGGGGCGGGATATCATCTCGCTTTCGGCGGGCGAACCCGACTTCGATACGCCTCAGAACATCAAGGACGCCGCCAAGCGTGCCCTGGACGAGGGCAAGACCAAGTATACGGACGTCGATGGTATCCCTGAGTTGAAGGCGGCCATCTGTGCCAAGTTCAAGCGAGAGAACGGGCTCGACTACAAGCCATCGCAGGTCTCCGTGGGCACGGGCGGCAAACAGGTACTCTATAATGCTCTGCTGGCGACCCTCAATCCGGGCGACGAGGTCGTGCTGCCCGCCCCTTGCTGGGTTTCTTATGCGGACGTGGTTCTCCTCGGCGGCGGCACGCCCGTATTCGCCGAGACGACGATGGAAGATGGCTTCCGTCTGCGTCCAGAAGTGCTCGACGCGGCAATCACGCCAAAAACCAAGTGGTTCATCTTCAATGCGCCGTCGAACCCGACAGGCGCCGCCTACTCGCGCGACGCGCTGAAGGCGCTGACGGATGTGCTGATGCAGCCGAAGAACCGGCATGTCTGGGTTCTTACTGACGACATGTACGAGCACCTGCTCTACGACGGACTGAAGTTCTTCACGGCCGCGCAAGTTGAGCCGGGGCTGTACGAGCGCACGCTCACCATGAACGGCCTCTCGAAGGCCTATTGCATGACCGGCTGGCGCATGGGTTATGCAGCCGGTCCCGAGCCGCTCATCAAGGCGATGTGCAAGCTGCAGAGCCAGTCCACCTCCAACCCCTGCTCGATCACTCAATGGGCCGCGGTGGAAGCGTTGAACGGTCCGCAGGATTTCATTGCTGCAAACAACGCCCGTTTCGTCGAACGCCGCGATCTGGTCGTCTCGATGCTCAACGAGGCGGAGGGCCTGACCTGCCTGAAACCGGAAGGCGCATTCTATGTCTATCCGTCCTGCGCAGGTGCCATCGGTAAGACGAGCGCCTCGGGTGTGAAGATCGCGAACGATGAGGATTTCGTGACTGCGCTCCTGGAGGAAGAAGGGGTCGCGGTTGTGCACGGGGCCGCGTTCGCCGGAAGCCCAGCCTTCCGTATCTCGTATGCGGCGTCGCGCGAGAGCCTCAAGGAAGCCTGCACGCGCATCCAGCGTTTCTGCTCAAACCTCAAGTAAGGGCGCGCACGCCGCGCCGCTCATCTTCCGTGAGCTGGTCGGATTGACTGCCCGCAGCCTGTTGTCAGCGCGGGCGGGATCGCTATTCGCCGGCGAGCGCGGTTATGGCAGGTCCCTGGTCGTCAGGGTCGTCGAGAAGCGCATAAAGCTCGTCCATTTGCTCTGGCGACAGAAACGCCGGCTGTTTGTATTGACTTTCTCCGGTGCGCCGCTTGCGGCTCTGGATGGCGCCAAACGCATGCCAAGTTTCCTTGGGGAGGCTCACGAGGCGTGGCGCCCGCAGGGAGCCGTCGGTGCGTTTTTGCCGGTACATGATGTTCATGGAGACCAATTGGTCGTCGATGGTCGCGGACAGCCGGTCTGCCAATTCACGCTTCAAATCCGGGACGTTCCGGACCTCCATGAAAATGGCATAGCGCGGGCGTCCGTCGGCGGGCCTCTCGCCGAAGAAGCTAAATCCTGAAACCTCGATACCGAGCGCGGCCGCTCCCGCTTGCACGGCGGCGATCGCCTGTCCGGCGCTGATCTTTTCCCCCTCGAGATCGGAGACATCAGAAGTCTTGCGAACGAACTCGACGAGTGGCGACTGGCCGATGTGGCCCTGACAGCGCACGATGTCGCCGAGCGTGTAGCGGAACAGGCCGTTCGCGCTCGTCAGCAGAACCGAGTAGCTGTGCCCGCTTTCGATCTCATGCGGCAGGAGCGGCTCGGAGCCATCCTCCGGCACGAACTCGTAAAAGCTGTCGCCGGGCACCAGGATACCCGTGGCCGACTGGTCATCGGTCGTGATCGTGTGGCGGCCCTCGGTGGAGATGTAACCGATATCCCGAACCGGGCAGTCCCCGTAATACGTCTCGAGATTGCTGGACTGGTATCCGACTGTGCCCGCGATCCAGCATGAGATCAGTTCCAGATCCCAATAGTGGCGCGGGTAAAGAGTGCCATGCTGCCCCACGATTGTCTCAAGCTCGCGGGCGCGCTCTGGCATCGGTCGCAACAACCGCGAGAGCTTCGATCGCAGAGATGCTGGAGCGATCTTCGAGAGGCCTTTCAGCGTGCCGTCGTGGATGTCTCGGATGATTTCCGCCTTGTGCAGATCCCCCGTCTGGGCGAGATGGATGAGATTTCCCGGCGTGATTGTGATGATGAAGCCGACGCTGTGCGCCATGCTGAGGCGGGCCAGCGCATACTGCCTCAGTTCGGGAATGGCGAGATCCCCGATCTGGTAAGGCACGCAATAGAAGAGCTGAAAGATGGGGTTCTGGTAGCGGGCGGATATGGCGCTGACCATTCCGATCGCGTGACCGCTCGGCGTTTTGTCGATGTGCAGGGGCCCGGAGATCTGAAGCCAGCGTTTCCTCTTGGTTGCGCTTCCCGGGTGGTCGGTGACCGCCTTCGCCCCCCACATCCGCCACCAGCGTTGATAGCTGTCGAGCCATCTGCGCGTGACCGGCAGAAGCTTGGGGACGCCCGTCGTTCCCGTGGTGCATGCGAAGGCCAGGATTTTTTCGTCACCCGGAAGGATTGCGGTCTGTTCGCCCGCCGCGACGCGCGCGATGTAGGGTTCCAAGTCCAAATAATCCCCGATCGGGACGGCTTTTCGAAAATCTTCGATCGAGTGAATGGAGGAAAAGTCGTGGCGCTCCCCGAATGCCGTCTGGCGGCTGCGCCGTACCAGATCCAAGAGGAACTCCCGCCGGAGATCGGTCGCCTCATCCAGGCTGGCCATGAACTGGCGATACTGGGCCTGATAGAAGGGAAGAATGAGTTTGTGGCCAAGATAGGAGACTATGGCATCACGCATGGTGGGGCCTCGATCGCGACCTTTAAGCCCCCTCAAAATAATGATGCAGCAATACTTGCGGGCAATCAAACGATTGTCGCCGCTCAAAAAAGGTAAAAATTGGAAATGAGGTGACGCCGAATATCTTGCAGAAGAGTGCAAACGTAGGCGGACATGAGTTTCTATGGAATATGCTCAGCACTGTGGATTTCGCATCCTAATGTCGCTCAGAATTGAGCAAGGCTGAACGGTGCGTGAAACTCGCCGTCGCATGGGAACCCGTTGAAGCTTTGCTTTTGGTTGGGGTGGCGCGGCCTCAGTTCCATCCCGGAGTGGCCGGCTTCAATTCGCTCTGTGCCTGTTCGGAGAGCCGGTCGAGGACCTCACGGGTCAGGCGGCGCATGGCGTGGCCCGCTTCAGCGGGATACTTGGCGTGAAACGAGCGGATCTCCGAAGTATATGTTGCTGCGAACTGCATCGCGTGGGAGCGGGGTATGGTGGTCTCGAAACAGTTGTTCGACGAGTCCGACCGCAACCAGCGTTCAAACTCGGCTTCCACCTGCGATCGGGGATCCTTCATGGTGACGAGGAGACCGATGTTATCGGCAAATCCCATCTCCGGATTGCGCTGCTTGAAGCGGCGAAAGAAGGCGAGGCCGCAGGCGGAGATGAAGTCGGGGCGCGTAGGAGAAAGATGATAATCCGACTCCCGCAGCCAGCTTTCCGTCACGACCGATAGGCCAGGCGGACAGTCGATAAGAACGACGTCGAATACGGATCGCAACTCGTCGAGAAGAACGGAGACCGCGCGGCGAAGCGCCGGTTCGGCGCCTCCCTTGGATACCGCTCTTTCAAACAGCGTGAGTTCGGTGTCGCCGGGCAGCAGGTAGACAGATCGGGCGTCGTCTACGTCTGAGACGCCGCTCATCACATAGTCACGCCAGTCTGCGGAGCGCTGCTTGACGACGTATTCGTCGAGGAGGCCCACCAGCGTGCGGCCCTCCGTTTGCACGTCTGTGAGGCGCTTCGGGCCGGCCAGCATGTAGCTGATGCTCGCCTGCGCGTCGCTGTCGATGACCAGCACATTCAAATGATGGTCGGCCGAGAGGGTTTCGGCGAGGCCGAGGACAATCGTGGATTTGCCCACGCCGCCCTTGGTGTTCATCACCGCGATCGCGTTTTGCTTCATAACGGATGATCTGACTTCAAATCATTTGCGCACAATGGCCTGGATTAGAGAAATTATCTTATCTGCTCATGCCTTGAGGGGAATGATTAATTTTCATTCTCATATTTCGAGTTTGGCATGGCTTAGCCCGGCGTGCCGCGGGGAAGCGTGGGGATGCCGGCTTCGATGGATGTGCGGGAAAGGTGCTGCCAAAAGAAAGAAACCCCCGGTTTTGCCGAGGGCTTCTTGCGGTTGCAGTTCCACCGGGGGAGGGAAGGAACTGTCCCTGATGCACGCGTGCTGGACAGGGGGGTGGGAGCAACGCGGCATATGGTTTTATTTAGGAGGGTTCTAAGCAAAAGCTCTTGACGTAAATCAAGCTGATTCGAAATTTGGTGGATTGGCGGGCCGGCCAGTCTGTCATTGCACGGATAGGCCTCTTTTGGACTTTTCTGTTTTCGATCGGTGTTGTCCTGCGGGGCCGGAGTTTTGACGGGTGGCGCGAACTAGATCTCGCTTCTCAAGTCCGTGTCCTGGGGGCTAGGGCAGCCGCCCGCCGAGAGCCAGTATCCCGCCGAATACCAAGAGAGTCGCTGCGGCAAGGCAAAGGACCGCACGCAAGAGCGGGCGTGAGAGCGGTGGCGCAAGGGGGGGCACGTCCTCGTAGTCCCCCGGCGGCTTGGCCCCCGTGATCATTGCCGGGATAAGCGGCTCCTTCTTGACGAACCCATAGAGCACGTTGGCGACGATATGGAGCGCCACCAGGGCGATCAGAACGGGCTCAAAGAGAAACCGGTGCCAACTGGTCGCCACCTTGGCAACCTCGTTTCCGGCCAGCCGGTACAGCGGGCCCGTTGCCAGATCATTGTGCTCGACCGCGAAGAGACCAAGCGAACCGATCGCGCCGACGCATGCCAGAAGGGCCAGGACCATCAGGGCCCCGAGTGGGTTGTGGCCGAGGAAGCGGCGAGGTGTTCCGCGCACCAGATCGCGAGCGTAGTCCATGACCGCCGCCGGCCCGCGAACAAAATGAGAGAAGCGCGCATTTGTTGGGCCGGAAACGCCCCACAGAATGCGCCAGACGACGAGCGTCAACACCGCGAGGCCGTTCCATCGGTGCCACTTTAGGCGCGCGTCTCCAATCTCTTCGGAGAACTCGACGCTGATCCAGGCCGATACGACGAGGACAACGAGCATCCAGTGAAACAAGCGGGTCGGCAAATCCCAGGCGGGAACGCGTGCTTCACTCACGGCGAAGTTCACTTGTCCGGCTGGCGGTACTTCTTGTGGCAGCCGCCGCAGTTGCCCACCACGTCACCCCAGACGTCCTGGAAGCTGTCCTCGTCCGTGATGGAGGTTTCCGCGGCCTTGGCGGCATCTGCGAGCTTCTTGAAGCGCTCTTCGAAATCCGCCTTGTTCTCCCAAATGGCGGGCAGCGCGCGGGTCTTCTCGCCCTCCTTGCTGTCGTCGGGAAAGAGCGGAGACAGGAGCGGAGCCTTTTCCTGGAAGACTTTAATGGCGTTCTTGACAGCGGCCAGATCGAAGTCTGCTTCGCCTTTCATCATGGCGCCTGTCGGCTTGGCGGCGTCGGCCATGGCCTTGAAGTGATCCTTCCGCTCCTTGATTACGGCGGTGTTCTGGGCGAGGACTCCGGCGGAGAAGAGGACGAGGGAAGCGCAGATCAGACCAGTTCGAAGCATGGGCACGGTCTCCACGGTGAGAGCGGAACTCAAAAAAGCCGTCGGCGCCGACGGCGGTTTGCCGGCGTCGTGGGCCGCAAGCATCTATGCGCGCCCGCCAAGGATCAACGCCTTTGGATCCGAATTGGATCTTCGACGGATCAATTTTCAGATTGAAGAGGCCGATTTCAGGCGTGCGCGCGGCTGTGCAACCAATTGGCGACGGCGCCACGCAGGGCGGTAGCGTGACCGCCGGCGGAGACCATCGAAAAATAGGAGCGCAATTTCGCCAGGTAGGAAGCGTCCGTCCCGTAAAAGTCTACGGTCGTTGAGTTGGCGCAGGAGTCCATCCCGGTATCGCCGTCACAAACTTCCTGCGGCGGGATCATCGAATATCCCGCAGCCCGGGCTGCCAACATCAATCGGTCGTCCGTCATGACACTCCAGATCCCGTTACGCGATACAAACCACCGGGTATGAGCCATCACCACGTATGCGCTTCAAGCTACCTATCTGCCGGGCTAGGCTCACGAAAGAGCTTGAAAGCATAGTTGGTGCAGTCACCCGTTACGTCAAGATTAAACAACAGAATTTCTTTCGAATTGCTTTCTCCGGGGAGGAATTTGTTTTGCGCCGCAATAATCCCATTCGCAGATCCGTCACAATACATTGCGCCGCAAGATGAAATGCGGCTGTTTTGGCTGGTTTTCGTTGCGTCGCGGCGAAGCCGCGCGACTTGAAAGCGGCGAAGCCGCGCGACCAGGAACTTTTGATGCGCGCGCAAGCTTTAAGTTGGCAACATCTGCCTTATCGCCTCTTGGAAAAACAGGCATGCGTGACGCGGGCGAGGCAGGCTCTTGCGCGGTAAGCGTCCAAATCGCGGCTCATCCCGTGCCATGGCGCCGCTGTGGCCTCATGGAAAAAAGGCGGTCTAACCGCACGATCGCGTGAGAAGGGCTTGCCAGCCGCCGCGCATGGAGCGAGCATGAAGCGTCGCGCTCCATGAAGAGGCGCGGGGGTGCGCGACAGCGCCCTTTGCTGCGCCTCGGAACCGCTGCCGGTTCAACAAGACCGGCACGAATAAGCGGAAAATGGAGGAAACCATGGGGACTTCCGATGGCCCACACGGGGGCCACGCGTCGGGCCGCAGCTCCCGCTGCATCGCACTGGTAGGCCCGTATCTCTCCGGCAAGACGACGCTGCTCGAAGCCATACTCGCCCGAACGGGCGCTGTCACACGACAAGGCAAGGTTTCTGAAAAGAACACCGTCGGCGATTCATCCGCCGAAGCCCGCGATCACGGCATGAGCGTTTCGCTCAACGTCGCCGACGTCAATTTCCTCGACGACACCTTCACCTTCATCGACTGCCCCGGCTCGATCGAGTTTCAGCACGAAGGGTCGCTGGCTCTCAGTGCCGTCGACGCCGCGATCGTGGTTTCCGAACCCGATCCCAAGCGCGTACCGGCCCTCCAGGTCATCCTGAAATCGCTGGAAGATCGCGGCATCCCGCATTTTCTGTTTTTGAACAAGATCGACAGCTTCTCGACGCCCGTGCGTGAAATCATTCCCATGCTGCAGCCGGCGTCCGCCAAGCCGTTGGTGCTTCGTCAGATCCCGATTTGGGAAAAGGGCATCGCCACCGGCTTCATCGATCTGGCTTCCGAGCGCGCTTTCGTCTATCGCGAGCACGCGCCGAGTGAGATCATCGCGCTGCCCAAGGATGTTGAGGATCGCGAGAAGGAAGCACGTTTCCGCATGCTTGAGCAGCTCGCCGACTACGACGACGAGCTGATGGAACAGTTGCTTTCCGACATGCAGCCGCCAAACGACCGCGTCTTCAATGATCTTTCAGCCGATCTGCGACAGGGCCTCATCTGTCCGGTTCTGCTCGGCAGTGCGGAAAACGGAAACGGCATCCTTCGGCTTTTGAAAGCTCTGCGCCACGAGGTGCCCTTTGTTTCCGAAACCGCCAGACGCCTCGGCGTGGCCGAGACAAAGAGCGCGGCCTACGTGATGAAGTCCGCCTACACGGGGCACGGAGGCAAGCTCTCGCTCGCGCGGGTCCTGACAGGAGAGATCTCGGATGGTGCCGTCGTGACGGGAGCCACGGGATCGACCGAGCGCGTCGCAGGCGTTTTTTCGCTGAAGGGCGAGGAGCCGACCAAACGCGGGACAGCGAAGGCGGGTGACACGGTGGCGCTGGGCCGGCTGGACAGCATACAGTCGGGGCAGACCATCACGACGGACAAGACTCCCGTCACCCAGGTCGCCTCGCCGCCCCCTCCCGAACCGGTATTGGCAGCCGCCATCGGGCTCAAGGATCGCAAGGACGAGGTCAAGATGTCGTCCTCACTCGCCAAGCTCGTCGAGGAAGATCCCTCCCTCGTTGTCGAACACGCGCAGGACACGCATCAGACCATCCTCAAGGGGCAGGGCGAGATGCATTTGCGCGTGGCTTTCGAACGGCTCGCGCGCAAGCATGGCATCAATGTTGAAAGGCTCAAGCCGCAGGTCCCATACAAGGAGACAATCCGAAAATCCGTGGAGGTGCGCGGCCGGCACAAGAAGCAGTCGGGCGGCCACGGGCAGTTCGGCGATGTCGTCGTCAAGATCGAGCCGCTGCCGCGCGGTTCCGGATTCCAGTTCAAGGAGACGATCACGGGCGGTGTCGTGCCCAAGCAGTTCATTCCCTCGGTCGAGATCGGCGTCGAGGACTACCTGAAGTCAGGCCCCCTCGGGTTCCCGGTGGTCGACGTGGCGGTGACGCTGACGGACGGGTCCTACCATACGGTCGACAGCTCCGACATGGCTTTCCGCCAAGCGGGTCGTTTGGCCATGAGCGAGGGCATGCCGAACTGTGGCCCTGTCCTTCTTGAGCCGATCAACCATGTCGAGATCGCGGTGCCCTCGGAAGCCACTGCCAAGATCAATGCCATAATCTCCTCTCGGCGCGGGCAGATCCTGGGCTTCGATGCCCGCGAGGGATGGCCCGGTTGGGACGTGGTTACGGCGCACCTGCCGGCATCCGAGATGGAAGATCTCATCGTGGAACTGCGCTCGGCGACTGCCGGTGTCGGAACCTACCGGACCAAGTTTGATCATCTTTCGGAACTTGTGGGGCGGCTCGCCGATCAGGTGATGACATCACATCGTCATGCCGCCGAGTGAAGCGCGACAAAACGAGGTCAGACCCTTCCGGGTCTGACCTGTTGCACTTTTGGTGCAACATCAGTCGTACAAGAAGAACGGGTTGGTGCCGCTGTTGCCCTTGGGCTTGGCCGTTTTCGCGGTCGAGGCTTTGGATTGGCGCGAGGTTTTCGGTCTCGCCTTGGATCGGCTGGGTTTCGTCTCTGAAATAGCCGCCTGCGGAATGGCTGGTTTCTTGACCGGGGCCTCGATCGACGCCTCTGGTTGAACGGTCACCGGGGGCGCCGGCTCGTCGGTTGGTGAGTCCGCCTCCGCCACGCCCCCCTGTTCGCCGAGGGAGCCAGTGGTCTGGGGCGGCGTGCCGGATTCGGCTGGCACCAGGGTCGCGGTCGCGGGCCTCTCCGTTTTACGGTCGCGCTGCAGTTGTGCCTTCAGGGTTGCGACCTCCGTCTCCGCGACTTCGCGGGCCGCGCGCTCCCTGGCAAGCTGTTCGCGGACCGCCGCGGCGAGCCGCGCAGCCTCCTGGCGGGCATGGGCTTCGCGCTCGAGCGAGTTCCTGAGCGAAGCGGCCTCTCGCGCCAGATCTTCCTGGGGAGCGGAAGCGGCGGCCACTGGCGCCGCAGCCGGGGGCGGCGTGGCCAAGCTGCGCGCGGCCACAGTGGGTGCGGAGGACCGCTGCGGCTCCATAAGGGTCAGACCCGCCACCGTCGCCACGGCAAGAGCCGCAACGGACCCCCCGAGAAGGGACTGGAACCGGGATGGCGGCCGCGCAGGCACGTAGGCTTCCGGCAGTGCCGCGGCAGCCCCCGCAATCTCCGCAGGCCAGGGCGAATAGGCCCCGAAATTCCAGACGTGTCCCTCCGGGTCGCGCGCGGCGTAGGCCCGATCGCCCGCCTCGTCGCTTCCAAATTCGAGGACAATGTCGGCGCCGGCCGCGCGTGCGTGTCGGAAGTGCGCTTCTACGTCGTCGACGGCCACGTAGACGCTCTGCGTGCCGATACCGTCGAGTTCGTCGGGTTGCTTGAGAAGAGAGTCGAGGACCGACTGCCCCACCGGCCCCAGCATGACGACGCCGCGCCCATGGCCCAGTTCCGCGTAGGCAATCGAACCATCGGGATCGTGGACGATGCTGCGCTCTTCGAAGCCGAAGGCATTGCTCAGCCATTCGATGGCGGCGGCCACATCGCGATAGCGGATCAGGGGCACGAGCCCATTCGACGTCATCAAGGAGCCTTGCCAATAGCGCGTGAAACGGATGTCCGGATCCGGAAAACAGATCCCTTACGCGAGCAATGGCCTTCTCCTGCGTGATGCTGAAAATAAACAACACGCTGCGCAGGCTCAACGGCCGCGCAGGATTCGGTCAACGCCCTCACACTTATAGTTTGGAGGATCAGGGGGGCCGTGGCTAGTGTCCAGCGGCCCCGAACCGGCACCCGCAAAAGCCCATTCCACGGGCAATCAGCCCCAGGCCGGAACGATCAGAACTTTATTGAGAGGTGCGCTCGGGCCACAGCTGATTCAATCGTGCGTCCCGGCCGCATCCGTTGCGGTAGAAGCGGTACCGGGTCGGGTTCTTCTTATAGTAATTCTGATGATACTCCTCGGCCGGCGTGAAGGCGGACGCGGGCTCGATCGTGACCGCGATCTTCTGTTTGAACCAGCCGCTGGCTTCCAGTGCGTCTTTGCTAGCGCGCGCGGCGCGCTCCTGCTCGGGGCCGCTGGTGAAAATGACCGGCCTGTACTCGTTGCCGCGATCGCAGAACTGTCCGCCACCGTCGAGCAGATCCACATTCTTCCAATAGTGGTCCAGCAGGGCGTCGTATGTGACCCGCTTGGGATCGAAGCGCACCAGAAGCGCTTCAACGTGTCCCGTGCGGCCAGTGCCCACCGTCTCGTAGGTGGGGTTGGGCGTGCGCCCGCCCGTGTAGCCCGAGATCGTCTCGACCACGCCGTCCACCTGGTCGAAATCCTTTTCAACGCACCAGAAGCAGCCAGCAGCGAAGATCGCTTCCTGCAGGCCGCCCGGGGCGGGATCCCCGCCGCGGGCGGATACCGGCAGCAGGGCGACCGAAATGACCGCCGACATAACAAACGGCCAGATGGCGGCCTTCAGGGAACGCAGTGCGCCATTCAGCATGGGATCTGCTCCTGCGCTATCAACTGCCTTCACGCGGCACGAACTTCAGCGCCACGCCGTTCATGCAGTAGCGCTTACCAGTCGGGGCAGGCCCATCATTGAACACATGGCCCAGATGTCCTCCGCAGCGGCTGCAGTGGATCTCTGTGCGCGGGTAGATGAGCTTGAAGTCGGTCGAGGACCCGACGGCATTTTCGATCGGCTGGAAGAAACTCGGCCAACCCGTGCCGCTGTCATACTTTGTTTCCGAGGTGAAGAGGGGCTGGCTGCAGCCGGCGCAGAGATAGGTGCCGGGCTCGTAAGTCTTGTTCAGATGACTGCTGCCGGCGCGCTCCGTACCGTGCTTGCGCAACACGTAGTGCTGCTCCTCGGTCAGGATCTCTTTCCATTCTGCGTCTGTCTTCGTCACTTCGAAGGTCTCCTTGTCACTTGCAGCGTGCGTTCTGCCTGCGACCCCGAAAAATCCGGCGGCGGCGGTGAGGCTGAGGCCGGCGGCAGTGAATTTACGTCGGTCGAGCATGGGTAAGGCTCCTGTTCGTCACACTAGCCCATGGGGGCAGGGGCGGTCAGCCGAGGGGCTGGCATCGATAACTTCATATACGCACGATCGGGCGGCGAGGTTTCGCCGAAACGGCGGCAAAAATGCTCGCGAGGACGCTCAGGTGTCAGCCAATTTCGGGCAACAGGCGGTCCAATTCGATCGCCTTGGGACTGATCCGGCAAATTGCGGCGTAGGCCTCCACGCCCGCGGCCCGAGCGGTCTCCAGAGCCTTGGCGTAGGTGGGATCGATATCGTGGGCGACCTGGAAGCGGTCCGCGTCCGCACGTTGGATGAGGTAGAGCATCACGGCGCGGTGACCGGCACGGACCATGTCCGAAAGCTCGGCCAAATGCTTCACGCCGCGCTCGGTTTTACTGTCGGGGAACTCGGCCAAACCCGGTTCGCGCAGCAGGTGCACATTTTTGATCTCGACATAGGCAAGGCCCTTGCTGGGGTCCTCCAGCAAGAGATCGATCCGGCTCGACTGGCCGTACTTTACCTCGCGGCGTAGCGAAGCGTATCCGCCGAGAGGCGCGACGCGGCCCGCAGTGATGGCCTCCGAGACGATGGCGTTCGGGTGCCCCGTATTGATGCCGACGAGGGTCTTGGCTTTCCCTTTGCCCAGTTCGACCAACTCCCAGGTGTGGGCGTACTTGCGTGTCGGGCTGTCGCTAACCGAGAGCCAAACGGCCATCCCGGGGTTGGACAGGCCCATCATGGAGCCGGTGTTCGGGCAAGACGCGGTGACCTCGCTGCCGTCATCGAGCACGACATCGGCAAGAAAGCGCTTGTAGCGCTTGACGAGGCGACCGCGGACGAGGGGAGATTTGAACTGCATGGTTCAAGGGATAAAAGCCCCGGGGTGCGGCGGGCAAGGCGATTCTCTTCATAGAGGCCCCGGTGCTACAACACGGCCATCGCAGGTAACCTTCCGAAGGGCAGACAAAAGCGTGATCCAGGATTCCGACGACGTGACGGCCGGCCTACTCGTTATCGGCGACGAGATACTGTCCGGGCGGACCAAGGACCGAAATATCGGTACCATTGCAGATCACCTCACCTCGATCGGCATCGCGCTGAGGGAAGTCCGCGTGGTTGGGGACGATGAATCCGCCATCGTGGAGGCGGTCAATGCACTCAGGCAGCGCTACACCTATGTATTTACCACTGGCGGCATTGGCCCCACGCACGACGACATCACGGCCGACAGCATCGCCAAGGCTTTTGGGGTGGGCATTGATGTCGATCCGCGTGCCGTAGCGATCATGAAGCCGGCTTATGAAAAGCGCGGCATCGAACTCAACGCCGCGCGCCTGCGAATGGCGCGTATTCCGGATGGGGCCGAACTTGTCGTCAACGAAGTGTCGGTGGCCCCCGGGTTCCGCATCGGCAATGTCATCGTTATGGCGGGCGTGCCGTCGATCATGGAAGCGATGCTGAAGTGTGCCACCCAGGATCTCCAGAGGGGGCGGCGAATACTCTCTTCGTCGATCGTTGCGGCTCACGCAGAGGGCGAACTCGCCGAGTTGTTTGCCGCGCATCAGGCCGACTGGCCCGCCGTCGCTATGGGCAGCTATCCCGCCTTCAAGGAGGGCCAGTATGCCACCGACCTGGTGATGCGCTGCCCCAATGCTGACACGCTTCGCAGCGCCACCGAGAGCCTCTGCCAAAAGCTTAGCGCTGCCGGTTTCAAATTTTCCAATAAATAACAGTCTATTGCGGCTTTTCCTTCGGATGTAATAAACGTCGTTCGACAATGCCGCGCGCGACGACTTGGGCTCTCCCGGCCCCGGGCACTGTTTGCTCAGTTGCGCCCATGGCCGGTCGGGAGAGGTAAGAGCGTAAGCGGGGCGCTCGGTTCACCGGTTCATGTTGGATCAATAGGTGGGAGTGCCCCATGTTCGGTTTCAGACTTCAGGCGTCCGCGGGGCGCCGCGTTGGCGCGCGCGATTGGACACGTATTCTCGCGATTGCAACCATCTCAGGGGTAACTGCCCCCCTCATCGCCGCAACCGCCGCCACGGCGAAGACGCCGGGCAAGACCTACTGCTTCTATAAAAAATGTCATCGAGTGAAGACGCTTGCCGAGACGCAGGCGCTCGTCGGCAAGGATCTGACGCTGACCGCGTCTTTCTACGACAGCTGCAAGCGCGATCGATACAATCCGTGCGGTTTGACGTCGTCGGGTGAGCGGTTCAATGCTGATAGAGCCGACAATGCGGCAAGCCCGGATCTGCCGGACGGCACCATCGCGCTCGTCTGGTCGAAGGCGACGGGCCAGGCCGTCGTCTTGCGCATCAACAACGCCGGTCCCTATTGGGGCAACCGGAAGCTCGATCTGTCCAGGGCGGCCGCGCGCAAACTCGGCGTCAAGGGTGTCGGTCAGGTCAAGCTGCGCGTGCTGAAAGCGCCGACGCGCGCCGAGGCGAGGTATTCGAAGAACCGTGTTTATGAACGTGTTCCGGGCCCCATCGGGCAGTTTGCAAGCGTTGATCATGCGTACGGGGCGATCGGTGTCATGGTTGCCCAGGGCAAAGCCGGAACCACGGCACTTGCCAGCATCCCGGGACTTGCGCCGGCCGTCAACGTAGCGTCCGTACTCGACCGGCCTGTGGTGCCGCGCGCCGATCTTCCGCGTGGTGCTCTCGCCGCAGCACTCGCGGCCCAGGCCGAAGTTGAGCGCCGCATTCTGACGGCGACGATCGACAAGCCCGCCCTGACGATCCAACCGTCGAAGGAAGCGTCGATTGATGCGCAGCCCGTTGCCGTGCCGATTGACACCCCCGAAGTCTCGGTCACTCAAGGAGCGATCCGCGCCGAGCCCGTTCCGCGCCGGACCATCCGGACGGCCGAGATTGCCGAACCGAAAGCCTCGCGGGCGGGTCTCACCTCGGCCATCAGCGCCAATCCTGCCCGCCCTGCCAAGCTTCGCGTAGCAAGCGCCGAGCGGAAGAAATACGTTAAGAAGCGGCCGCTCAAAGCAAAGACCAAGACACGGGCAAAGGGGACGGCCAAGATGGCGTCCAAGTCTGCTCCTGTCCGCAAGAAGGCAGTGGCCAAGCACTCGGGCGAGATCGACGTCGGTTTCACGACCTACGCCGAGAAGCGCTTCCAGAAGAAGACGAAGGCGTCGTCCCTATCGGCCAATGTGAAAAAGAAGACTGCAAAGGCCGCCACGCAGAAGTCCAAGCAGCCGACCGTTGCCTCAGGATCCGGAGGCAGCGGCGCAACGAAGCGCGCGGGCCTGCCGAAGAACGGCAGGTCGGCATCTTTGAAAAAGCCTGGGGGCTGGCAGTCGTCTGCAGTGATGGAGTTCAAGGAGCGGCCGTCACCGCGGCCGCATCTGACCGGTTCGCACCCCAGCGTACCGGCCGGAGAGTTGCGCGACGAAACCGAAACGCCGCGGGCGCCGGGCAAGCGCGTGCATCCGTCGGCACTGGTCTGATTATATCTGCTTCCCTCAGCGCTGCGGATCGAGCGAAAGCGTGCGCATGGCCGCCAGCGCTTCGCTGAGTGAATCAGGCTCGACGATCGGATCCGCGACCATCACATTGGTCTGGTCTTCTGCGAGCGGTGTCTCGCCCGGCAGCAGATCAGGTTCCACGGCCGCATCGCTGAACAGATCGTAGTGGATCTCCAGCGTATCGAGGAACATGGCGACGAGATCGAGCAGTGTGCCGAGCCGGATACGATGCGCGACCAGAAATTCCTCGCTGATGGCGAAGACCTGACCCTCGGTCGGGCCGGGATCGTCGGCGGCCAGCAGGCCCCGTGAGCGCAGGAATGAAATGGCGCAGCGGCCCGTCTCGAAGTCCGTCGACGTGACATCCCCGTACTCCGCCACGGCCTCGATCAGAATGGCCGTACCGCCATTATAGAGGCGGGCTACCGCGCCGAAGCGCGGATCGTGCCTGGAGATATCCTCGGCCCGCTCACGTGACTTCAGGACGCGGGCAATTAGAAGCTGTTCCAGGGAACGGATCTTTTCCAGTGCGGCTCGCTGCTCGGCACGCACCCGGGCGATATCGGGCCCTTCTCCGGATTTCCCAGTCTCCCAGGTCACCGTCGACTTCAACAGGTCCTCACCTGCGGCGAGGGCCGCATCGAGGTTGTCGGCGAGCAGATAGATGTTGGGCGGCATGTACGGCATTGACACAGTCATTGATGTTGCACCTGGCCAAGAGCCAAATGTCCGGCGTGAAAAGCGCACGCAAACAAAGGAATTCCGCAGCCGGAGCTTGGGTGCATTTTGCCTGATTCTGCCTGCCCAGGCCCCAGCCAATTGTGCCTGTGGACGATCAGTAGACGGATCGAAATCTGGCGCCCGGCCCCGTGCCCGGACGGATACTCCGACAGGCAGCGAAAGACCTACGCCTCAGCTTTGGCTTTACGGGCCGGCGCCTTTTTGGCGGCTGGCTTCTTTGTAGCCTTCTTGGTCGCCGCCTCGCCATTACCGGAAGGTTTGGCGGCCTTTTTGGCGCTGGCCTTTCGGGCCGGTTTCTTGCCCCCGCCCTTGGCTATGCGCTCTTCGAGAAGGCGGATTGCGTCCTCGACGCTCAGATTCGCCGGATCGGTGCCCTTCGGGACCGTGGCGTTGACCTTGTTGTGGCTAACGTAGGGACCATAGCGGCCGTCGAGCACCTCGATCTTGCCGCCCGCGGTCGGATGCTCACCGAGATCCTTTAGAACCGTCTTTTGGGCCGCGCCGCGGCCGAACCGCCCCCCGCCTTTGCCGGCGCGCTTGTCGGCGAGGATCGTCACGGCGCGGTTGAGGCCGATCGTAAAGAGATCTTCCGCACTGGGCAGGTTGGCATAGGTGCCGTCATGCAGAAGGAACGGCCCGAAGCGGCCGAGGCCAGCTACGATGGGCGTACCGGTTTCCGGATGGATACCGACTTCCCGTGGAAGCGAGAGCAGTTGAAGGGCCTTGTCGAGATCGATAGTGGCCGCGTCGATACCTTTGGGGATCGATGAGCGCTTCGGCTTCTCCTCCTTTGACCCTTCGCCGAGTTGGAGATAGGTGCCGAAGCGTCCGTTCTTCACGACAACGGGCAGGCCCGTTTCCGGATCGAAGCCCAGTTCGCGCTCTTCAGCCGAGCCGTCGCCGGTGGTGGCAAGTTGGCGCGTATAATTGCAGTCCGGATAGTTGCCGCAGCCGATGAAGGCGCCGCTTTTACCCGAGATCTTGAGCGAGAGGCGGCCGGTGCCGCACTTGGGGCAGGCTCGCGGGTCGGAGCCGTCACCCTTATCGGGGAAGATGTGCGGGCCCAGCATCTCGTTCAGAGCTTCCAGAACATCGCCGACCCGCAGGTCTTTGATTTCTTCGACCGCGCCGGTGAAATCGCGCCAGAAATCGCGCAGCATCGCCTTCCAGTCGAGTTTGTTGTCGGAGATGAGGTCGAGCTTCTCTTCCAAGCTCGCCGTGTAATCGAACTCGACGTATTTCCCGAAGAAGCTTTCGAGAAACGCGGTGACGAGGCGGCCCTTGTCCTCTGGAACAAGGCGCTTCTTGTCGATCCTGACGTAGCCGCGATCAACAAGCGTCGCCATGGTGGAGGCGTAGGTTGAGGGCCGGCCGATGCCGAGTTCCTCCATGCGCTTCACAAGTGTCGCCTCCGAGAAGCGCGGCGGCGGCTGGGTGAAGTGCTGCTCGGCCTCCACGGCCTTGTCGGTCACACGGTCGCCTTCGGCAAGCGCCGGAAGACGGCGGCCGTCGGTCTCGTCCTCGGAATGATCGTCCTTGCCTTTTTCAACGAGGCGGATCTTATCGTCGCGGCCTTCCTCATAGACTTTGAGGAAGCCATCGAAGACGGTGACGGAACCCGTCGCGCGCAGCATGTAGGTCTTGCCGTCGCGGCCCTTCACCTCGATATCGGCGCTTGTCTGTTCCAGTTCGGCAGACGCCATCTGGCTCGCTATCGCGCGGCGCCAGATGAGTTCGTAGAGCGCGGCCTGATCGCGGTCGAGATAGCGGGATACGTCCTTGGGACGGCGCGCTGGATCGGTCGGGCGGATCGCTTCGTGCGCCTCCTGCGCATTCTTGGCCTTGGTCTTGTATTCACGGAGGAAGGGCGCGACGTATTTCTGCGCATACTCGCGCGCGATGAGGCCGCGGATGGCGTTGACCGCCTCCGGCACGATCGTCACGCCGTCAGTTCGCATATATGTAATGAGGCCAACGGTCTCGCCACCGACATCCACACCCTCGTAGAGGCGCTGGGCGATCTGCATCGTCTGCTTGGCCGAGAAGCCGAGCTTACGGGACGCATCCATCTGGAGGGTCGAGGTCATGAAGGGCGCGTAGGGGTTTCGCTTGGCCGCCTTCTTTTCCAGACGCGTGACCTTGAACTGTCCCTTCTCGATGGCGGCGACAATACCCTTGGCGGTGCCTTCGTCCTCGATATCGAGTTTTTTGAGCGTTGTGCCGTCGATGGCGGCAAGGCGCGCGGGGAACTCTTCGCCATTGCCCGTGGCAAGCGTGGCCTCGATCGTCCAGTATTCCTCGCTGCGGAATGCCTCAATCTCGGCCTCGCGGTCGCAGACGAGGCGAAGCGCAACCGACTGAACCCGACCGGCAGACCGGGCGCCAGGGAGTTTGCGCCACAGGACGGGCGAGAGCGTGAAGCCGACGAGATAGTCGAGCGCGCGGCGCGCCAGGTATGCGGACACCAGCGGTTCGTCGATGGTGCGCGGGTCCTTCAGCGCGGCGAGGATGGCGGGTTTGGTCACCGCATTGAAGGCCACTCGCTCGATCTCGACGCCCTTCTTCAAAGCCTTCTTGGCGCCCAGCACCTCCAGAATGTGCCAGGAGATGGCCTCGCCTTCGCGGTCGGGGTCGGTCGCCAGAATGAGTTTGTCGGCAGTTTTGACCGCGTCGGCGATCTCTTTCATGACCTTGCGGCCGCGGCTGTCGTCAACGTCCCAATGCATCCGGAAGTCGTGATCGGGCTCCACGGCGCCGTCTTTGGAGGGCAGGTCGCGGACATGTCCGTAGGAGGCGATAACCTTGTAGTTCGCCCCCAGGTACTTCTTGATTGTCTTGGCCTTGGCAGCCGATTCCACGATCAGGACGTTCATGCCGCGCTTTCTTCTTGCTGCGGCATAAGCCGCTGCAGGATCGACAGAAAATAACAATCTCAGATTGCAATGGCCGGATGGTCCGGGCCGCGGAACATGTGTGATGATTGTGGCGCTGTCAAATCGGGTTCATGCCGCATGGGGCCAGTCCGACAGGTTCCGAGCTTTTCGATCCTAACGGAACTCCAGCTCCAACACATTGAAATATCTATCTTTTTCATATCTTGGGTGGATGCAGCTCGCCAATCGCCGCAAGGAGGTGATCGTAATGGTCGATGATCCGGTCGGGCGTCAGGCTCGCCACGGGAACTTGCGTGTAACCGAAACTGACCGCCACAACCGGAACGCTCGCGGCTTTGGCCGTGGCAATGTCGATGTCGCTATCGCCGACCATCAGGGCGCGATGTGACGTGCCGCCGGCGAGGCGGATCGCACCGTGCAAATGGTCGGGATGTGGTTTGTGAACGGGGAAGGTGTCGCGACCGGCGAGGGCGTGGAAGTGGCGCTCCAGATCGAGGGCGGAGAGGAGCGCGCGAGACAGGTTCTCGCGCTTGTTCGTGCACACCGCCAGGCGAGCGCCGTGGTCGCGCAGGGCCTCGATGGCGGCGATTACACCCGGGTAGGGCCGGCTTTCGCGTGCGATGTTGGCTTCGTAATAGGTGAGAAAGAGGTCAAGGAGCCTGTCGATCTCCGCTTCCGACCTGTGCTGAGCGGATGTCCCGAGAGCCTCGACGATCATTCGCCGCGCCCCGAAGCTGATCCATGGCCGCAAAAGATCCGCGGCGACGGGGGCCAGTCCGATGTCGGCCAATGCATGGTTGGTGGCGCCGACAAGGTCAGGTGCCGTGTCGACCAATGTTCCGTCGAGATCGAAAACGACAGTCAGATCCTTCATGCCCGCGGCTATAGCACGCCGCGAACCCGAACCGAGGCGGGGGCCGCTCGAAAAGCTCCCAGTTTACCAAGGGTTAAGGGCGGAATTAGCGATTTTTAGCCGCAACGAGGCGGTTAGCCGTGCTAGGGAACGGGGGATCAAGGTCGAATTGCACGAACAGGAAACTTCCGCATGACCCCCGACATGATGAAAATTGCCGCCGCCGTCCGGGCGCTGGCCTTTGTTGAACCGGGCATGAGGCTGGGGCTGGGTACGGGATCGACGGCCGCCCGCTTCGTTGATCTTCTGGGCCAGGAAGTGGAGAAGGGGCTCGACGTTATCTGCGTGCCCACATCCGAGGCGACGCGCCGGCAGGCCGAGGCGCTGGGCATTCCGCTGACAACGCTCGATGACGTGCCGTTTCTCGATCTGACCATCGACGGGGCGGACGAGATCGACAAGGATTTGCGCCTCATCAAGGGCGGGGGTGGCGCTCTGCTGCGCGAGAAGATCGTAGCGACCGCCTCCGATCGCATGCTGGTGATCGCGGACGAATCCAAGATGGTCGCGACCCTGGGCGCCTATCCGCTTCCCGTGGAAATCGTGCCCTTCGGGCTAAACGCGACGCGCAACATGATCGAAATGCTGGCTTCGGACGCCGGCTGCCAGGGCGACATCCGTCTGCGCGCGGCACCCGACGGACGCGCTTTCCAGACCGACAGCGGCAACTTCATCTTTGACTGCCACTTCGGCCGGATCGAGGATCCGGAATCCCTCGACGAGGCCTTGAAGTTCATTCCCGGCGTTGTCGAGAACGGGCTCTTTCTCGGCATTGCGGACGCGGCCATCATCGGTGGCAGGGACGGCATCAGCGTGTTCTCGGCCTCCTACGGCGAGGAAGCCGGCGCGGGTTGACCGATATCCGCAAAATCAGAACGCTCAAGATTCACGGGAGACGAAGAGATGGCAAGAACGCGCGCATGGATCGCCGGTGCCGTGATGGGGCCGTGTGCCCTTTTGCTCGCGTTTTCCGCGGGCTTGGTTTTCGCTGACGCGCGCCTGCCGGTCGCCACGGACGAACGGCTTGTCGCTGCGCGCGAACTGATCGACGCGACGGGGGCGGGCAAGCAGTTCGAGACCGTCGTTCCCATGATGGTCAAGCAATTGGAACCCATACTTCTGCAGGTTGCGCCTGGAAAAGAGACTGAGATTAAAGACATCATGCAGATGGTCACCGAGCGCTTCTCTGCCCGCAAGAGCGAGATGCTGGAGATTGTCGCTGGTATCTATGCCGACAAACTCTCCGAGACGGAGATGCGCACATTGACGGCGTTTTTCTCTGAGGGCGCGGGCGCCACGTTCGTCGCCAGGCAGCCCGAGATCGTTCAGGAAAGCATGACCGCTGGCCAGACCTGGGGAGCGAAGATCGGCTTGGAAATCGAGCAGGAAATCCGGCAGGAATTCAACAAGCGCGGTATCAAGATCTGAACACGACAGAGCTGATATGGCTTCCTTCGACTTCGATCTCTTTGTCATCGGTGGCGGATCGGGCGGTGTGCGCGCCGCGCGTATATCGGCCGGATACGGCGCGCGCGTCGCAATCGCGGAGGAGTTCCGCTTCGGTGGAACCTGCGTGATCCGGGGCTGCGTTCCCAAGAAGCTTCTTGTGTACGCCTCGCGCTATTCGGGGGATTTTGCCGATGCGGCCGGTTTCGGCTGGCAGGCCGGCGAACCGGTCTTCGACTGGCGAACGCTCATTGCCGCGAAAGACAAGGAGATAGGCCGCCTCGAAGCACTTTACCGGCGAGGGCAGGAAACGGCCGGCGTCAGGATTTTCGATGAACGCGCGGTGCTGGCCGGTCCTCAGGCTGTGCGTCTGGCGAGCGGAAAGACGGTTACGGCCGAGAAGATTCTGATCGCGACCGGCGGGCGCCCCAACGTGGACAGCAAGCTTCCAGGCGTGGAACACGTTATCACTTCCGACGAGGTGTTCGATCTGCCGGACCTGCCGAAGCGGATTTTGATTGCCGGTGGGGGCTACATTGCGGTGGAGTTCGCGTCGATCTTTGCCGGGCTCGGTTCCGAGGTCACGCTGATTTATCGCGGTGACAGGGTTCTGCGCGGGTTCGATATGTCGCTGCGCGACGGGTTGATGGAGGCGATGACGGCGCGCGGGGTCAAGTTGGTGCTCTGCGATGTGTTCACACGCATCGACAAGACCGCGGATGGCCTCTTGGTTATCACGCGCGGCGGTCTGGCGCTAACGGCCGACCAGATCCTCTTTGCCATCGGCCGATCGCCGCATACCGAGGGCCTGGGCCTGGAGGAGATTGGCGTGGCGCGCAACGAGGCGGGCGCTGTGATCGTCGATGCCCAGTCTCGTTCAACCGTGGCCAGCGTCTTCGCTGTTGGGGATGTAACCGACCGGGTGAATCTGACGCCGGTGGCCATCCGCGAAGGACATGCATTCGCGGATGCCCAATTCGGCGACATGCCCTCACGGGTCGATTACGACAATATTCCCTCAGCCGTATTCACGACGCCGGAGATCGGCACCGTCGGCCTTTCGGAGGAGGCGGCACAAAGCCGATACGCGTCCGTTGACATCTACGAGACGCGCTTCCGGCCGATGCGCAACATCCTCGCCGGGCGTGACGAACGCACGCTGATGAAACTCGTTGTCGAGCCGAAAACGGACCGGGTCGTCGGCGTCCATATTCTGGGGCCGGATGCCGCCGAAATCGTGCAGATGGCGGCCATTGCGCTCAACCTGAAGGCCACCAAAGCCGACTTCGACCGGACCATGGCGCTGCATCCGAGCGCGGCAGAAGAGCTTGTGACCTTGCGTACGAAGCGTTGAAGGTCTTCAAGAAGGCCCGATCAGGCTCTTACGGGATGAATGGACAACTCATGGGTCGTCTTGAGGACAAGATTGCCGTCGTGACGGGCTCGGGCAATGGTATCGGCCGGGCCATGGCAGAGCATTTTGCGGCCGAAGGCGCGTTCGTCTATGTGACTGACATCGACGGGGCCAGCGCCACTGCCGTTGCAGATGGTCTGAACGCCAAAGGCCTCAAGGCTGCGGCCGCGGTGATGGACGTGTCCAAGGGTCAGGACGTGACGGCGCTCATGCGCCTCATAAAAGCGGAAAAGGGCCGGATCGACGTACTGGTGTCGAATGCGGGCCTCAACGTGCGCAGCGATTTCCGGCATCTCTCCGACGCGGACTGGGTCAAGATCCGTGAGGTGAACCTTGACGGTGTCGTGCGCATGGCGCGCGACGGCTTCGACCTGCTGCGCGTCTCGCCCGCCGCCTCGCTGATCAACGTCGCCTCCATCATGGGCAGCAAGGGCCTGCGGCAGTTGGCTGGCTATTCCGCAACCAAGGGTGCTGTCGTGGCACTGACGCGGGCGCTCGCCGTTGAGTACGCTCCCTTCAACATCCGCGTGAATGCGCTGTCGCCGGGCTTCGTCGAGACGGCCCTGACCGAGCGCGTCCTGCGCAACCAGCTGTTCGAGAAATGGCTGATCGACCGTACGCTCCTGAAACGGCTCGGCACCGTGGAGGATATCGCCAAGGCGGCGTTGTTCCTCGCCAGTGACGACAGTGCCTACATGACGGGCGCGGAACTCGTGGTCGACGGCGGTATGACTGCGGGGCTGTAGCTTGCTGCGCCGCAAAATAGCCACAGGATCATGATGCCAAGGCCTTGATTTTAAGGGGGCTTCAATGGCGGTTTGGTGGAAGGCGTTATTCGGCACGGTGGCGGTGGGCGTCCTGTCTTGCGGCCTGGCGGTCACGGGCGCACACGCAGACGTCTACGATCTCGATCCCGATCACACCGATGTGCGCTTCTCCTGGGATCACCTCGGGCTGTCGCGCCAGAGTGGTCGCTTCACGAACGTGAAGGGCACCGTGACGTTCAACCAGGCGAACCCGGCCGCGAGCAGCGTCGACGTCACGATCCCAGTGCGGGGCATCCAGACGGGAGTTCAGGCGCTCGACGAGCATCTGCTCAACTCGCGCGAGTTTTTCGATCCTGAAACCAACCCCGATATCACGTTCAAGAGTGTCAGCGTCACGCCGACGGGCCAAAGAACGGCGGAGGTGACGGGTGAGCTGACGATCAACGGTATCGCGCGGCCCGTCGTGCTGGAGGTGATCTGGAACTTCAGCGGAGAGCATCCGCTGAATGCGATCAATCCGACGTATGCCGGCGTCTACGCCTCCGGCTTCTCGGCGAAAACCCAGATCCGGCGCAGCGACTGGGGGCTGACGCGCACCATTCCCTATGTTTCGGATGAGATACGCATAACGATCGAGACGGAGATGTATCGGCGTGCGCTTCCTCCCGTACCCGATCCGGCCGAGACGCTCGACCCGTCCCGCGCCTTGGGGGAGACGGTGACGCCGGCGCCTCCGCCAGCCGTTGCTCCGCCCCAGATCCCAACTCTTCCCGGGGATGACCCCATGCGGGTTCCATGATGCTTGCTCCGCAAAGGCCGCTGTCCAGACGAAGAAGCCGGTCGCCTTATTGTGGCGCCCAGGCAGGGTTTGCCTTATAAGGTCCGAAACGGTAAGCGAACGTCCGAGGTCGCATAACTTGCGGGGAAGGGTCCCCGCGGGGGCGGTCGCGGTTTCACTTTTGAAGCGGAGTATACGTGCCATGGCGGCAAACTGGTCCCCGGAGAGCTGGCGCTCGAAACCGATCGTCCAGGTGCCCGATTATCCGGACGCCAAGGCCCTTGCCGAGGCGGAGGCGCGGCTTGCGAGTTTCCCTCCGCTGGTGTTTGCCGGCGAGGCGCGCGAGCTGAGAAAGTCGCTCGCCCAGGTTTGCGAAGGCAACGGCTTCCTCTTGCAGGGTGGCGACTGCGCCGAGAGCTTTCTCGAACACCGCGCGGACAACATCCGCGACTTCTTCCGCGTCTTCTTGCAGATGGCCGTTGTGCTGACGTACGCCGGCGGCAGCCCGGTCGTGAAGGTCGGCCGGATTGCTGGCCAGTTCGCCAAGCCGCGTTCCTCGCCCACCGAGAAGCGGGGCGACGTGGAGCTGCCTAGCTACCGCGGCGACATCATCAACGGTCCGGAGTTCACACCGGAAGCCCGCATCCCTGATCCGCAGCGCCAGATCGAGGCCTACCGTCAGGCCGCTGCCACGCTGAACCTGATCCGCGCTTTCGCGACCGGCGGCTACGCCGACCTCGAACGCGTGCACCAGTGGAACATGGGCTTCGTGAAGGACAGCCCTCAGGGTCACCGGTACCAGGAGCTGGCCGACCGCATCACTGAGACGCTCGGCTTCATGCGGGCGTGCGGCATCACGAGCGAGAACACGCCGCAGCTGCGCGCGACGAGCTTTTACACGAGCCACGAGGCGCTGCTTCTCGGCTATGAGCAGGCAATGACGCGGCGCGACTCTACGAGCGGCGATTGGTATGCCACGAGCGGCCACATGCTCTGGATCGGCGACCGTACGCGCCAGCCCGATCATGCGCACGTTGAGTATTTCCGCGGCATCCGCAATCCGATCGGCCTCAAGTGTGGTCCGACGCTGGAGCCGGATGGCCTGCTCAAGCTGATCGAGACGCTCGATCCCAAGAACGAGCCGGGCCGGCTGACGCTGATCTGCCGCTTCGGTCACGAGAAGGTGGAGAAGCACCTGCCGAAGCTCATTCGCGCGGTGGAGAAGGCTGGGCGCAAGGTTGTCTGGTCGTGCGACCCCATGCACGGAAACACGATCTCGGCGGCCACGGGTTTCAAGACCCGTCCTTTCGATCGGATCCTCAAGGAGGTGGAAGTGTTCTTCGACGTGCACCGTGCGGAGGGCACCCACGCCGGCGGCATCCACGTCGAGATGACCGGGCAGAACGTGACCGAGTGCACGGGCGGCGCAACGGCAATCTCCGAAACCGATCTGCAGGACCGCTATCACACGCATTGCGACCCGCGTCTCAATGCGGATCAGGCGCTGGAGCTGGCGTTTCTGGTTGCTGAGCGCATGAAGCTGGAGCGGATCGCCCGCGGTGTCGCCGAGCCTGTTCAGGCAGCCGAATAATCGGGCGGCAACCGCTTCTCCCAGTAGCAAGTGTTCATGCCGCCGGCCATCAGGCCGGCGGCATTTTGTTTCCGCGCCGTACGAGCGCATAAATCAGCAGGATAGACGCGATCATCGCGCCTGCGATCAGTGGAGCTGTCGAGTCGCCCGATGCCATGCGGATACCGAGTAGGACGACGCACAATAACGCTCCTAAAAGGGGCACGAACGCTGGAACCTCGAATTGCCCAGGAGGTTCACCAGGGCGGCGCTTCAGCACGAAGAGGGAGGCGTTCACAACCGCAAACACGAACATCAGGAGCAGAACCGTCGCGGTTGCGAGCTGCGCGATGGTGCCTGAGAGCGAGAGGGGCACGAGGATCAATAGCAGGATTAGGACGGCCACGTGCGGTGTCTGGCGGCTCGCATGCACACGGCCGACGACAGCCGGCAAGAGACCCTGGTTGGACATGCCGTAGAGCATGCGCGATGCGGTGATGTAATTGAGAAGCGCTGTGTTCCCGACAGCAAACATCGTGATAATGGTCAATATCAGCGAGGGAAATTCAGGCGCAGCGTGTTCCATGACGGCGGCGAGCGGAGCGGGCGCTTCAGCAAGCTGCTGATACGGCACGACCGAAACCGCGCTGATTGCGACCGCGATGTAAAGCACCGTCGCGATCAGCATGGCGGAAATGACGGCTATCGGGAGGCTCCGCTCGGGGTTCTTGACCTCCTCGGCCACGTTATAGGTGTCTTCGAAGCCGATGAAGGCGAAGAACGTCAGGATCGAGCCTTGCAGAATGAGCAGCGCTGTGCCCGCGTCCGCCTTCTCGGGTGGCAACTCGAAATAGTCGACGCTACCCCAGTAGCTGATGCCGACGGCGATGACGATGAGCAGGCCCGTTGCCTCGATGATCGTGCTGGTCACATTGACCCACATGGATTCACGTATTCCGCGGAATACGATGCCGGCCATGAGAAGCAGAAATCCGATCACCAGCGCTTCGATGGGTATCTGCTCTACGCCGAGTGCCTGCGCAAGGCTGAGGGCAAAGACACGCGACTGGGTTGCCACGGAGGCAAGGCCCGAGCACACGAGTGCCAAACCGACCACGAACGACAGGATGGGCAGTCCGAAGGCCCGTTCGGCCACATAGGCTGCTCCGCCCGCGCGTGGGTATCGCGAACCCAATGAGGCATAGGCGAGCGCGGTCAACATGGCCGCGAACAGGGCGCTGACGAAGGAGAGCCATACGGCGTTGCCGACGATCCCGGCTGCCTTGCCGACGAGACCATAAATGCCAGAGCCCAGCATGCTTCCAAGTGCGTAAAGGGTGAGTTGGACCGGGCCTATGGCGCGGGCCAACTGGGGGGCATCGGCCCGCTGCGGCATGTCGGACGGCATGGTGCGGGTTGATCCTCTGGCTGTGGCAGTGATGATTCCGTACCGAGCGTAAGTGTTCGAGCGTGGACTGTCATCCCTGCGGCCGGTTGCATCGGGGCATCAAAGTGTCCGATTGCGCCTTGCAGTTGCAGGCGGCGCTAAATTAGGGGAATGGTCGCACATCGCGCCCTCAGGTTGCCTCGTTGCCTGGGCCCCATGGAACACAAGATGTCAGCTTCTCCCGCCTCCCGCCTGAAAATCGCTTTGGCCCAGCTCAATGCCGTTGTCGGCGATATTGCCGGCAATATTGGGCGCATCGAGAGGGCCCGCGCGGAGGCGGCGCGCATGGGGGCCGATCTCGTGGTCTTTCCCGAATTGTTTGTCACGGGGTATCCCCCGGAGGATCTGGTTCTGAAGCCGGCCTTCCAAGAGACGGCGCAGCGCGCGGTAGAGGAGCTGGCGCAGCGTCTGGGCCCGGGGCCGGCCGTGCTGGTCGGTACGGTCTGGCCCGAGCATGGCCAAGTCTATAACGCGGCGGTTTTCATAGATGAGAGTGAGGTCCGGGCCGTACGCTTCAAGGTCGAACTGCCGAACTATGGTGTGTTCGATGAGGTGCGCGTCTTTCAGCCGGGCCCGCTCCCCGGACCCATCCTGTTCAAGGGCGTGAAGATCGGCGTACCCATCTGCGAGGATATCTGGAAAGAGCAGGTCGCCGAATGCCTCGCCGAATGCGGGGCGGAGATCCTGATCTCGCCAAACGGCTCGCCGTTCGACTGGCCGAAGCCGGACCTGCGCATGAACGTTGCCGTGGCGCGTGTGATCGAGACGGAACTGCCTCTTGTCTATGTCAATCTCGTCGGCGGGCAGGACGAACTCGTCTTCGACGGGGCCTCGTTCGTTCTCAACGCCGATCGCTCAATGGCCGTGCAGATGCCGGCCTGGGAGGAAGGGCTCGTGCTCACCGAATGGATGCGCGGGCCGGACGGTTGGCGCTGCGAGACAGGCACTCGCGTGTCCCATGCCATCGACGAGACGGCCGCTTACAGCGCCTGTGTGCTGGGCCTCAGGGACTACGTGGAAAAGAATGGATTTCCGGGCGTCGTCCTCGGTCTGTCGGGAGGCATAGATTCCGCGCTGGTGGCGGCGATGGCAGTGGATGCGCTGGGTTCGGAGCGCGTGCACGCGGTGATGCTGCCCTATCGTTATACGTCACAGGAAAGCCTGGAGGATGCCGCGGCCTGCGCGCAGACGCTCGGCATCAGCTACGACGTGGTGCCGATCGTAGCGCCGGTAGAAGGTTTTACCGATGCGCTGGCCGGACTGTTCACGGGCCGCGAAGCGGATACGACGGAAGAGAACCTGCAGAGCCGCACGCGCGGCACCATCCTGATGGCGATTTCCAACAAGCTCGGCCACATGGTGCTGACTACCGGAAACAAGAGTGAGATGTCGGTCGGCTACGCGACGCTCTATGGCGACATGAATGGCGGGTTCAACCCCGTCAAGGATCTCTACAAGGGCGAAGTGTACCGTCTTGCGCGCTGGCGCAATGCCAACCGGCCGAAGGGTGCGAAGGGTCCCGTGGGTGTCGTGATCCCCGAGCGCATCCTGACCAAGGCGCCGTCCGCTGAGTTGCGTCCCAACCAGACGGACCAGGACAGCCTGCCTCCCTACGACGTGCTCGACGATATTCTCTACTGCCTCGTGGAAAAGGAGATGCCCATCGCCGATGTCGTTGCGCGGGGCCACGAACGTGCCACGGTCGAGAAGGTCGAGCGGCTTCTTTATCTCGCCGAGTACAAGCGCCGGCAGGCGGCTCCGGGCGTGAAAATCTCCGCACGCAGTTTCGGCCGCGACCGGCGCTACCCGATCACCAACCATTTTCGCGATCGCGAGGCCATGAGCAGTTCCCCGGCCCCGGAACGTCGCCCCCCGGTAATGGTGGCGCCCCGGGCCGATGGCGGGGATGTTTCCTGACCGGATGTCCCCGGCTTGTGTTTGGCGGCCGCCGCGCTAGGGTGCGCTCGCAATCGGCCCCAGGACGGGGCTCCCATTTTTTGCGGGTCCGATGACGCCTCATCTTCGCTTCGCGCCGAGCCCCACGGGCTATCTGCATTTCGGCAACCTGCGCACCGCCGTGCTGAACTACCTCTATGCCCGAAAGCATAAAGGGCATTTCCTCTTGCGCCTGGACGATACCGACCGCGAGCGCTCGACCGAGGCCTTCGCCGATCAGATCCGCGACGATCTGAAATGGCTCGGTTTCGTCTGGGACGCGCAAGCGCGCCAGTCGGACCGCAACGCGCGCTACGAGGACGTGGCGGCTCGGCTCAAGGCGGAAGGCCGGCTTTATGCCTGCTACGAGACGGCAGAGGAACTGGAACGGCGGCGCAAGCGGCAACTCGGCGTCGGGCGTCCGCCCATTTATGACCGCTCCGGCCTGAAACTCACCGCAGAGGATCGGGAACGCCTTGAGGCCGAGGGGCGCACGCCCCATTGGCGCTTTCGCTTGTCGAATACGGAGGGCGGGGACGGATTGGCCCCGCAGCATACGAACGTCGCCTGGGACGATCTCATCCGCGGACACCAGACGGTCGATCTCGGCTCAGTGTCGGACCCGGTGCTGATCCGCGCCGACGGAACATTCCTCTACACGTTCACGAGTGTCGTCGATGACATCGACTTCGCCATCACGCATGTGATCCGGGGTGAGGATCACGTCACCAACACCGGCGTGCAGGTGGATATATTCAGGGCGCTCGGTTCCAAGCCCCCGGTGTTCGCCCATCACGCGCTTCTCGTGGCCAGCGGCGACCAGAAGATGTCCAAGCGTTCGGGTGATTTGGCGTTGAAGGGAAGCCGCGATCTGGAGCCCATGGCGATTGCCAGCTACGTGGCGCTGATCGGGACGTCGGACGCGATCGAGCCCGTGCGCGACATGGACGATCTCGCGCGCCGCCTCGACCTCTCGCACGTGTCGACCTCGGCGGCGCGTTTTGATCTGGCTGAGTTGCGCGCGCTCAACGGACGATACCTGCACGCGACGCCCTACGGCGAAGTCGCGGACCGGCTGGCCGCGATGGGTATCGGAGGCGGCGAGAACTTCTGGATGGCCGTGCGCGGCAATGTCACCGTGCTGAGCGACGCGAAGGACTGGTGGGAGGTTGCCTCGGGCGCGATCGACCCCGTCATCGAGGATGCAGGGTTGCTGGGCAAGGCTGCGGATCTCCTGCCATCAGAGCCCTGGACCGATGCGACCTGGGGCGAATGGACCAGCGAAGTCAAAAGGGCTACGGGGGCGAAGGGCCGGGCGCTCTTCCATCCTCTGCGGCTGGCATTGACCGGCCGGGAAAGTGGACCTGAACTCAAGATGCTGTTGCCGCTGATCGGTCGCGAGAAGGCCCTGGAGCGGCTGGCCGGAAAAAAAGGCTAAGGGACCGTCATCGTCTCCGAGGACCAGCCGGAGGCCGCGGCGCCAGCGTCCTGCGTCGGGGCCGTGCCCGGAAGGGCGCCGGTGATCGTGCCGGGGTTCCCGCCGGGAAGCGCCCCCTGCTGGACGCCACCGGCAGCCGGATTGCCGGCATTGAACTCTTCTTGCTTGCACGAGCAGCCCTGTACGTACTCCTTGCGGTAGCGGAAGGCCGTCTTCATCGACGTGTAGGGTGTGTTCGATTGTGCCCCGACCATCTGCTCAACCGAGCTGCCGGGGTTCTGGTAGTAGAACAGTTCCGTCGGCGCCGCACACTTCGACTGGCAAGTTTCCGCATCCCGTTCGAAGTGGTTCGGCAGGGTCGAGAAGCTGACAGGGAAATAGTAGCCGTCGCACAGGCGCACGCACATGGTGCGGTAGGTGGCGTAGGGCAGGCTCGAGAACGAGCCGCCGAGACCGCCGCCCGTACCTCCGCTGTCCTCCTGCCAGATTGAGGAGAACGGATTGGAGTTGTTGCTCCGCGCCGCCTGCTGCGAATAGGTCGAGCCGCAGTTGTTGCGTGCCAGCTCACGCACGATCTCGTCCTGGTAGGACCGGCCGGAAGAGGCAATAAGCTGGCCGCGCTGCGTTTCGAGATCTGAACGCTGGCGCTTCAGACGATCCACCTCGCGCGCGAGATCGACGCATTTGCGAGTGTTGCGAAGCGTCTTGGAAAAAAGGAAGTAGTCATAGCAGTTCGAACGCTCGAGCTGGCTCGACGATTGCCGGTACTGCTGATCCACCTGCCGCAGCTGGCTTTCGACCATGGGAATGAGGTCGCGCGATTGATTGCCCGCTTGGCCCTCCTGGACGAGACGCTGTTCCAGCTGGAGACAGATCGCAGGCCGCCGACCGCCGGCGAGGGGCGCTGCCGGACGGGCGGCGGGCTCGGGCGGAGGCTGCCACGCGGGGGCAGGCTGCTGTGCGGGCTTACGCTCCTGAGGCTGATCCCATGGCCAGTTGAACATCCCCTGGGCCATTGCCGTGCCGAGACCGGCGCCCGTTGCGCAAACGGCAACGGCCGCTCCAAGCCCGAAGGCAAGCCGGCGCAGTCGGTTGCGTCCCGATGTGGCTTGTTTGCTCGTCATCATCCTGCCGGCGGGTTGGCGCTGCTGGCGCACCGGGTGCTTGCCAAGTGTTTGATTGGCCCGCAACTATGGCATAGGCGCGCATTGGGGAGCAATTGCGGCAGGGCGGCCCTGTGGGCAACTCCTGTGGCTGTTGGGTTGCTTGACGCGGGAAGTCCGCAGCCGCATAAGCATCACATGGCAACGCGCTTCTCTCAACGCGCCGTAAACATTTGTTGCGGCATGATCATTTCGGGCTAGTCAATCCGGCCGGCCGCGCGACCTCGTCTTTTCCTTGCCGCAAGACAGAGTTCGGCCCCGCCGGCGAATAGGGGCCTTCCCCCATGTCACTCACCCTCTACAACACGCTGACCCGGCGCAAGGAGGCGTTCTCGCCGCTCGATCCTGAGAACGTGCGCATGTACGTCTGTGGACCGACGGTCTACGACTTCGCCCACATCGGCAATGCGCGACCCGTCATCGTGTTCGACGTACTCTTCCGGCTTCTGCGCCACATCTATGGGGCGGACCACGTCACGTACGTGCGCAACATCACGGACGTGGATGACAAGATCAACGCGCGGGCGGCAGAGCGCTATCCGGAACTCCCGCCGGAGGTTGGGATCCGCAAGCTGACGGAAGAGACGGCGGCTCAGTTCCACAAGGACATCGCCGCACTCGGCGTGCTGCCGCCGACAGTGGAGCCGCGCGCGACCGAGCACATCCAGGAGATGGTCGATCTGTGCAATCAGCTGGTCGCCAATGGCCACGCCTACGTGGCGGCCGACCATGTGTTGTTCGACGTCTCGTCGATGCCAGATTACGGCAAGCTGTCGAACCGGTCTCTGGAGGAGATGGAAGCGGGCGCCCGCGTCGAGGTTGCGCCCTACAAGAAAGGTCCGATGGACTTCGTGCTCTGGAAGCCGTCGAAGCCGGGTGAGCCCGCGTGGCCCTCGCCCGCCGGCATCACGGTGCCCGGCCGGCCCGGCTGGCACATCGAGTGTTCGGCCATGAGCTGGCGGCATCTGGGCGCGGTGTTCGACATCCACGGCGGCGGCATCGATCTCGCCTTCCCGCATCATGAGAACGAGATTGCACAATCGCGCTGCGCGCACGGCACAGAGGTCATGGCGCGCTATTGGATGCACAATGGCTTCCTGCAGGTGGAAGGCGAGAAGATGTCAAAATCTCTCGGTAACTTCATCACGATCAGGCAGCTTCTGGACGAAGGCTGGCCTGGCGAGGTGCTACGGCTCAATATGCTGCGCACCCATTACCGCCAGCCCATAGACTGGACGAAGAAGGGTCTGGATGAGAGCGAGAAGATTCTGTCGGGCTGGTTGGCGGACGGCGTTTCTGGTGAAGGCGCCCCGGTTGCGCGAGGCGTCATCGAGGCTCTCAGCGACGATCTCAACACGCCAAAGGCCATTGCCGAGCTTCATCGCCTGCATGCAGCCGGAGAGACGGCTGTGCTGAATGTCACGCTGGCGTTCCTGGGCATCACTGGCGAGTCGCTGAAGGCCCGCGCCGTGGCGCAGGCGGCAGAAGCGCAGTCCATGTCCTCTAAAGTCGAACCTCTGATCGCCGCCCGCCTCGAAGCGCGCAAGCGTAAGGACTTCGCCGAGAGCGACCGCATTCGCGACGAACTCGCCGCCATGGGCATCGCGCTCAAGGATTCCAAGAACAAGGAGACCGGCGATATCGAGACGACGTGGGAGGTGGTGAGATGAGGAATGCATCGAATGCGGTGGCGCGCTCGATCGGGCGGGGGATTGCGCTGGTGGTCGTTGTCGTCGTGCTTCTTGGTGGGGCCGTGCTGACGGGTATCGTCCCGTGGAGCCTTGCGCCGTGAACAGCTCGGGTTATCCGCTCCGTCCCTTCCTGCCGGGGGATACCATGGCGCTGCGCGAGCTCTTCGCGGCGAGCGTGGAGGAACTGACACAGGAGGACTACGACGAGGATCAGCGCGCGGCCTGGGTAGCGTGCGCGGAGGACGCAGACGCCTTCCGGGAGCGGCTGGAGCAGGCCACGGCCTTGGTTGTCGAAATTGAAGGGGAGCATGCGGGCTTCGGTTCACTGAAAGACAACAGTGTTCTCGACATGCTCTACGTTCACCCGTATCACGCAGGCGAAGGGATTGGCTCTGCGCTGTGCGAGGCGCTTGAAACCATCGCCCGGGGGCGCGGCACGGACACCATTACGGTGGAGGCCAGCGAGACGGCTGTTATGTTCTTCGAAGAGCGTGGCTACGTGGCGCTGCAGCGCAACTCGGTCGAGCGCTTCGGGGAATGGCTGATGACCACGACGATGACAAAGAAGCTCAAGGATAAAACGGCCGGAGACGTATCATGACGGACGACAATTCCGGGAACGGAACGGAACCTCCGTTCGCGCGCCACCGCACGTACTACATGATCCTGAAGCTCGCGGTGCTGGCAGCGGCGGTGCTTCTGGCCGTGAAACTTCTGGGCGGCTGGTGAGACCTATGACGAAAGAACGGCTTTATCTGTTCGATACGACACTGCGGGACGGAGCGCAGACGACGGGTGTCGATTTCTCGCTGCCGGACAAGCAGCGCATAATCAATGTTCTTGATCAGTTGGGCCTTGACTACATCGAGGGCGGCTACCCGGGCTCCAACCCCACCGACACGGAGCTTTTCGCCGCGAAGCCGAAACTCGCCACCAGCCGGTTCACGGCTTTCGGGATGACGAAGCGCGCCGGGCGGTCTGTCTCGAACGATCCGGGCTTTCAGGCGCTCCTGCAGTCAGCCGCGGACAGTATCTGTCTCGTAGCCAAGTCATGGGACTATCACGTGCGCGTTGCGCTCGGCATCACCAATCAGGAGAACCTGGAGGGCGTCGCGGAGAGCATCAAGGCAGTCGTTGCCGCGGGACGCGAAGCAATGCTCGACTGTGAACACTTCTTCGATGGGTTCAAGGGCAACAAGGAGTTTGCTCTCTCCGTCGCGCGCGCGGCTTACGAGTCGGGTGCGCGCTGGGTCGTGCTATGCGATACCAACGGCGGCACGCTTCCCCACGAGATCGAGCGGATCGTCGCTGAAGTCGCAAAGGTCGTGCCGGGGACGCACCTGGGCATCCATACCCACAACGATACCGAGAACGCCGTCGCCAATTCGCTGGCTGCCGTGCGCGCCGGCGTGCGCCAGATCCAGGGGACGCTCAATGGTCTGGGCGAACGCTGCGGCAACGCCAACATGACGTCGATCATCCCGACGTTGCTCCTGAAGAGCGAGTTCGCCAACAGCTTCGAGACGGGCATCACGCCCGAAAGACTGCGGACGCTGACCCATGCGAGCCGAGTTCTGGACGAAGTGCTGAACCGGGCGCCGGACCGCCACGCCCCCTATGTGGGAGAGAGCGCCTTTGCCACAAAGGCCGGAATTCACGCCTCTGCCATCCTGAAGGAGCCGGAGACATACGAGCACGTCCGACCCGAAGCCGTGGGCAACGAGCGGCGCCTGCTCGTCTCCAAGCAGGCGGGACGCTCCAACGTCCTGGCGGCGCTGGAGCGCATGGGGCTTGTTTCCGACCGTGACGACGAGCGCATCAGCGGTCTTCTCGAAGAGGTCAAGGCGCGCGAGGCAGCGGGCTATTCCTATGAAGCGGCGGAGGCGTCGTTCGAAATGCTTGCGCGGCGCACGCTCTCGAATGTCCCGCAGTATTTCACCGTCGACAGCTTTCGCGTGATGGTCGAGCGCCGGCACAATGCCCTGGGAAAGCTCGTCACCGTTTCGGAAGCGATTGTGAAGGTTTTCATCAACGGCGCTACAGATCCCTTGTGGTCGGTCGGTGAGGGCAATGGCCCGGTGAATGCGCTCGATCAGGCCCTGCGCAAGGACCTGGGCCGCTATCAGAAGTACATCGAGGGTATTGAGCTCGTCGACTACAAGGTCCGGATTCTGACGGGCGGGACAGAGGCGGTTACGCGCGTGCTTGTGGAGACGCTGGATACCCTTACGGGCGAGCGTTGGATTACGGTGGGCGTCTCGCCCAATATCATCGATGCGAGCTTCGAGGCGCTGCTCGACAGTATCAACTACAAGCTGTTCCGGGATGGCGCGGAGGCGGCGTAGGTGGTCTGGCGCGGCGCAATCCGCTATAGAAGACGCTCGCTTTGAAAGGAGCGCCATGAGCCGCCGTACGACATTTCGCTTCTGGGCTGTCTGGGCTGCCTTTGCTGCCGGGAGTTGCGCGGCAGGTGCGGCGGATTTTACCGCGCGCGATGTAGCGCATTCGCTATTTCAGTCGAAGATGGGCAACCCAGTGGATTTCTCTGGCCGCGATCTTGCGGGCCTCGATCTGGCGGAACTCGATTTTCGCGGCGCGCGCCTGTCCGGTGTGGATTTCCTGGGGGCCGATCTGTCGGGTGCGGTCCTGAAAGGCTCGGATATGACCGGAGCGCGGCTCGATCGTACCACGCTGACGCGGACCGATTTCTCCGAAGCGATCCTGGAGAAGGCGAGCATCCTACGGCCGAGCATCTACTCCACGTTCACGGCTGCCGAGGCGAACTGGAACGAGGCGCCGAAGTTCGTGCGTGCCCGCATGGCGGGCGCCCAGCTTTTCGGTCGGTTCGACTATGTCGACTTCAAGGGGGCGGACTTGAAGGGCGCCATCTTTGGCAGCATCGATCCGCGAGATGAAAACACGTCGTTGGCCCGTGTCGGCCTCTTCAGCGGCGACTTCGACGACGCAAACGTGGAGGGGGCCGACTTCACGGACAGCCGGCTCGGGTTCGCGAGTTTCACCAATGCCAAGGCGGCGGGCGCCCGGTTCGTCGGGGCCGATCTCACGCGGGCCGATTTCTCGGGTGCCGACCTCACCGAGGCGGACTTTACAGGCGCCAATCTAGATGAAGCCAACTTCACCAATGCCAAGGGCTTCGACACGGTGAAGGGGCTCGATCGCGCGCAGAATGCGGATCGCCTGATCCGCTGATCCGCTGCACGCGTCCGCTGTGAAACGAAAAGGCCGCGCATCGCTGCGCGGCCTCGGTGTTTCGATCGCAACGGGGGTTCAGAACGCCTTCGACCAGTTGACCCAGAGCGTGCCGTCGCGCTCCTGCTGGTAGCCGTTCACGTCGTCCCGGATCGGCTCCAGCCACTCGACGCTCAGGCGATGGCCCTTGAGCGGCCCGGAGGGCACCACCGTGTTGATGCCGAAGCCGACGTCCCAGAAGCGGCCGCCGTAGTTGTACTGGAGGTCCGGCGGGCTGCTGTGGCCATGGGGAGCATTGTAATGACCCTCGATTTCGCCCTGCTGCAGGTGGATGATGCGGACCGACGCCGAGATCCAGTCTGCAAGCCGGTAGCTGCCCCATGCCGTGGCATTGAACACGTTGCCGAGCCGGTAGCCCTCGTCGTTCTCGTCTTCCATGCGGATGATGCCGCCGACCTGCGCGCCCCAGCTCCAGCGGTCCGCACGGCCGTTGTAAGTGATGCTCGGCAGGAAGTCCCAGGTGCCGGAACCGAGCTGCATCATGTAGTGCGTTAAATTCCCGCTTGGACCCTTTTCGTCTGTCGAGCCCGTCGGGGCGGAGAACATCAGGCTCGTGTGCAGGCTGAGGCCGGGCGCCTCGGACAGCTTGATCATGCCGCCGAAGATCGTGTCGCCGAAGCCATCCGTGCCATGGCCGTGCGAGCCCATGTGGCCGCCATGGCCGTGTCCGCCACCCATGCCGTGTCCCATTGCAGCGCCTTCCACGGGCGACATGGTCATATCCATGGACATCCACATGGGCATCACCATGAGCGTCAGCCAATCGGTCGGCGCGTACATGATGTCGAGCATGTGCATCTGCATGATCATTTCGGACTGCTTCATTGTGCAGCCGGCGTGGTGATCGCCGCAGCCCTTCATGGCGATCTCTTCATCAGAAACAGCGCGTGTGCCGTTCAAGGTATCGCCGTTGGCACGGCTCCACATGTAGCGGTAGCCGACCATCCATTCCCCGGCCTTGTGCATATGATCGAACATCACGCCGGCGGGCGCATGCCCGTCGGGAATAGGACCATTGTCGTGCGCCGACGCGGTGGTGGCGGACAGCGCGAGGGCCGAAGAAAAACCCAGTGCGAGGGCTGAAACCGAGTTTCGGTGCGAGCGGTGATAAGACATAGGATACCTGTAGATTCTGGCAGCGGGACGCACTTGCGCGCCGCGATGGCTTGAAGTCGAAAAAGGGGATCGGTCGGTCAAGGACGCGGCGGGCAAAGCGCGGCTTCGCCGGAAAACGACGCGTCAGGCTCCTCGCGGCGGGGCGCGCGCTTGAGCATGATAGCGGATGGCGCGCGTTGTGACGCGGCTGACCGGAAGAGGAAGAGCCTCACGGAACTCCGCCGAGATAAAAACTGCGGGATCCGCAGGCAGCACGGCGGCAAGGGGCGAGGAATGAAGCGTACAAATGGGGCAGGCCGTCTTGCCTGTCTTGCCGGGCTGAGTGCCTTTACCCGTATCGTCGCCGTCGAGGACGTTCGAGTGACAGGGCAGGTCGTCAAGGGTCAGGCCGAGGGCCGCCAGATCGGCCGAAAGGCGGCTCGCCTCGGCGTTCTCCGAGGCCATGGCTGCCCCATGCTGGCCGAGCACGAACGACTGCAGCACTAGCGCAAGAAGCGCGAGCGCCGACACGAGCAATCGGGTGCGTGCGGACCGGTAGAACCTCATCCATCTATTTGCACACGGATACAGCGACGCCGCCTAGTGCACTTTCGCAACACTGCCCGAATATTAACCTCCCGCGAATTGCGGGGATCAGTCTTTCAAAACGGTGTTTGCTGCTTCGTCCGGGGTCAATGTTCCAGCAAGGACGCGGTCCGACAGCTCGTCGAGGCGCCCATTGTCACCCTTGCGGACGCGTGCGGCCACGAGATCGGCGGCAGCCCGCGCGATCAGGTATCGCGCCCGCCGGCGCCGGCGGGCCTGGGTGCCCTGAGCCATAACCTGTCCCCCGACCGTGTCAATGGCAGCGAGCAGCCGGTCGACGCCGTCTCCCGAGGTCGCGGTCGTCTTCAATACTGGAACCTTGCTGCTGATCGTCGCGCGGATGGAGAGTGCGCCGATGAGCTGCTGCATCGTCTGCTCGGCTCCTGGCCGGTCGCCCTTGTTGACGACGAGGATATCGGCGATCTCCAGTAGCCCGGACTTCATGGCCTGAACATCGTCGCCTAGACCTGGCGCGGAGATGACGACCCGCACGTCGGCAACCTCCGCTACGTCGATCTCGTTTTGGCCGGTGCCGACGGTTTCGAGCAGGATGAGATCGAAGCCGGCCGCATCGAAGGCATCGATCACTCGCACGGCAGCCGGGGAAAGCCCCCCGAGGTATCCGCGCGAGGCCAGCGAGCGGACGAACACGCCGTCGTCATCGAGGGCGGCGGTCATGCGGATGCGGTCGCCGAGGATAGCGCCGCCCGAAATGGGGCTCGAGGGGTCGACGGCAATGACGGCCACCGTTTTGCCGGCGGCGCGCAACTCGCGGATTACTGCGTTGACGAGGGTGGACTTGCCCGCGCCGGGTGGCCCGGTGAAGCCGGCAACGAGGGCATGGCCGAGGTGGGGCTGAAGGGCCTGCAACAAGGCCGGCGCACGGGGTGAGAGTCGTTCCAGCTCAGTTACGGCCTCCGACACGGCGCGCCGTTCGCGTACCGTCACGCGCGCCACGAGCGCCAGTGTCGCGTTCGAGGCGGCATCACCGGTTGACTGGGCGGTAGCGGGAGACGTTTCGCTGGTCATGGAGATCGCTGTACGTGGAACAGCGGCACCACGCAACCGGGACGGGCCCGACATCCCCATCTGGTGGGGCAATCAGCCCGAACCGGGAGGTTCAACCGGGCGGGGTACCCCGCCCGCGTTCGCCGTCGCCACTTCGCGCACGCTTTTCATCGCGTTTTCCGTCGCGATTGCGGTCACGATCCTGGCGGGCTGTTTCGGCAGGAACCTTGGCGCGCTGGGCGCGTTTTTCATCCTTTTGCTGAGATTTTCCTGTCGCCGGCCGCCACTGGCGCGGCTCCGCTTGCTTCGAGCGGGCCCGCTCGCGCCCGTCGATGCCGTCGCGAACCGCTTCCTGGCGTCTGACGGCGGAGGGCGGAACGGCCCACGGCGTCGTCGCGCGCACCCGATCTCTGTCGCGATTCTTCGCCGGATTACTATCGATACGGTTGCGGGGGTTCGCATCGCGCCCCTGAACGTCACGGCGATTGGGCGCAACGGACGCGGCCCGGCGATCGACGTCGCGCCAGGCGCTGCGCTGGCGCGGAGAGGAGACATTTGCACCGTCTCTTTGCACCACGCCAGGGATATCCCGGCCCTTGCGCCGCTCTTCAACGGCGTGGCGGGATAGGTTCGGCCGGTAGACTTCAAGGGTGTTGCGCGCGCTCAGCGAAGCGCTTGCCGAGCGGGACGGACGGGTGTCACGGAACGCCGCTTGAAGACGCGGAACAGGCCTGCGCGTGGCGCGCTCGATGCGCTGCACCGGGATGCCGACATTGTAGATGGTCCGGTTGCGCCAGCTGTAGTGCGTGTGGGACCGTGACCGGGTCACGATATAGTGCACGCGTGTGCGTGGTGCGTAATAGCGCCAGGGATCGGCCACCGTGAAGTAGGCCGGCGCCAGGAACGACCAGTAGATCGCGTATTGGGGTCCCTCGTAGAGCGAGTCGCGGAAGATCACCGTGCTGCGGCGCGGTTCCCAATAGGCGTCCGGCGGCAGCGGCGCCCAGCCGATGTAGTCATCGCTCTCGCGCCAGGCGACCCAGGCTGGACCCCAGCGTGTGCCGGGCACCCAGACCCATCCGTGACGCCGGTCGTGGAACCAGCGGCCATAGTGGTAAGTGGCCCAGCCAAAAGGTTCGTCGGAGACCCAGAACCAGCCGTGGGTATCTGTCATGACCCAGCGGCCGCGCGTGTAGGGGCGCCAGTCGCCGGCTACGCGATAAGGGGTCCAGACGTAGCCGTACTCCTCATGCTCGAACCAGCGGCCGTCGCTCTCAAGTTCTTCGTAGAAATAATTGACGTCACCGACATCGCCGTCTTTGAGGCTGCCGCCGCCCACATCGGACCGCTCATTATAGTCGTCGCCCTCGTAGGGAGGAGCTTCGTCGTAACGCTCTTCGCCGTAAGAGCGAACTTGCGAGGAACCGTTGCGGTCGATGGAGAGCCGGCGGATCTCTTCGTCGCTGAGTTCGTCGCGCGCGCCGTCTTCGTAGTCGCGGTAGACGCTCTGGGAGGCGGCGGGCGTGGCGAACAGGGCTAGCGCGACAAAACCCAGGCAGAGACCGTGCATGTAACGTGGCCGCACTTCGCTAATCAGGTTGTCGGACATCGATGCCGCGCTCCTTGGCTTCTCGTCAACCGCAGGACTTGAGGTGTTCAAACAAGATTCCCGCATTCCGGCAGCATCGCGGCCGGTGGCTGAACCGGACATGAATGGCAAGGAAACGTCCGAGGGCCGCGCGCCGCCGGGCGGGCGCGCGGCCCGGCGGCGCGCTTCTCCAAGTAAGTTCCGGGGTTCAGTACCAAAGGCCTGGCCAGCGATATCGGGGCCGAAGTGTGGCCGGCCCCATGCCGACGAGCGACATCATCGGGCGCTCGACGATAACCAGCGGATCAGCGGCCGGCGGACTGTCGAGGGCCAGAAGCCGCGCGACGCGCTCTTCCGCCGGGGGATGCGTGCGCAGCAACGAGGGTTGAGGCACACGGCGTGCCGGAACGGGGGGTGTCAGGTCTTCCAGAAAGTGTCCGGTGTAGATATCCACGCGGCGCAAAGCCGATGCGAGGCCGAGCGCGTCGCCAGTCAGTGCGGCAGCTTGCCGGTCGGCCTCGTATTCGCGCGCTCGCGAAAGGGCGAGCTGCAGCATGTTGAGTATGGCCGGCGTCAGATAGAGCAACGCGATCCCGGCCCACGACAGCGTTTCGCCGCCACGCATTTCAATCACGAGATTCAACCCAGCCAGCGCGATTGCCAGATAGGAAATGCCCTGCAGCACGCGGGCTGCAACGTCAGCAAGCCCCATGATCCACAGATCGCCGTTGCGAATGTGGCTCGTTTCATGGGCAATGACTCCTGCGATCTCGCGCAGCGTCAGACGGCGCACAAGACCTTCCGAAATCGCTATGGCGGGCCGTTCCTCGGTACCGGCCGCAAAGGCGTATATTGTGAGGCTCGGGATGAGATAGAGATCGGGACGACGCGGCAGTCCGGCGCGCCAGGAAATCACGTCGACGAGACTGGAAAGCTGGCTGTCGTCGGGGGTGACAAGACGCGCCCTGTAGAGACGCATCAGGGTCTCGGCCGGCAGGCGTGGGGCGGAGGCCGCCAGCGCAATCAGCAGAAAGGCGACCAGGATCACGCCGCCGAGGCCCGCCAGCAGATAGGAACTCAACCCCGCCGTAAGGCCGAGGGATGCGAGAAGTAGCATCGACTGCGTGACGTTGTGGGCCCGATGGACGGCCCGCGGTCCGGCGCTCAGTTCGTCGCTCATGTGACCTCCCAGTCCGCATTTCGGCTTGATGGCGCAATAACTTGCGTTGGGCCGAAACCCAAAAGGAACGCGGCAATACGGCAGGACAACGGCTGCGGCGCTGGCATTATTCCCTGCGTGGCGGACAGGGACCTGTTCAAAACTTGGCGATAATGCTGAGATCCTCCTCGCTTGGGGCCTTCTGTTCCAGTGCCGCAAGAACGGCGGGTACGATGTGATGTGCCTCTTCGACGACGTGGAAGCGCACCTCGATCCCGGCGCGTATGAAGCCATCAGTCTTCATGTGTGCCAGAAGGTTGAGAAACGGAGACCAGAATTCGGCAATGTTGGCGACCACGATAGGTTTCGTGTGCCGGCCGAGCTGTGACCAGGTCAGCTGCTCGACGAGTTCCTCCAGGGTGCCGATTTCCCCCGGCAGCGCGACAAAGGCCGATGAACATTCAAACATCAGCTGTTTGCGTTCGTGCATGTCGTCGGTGACAATGAGGTCGTTCACGTCCTTCAGCATCAACTCGCGCTCGGTAAGGAAGCCGGGGATGATGCCGGTCACGTGGCCGCCCGCCTGGAGAGTCGCGCGGGCCACTTCGCCCATCAGGCCGAGGCTACCGCCACCGTAGACGAGGCCGAGCCCAGCCTCTGCAAGGCTCTTGCCGAGAATACGCGCGGACGCGGCATAGGCCGGATTGCTGCCTTCGCCAGAACCGCAATAGACGCAGACCGAGCGAGAGGGTTGAGGCCGGCCCTTGCGGGAGCTCTTTACGGTTAATGCACGATCGGCTGACTTGAGAGCCTGGGATTTGTCTGATTTCATTCTTGCATGCGAGCCCCAAAAGCGGGCCTCGTTCCATTCTTTAAGTTGATCGCGTTCATTCTCGGTGAGAATGGGCCTTCAGCGAATGTGGTGGCATGGTGTGTCGAAGTCCAGGCAGAGGGTTCAATTCTGGTGGCCATACGCAAGACACCATCTGCCCACGCGCCCTAGCCGCCGGATCCCTTGATGCCGCAGGATTGTCATCAGCGTATTACAGAAATACCTCGGCGGGGACGACGGTTCAGCAGGGAGGGGAGCGATGGTGCCGTGGTCATGAGCCGCCCCCGAATATGCGCTGCGCTCATGGGGATGGTGTTCCTGATGACACTGGCCACGACGGCGCACGCTCAGGCCCCCGACCGCGCAGGCGTGGATTTTCCGGCGCCAACCATCGAGACAGTCGTTGTCCTCGCGCGAGGGCCTTCCGAGTTCGGCGGCAACGGACCGCCGGGCAGCGTGGTGCGTCTCCTGTCGCAGGAGCGCCCGTTGGGTGAGGTGAAAGTCGCCGACAACGGGCGCTGGCGCGTCATTGTTGAGGAGGGGTTGGCGCCCGGGGTGCATCGGATACAGGTGTCTGCCGTCGGGAACGGCGGAAGTCCGCTCGTGCCGGGCGACGAGGTGCGGATTTCCGTTCCGACAGTTCTCGGTGAAGACACCGTGGTTCCCTACGACGGCGGCCGGGATGAAAGCGGGGCCCGTGTAGAGGAGCAGATACGGCTGCGCGCCGAAGCCCTCGCGCAGGCCGCGGGGCAGGCGTTCGAAGAGCTTGTTCCGGATGAGGCGGCCGTCAAAGCGCAAGACAAGAGCGCGCTGGAGACTGCGAAAACAGATTCTGGCGCGAATGGTACGTCTCAGGCCGATCGAGGAACGCTCACGGTCTTGGTCGAATGGCTGAAGAGGTCCGCGCGCGCCTATCAGGACGAGATCGTCGAAAAGCTCACCGTGCCAAGCCCGGACGGCACGATAGCGACCAAGGAAGACGGTGAGGAGATAACCTCAGGCGAAGCCGCGCGCCGCATCGCCGAGGAGCGGCGCGCGGTGGAAGAGGCGGCAGCTGAAAAGCGCAGGCAGGATGCGGCCCGCCGGGCCGAAGAGGCCGCGAAGGCGGCTGATGCAAAGGCACGAAAAGATGATGCGGAGCGCCGGAAGGCGCAGGAGCTGGAGCGGAGAAAGGCGGAGGCCGATAAACGCATTGCCGAAAGTCTGAAGGAACTCGAGAAAGCCGCTGCGGAAAAACGCAAGCCAGAAGCTCGCAAAGAAATCGAGGCCGAACCCTCCTCGACCTCCAGACGGGTGCAGATCACGCTTGAACCTTTCACGCTGCCGGGTGACCGCGTGACGGCTCCTGCCGACGAAGACGCAGAGGTCGCCGAGTCCGATCGCGACGAGATCGAGCTGAATACATTCGTTTCGGCACGCGCCGTGCCTCACGCGCGGCCGGCGAAAGCCAAGAGGCGGCACGTTTCGAGCCGTTGCCGGACAGGCCGCGTGTTCAAGCGTCACGGTCGGCGCTGGTATCGCACGGGCAGCGACGATACGCTCTGGGGCATCGCGAAGCGCTTTTATGGAACCGGTACGGCCTACCCGCGCATCTACCGCGCCAACCGCTCGCGGCTCTCAAGCCCGCATATAGTGCGCCCGTGCCTTGCGCTGCGGCTGCCAAAAAGGTGCCGATGAGGCCGCGCGTCCTTGTGTCGCCATGGTCTGCATGCGGCCCAGGGTGCCTCGATAAGGCTTCTGGATTCCGAATGGCAAGGCGCGGTATGGTGCCGATCTCCTCGCGGACGCCCGTCACGACGACGAGCGAGAGCGCTTGGATCATATTCTCCCAGTCCACAGGCACATTGGTTCATGTCTCCTCCGACCTCGACCCCGCGCGCGCCGCATCATCCTGTCGTTGCAAGGGGTGAGAATCCGAACCTTCTGGGTCTGAACAGCCGGGCCGATCACTGGACCGTCTTCAAGGGGCTTCTGCCTTTCATCTGGCCTGCTGGGCGCGCCGATCTGCGCTTCAATGTGGCGCTGGCCTTCCTCATGCTGGTGATCGCCAAGCTGGTGACGATCGCAATTCCCGTCGTCTTCAAGTACGCGACGGATTGGCTGGCGGCGGACGCACCCACGATGACGTCTCTGGGGGCAGGCGATCTTGCCTTCGGCGCCACGCTGCTCATTCTGGCCTACGGCATCGGTCGCGTCCTCGCCATGGTGCTGAACCAGATCCGCGACGTGCTTTTCACCAAGGTCGGCCAGAACGCCGTGCGGTCTCTCAATAACCGCACCTTCGAGCACCTGCATAAGCTGTCGCTGCGTTTCCACTTAGAGCGGCGGACGGGCGGTCTGTCGCGCGTGATCGAGCGCGGTACGCGTGGCGTCGATCTTATCCTGCGCATGGGGATCTTGCAGTTGGCGCCGACGCTTCTGGAACTGATCCTCGTCTGCGCGTTGCTCATCTACTTCTTCAACTGGACTTATGTGGTGATCCTTCTGCTCACCATTGCCGCTTACATGTGGTTTACGTTCTCCGCTTCGGAGCGCCGTATCGCCATCCGGCGCGAGATGAACGAGAGCGACACAGAGGCCAACACCAAGGCCGTCGACAGCCTCTTGAACTTCGAGACGGTCAAGTACTTCGGCAACGAGGATGTCGAGAGCCGGCGCTTCGATTCGGCCATGCAGCGCTATGAGAAGGCGGCAGTAAAGACCTTCACCTCACTCGGCGTGCTCAACTCGGGCCAGGCGCTCATCTTCACGGTCGGCATGACGCTTGTGATGTGGCTGGCAGCGCGCGGTGTGGTGGCGGGCACGCATACGATCGGCGATTTCGTCATGATCAACGCGATGCTGATCCAGCTCTACATGCCGCTGAATTTCATGGGCATGGTGTATCGGGAGATCAAGCAGGGCCTTGTCGATCTGGAGACGATGTTTGCTATCCTGGAAGAGCACCCGGAGGTACAGGACAGACCCGGTGCCAAGTCGCTGAATGTCGCCAGCGGGGCCATCCGCTTCGAGAACGTCTCGTTTGCCTATGATCCCGACAGGCCGATCCTGAAGAATGTTTCCTTCGATGTGCCAGCCGGGAAGATGGTTGCTATCGTGGGACCGTCGGGCGCGGGCAAGTCCACGATCTCGCGCATCCTTTTTCGCTTCTACGACATCCAGTCGGGCCGCGTGACGATCGACGGTCAGGACATCCGAGACGTGACGCAGACATCGCTGCGCGCGGCCATCGGTGTCGTGCCGCAAGATACCGTGCTGTTCAACGACACGATCCTCTACAACATCCGCTACGGCCGGCCCGGAGCCAGTGACGAAGAGGTAATCGCGGCTGCCCGTCTCGCGCAGATCGACGAATTCGTCAAAGGCTTGCCGCAGGGCTACAAGACCATGGTGGGCGAGCGCGGACTGAAGCTTTCTGGCGGTGAGAAACAGCGTGTTGCCATTGCGCGCACACTGCTCAAGGGACCGCCGATCCTGATGCTGGACGAGGCGACAAGCGCCCTGGACAGCCATACCGAGAAGGAAATCCAGGATGCGCTCGACCGGGCCACGAAGGACCGCACGACGCTCGTCATCGCCCATCGCCTGTCCACCATCGTGCATGCGGACAACATCATCGTGCTGGACAAGGGCGAGCTGGTGGAGCAGGGCACGCACGCCGAACTGATCGCCCGCAACGGGCTCTACGCCAGCTTGTGGAACCGGCAGCGCCAGGCGGAGAAGGCCCGCGAGGAGTTGGCCGCCGCGCTTGAGGAGGCCCAGCGGACAGGCGCCCTGCGGCCGGCCGATGCGGTGTTTCCCGGGGTGCTTTGACGGGGGATTTACCCGTCTTCAGGCTGTTTAAGCCTAAGATGATGGCTCCCCGGGTGGCCGGGGCGGGGCCCGGGAAAGCAATGTTGGCAAAACTCGCGAAAGGCATGGCAGAAGGCGTGCGGCTCGTTCTTGCGGGCCTGCGTGTGCTCTTGCATCTCGCCTGGGCCGCGCTGCGGCCGCCCCTCATGATGGGGCTGCAGATTCTCGCCGCGCTGATCGTCCTGTTCGAGGAATGGGGCTGGAAGCCGCTCTCGGATGCTCTGGGCTGGCTCGCGCGTTTCCGGCTCATTGCCAAGTTCGAAGCGCTGATCGCGAGCCTGCCGCCATATCCATCGCTTCTGGTCTTCGCGCTGCCGACGGCGATCCTCTTTCCCGTCAAGATCGGCGCCATGTGGCTGCTGGCCAAGGGGCAGGTGGTGACCGCGACGGCCACGTTCATCGCCGCCAAGATCGCATCTACGGCGCTCGTCGCGCGTCTCTTCATGCTCACCAAGCCGGCCCTCATGCGTATCTCGTGGTTCGCGCGCGCCTATCAATGGTTCATGCCGTGGAAGGACGCGCTGTTTGCCCAAATCCGCGCCTCTTGGGTCTGGCGTTATGGGCGCATGGTCAAGACGCGCATTCGCCTGGAGGCCAAGCAAGCTTGGAAGCGCTGGAAACCGCGACTGCGCGTGCTGGCCCAGCGGGCGCGCCAGATGCTGCGGGAATTATGGCTGAGCCTTTTTCCGCAGCGCGGATAAGCGCTACTTCGGCAACAGCAGATAGATATAGCTCACATAGCCCGTGAGCAGGATCAGGCCTTCGGCCCTGTTGATGCGATAGCCGCTCCAGGCGAAAGCGAGCATGGCGAAGCTGGCGCCGAGCATAATGAGATTGTCGAAGGTGACGATCTCGGCCGGCACCGAGGTCGGGGACAGCAGGCCGGTGACGCCACCGATACCCAAGATGTTATAGATGTTGGAGCCCATGATGTTGCCAATGGCTACATCGCCGTGCTTGCGGATCGCGGCCACGACGGATGTAACGAACTCGGGCATGGAGGTGCCGATCGCTACGACGGTGAGGCCGATGACGGTTTCGGTCATGCCGAGTATGCGTGCGATGCCGATGGCGCCCTCGACGAGCAGCTTGCCGCCCAGGACGACAATTGCCAAACCGCCGAGCGCCATCAGCGTCGGCAAGAACGGGCCAATTCGCTCGGCCCAATTCTTCACTTCCGTCTGGTGCAGGATGGGGCCTTCACGCAACTCGTCGTAGGCCTCTGCCTTTTCGAAAGCCGAAGTGTGGCCATCGGCCGTTGCGGTCCTCTCCTGGCGATAGGCATAGAACAGGTAGCTTGCCAGAAGGCCGATGAAGATGGCGCCCGCAATCCGGTCCAGTGTGTAGAGATAGCTGATGACAACGAACAAAAGCGTTGTCAGCAGGACCACGACACCATCGCGGCGCAGCGCGGCCGACTGCACGGCCATGGGTGTGATGAGGGCCGAGAGGCCGAGGATCAGCAGGGTGTTGGAGATGTTGGAGCCGACGATGTTGCCGACGGCGATGCCGGGCGACCCGGCCATCGCCGCCTGCACGCTTGTGACGAGTTCGGGGGCAGATGTGCCGAAGCCGACGAGCGTCAGGCCGATGAGCAGGGGCGACATGCCGAGCCTCTCGGCAATCGCGACCGCTCCCCTTACCAGCAACTCGCCGCCAATCACCAGCAGCACGAAGCCGCCGATCAGAAATAGAATGTCACCCACGTCCGCCCCCAACCCCGCCGTCGAAATACCGCGAGCTTACCATATCCGCTTAAGATCCGCTCCAGAAGGGCTTGTGCCCGACGTCGTCTCGTTCGCTGGCGATGTGAGGCCCTGAAGATGCAGAAGGGCTGTGAGGTCGCCATGATCGATCACGGCGCCGCCCATGCGCGCCGCCATGGCCTCCCGCACGATCCGCTTGGCCCGGAAGGCCACGCCAAGTCCGGCCGCTTCCAGCATCGGCAGGTCATTGGCTCCATCGCCGACGGCAACGACGTGGGATAGCTCCAGATCGGCATCGGCAGCCAAATCCAAAAGGATGTCGCGCTTGGCGCGCGCATTAAGGACCGGCGCCCGGATCCTGCCGGTCAGGCAGCCGTGTTCGAGTTCCAGAACGTTGCCGTGATGCGTCTTCAGGTCGAGCATCGTGGCCACCTGCGCGGTGAAAACCGTGAAACCGCTCGAGATCAGTGCGGTTCGTGCCCCCTCGGCCGTCATGCCGGCCATCAGGGCGCGGGCGCCAGGGGTGAGGGAGATGCGTTGGCCCGCGCGGGCCAGATCGTCGGTCGTCAGGCCAGCGAGCAGGCTGACGCGCTGCAACAGCGACGTCGTGAATTCCATCTCCCCTTGCATGGCCTTGAGGGTGATCGCTGCGATCTCGTCGCGCCGCCCCGCAAGTTCGGCCAGTTCGTCGATCATCTCCTGCTGGATCAGGGTTGAGTCCATATCGGCGACGAGGAGCCGCTTGATGCGCCCTGCCGGGTCGGCGGGAACGACGTTGACGTCGATCGGCAGGCCATGCAGGTGCGCAGTCATGGTGGTGCGCAGGGTGACCGGGTCGCTGGCGGATGCGGCAAAGACCCATTCGAATGCGGCCCCGGACTGAAGCCAGCGACCGCCACCGCGGCCATTGAGGAGTTCGCCGGTGCGTTCGATGAGTTCGGGCTCCAGCGCGCCTGATGCGGGATCGGCTGTCAGAACGAGGGCAAAAAGCGAGGCGGGCATACTGGCCATTGAGTTGCTGGCGAAGGCAGGTGCACAAGCGGGATGTGTGGCGGTTCCCCTTCGCGTCGGCTAAGGAGAACGATGGCTGACATGAGACCTATCCTGATTGCGGGACCTACCGCGAGCGGCAAATCCGCCCTTGCCTTGCGTCTGGCGGGGGAAACCCGTGGCGTGATCCTCAATGCCGACAGCATGCAGGTCTATGAGGAACTGCGCATTCTGTCCGCGCGCCCAAAGGCAGAGGAGTTGGCCCAGGTTCCGCATCGACTGTATGGGCACGTGCCTATGCGCGAAGGCTACTCGGTCGGGCGGTTCGTGCGCGAAGCCGAAGACGCGATCTTCAAAGTTCAGGCCGAAGGCTTGCGTCCCATCGTCGTGGGTGGGACGGGACTTTACTTCAAGGCGCTGCTCGAAGGTCTCTCTCCCATTCCCGCCATCCCCCCAGAGATCCGGCAGCACTGGCGGCGGGAGGCTGACCGGATCGGACCGGGCAAGCTGCATCGTCATCTCGCCGAACTTGATGCTTTGACCGCCTCTCGCCTCAGCCCGACGGACCCGCAGCGGATCGTCAGGGCCCTGGAGGTTCTCGAGGCTACCGGAAGACCACTTTCCGAGTGGCAGGCCGAGCCGGGGCGACCGGTGTTGCGCCCCGACGAGACGGTGCGGCTCGTGGTGATGCCCGAGCGGGTGGTACTCCACCAGCGCAGCGAGGCTCGCTTCGACCGGATGATGGCGGAGGGTGCACTGGAAGAAGCGGAGCGCATCGCGGCCCTCGATCTGGATCCGGCCCTGCCGGGCATGCGAGCCCTGGGACTGAGGCCTCTCGTCGCCCACCTTCGGGGCGAAATGAGCCTCAGTGAGGCCGTCACGGAGGGTAAGGCGGAGACGCGACGCTACATCAAACGGCAGGCCACATGGATCAATGGCAATATGTGTTCGTGGAAGATCATTTCCACGCAAGAAATGGAAAGTCAAACGAGCAAAATCGTCACATTTATTGATTCATTACCTTGACCCCGCAATATGGGCCCCCTAGGTTGCGCTGCTTTCCAAACGGCCGGACGACGCCGGAGGATCGGCGCTACGCCCGTGCCTGATGCAGGGGCGTGGCGCGGGGCATCACGCACGACTTTCAGTTCAGGGGCACGACGATGGCACGAATGATGACGGGCGCCGAGATGGTGGTGAAGGCGCTGGTGGATCAGGGGGTCGAGCACATTTTCGGCTACCCGGGCGGAGCCGTGCTGCCGATCTACGACGAACTTTTCCAACAGGAGAAGGTACGGCATATCCTCGTGCGCCAGGAGGGCGGGGCGGTGCACGCCGCGGAAGGCTATGCGCGCTCGACAGGTAAAGTCGGCGTCGTGCTCGTCACGTCCGGTCCCGGCGCTACGAACGCGGTGACCGGTCTTACCGATGCTCTGATGGATTCGATCCCCGTCGTTTGCATCACCGGGCAGGTGCCGACCCATCTCATCGGCAACGATGCCTTTCAGGAGTGCGACACGGTCGGCATCACGCGGCCGTGCACGAAGCACAATTGGCTCGTGAAGGACGTCAACGATCTCTCGCGCATCCTGCACGAGGCGTTTCACATCGCCCGCTCGGGACGCCCGGGCCCCGTGGTCGTGGACATTCCCAAGGACATTCAGTTCAAGAGCGGCAACTACACGGGCCCCTCGAACGTCGCGCACAAGACCTACCGTCCTAAGGTGAAGCCCGATGCCGGTCCCGTAGCCGAGGCCATCGATCTCATCGCGTCGGCCAAGCGGCCGGTTTTCTATACGGGAGGCGGCGTCATCAATTCCGGGCCCAAGGCGAGCCAGCTTCTGCGCGAGTTCGTCAGGCTGACAGGGTTTCCGATCACATCGACGCTCATGGGCCTTGGTGCCTATCCCGCCTCGGACAAGCAGTGGCTCGGCATGCTCGGCATGCACGGCACCTATGAGGCCAACTGGGCGATGCACGATTGCGACGTGATGATCAATATCGGTGCGCGCTTCGACGATCGCATTACCGGCCGCCTCGATGCATTCTCGCCGAACTCCAAGAAGATTCATGTCGATATCGACCCCTCTTCCATCAACAAGAACGTTCGGGCCGACATTCCGATCATTGGCGACTGCGCCTATGTGCTGGAGGAGATGCTTCGCATCTGGAAGCAGAAGGCACCGCAGCTCGACAAGTCCGCGCTCAAGTCCTGGTGGAAGCAGATAGACGTCTGGCGTGCGAAAAAGTCGCTCTCTTACAAGCCCTCCAAGGACGTGATCATGCCGCAGTACGCATGTGAGCGTCTCTACGAGTTGACCAAGGATCGCGAGACATACATCACGACCGAAGTCGGCCAGCACCAGATGTGGGCGGCCCAATATTATCACTTTGAGGAGCCGAACCGCTGGATGACGTCCGGTGGTCTTGGAACCATGGGCTATGGCCTTCCCGCGGCGATCGGCGTGCAGCTGGCGCATCCCAAGGCGCTGGTCATCGATATCGCGGGCGATGCATCGATTCTCATGAACATCCAGGAATGCTCGACTGCCGTGCAATTTAATCTGCCGGTCAAGGTCTTCATCCTGAACAACGAGTACATGGGCATGGTGCGCCAGTGGCAGCAACTTCTCCACGGCAACCGCCTCTCGCACAGCTATACCGAGAGCCTGCCGGATTTCGTGAAGCTCGCCGAGGCCTACGGGTGGCGCGGCATGCGGTGCGATCATCCCGCCGATCTGGACGAAGCGATCCTCGAAATGGTCAACACGAAGGCGCCGACGATATTCGATTGCCGCGTGGCGAAGCTCGCCAACTGCTTCCCGATGATTCCCTCGGGCAAGGCGCACAACGAAATGCTGCTTGGCGAGGCCAGCGAAGAGGCGATCGAAAGGGCCATCGGCAAGGAAGGCAAGGTTCTGGTGTGATGCTCAAGCGCGCAGCCGCCATCGCATGCCTCTTCGCTGCTGCGGGACATCTGCCCGCGGCGGGAGAGGACGCGCCGGCTGCAACGCCGCCGGCGGTGACCTGGGATCGCCCGGCCAATATCCGCAACGCCGCAGAGCGTATCGGCAACATTCAGCGCACACGTGGCGCGGAGGCCGCGATCAAGTTCATCGACGCCTGCTATCGCACACACGGCTTGGCCTCGGCCTATTCCGAACCATTTGAGGCCTGCATTGCGCAGGACTATCTTCAGACCAAGCTGCTGACGCGGATCTACGGAAAGCTGTCGCCCGAGGCGCTTCGCAAGCTCGGCGCTCCCACGGCGGATGCCATGGCGCAGGCCATGGGGCGGCGCATCGTGGCCGCGTTCAGTCAGTACAACGTCACCGTGGCTGAGGCGGAGTCATTCAAGGCCGAGGTCGACAGGCACGGGCTGCCTGTTTTCCTCAAGACCGTGTTTCCCAATGCCGGCCGCGAGATCGAGACTTTGGAAAAGCGCAACGAGACCAAACCTGATTCAAGAGAAAAGCAGTGACACTCATGGCAAATCCTACCCCCCAGAGCCACTATGTCGGTCCGGGTATCATGCAGGATGAGGTTTCCCGCACGCTTTCGGTACTCGTCGATAACGAACCGGGGGTCCTCGCACGGGTGATCGGTCTTTTCACGGCGCGCGGATACAACATCGACAGTCTGACGGTGACGGAGACGGAGCATGAGAAGCACGTCTCTCGCATCACCATCGTCACGCGCGGCACGCCAGCTGTCATCGAACAGATCAAGCATCAGCTGGAACGCCTGGTGCCTATTCACCGGGTCCGCGATCTTACGGCTGAGGGGGTGTCGCTCGAGCGCGAACTGGCCCTGGTGAAAGTTGCCGGCAAGGGCGAGAAGCGCATCGAGGCGCTGCGGCTCGCGGAGATTTTCAGGGCTCAGGTGGTCGACACGTCCATCGAGCACTTCGTGTTCGAAGTGACGGGCAAGGCGTCGAAGATCGAAACCTTCATCAGCCTCATGCGCGAGTTGGGGCTGGTCGAGGTGAGCCGCACGGGCATCGCTGCCATTGGCCGGGGTGCGGTTGCCATGTAGATAGGGGAGCGAGCCTCACTAGGCGCGCTTCGCTCTGCGTCAGAACATGCCGCCGCCGCCGGCTCCACCTTTCTTATTTCTGTACAGATCGGCGGCGTGAGCCGCGCTCTTTGTGAAATTGTATGTCTCGCTATCGACCGAAATCTCGGCGTTGGAGGCGGTGCGGAAACCGATCTGGCTGTTCTTGGGGGCATAGAGCGGAGCCGCGACCGGGGGCGAGGACAGGGTCAGCTGGAAAGCGGTGAGCCGCGGCCGGAACAGCGTTTCATCCATCCGCTCGCATCGGCTGGCACCTTCGCTCTTCTCGCAGGCCTTGAGCGATCTGAACTTCGGCGCAGACTTGTCATGCCGATCGACGGCATCGAGGAGGATTTTGTAGCAAACTTCGTAGTCAAGGCCGGCATTGTCAGCGCAGTCGACGGCAGACGTGACAACGAACTGTTTTGCCGGCTTCTCGTTGGCTTGCTTTTCAGCCTTCCCGCAGCCACTCAGTGCAAGAATGGCGGCCAGGGCTGCAAAACCACGGGGAAACTTGATGAGCATGGTCGTCGGCCTTGGATATGCAAAAGGAAAATAGAGATAACGCTTTATCGCAACAGCGGTTGCAGTTCCGTTAACCGCGGGATATGGGAGGCGCTGAACCTGAGTTCTCGGGCGTTTCCCGGACTTTGGCTTCAGCCCCCGGCCCCCACGGCTTTTGTCGCACCGATCTGGCCAGAGGGGCCGTTGCCGCGGCCCGACTTGTGGTAGTAACGTCCGGCCTCTTTCGATTGGGCGGGCTTTCTCCTGCCCGCGTCTCCAGCATACCGCCCGCCCCGCGGGCTCCGCCGACCAACCGGTGGCCCCGCCGCCGGACGTACGAAGTCTGAACCGAAGAGAGAGCTATGCGCGTCTATTACGATCGTGATGCCGACCTGAACCTCATCAAGACGAAGAAGGTCGCAATCGTCGGCTACGGCAGCCAGGGTCACGCTCATGCCTTGAACCTGCGCGACAGCGGCGCCAAGGACGTGGCGATCGCACTGCGCAAGGGCTCGGCTTCGGCCGCGAAGGCGGAGAAGGAGGGACTGAAGGTCATGGAGGTGGCGGAGGCCGCCAAGTGGGCCGACGTCATCATGATGCTGACGCCCGACGAATTACAGGCCGACATCTACCGCGACCATCTCCACAACAACATGAAACAGGGCGCCGCCCTGATGTTTGCGCACGGACTGAATGTTCACTTCAACCTGATCGAGCCGCGCGAGGATCTCGACGTCGGCATGGTCGCACCGAAGGGCCCCGGGCATACGGTACGCGGCGAGTACCTGAAGGGTGGCGGCGTGCCGTGCCTCATCGCCATTCATCAGAACAAGTCGGGCAATGCCCACGAACTTTTCCTGTCGTACGCCTCCGGCGTCGGGGGCGGCCGTTCGGGCGTGATCGAGACAACCTTCAAGGAAGAATGCGAGACCGATCTGTTCGGTGAGCAGGCCGTGCTCTGCGGCGGGCTCGTCGAGCTGATCCGCGCAGGTTTCGAGACACTCGTCGAGGCCGGCTATGCACCAGAGATGGCCTACTTCGAGTGCCTGCACGAGGTGAAGCTCATTGTCGACCTCATCTACGAGGGCGGCATTGCCAACATGAACTACTCGATCTCAAATACGGCCGAGTATGGTGAGTATCGCACGGGTCCACGCATCATTACCGCTGAGACGAAAGCCGAGATGAAGCGCGTTCTGGACGACATCCAGCAGGGCCGCTTTGTGCGCGACTGGATGCTGGAATGCAAGGCTGGCCAGCCGAGCTTCAAGGCCACGCGCCGCAACAACGACGCACATCAGATCGAGGAAGTGGGCGCCAAGCTGCGCGCTATGATGCCCTGGATCGGCAAGAACAAACTCGTCGACAAGGGACGCAACTGAGGCGTGTCTTTGGCGCACAATTCAAACCTCCCGGATCGACTGATCCGGGAGGTTTTTTTTACGGTATCGATGAGGTTGTCGCCGGGGTCTCTGAGGGCTTGGATCGGACCGCATCGCCGGGGCTTGCAAGATCTTCACGCTCATAAATGCGGTTGGCAACGATGAGCACATCCGGCTTCTCGCGGACTCCTTGAAGCCCGAAGAGAAACGCGTGGCGTGCCCCGGCGCCGTCGTCAATCTCGATGGTGCGCTTTGCAATACGATAGCTGCCGGTGCGGGCCGCGCCGTTTCCGCCCAACAGCATGACGCTGCCGTCTTCGAAAAACCGAAGGCGGTCGGGGAGAATCTCGCTCGCGCTCCCACCCGTGGCGACATAGGCGCCTGCAAGCAGAAGGGCGGCAGGAGCAGCGTACGTCTTCGCGGCCTTGGCCACAGCGGTTCCCTGTGTGCCATCGGCGAAGGCAATTGCATAAGCCTCCCCATCGCGCTGCCATCGGCCTGTGCCGGCGCTGCCTGGCGGGCGCGCTGCCGGATCGAAGTTTGCAAGGGCGTTGGGTTCGCTTTCGAATACGCGGCCGTCTTTCAAGAGCAGGGCCGTTATCGCCTTCGGCTCGGCAGTGGCTGTCGGGTTGGAACCATCGAAGACGAAGCGAAGGAAATGAATGACGTTTTCCACGCTGTCATCCGTGAGCGGTGCCGGTGTGGTGGCCGATGCGGCGTCGGATGGGGTGTCGTCAGAAACGGACGTCTCATCCGCCGCAAGGAGGTTCGGACGCTCCGCTGGGAGCATGAGATCCGACAGCCGGCCTTGGTCAGCCATCCGGGATGTGGGTGTGAAGTTGAGCGGCTCCCCTGGCATGTCGGACAGACCCAGCAGCTCCGCGGCGCCCACGGGAGCGGACAGAAGACAGAGCAACGCGAGGCGCATGCACAGCCTCGGGCCCGCTCTCATGGCGCTTGCGACAGCCATTTTATCAGATCGCCCCCCAAGGCTTGGTTGAACACTTATTCCTTATAGCATCGAGACGGTGTGTCGAGCTTGTGGCACGAGGCATGACCTATGGCGCTCCGCACGCGAGACGGCGCAGTGTGCGTCGTCGGATTGTCCGACGGCAGATGCTGCGATAGGCTCGGCAGGAAGAAAAGGAAAAGGGAGGCCGCTGCGATGCGCCGATTTCTGCTCGGGCTTCTCAGCCTGTGCCCACTTATGGCTCTTCCGGCGTTGGCCCAGGAGGAACCTGTCGGCGATAACCGCGGCGCAGCTGCGGCGGCGGCAGCGGCCGAAGCGGCCAAAGCTCCCGAAGTCGACGAGGTCGTTGTTGGCGCGTATGTCAACGATATCCACGAACTCGATTTCCGAACGCACAGCTACGCGGTTGATCTGTATGTGTGGTTCCGTTGGCGCAACAAGGAGATTGATCCCTCGAAGTCGTTGGAATTCATGAACCGCTTCGCCCCGGATGATCACGTGAGCGATCAGATCTATGAGGAGCCCAAGCCCCTCCCGGACGGTAGCTATTATTCGATCCTGCGGAACCAGGGACAGTTCGTGACCAAGCTCCGGCTGGAGAACTATCCTTTCGACAGGCAGGACCTCAGGATCGAGATGGAGGACAACGCCAACGGTGCGGATGCGCAAATTTACGTGCCGGATAAAACACCGCTGGCTCTGTCTTCCCGCATCCAACTCCCGGGCTTTCAGATCGGGACGCCGCGCATGGAGATCCGCGACAACCAGTATGCAACGAACTTCGGCGATCCGACCGTGGGGGATGAGGAGGCCTATTCACGGGCCTCGCTGATCATTCCGATCGAGAGGCCGCTGACGGCGCTTTCCGTTAAGACGTTCCTGCCCATCCTGCTCATCATGGCGTGTGCAGCACTCGTCCTCTTCATCCGCCCGGCGTATATCGACGCGCGCGTCGGACTTGGGATCACGGCGCTTCTCACGCTCGTTGCCCTGCAACTGGCCGGCGGATCCTCGCTGCCGGATGTCGATTACCTGACCATGGTCGACAAGATCTATCTCGCCTCTTATGTGTTCATCATGCTGGTGCTGCTGCGGGTCGTACGCGCGTCCTGGCGGCACGAGCAGGGCGGCGAACGAGGTATTGCCATGGCCGACCGGGCCTGGTTGTTCCTCATCCTCATCGCCTATTTCGCTGCGCTGGGCACGGTCGGATTGCAATCCATGTCTGCGTGAGGCCGTCAGGCGGGATTGAATGCAGATATGAGTGAAATAACTGGCCATCGCGTTTTGTCCCTGAAGCGTTGTGAACTCGGCGTCAGTGAGGATCCCTGGCCTTTTGCTGAGGACAACCGTGCTGCGATCGAGGCCCATTGGGCCCGCCGCAAAGCCGAGAACCCCAATTTTTTCAACGGACAGATCCACCTGCTGCGGGAATTTGTGATCGAAGGCGAATGCCTTTCCGGCCGCCTGCTGCGGACAGATTTCAAATCGTTTCTCTTCTGGCGCGAAACTGGAGAACGCGATCGGTCTGTGCTGGATGCCTTCGGATCGGCTCTCATTCGTTCCCGCGATGGGGCCATCGTTCTGGGCTGCCAGCGGGCGGGAAATATCAACGCGGGTCTCAGTTACTTGCCCGGCGGGTTCATCGATGCGCGTGATGTGGATGCGTCTGGCCTGGTTGACATCCGGGCAAGCGTCCTGCGTGAGGTAACCGAGGAGACAGGTCTCACTGCCGCCGATCTGAGTGTCGGTCCAGACTACCTCGTGACATTCTGCGGCCAGCAGGTTTCGATTGCCGTCGAGATCAGGGCCAGTTGCGAAGCCGCGACCCTGGTCAGCCGCATTCGCCGCTATCTAGAGAGCGATCCTTCATCGGAACTCGAAGACGTTGTCGTCGTTCGGACCTCCAGCGATGTGGCGGCGCTGCCTGTGCCGGCCTACGCGCGGGCTCTGCTCGGCACACTGCTGACTTCGCCACCCGCTGCGCGATAGGTCCATCTTCGCGCTTGGAGCCGGCTTTGGAATGGTTTAAGTGCGGCGTTCTCAGGAGAGCCCAGGGGGAGTGATGCGGCTGGCCTTCAATACGATGGACGTATTTACGGATCGCCGGTTCGGCGGCAATCCGCTTGGGGTTGTGCATGATGCGGAGGGGCTGACCGACGCGCAAATGCAGAATATCGCACGGGAGTTCAATCTTTCCGAGACGGTGTTCCTGCTGCCGCCGGTCAACCCGGCGCATTCGGCTAGGGTGCGTATATTCACGCCGGCCAAGGAGTTGCCGTTTGCCGGCCACCCGACCGTGGGGACCGCGGCTCTGCTGGCCGAGATGAAGTTCGCCGGCACGACCGGGAACGGCGAGGCCCTGATCGTGCTCGAGCAGGGCATCGGTCCCATAAGGGTCGGGGTCAGGTTGCGTCCTGGCTTGGCAACATTTGCAGAACTCGATGCGCCGCGCGCGCCGATTGAAGCTGGAGCTTTGCCGCCGGTTGACATCTTGGCCGCGGGGCTCGGACTGATCCCGAGCGAGATCGGCTTCGAGAACCACCGTCCGGTCTGCTACGCGGCGGGCAATGCCTTCGCCTTCATTCCCGTGTCCACACGCGAAGCCATCGGCAGGGCCAGGGTGAACGCACCGCATTGGGCGCCAGCTTTTCAAGAGCAGGGCATCGTCGGCGCCTACCTCTACACGCGCCAGTGCGAGCACAAATCCTCGTCGTTTCATGCGCGCATGTTCGCCCCCGATGCCGGCGTTGCGGAGGATCCGGCAACCGGGTCGGCGGCGGTCTGCTTCGCCGGTGTGATCGACCGGTTTGATGACCTGCCGGATGGCACCCACCGGCGCACCATCGAACAGGGGTTCGAGATGGGCCGCCCGAGCTTCATCTCACTCGTGCTGCATGTCGATGGGCAAAAGCTCGAAGGGGTACGCATCGGCGGTCATGTCGTGCGGGTCGGCGAGGGTATGATCGAGATCTGAGCCCCGGGACTGACGTCCGGCTCATCCCGCTTTCTGTCCCTCTTTGCCGGGCATGATGCGTGCGAACGTATTGTCCTTGATCACGGCATGATGGACGATCGCGGCCAGCGCGTGCGCGCCGATCAGGAAGTATCCGGCGAATCCAAGCGTCTCATGCAGTTCCTCGAGACGACCACTTAGGATCTTGTCGCGTCCTATGAGTGGCGGAATTTCGAGTCCGAAGAAGATCACGGGGTCGCCTTCCGTGTTGAGTGTCGCCCAGCCGATGAAGGGCATGGCGATGAGGAAGGCATAAAGGGCTATATGGACGACTCTGGCGGCGAATTCCTGCAGCGCAGAGGGCGTGGGCGTGATGGCCGGCGCCGGACCGCTCGTCAGGCGGATCAGGAGGCGCGCCAGCGTCAGACCCAGGATGGTGAGACCCAGAGAGTAATGGGTGGCCTTCATGAACTCGCGCCCGGCGCTCCCGCGCTCAAAAATGTCGCGGAACTCCATGAAGATATAGGCGAACACCACCAGCAGGAACGTCAGCCAGTGCAGCGCTATGATCGGTCGCGGATAGCGGCGGGAGGCGGTGTCGGACATGGCAGGCCCTATTCGAAGCGTCGAATAATTAAATATAGGCGCGAGGATTTGACAGCGCTCTGACACCGGTCAAACGCGCCTGCTTCCGATCACGAGCAAGCGATTTCAGCGCATTGTCAACCAATTCGGCATATTGTACCAACGGTACCAGATTAGATCCGAGACCTTGCGTGATGTGCCATACGGTCACAGAGCCCGGCTACAACCTATGCCCCGCGGCGGTCGCCCCGGGGGCCGCTGGAGGCTGCGCGCGTGTGGTCTCGCCGCTCCTGTTGTCGCTTCTCCTTACCGGCCCCTGAGCCGTTTCTGCCGCATGGCCCCAAGGGTCCGCGGCCGCCGCTCAGGGGAGGTTGAGGCCGCACTCGAGAATTGAGAATAAGCCCCCACGTGCGTCAAAGCCGGCGGGCTGGACCAGGGATCCCGAAATGACCACCAAGACCCAGACGACGCGCTCCGCGTCCCAGACCGAAAACGACCGCGTCGTCATTTTTGATACGACCTTGCGCGACGGTGAGCAGTGCCCCGGCGCCACCATGACTTACGAAGAGAAGCTCGAAGTTGCCGACTGCCTGGATGCGCTGGGAGTCGACATTATCGAGGCCGGCTTTCCGATTGCCTCCGAAGGCGACTTCGAGGCTGTCGCTGCAATTGCCAAGCGTGTGCAGAACGCCACTGTTGCCGGCCTCGCCCGCGCCATCAACGCTGATATCGACCGGGCCGGCGAAGCCGTGAGGCACGCCAAGCGCGGGCGCATCCACACGTTCGTGTCAACCTCGCCGATCCATCTGGAATACCAGATGCGCAAGACGCAGGCGGAGGTTCTGGAGATCATCTCCGCAACCGTCGGACGGGCCCGCAACCTCGTGGAAGACGTCGAGTGGTCCGCGATGGACGCCACCCGCACGCCCATCGACTATCTGTGCCAGTGCGTAGATGCGGCCATCAAGGCGGGTGCGACCACGATCAACCTGCCCGACACGGTCGGCTATGCTACGCCACAGGAATACTACGAGATGTTCCGGGCCGTGCGAGAGCGCGTGCCGAACGCTGACAAGGCGGTATTCTCCACCCACTGCCACAATGACCTGGGGCTTGCGGTTGCCAACTCGCTGGCCGCGTTGGCCGCGGGTGCGCGCCAGATCGAGTGCACGATCAACGGCATCGGCGAGCGGGCCGGCAACGCGGCGCTCGAAGAGGTCGTTATGGCCATTCGTACACGCAATGACGTGCTGCCCTACCAGACACGCATCGAAACCACGATGCTGTCTCGGGCCTCCAAGCTCGTCTCGGCCGTCACGAACTTCCCCGTGCAGTACAACAAGGCCATCGTCGGCCGGAACGCGTTCGCCCATGAGAGCGGCATCCACCAGGATGGTCTGCTCAAGTACCAACAGACCTACGAGATCATGACGCCGGAGTTGGTCGGCGTGGCCAAGACGTCACTCGTCATGGGCAAGCATTCGGGGCGCAATGCGTTCCGCACCAAGTTGAAGGAACTCGGTTTCGATCTGGGCGAGAATGCCTTCGAGGATGCCTTCAACCGGTTCAAGGCGCTGGCCGATCGCAAGAAGCACATCTACGACGAAGACATCGAGGCGCTTGTCGATCATGAGATTGCTCATGCGCACGATCGCATGAAGGTGACGTCGCTGACGGTGATTGCCGGCACGGTCGGTCCCCAGACGGCGACGCTGACCATGGAGATTGATGGTACGCCGAGCACGGTCCAGGCCCAGGGCAACGGACCTGTTGATGCAACTTTCAACGCCATCAAGATGCTCATCCCGCATTCGGCGAGCCTCGAGCTCTACCAAGTGCACGCGGTCACCGAGGGCACCGATGCGCAGGCCGAGGTTTCGGTCCGGCTTGAGGAGGATGGCCGCGTCGTGACCGGCCGCGGGGCCGACACCGACACGATGGTTGCCTCCGCCAAGGCCTATGTGGCCGCGCTCAACAAGCTCATGGTTAAGCGCCAGAAGATCGCCCAGGCGCAGCATATGGTCTAAAGGGCTTTAAGGGGACGGCGGCCGCCGTCCCCTTTTTCTTGAACTCTACAAAAAAAAGCCTTTTCACCAGCGTAGCTTATGGATTGGTGTTCGGACTAGCGTGCCTGTTCCCGACGCGCTAGGGAATAGGGACGGAGCGCACGCGAGGGCACGTGTGAGACCAGCCGGCGACTGTGGGTACGCGGCACATTAGTTGCTTCGTATACGGCTGCAGGCCGGTATGACGGAATAAGGGGAGCCAGAAGTCCTCTCGTGTCGAGTGAGTTTGCATGCGTCTAGGGGTCGGAAGCGCGTTTTCGGACGACATTGCGATCGATCTGGGAACTGTCAATACGATCGTCCATGTGATGGGCCGCGGGGTTGTGATCGACGAGCCCTCGGTTGTAGCCGTGCGCGTGGGCCCGGGTCACCGCGAAGTGCTGGCGGTGGGACACACAGCCCGCCAGATGCTCGGCCGCACGCCCGGATCCGTCGAGACCATCCGGCCGCTGCGCGACGGCGTGATCGCGGATTTCGTCGCCACCGAAGAAATGCTCCGTCAGTTCATTAAACGGACGCGCAGCTCGTTCCTGGGCTTCCGGCGCCCGCGCATTCTCATTTGCGTACCTGCCGGTGCAACGCCTGTGGAGCGTCGCGCCGTCTACGAGACGGCGGTGCAGGCCGGCGCGCGCAAGGTCTACATCGTCGAGGAACCCGTTGCGGCGGCGATCGGCGCGGGGCTGCCGATCGACGATCCTTCCGGCTCCATGGTGGTAGACATCGGCGGCGGCACCACCGACATCGCCGTTCTCTCGCTCGGGGGCGTTATCGAGGCGCGCTCGCTGCGCGTGGCCGGAAACGCAATGGATGAATCGATCATCCGCTTCATTCGCCGCGAGCATCAGCTTGTCATCAGCGAAGCCAACGCCGAGCGCATCAAGATCGAAGCAGGCTCGGCATCACGCGAGATTAACGGGATGACGAGCGAGATCCATATTCGTGGACGTGATCTGCGCCAGGGGCGTCCGAAGAACATCGTTCTGCTGCCGCAGCATGTTGCGGAAGCACTCGAAGAGCCGATCGCAGCGATGGCGGAATTCATCGAGCACACCCTGGAGGACCTGCCGCCGGATGTTTCCTCCGATATCTGCGAACGGGGCATCTATCTGACTGGCGGCGGGGCGCTGCTGCACAAGCTCGACGCGGAAATGGAGCGCCGCGTGGGCGTGCCGTTCATCGTTTCGGAGAATCCACTGCATTGCGTTGTGCGCGGCTCTGCCATGCTCCTCGAGAACATCGATGAGCATGAGCACCTCGTCATCCGCCCGTAGGTGAGGTGATGGACGGCTGCGGACCTCGCCGGATCGTTTCACGCATCGTCTCATATTGGTGGCGGTCGGCGCCATACGCCATCCTCGGGGGGAGCCGACCATGAGATATGTGGGCTATGACCAGTTCCGACAGCGCCGGACCGATTTCATGGAGCCACGCCGCCGCTCAGGGGGCGCGATGCTGCCGGTTCTCCTTTTTCTCTCAGTCGCGCTCCTGATCCTGAGCCGCCTCGACCACGGTTATATTTCCGGCGTTCGCTGGCAGATTACCGAAATCATGAGCCCTGTTCTGCGTGCCATCATGGTTCCATTGCAACCACTGCGGGACGCGGGAAAATCCGTCGGCTCGGCCTGGTCGATGGCGTCCGAGCTGGAGCGATTGCGCAATGAAAACCAGCAACTCAAGGGTTGGGAGTGGCGTGCACGCGAGCTTGAACGCAAGCTTGCCGATCTGGGGGCCGCGGCTCAGACGGCGCGCGATACTGAAATTGGCTTTGTCACCGCGCGGGTGATCGCCAACTCGTCGGGGGCCTTCGTCCGCTCCGCCATGGTCAACGTGGGGGAGTTGCAGAAGGTAAGGGCAGGCTATCCGGTGCTGAGCGGTGACGGCCTTGTCGGGCGGGTCGTGGATACCGGTTCGAATGCAGCCCGTGTTCTGCTCCTGACCGATGCCCAGAGCCGTATTCCAGTCTATGTCGGGCCCGATGCGGTGCGCGCGGTTCTGGCGGGAGACAACGGTCCCCACCCGCGGCTTGAGTTCCTCGCTCCGGATCAGGCCGTCACGGCGGGCGATGAGGTCGCTACTTCCGGCATCGGCGGGGTCTTTCCTCGAGGCTTGCGAATAGGAACGGTGGCGGAGGCGACGGACCGGCCGAGTGTCACGCCCCATGCCAATCTCGATACGGTCGAATACCTGAGCGTGCTGTTCTACAATTCGCCAGCGCTGGAGCTGATAGCGCCGGAGATGGGACTGAGCGGCAAGCTGCAAACTGAACAGCGGGGTCATAGCTCCGCCGGATCGCAATAGGGGAGCGCGCCATGACGAACGCCGCCGGCCGCTTCATTCCTGCGCTCAGTGTCGCCGTTCTGGCGCTCGTTGCAGTCCTCCCGTGGGGGCTGCCGCCCGATGGCCGCTTCGTGCTGCCGCTCCTGCCCTTCATCGCGATCCACTACTGGGCCTCCCGTCATCCGGACCGGCTGGCGGAATGGGTGCCGTTCGTGGCGGGCTTGGCCGTGGACGTGCTTTCGAACGGACCGCTGGGCTACTGGTCGCTCATCTATCTCGTCGGCTACATGATCGCAGTCGAGGCCCATCTCGTGACAGCCGCCGGCCCCGCTGGCCGCTGGTTCATCTTCCTCACCTCTCTGGCGCTTCTCGTTGCCGCGGCCTGGGGGATTGCGTCGCTGTATTATCTGGAGCTGGCCGCGTGGCGGCCGTTTGCATGGGCGGCGCTGCTGGCCGGTCTTGCCTACCCTGTCTTCGCCCTGATCCTGAGAAGCCTCGACCCGGATCCCATTCGCAGGTCCAACGACAGTCTTGTCAGGGGAGGCTAGCGATGCCTCCGGGCCGTGACGAGGAGGAACTGTCCCGGCGGCGCTTTACAAGGCGCGCTATGTTAATCGGGGCCGCTCAGGCCGGGGCGTTCGCGTTGCTCGCGGGGCGTCTTTATCAGCTTCAGGTCATGGAAGGACGCCGCTTCGGTCCGCTGGCGGAAGAGAACCGCATCAGCCAGCGCCGCCTGCTTCCCCGGCGCGGTCGTATTGTCGACCGCCAGGGACGGATGCTAGCGACCAACGCGGAGAGTTACCGCGTCTCCATCCTGCCTGCCGATCGTAGCCGCATGCGACTGACGCTGCAGTCTCTCGCGCGCATCGTTCCGCTGCCGGCTGAAGAGATCGACCGCGTGATTGCAAAGGCGCGCGGCCTACCCCGCAATCGGGCCATCCCGGTTCGTGAAGGTCTCACATTCGAAGAGGCGGCCCAGATTGGTCTCTTGATGCCTCATCTTCCAGGCATCGAAACGGACATCGAGCTGAAGCGCCGATATGCCCACGGGCATGCAAGCGGCCATGTCGTGGGCTACACGGGCAGCGTCGATCGCCTGGCCCTGGACGACGATCCCTTCCTCCGGCTGCCGAATGCGCGGATCGGTAAGGCCGGTGTCGAACAGGGAATGGACGTCGATCTCAGAGGAGAGGCCGGTGTCAAGAAGTTCGAGGTTGATGCGCGGGGAAGCATCGTTCGCAATCTGGAGGTGAAGGAACCGGTTGCAGGCCGGGACGTGATGGTCACAGTCGATGTCGCGCTTCAGGAGCGTGTTCTCAGCCGGCTCTCATCCGTGCCCCGCGCGGCGGTCGTTGCCATGGATGTTCACTCGGGTGAGGTCGTCCTCATGGCTTCGGTGCCGACCTTCGACCCCAATGATCTGACCATCGAATTCGACGAAGCGAACTGGGAGCGCCTGCAGTCCGATCCGCACAATCCTCTACTCAATCGGGCCATCAGCGGTCTTTATCCGCCAGGATCTACCTTCAAGATGATCACCGCGCTTGCCGCTCTGGAGGCCGGCAAGGTCAGCCTGGAGGAGCGCGTAACATGCCGTGGCGCGTTCGGTTTCGCCGACCAGACCTATCGCTGCTGGAAGCGCGATGGACACGGCCCCATGGACCTCAACGACGCGCTGAGGGAATCGTGTGACGTTTATTTCTACGATCTGGCCGAACGCATCGGCGTCAACCGGATAGCGTCCATGGCGCGCCGTCTGGGTCTCGGCCAGATCTACGCCTGTGGCATTGGTGGACAGAAGCCTGGGCTCATCCCCGACACCGATTGGAAGCGCGTCACCAAGGGCGAGAGATGGTTGCGCGGAGAGACGATCCTCGCAGGCATCGGGCAGGGTTACGTCCTGACGACGCCGCTGCAGCTCGCCGTGATGACGGCGCGATTGGCGACAGGCCGGGCGGTAGTGCCTACGCTCGTGCGTCGTCCCGGCGAGGTGCTGCCCGATACGCCTCTTTTTCCGACGCTCGATGTGCCCGCAGAGGGATTGGAGGCCGTGCGCCGGGCCATGGTCGGCGTCGTCAACGATGCGGGCGGAACGGGCTCCAATGCCAGCCTGTCCGGTTCCGCCGTCGTCATTGCAGGAAAGACGGGAACTTCCCAAGTCCGCAATTCCGCAGAGGCCGTCTCGCCAGCGGCGGAAGAGGCCTGGGAGCACCGGGATCATGCTCTTTTCGTCTCATATTTTCCGGCGAACGCCCCGCGCTACGCGATTGCCGCGGTCGTCGAACACGGCGGGGGAGGAGGGGCGGTTGCCGCGCCAATTGTGCGTGATGTGATCGGGATGCTGGTCGCGGAAGATCCTATGACGAGATCCTCCTCGTTGGGGGAGGCTGCGCCATGACGAGCCTTCTCGGACGACCGCGCGGCCCGGGTCTCATCCGGCAGGCCAACTTGGCCGTGCTCTTCATCGTCTTCATTCTGGTGGGTATCGGAATTGCGACCCTCTATTCGGTCGAAGGCGGATCGTTCCGGCCATGGGCCGAGCGCCATGGATTGCGCTTCCTGGTCGGCACAGCCCTTGTTCTCGTCATGCTGGCGGTCCCGCTCGGCACTTGGCTGCGGCTCGCCAATCCGATCTATGCGATTGCCCTCGTCCTGGTGATTTTGGTGCCATTCACAGGCACTGAGGCGCTGGGAGCCCGGCGCTGGTTGAGTGTGGGCGGATGGAGCTTTCAACCGACCGAACTCATGAAGGTGGCGCTCGTGCTTGCGCTCGCGCGCTACTACCAGTGGCTGCCGCCGGATCGCGTATCGGATCCGAAATGGGTTCTGGCTCCCCTCCTGATGATTGCGGTTCCGGTCGTCCTCACGCTGCGCCAGCCGGATCTCGGCTCAGCCACGCTGTTCGCCACTGTCGGATTGGCCCTCATGTTCGTCGCTGGCGTGTCGCTCATCTACTTTATCGGCGGCATCCTGGTGCTGGGGCTGGCGGCCCCGCTCATCTGGTCGTCGCTGCACGATTATCAGCGCCGCCGGGTGGAGATCTTCCTCGATCCCGACTCCGATCCGCTCGGAGCGGGCTACCACATCAATCAATCGAAGATCGCGCTGGGCGCCGGAGGCGTGAGCGGAAAAGGTTTCATGCAGGGCACGCAGAGCCAGCTCGATTTCCTGCCGGAAAAGCACACCGACTTCATTTTCACCATGTATGCGGAGGAATGGGGCTTCATTGGCGGCATGCTGCTGCTGGGGCTCTATACCCTGCTCCTGGTCCTGCTCGGCCGCATGGCGATCCGCGCCGAAAGTCCCTTCACCCGGTTGTTGATTGCCGGGGCGTGGGTGACGATCTTCCTCTATGTCTTCATCAACATCGCCATGGTCACGGGGCTTGTACCGGTGGTTGGCGTGCCGCTGCCCTTCGTCTCCTATGGCGGCACCTCCATGATGACGCTGACGGCTGGCTTGGGCCTCGCGCTGGCCGCCGATGCGCGCGGGCCGTGGGACCGGTTGCGGCCGGGCGAACCGGGCCCCTTGTTTTGAGGCGGTAAACGCCGGAGGGAGGGCATTTCTGCCGGGGCACAATGAACCGCACCGTTGGCTCTGGACATGGCCTCCTACCGATGCTAGATGCTCGCCCGCGGGTCCGGTTGCGGACCCCGTTTCGTTCTGGAGCCGTGATCGATGCGTCTCCGGTGACGAGTGGGTGATTAGCTCAGTTGGTAGAGCAGCTGACTCTTAATCAGCGGGTCCACAGTTCGAGCCTGTGATCACCCACCAAATTCCAAACAAAATCAGCGCATTAGATGTAAGTACTCGTTACAACGTGTACGCGCTAAAAACTATAAACACCTATAAACTTTTTTGGCCCCGCTTTCGCGCGGTCTGACGTGGCGAAAGAGTGCGTTTGCGCGCTGGGTGACGATCAGGATTTGCTTGCGCAGGAATGGCGAGACAGCGTCTGAGCTGATGACAGCCAAACAGACTGTTTACCCTGGCGACGAAAACACGTGGCACGTTCAACAGTGCTTCATAGCGTTCTGTCACGCATGCTGGGCGGGCTGGTAGTCCGTATTAGCCAGTTGCGCGATCTTTCAAGACGGCGGCTTCGCAAGAGGTCGCCGTCGTTAGTTTCAGAAGATCTGCAGCGGAACCTGTGGATGTAACGGTCGCTCTCTCGTCACGTGCCTTTACGGCTGATCCATCACAAGGCATCGTTGGCTTGCGTGAAAGCGCCTCTCTCTCTTCTGACTTCTGGCTGGACTGTGGACGGCGGCTTCGTAAGAGGTCGCCGTTACCTTTTGGCGCTCACGGCCTGAATTGTGGTTATTCAGTCTAGTCGTAATTCGCTGATTGGGCCCTTGTCAGCAACCTCGCCAGCGCCCATCTACTTTGGATCTATTTGATACACACCATTCTCCGTGTCGCTTGCATTTGACGGTGGCATCGCGAAAGGCAGACGCCCTTTTTTCGTTTGTCGCGGTGAAGTCAGCTGCTGCGGGTCTTTGTGCTGGAGCGAAAGTCGGCTCCGATAGGTTTCGTTCAATGTGTCGCTGGAATTTAGTGCGAGTGCTCGCGGGCTTGTCGTCCGCGCTGCTGGTGGGCGCATGCTCTGTCGCGCAAGCTGAAGACGCTTGTTCAGACGAAGGGATCAAGGACTTCTTCGTGCAGGGTGGGCAGCAGGTCTTAGAGGACAGCCACCTCAAGATCACGTCGTTGAGCCATGACGAGGTGGTCGCTCAATCCAATGTCGCTCTCACGTGCAGGTACTTGATGGAGCTTTCAGACCATAGCAAGCGTTGGGTTAGATTTACGTACTCTCTGGACGACGCAGGTCAGGCGGCAATTGATTACGAGGAAGAGGCCAAAAACACTTCTCGATAGCAGCGGACTGCAAGTCAGACCAAATCCACCGCTGTCCTCTGCGAGAAGTCGCGCTTATGTGCTTTGCGTTGCCCGAACCCGTTTGGCCTCGCTGTGCTAATCCGCCCACTGGACTTCGTGGCAGAAAAGGGAACAATTTGCCTTGTGTGGAGCAATCTGCTTGCCCCTCGAGTTGTAATCCGCTCTTAAATCAAAGGTAGTTAGTTATGATGAATGGTTTTCAAGATTTTCAGAATATCGGCAAGGTCGATATGGCCGGTTACATGCAGGCGATGGGCGAGTGGAATAAGACCTGGCAGACCATCGCCACGGAGATGACCGACTACTCCAAGCGCTCGTTTGAAGAGGGTGTGGCTACTTTCCAGAAGCTCGCCACCGCCAAATCCCTGCCGGAGGCGATGGAGATCCAGACGACCTACGCCAAGCGGGCCTACGAGGACTACATGCGCCAGATGTCGAAGATCGGGGCCATGTACCAATCTGTCGCCCAGGATGCATTCAAGCCGGTGGGGCGCGCATTCTAGGGATCGCGATAACCTCAGGCGATCTCAGCTTCATTGACATGACTGAAACGGCGGCTTCGCAAGAGGTCGCCGTATGCTTTGCGGGAAATCGGGATCTCTGTCGCGAGGCTCCGTATTTGGCGTTGGGACCGTGCTGGCTTCGGAAAGTTCGAAGCCTCCAAGGTGCCGCCAGAGTTGCTCAATAGCTTTTTGCCGGGCGGCAGAACATTGAGGAGTATCTTCATCCTGCAGCCCGGTACAAATGCTGATAACGTGCTCTAGCCGCGAAATGAAGATCTTGCCGCCCCTATCTTGCGTAGTCGCGTCCACAGTTCTTGCCACGGAATAGGGCATGCATGCCGAGGGAGCCACCCAATGATACATTGGAAACAGATCGACGAGTACATCGAGCCGAACTGGGAGAAGGTGGGCAGTGCGGCAGCAGCTATGCTTTTCTGGCGCGGCACGAAGGGCGCGGTGCTTGGATACATTCGAGATGGTGAGTTGTTCGACTACAAATGGCTTTACGTCTGTGACTCGAACAAGGTGACCCATTTTTCCGAGGTCAATGGACCTGAAAGCAACGTAGTACGCTTGGGACTTGTCCTGCCAGATGGCGCGCTGTGAAAGCGCGGGTCCTCGAGCTTCAAATACCCGTATGTTGCGCCTGTTAAACCCCTACTGCTGTCGCTCGGGGCCATGAGTGGCATTCGGCTAAATCTTTCCCGTGAGGGCTGACGGCGAACATATGGCCGACGTCTGGGGACTTGCCGAACAATCAGGCTGTCACATACGAACCTTGATGGGCTTGTGCATCCTCCAGCACTCGCCCAAAGATTACCTGCCGCTACCTTCTGCTCGTCGTCTCGTCGGGAAGGGAATGATGGTGGCTGGCCCAGAACTCGGTTTGGGGGGCTGCAGGGCAAGGGCGCTCAATTCGGCAAGATCTTCGATCCACTCACCACAAACATCAGCCAGAATGAATCCAGCGGCTTCTGAATGCCAGGGCTGGAGAATTGCATGGCCCTCACCGGACTCTGTGTCGGCATAAAGAGGCAAGTACCGGTCTTGCGTCGACGCCTCGGAACTGCGCATCCATCGACGGATCAGCGCTGGGGTTGCGTCGCTTTCGGCCAGTTCTTGATCGGATACCAGCATCTCAATATGGGGCGCATAGGCTTTCCTATCGAAGGGAACTAGCCGCCAATCGAGTTGGCCTTCAATAGCCACATCCAGGGCTCGATCGGGTGCCCGCTCACTTGTCTTGAGATCGTCATCCTCGATCTCGACATAAGCCGCTTCAAAGCGCAGCCGTACGACCTTTGCGTAGTATCTCATCAGAGTCCCCGCCTAGCCCGTGTCTCAGCCCATAATGATTTGAGTCGCACCACTCGGCCACATGGTGAGTTCGCCCGTTGTTGGTTGCTGAAGGCCTCCAAGGTTTTGAAGGGTGTCTATCCCAGTCAGTAGATCCGCAACGCCATCGTGGGGTCTCGAAGGCGCGGGACTTAGAGTGCTTAGGGCAGCTTCTGTCAGTTCCAGACGATTTGCCGCAATCCATGATGCAGATGCGAACGCGTGCACTGCAGAACGTGCTTTGAGTCTGCATCGTCAATCACAAGCGACATGACACAGCTGAAAAACCACCGCAAAGCAGCGCAGCGTGTTCGCAATTGCAAACATAATGAAATGGGGAAAAAGGAAGAGCCAGGTCTCGAAGAAGCATCAGGTGTCGCTACCATTGCGCAAGCTCAGATGAGCCAAATCTGCCGAAGCGTCTTTTATCGTTGTCTGTTGCGCCATTTGGAGATTGGTCATGAGTTTCGATGGTGGTCATTCCACTGGACCTCTGAAGCGCAAGATAGACGCGGATGTTCGAAAGCCAGCCGCGCGCGCGAAGTGCGGAGGTATCGAAAGCCGGCAGAAGCTAGAGGCAGGTAAAGGTCACGCACTAGAGGCAACAATCGTTGCGGTGCTCGATAGGGACAGCAAGTTGCGCCATGAGTTCCTGTTGAGGCGCTGGCGGGGAATTACCGGTTAGTGTTCACACCGCATTGGAATGAACAGGTAGCTGCCTGACGCCAGTCCAAGCCGACCAAGCGCCTCTGGGCCTCAGCTTCAGCCTCAATGTAGCGCTGCGTCGTGCAGAGCAATCTATGTTCAGTCAGGCGATTGAGCTACAGATTGCGCAGGCGATTTAACTCCGCCTCGCGGACCAACCGGCGGCGCTTTGCGGAATGCCTGGCAACAGCAAGGCTCATGCCGACAATCAGAACTGAAATCAACCCGATCAGTTCAATGAATTCGATTTGTTCCATGTTGAGTTCGCGGCGTGCACTCGCGCTCGTGCTGGGTAATGATGCGCGATAGGATCTCATGAATAAGCAGCAGGGACAATCAAAGGGTCAGAACGTGCCAAACGCCAAAAGCTAGATTTTAAGAAGGTTTTAATCCTGTTTGTTTGCAGACACAGCCTGGATCGACCGATCCTCCTCGCCCGACCAAATAGAGTAAGTCCACGACCCGTCTCTGTGCTTCTGCGTCCAATTCAATGTAGAGCCGGTTGATGATTAGCGGTGTGTGGCTAGCCAGATCGCGCGCTGCGTGCTTGCCGTGAACCAAAATCTGGGCCTGACTGTTCAAGCCACCTCGAAGGTTCGCGTGTTTCTCGGGGTAAGCAGAAAAACCCCTTCGCTTCCGCTATGCACAGTCCGACAGTGTTGCGGACCACTGCGGCGGGTTCTCTGGAACGAACCTGGGGCTCTACGCCGCCTCCAGGGTAACGAAGTCTTGTTCGCGGTCGAGCACTAGGAACGAGTGCCTCATCACGTCCCACGGCTCGATCGCCTTGAGGATCTTGTCCTTATCGAGTGTGCCGCAGGTGTAGAAATCGAGCTGAACTAAAGCCGGGCAAGTCTCATCCCAGATGTGAATCGCTACATGGGACGTCTCGATGATTGTCACGCCCGTGAGCCCGCGATTGCCCGTCTTGTCTACGTAGGCCACATGCGGTCCAGAAAGAATGCTCATGCCTTGGCCGTCGATCAGCTTCGCCATCCAGTCCACAAGGTAGTCGCGCTGGCAACCGAGTGGTGGGTTTTTGACTTCAAAACGACCGATGAAGTGGTGGTGTTTGATCATCGCGTGCCTCCACCCATAATTTTCGGTTTGATGACAAGCTTCTCAGAAATCATTGTCGCATGGGATAGCGCGTGGCGCGAACGGCCTCCGCTTCCTCAAGCAGCGCTTCTCCCAAATCTGCTGCTTGCTCAGCAGTCAGGCCGTATGCCGGCTCGTCTTCAAAGCGAAGCAGCACGAATGGCTCGTACTTTCCGCGACCGACGGCGTAGCGGTCCGGAGTTTTGGTCAGACAATCGGGAGTTTGGGGGTGCAACTTGGAGAGCTCGCCTAGGATCTCAATCAGAGTGGCTGTGGCGCTAGAGTTAAGACACACTGTGTGGCATTGCCCGGCAGCGTCGGACACTGCAATTTCGAGCATGCCCGAACGAACTTCCGAGCGCGTAACAATTTCGGCGAAAATTTTGTCCACGATCTCACCCCCTTGTCCCATCCACGAAAATCGTAGCTGACAAGCAATTGAGTCTCAGTGCCTTCGAAGTCTTAGCAACAAAAAAAGGAAGGCCCATTTCCGAGCCTTCCCCATGATGTTAGGTGACGATTAGAGGTCAAAGGCTCTTTGCCCACCTGTCTATTTCGGCCTTGGCTTTATCCCGAGCGTAACCGTAACGCTGCTGCAGGACACCTTCGAGCTGCTCGCGTTTGCCGTTGATTTTGGCCAGGTCGTCGTCGGTGAGTTGGCCCCATTTCTGTTTGACCTTACCGCTGAACTGCTTCCAGTCGCCTTCGATACGATCCCAGTTCATACTCTAGACTCGACCAAAGAGTGACCCCCGTGCGTTATTGTATACTCGATTAGCTCGCGGAAAATGTGACGGCAGGTCGAGGCTGCCGCTTGAGGCTACGCGAGTTGTTCACAAACCGCTGATCTGGCATTCGGAACACAGTTCAATTCGTGCCCGTAGCTAGCCTCACCACAAACATTAGCGCTCGCAGCTTCGAATTCATCCTCGCTACCAGCAGCGAAGATCGCAACGCCGCTAGAATCGCAACGTCATGAAGTCGCTCTAGAACCAGTGTTTGGCTCGCGACTGAAGAGGGACGAAGTGGAACAGCCTGAGCCGCTCCAGTGAACTACGCGGTCAAGCAAGCGGCGGTTTCCGGACCGCTGGGCACCCAGAAAGCTCTGTGCGGTAGTGCTGATAGGCGACAATGAAATGTAACCGTTGAAGCTCTTGACGCAGCAAGGAAAGGGCAGATCTCCCCTGAATCACTGAGAAACGCGAACTGCCGATTTCTCGAGACTTCAGACGAAATCCACGACCCGCTCCTGGGCCTCAGCATCAGCTTCAATATAGCGCTGCGTGGTGCTAAGCGCGCTATGGCCCGCCAGCATCTGCACATCACGCAAGGAGCCGCCCACCGTTGAGATTGTGCGGGCGGCGTTGGTAATGAACGTGCGCCGCCCTGAGTGACTTGAACAGCCTTGTAAGCCTGCGGCCCTGTACCAGCTCGCGAACAGATTACGATCGCACTTGCTGAGGTGCGCTGCGACCGCTCTGTTGAGATGACGTAAGGAGAGGTGCTGCGTTCGTCGTGGAGCCTTTGCAGTGCCGTCCGCAGTTCCTTGTTGAGCGGGATCACACGACCTGAGGCACCTTTGCTGGCTTCGTCGCGTAGGTGCAGTGCGTGTCCCAGGTTACCTTCTGCATCCGTCACCATGTCCCACGTGAGCGATGCGATCTCCTTCGCCCGCAGTCCTGCTTTGACGGACAGCAGGAAGATGACCTGATTGCGAACGGGATAGCGTGTCTGTTGGAGCAAGGCAGTCGTGAGTGCGATCTGACGTTTGGATAGCACCTTGGCTTGCTTGGCGAGCACCGATGGCGAACTCATTGCATTATTGTTCGTAGGCGGAATAATAACGCGAGTTGGTAGGATGGGCAAGCGGAGAGGGTGGAATTTGTTGCGTAATTGCAAAGCGTGACAGCTACTCATGTGGAAATGTGATTTTCACAATGAGTGGACATGAGTTGGGCAG
>CAWGTZ010000028.1:0-113239 GCA_963825555.1 uncultured Alphaproteobacteria bacterium | reverse complement strand
CCCAGGGCCGGAATCGAACCAGCGACACTGCGATTTTCAGTCGCATGCTCTACCAACTGAGCTACCTGGGCAATTCGCATACACCGGCAACCGGCAGGACGCGAAGACCGCGTCTTATAGGTGGTGGCTGGGGCGGTTGTCCAGCAGCCATTCGCGGCTGCGGCACAGGGGACGTGAGCGGCGTTCTCAGCTGTCCTCGTCGCGGTCAGCGGGGGGCCTGGAGCCTGGGGCCAAGGTGCCGTCATCGGTAAGCGAACTGTCGTCCGTCACATCCAGGCTCGAGCCGGCGATAACATACCCGCCGCCGAGCCAGCGTGACAGATCGATGTCGGCGCAGCGCTTCGAGCAGAACGGACGGTACTCTGGCACCGTGGGCTTGCGGCACGTTGGGCAGCGGGCAACCTTGGTCGACACGGGGACTTTGTCCATGCGCGTTCGTCTTGGTCAGTCGCGGTCGGCTTCTGCCGCCCGGATCCAGTTGAAGTGAATCGGAAAGTCTTCGCTCACGAGCATGGAGACCACTTCGGTAAGCGGCAGGCCGACGACGTTTGTGTAAGAGCCCTTGATCTTCTGCACGAATGAGCCGGCGAGCCCCTGGATGGCATAGCCGCCGGCCTTATCGCGCCATTCACGCGAAGCGACGTAGGCCTCGATCTCGGACCGGGTGAGGTATTTGAAGCGGACCTTGGTATCGACGATCTTCGTGCGGATGCGATCCTGGGGCGTGATGAGGCAGACCCCCGTCATGACGCGGTGCGAACGTCCCGAGAGGCGGTTCAGGAATTCGACCGCTTCTTCCACCTGTTGCGGCTTGCCAAAGATCTTCAGGTTGTTTGTGACGATGGTATCGGCCGCGAGCACGTAGGCATCTGCAATGTCCCGGTCATTGGCAATCTGGTCCCGGGCAGCCTCGGCCTTGGCGCGCGCAAGTCGTGCGACGAGTGCGCGGGGCATCTCGCCTTTGCGCGGGGTCTCGTCGATGGAAGCAGGGCGCAGCGCATCGGGCTTGATGCCAGCCTGATCGAGCAGCATCAAACGGCGCGGACTGGCACTTGCGAGCACCAGCTTGGGCCGGGGCGCAGTATCCTTATCGCGCGCGGCGGACTTGGCCAGTTCGGTGCGTAGGGTCTCCCGCCGAGGATTATCGGTGCGGGAGAAGGCGGAGAGGAGGGCCGATTTGGCTGTCATATCGTCGTTGTCTCGATGCGCGCTGTTCGGGCGGCCGCCTCTATAGCACGGCTCGCGGCGGGCGGCCCAGGGTCCCTCGAACGTGTTACCAGGGAAACTGACAAAACGCCCGCTCCGGCGGCAAAAGCCGGGGACCCAGTCATCATAGCGGGATAAGCGCGTTGCGTTATGCGGCCAATCTGCTGATAGAATACACTGTGTCAGGAGGGCGTCATGTCGAAGGATTTGCTCATTGAAATGCTGGGCAAGACCGCGCTGTTCGGTGCGCTCGACCCGGACGAGCGCAGAAGCGTGGCGCTCGAGATGCGGGAAGTACAGTACGACTCCGGCCAGATCGTGTTCGGGCGCGGCGATCCGGGACGCGACATCTATCTCGTGGCTAATGGGCGGGTGCGCCTCTCGGTTCTGACACCGGAGGGCCGCGAACTATCATTTGCGCACGCTGAGACGGGTCAGATTTTCGGTGAGATCGCAGTGCTGGATGGCGGCTTGCGCACGGCGGATGCCACGGCCGTGACGAAGGTGGTGGCTCAGACGCTTTCCAAAGGGGCGCTCATGCGGCTTGTGGAAACGCGCGCGCTGGTGCGCGAATCCGTCATCCGCTTCCTGTGTAACCGCGTCCGAGAGGCTGATCAGCAACTCGAAGGTATCGCACTTTATCCGATCGAGGTGCGGCTGGCGCGTTTCTTCCTGGCCGCGGCGCGCCAGAAGGGCGGAGCCGAACCTGGCGCGCGCGTGACACTCGATCTGCCCATTTCACAAAGCGAGCTGGCTTTGCTCATCGGGGCGAGCCGACCGAAGGTGAACGCAGCGCTCGCTTTATTGGAAGATGGCGGGGCGATCGAACGGAATGACAAGATGCTCATCTGTGACATTGATGAGCTGGAAGTTATTGCAGGCGCGGCTTGAGCCATTCGTTGGCGCCCCGTCTGAATTGGAGCGGGCGGGCCGGCATGGGGTCGCACCGCACTGGGACCGGGGTATGATCGAGGCCTTGAAACGCACGCTGAAGCCGATGCGCGATGGACTGGTGTCCATCGGCCAGTTGCCGCAGCTGAAGGCGATCGGCTCGGTCATCAACCGTCTCGCGGAGGCGGGGACCGCCGGCTATCCGCCCGAGGTCAAACGGCGGCTGATGATACTCAATCTCATCGCCTACCTGATCGTCGTCTCGACATTCGTCTACGCAATCCAGCATGCGTTTCTCGATTACGAGAAGTACAAGCCGATCATCTGGATCAATCTCGCGCTCGTCGGTGCGGCGCTCGCCGTGCCTTTCGCGCATCGGTTTAACGAGATCGCGGGCGCGCTGGTCATCGTTGTGGCGGAGTGGATCGCGCTACTCGCCTTCTCGATGTACCTGGGTCACGATTCCGGCGTCCATCTGCAGTATTTCGTCGGCGCGGCGGCTCCCTTTGTCGTATTCGGACTGAAGCGCCTGTGGCTCGTGGTCCCAGTCATCGTCTCGGGGCTGGCGCTGCATCTGATGGCCTGGTTCTGGTTTCCGCCGTCGGCGGTGCGCATTCAGGCCGAACGCGAAGTCATCGACAGCATCTACGTGCAGGCCGCCATCACGACCGTGGGCCTCATTGCCGCCTCGGTCTATTACGCGTTCCGGTTGGCGGAGAACGCCAAGGCCGAGACGGATAACCTGTTGCGCAACATCCTTCCCGACGCGATCGTTGAGCGGCTCAAGGCGAAGCCGGAAGAGCCGATTGCGGATCAGTTCGGTGAAGCGTCGATTCTATTCGCGGATATTTCCGGCTTCGTCGCGCTCGCGCGGCGGCTGGGTGCCGCGGAGACCGTGACGCTTCTGAACGAGATCGTGACGGCCTTCGATGCGTTGGCGAAGCGGCACGGCGTTGAGAAGATCAAGACCATCGGGGATGCCTATATGGTTGCTTCCGGCATACCCGAGCCCACGGCGGACCATCTGCAGCGGCTGGCACGGATGGGGCTGGAGATGCAGGATAAGGTGCAGGCGATTGCCGCCAGCCGCGACTACCCGATCGCCATGCGAATGGGGCTCGCCTCCGGGCCCGTGATGGCGGGCGTCATCGGCAAGCAAAAATTCACTTACGACGTGTGGGGCGATGCGGTGAACCTGGCCGCGCGACTGGAAAACCTCTCGCAGCCCGGGCGCATCCTCGTGTGCAGCCGCTGTAAGGACATCCTGCAGTCCGATTTCGATTTCGAGAGCCGCGGTCAGGTCGACATCAAGGGTGTCGGGTTGCAGGAGACATGGTTCCTGTCGGCGCTGAGACCGGACCGGACGCGCGAGAGTGCGGCGGCGGAATGAGACCGGAAAAATGGAACGGCGGCGCCAGCGCCTCAAACTGAAGGGCCGCCTTCGATGGAAAAGCGCGCCTTTATCCGGTCCGTCAGGTCATCACGCAGGCGGCGGTAGGCCTTGAGAAGATTGCCACGGCCGGTGCGGGTATCAAGCAAGGAGGGATCGAAAGTCGGCCAGTATTCCACCTGGGCCGGCATGATGCGCGTCAATTCCACCGCATGATGCTGGGCTTCCGGCGATAGGGTGATGATGGTCGAGAACGTGGCACGTTCCAGGTCGTCGAAGGTGCGCGGTTCGTGTTCGGTGACGTCGATGCCGACCTCGTCCATCACCGCCATCACGAACGGGTCGGGCCGACCGCACCGGACCCCTGCCGAGGTCACGTAAAGCCTCGGGCCGGCCAAATGCTGCAGGATTGCGGCGGCCATGGGCGAGCGGACGGCATTCAAGGTACAGGCGAACAGAATTCTGGGTGGCGCCTCGAGGTGATCGGCCACCGCACTCAACCCTTCCAGTGCAGCGCCGATATGAGGGTGAAGAGGCGGCGTGCGGTGTCGAAATCCATGGTTATCTTGCCTTCGAGCCGCTCCTGCAGCAGGCGGCTGCCTTCGTCATGGAGACCGCGGCGTCCGACATCGATGGCCTGGATTCGCGAGGGCTGGCCGGAGCGGATCGCTTGATAGTAGCTGTCGAGGACGAGGAAATAGTCTTTGAGCAGCCGCTTCAACGGGGCCATGGCGAGCGTGTGAACGGCGACCGTTTCCGGGCCTTCCTCGGGATAGGTCGACAGCACCAGCCGGTCGTCCGCGACCGCGATCTCCAGCCGGTAAGGCCCTTGGTCGATACCTTCGAGCGCGAAGGAGTTACCGTCGAGGATGTCGAAGATGGCAACCTCGCGCTCGTGCTCGATGTCGGGATTGCCCCTTGCTATTGACCCTTCGTCGATGCGGATCTTGGCAATGCGATTGCGGTCGGTTGCGTCAGTTCCGGTATCGCTCATTTCAATGGATCCTCACGACTGGCGGCCGAGCCGGATCTCGACGGAGCGGCGGTGGGCCTCCAGGCCCTCGGCGCGAGCGAGCGTCATGGCGGCGCCCGCCACCTTTTCCAGCGCCGTGGCATCGAGCTTCAGGAGCGAGGTGCGCTTCATGAAGTCGAGGACGCCGAGGCCGGAGGAGAAGCGCGCCGAGCGGGCGGTGGGAAGGACGTGATTGGAGCCGGCCACGTAATCACCGATGACTTCTGGCGTATGAGCGCCGATGAAGATTGCGCCGGCATTGCGGATCTTATCGGCGAGTGCCTCGCTGTCGGCGGTGGCGATTTCCAGGTGCTCGGCGGCGATACGGTCGGCGAGCGCCGGTGCCTCGTCCATGGACTTCAAGATGATCGATGCGCCAAACACGCTCCAGCTTTCGCCGGCGATGTTGCCACGTGGCAGCGTCGCGAGCTGGCGGCCGACGGCCGCTTCAACGGCTTTGGCGAACGCCGTGTCGTCCGTCATCAGGATCGACTGGGCGGCCTTGTCGTGCTCGGCCTGGGCCAGAAGATCGGCCGCGATCCATTCCGGATCGTTATTCTTGTCGGCGATCACGAGCACCTCCGACGGGCCGGCGATGCTGTCGATGCCGACCGTCCCGAATACCTGACGCTTTGCGGCGGCGACATAGGCGTTGCCGGGGCCGACGATCTTCACGACGGGTCTGACCGTCTGTGTGCCGTAAGCCAGCGCGGCCACGGCCTGGGCGCCGCCGATGCGATAGATCTCGGTGATGCCGCACAGCCGCGCGGCGGCGAGAACAAGCGGGTTCAACTCGCCGCGTGGGGAGGGGACGACCATGACGATGCGCGGTACGCCTGCGACGATGGCCGGCAGCGCGTTCATGAGAACGGAGCTTGGGTAGGACGCGAGGCCGCCCGGCACATAAAGGCCGGCGGATTCCACGGCCGTCCAGCGGTCGCCGAGCTCGACGCCGGTTTCGTCGGTATAGCGGTCGCTCGTGGGCAGCTGGCGCTCGTGGTGCGCCCGGATTCGATCCGCGGCGAATGAAAGTGCCTCAACCGTGTCCTGCGAGCACTGACCGATGGCTGCATCGACCTCGGCGGGGCTTACCAAAATGCCCGCCTTGGCGAGATCCACCGCATCGAAGCGTTGCGAAAGTTCGATGAGGGCCTCGTCTCCGCGTGAGCGCACGTCACTGATGATATCGCGGACGATGTTGTCGACCTCGACGGACACTTCGCGCTTCTCGGAGAGGAAGGCGGTGAATGCGGCCTCGAAGCCGGGGTCTGAGGTGAGCAGCGTCTTGGGCATGGATTTATCCGGACTGGCAACAGTGTTTAGGAAAATCGAGGTTATGAGCGGGTGCGGGGCATCACGATCCGGAAGAACCGGTGTCGTCGTCGGGGTGCTCCGGTTTGCTCTTGGTCGCCCAGGCTGCTCCCAGGTCCTTGAGTTCGGCTTCCAGGCACTCCACGTGCAGGCGGATCGCGGCATTACCGGCGCAAGCGATCGTGACGAAGCCCTCTGGTGCCGTGGCAGGCTCGAAACGGATGGCAAGCACATTGAGCATCTGGCGCTTGTTGTCGAGATCGATGCCAGTAAGCTGGGCGCCTAGGACGTGCTCGAAGCGCAATCCGGTCCGTCGCCGGGTAAAGGGTTCGCCGCGCCTACGCGCATTCGCCAGCGCCTGGCTCCAATCGAAGCGATTGGCGATGGCCGCAAAGCGCCTTTCGCGCTTCAGATAGGTCATCTCCCCGACGCTGATGACGGCGTCCTGTAGGTGCGCGGAGACCACATCGAGGTCCTCGATGTCGAGTGCGATCAGCTTCAGGCCCGATTTGTCGTTGGCGGTCATCGTCACGTGCACTTCAGTTGCGGCGCCGGCGCGTGCGGGCCCTCGGTAATGGACGGGAAAATCCTTTGCGGGAGTGATACTGGTGGCGGGGGGCGAGTGCAACCACGCCCCCCGTCGCGCTTCGTTAGGTCACCCTGAGTGGGTCGTCAGGCCGGGCGGGGCCTTGCCCGCAGGCGGTCGTTGGGGCGCGGCCCGGAGCGGGTGCCACGCGGATGATCGCCGGACTTGCTCAGGAACTTCACCCCTTCAAGACCCTGACCCGTTGCGCCCGAACGCGAGTCGCGCTCGTTGGGGCGGCTCTGCGGCCGGTCGTGAGCGCGGCCATGGCTGCGACCGTGTTCCCCATCGCGATGGGGGCGATCGGCGCGGTGCGGGCCTTTGCCGCCGTTACGCTCGTTTCCGTTGCGGGCATGCCCATGCTGTCCGCCATTGTCGGCGTGGCCCCGATGCTCATGTGCGGAGCGGTCCTGATCTTGGCGCCGGCCATTCGCATGATCCCGGCCGTCCGTACGCTTTTCGCCGCGGTGCGGGCTGCGGTCGTCCCGGGTGCGCGGGCGCTGCTCGAGGGGATCGTAGGAGCGGGCCTCGCGGCGCTGATCACCGCCGTTCGCACGGTGCGCATCACGACCACCGTGGCGTGCGTCCTCGCCACGAGCGTGAGGGCGGCCGCCACCGCTCGCGTACTGACGGGCTCCGTCCCGGTTGTTGTCACGTGCTTCACCGCGGCTGTTCTGGCGTGCTTCGCCACGGCTATTCGGGCGCGCGTCGCCGCGACCCGCATCCCGGTTGCGGTGGCTACGCGGTGATCCGCGCCTGTCGTTGCGATCGGCACTCTCTGCATCACGGCTGGACCGGGTCTCGACAGGAGCCACGAGCGAATTGTCGCCGCGACGGTCCTTGGAGGGGATCTGCAGGCGCGTGAGGCGTTCGATATCCCGGAGGTAGGCGCGCTCCTCGTTGTCGACGAGCGAGATTGCGATGCCCTCTGCCCCGGCGCGGGCCGTGCGGCCGATGCGATGCACGTAGCTCTCGGGAATGTTCGGGATCTCGTAATTGACCACGTGAGAGACGGCATCAATGTCGATGCCGCGCGCGGCGATGTCGGTCGCAATAAGTGCGCGGATACGGCCCGCCTTGAAACTCTTCAGCGCAGCGTCGCGCTGTCCCTGGCTCTTGTTGCCGTGGATGGCCGCAACGGGAATTCCCGCCGTTTCAAGATGCCGTGCGACGCGATCCGCGCCGCGCTTCGTGCGGGTGAACACGATGGCGCGCTTCATGTCCGGATTTGCGAACAGCTCGACGAGCAGCGCGCGTTTCTTCGTCTGCTCGATGAAGATGACCTCCTGCGCCACGCGATCGGCTGTCTTGGCCACGGGGGCCACGGAGACCTTCACCGGGTCCTTCAGAAGCTCAGCCGCGAGCGCGCCGATCTCGTGCGGCATGGTCGCGGAGAAGAACAGGCTCTGTCGGCGGTGCGAGAGTTTGGCGATGATCTGGCGCAAGGGCCGGATAAACCCGAGATCCATCATCTGATCGGCCTCGTCGAGGACCAGTATCTCGGTGCCATCAAGCACCACATTGCGTTCGGTCATGTGGTCGATGAGGCGGCCTGGCGTTGCGACGAGAATATCGACGCCCCGGTTCAGCGCATCGCGCTGCGGCTTGTGAGCCACGCCGCCGAACACCACAGCAACCGAGAGTCCCATATGGCGACCATAGGTGCGGAAGCTCTCGCCGATCTGGGTGGCGAGTTCGCGCGTGGGGGAAAGAATAAGCGCGCGAACGCCCTTGCGCAGCGCGGGTTGTCTGTTGGCGGCGAGCCGCTGGAGGATCGGCAACGCGAAAGCTGCGGTCTTGCCGGTGCCCGTCTGCGCGATGCCAAGGAGATCCTTGCCCGCGAGAATGGAGGGGATTGCCTGAGCCTGGATCGGCGTCGGCGTCGTGTAGCCTTCGGTTTCGAGCGCCTGCAGGAGAAGCGGATCGAGGCCGAGTTCATTGAATGTCGTCACTGGTTGTCTTTCAATTTGTCCGCAACACACCATGAACCCGGGCGGCGGCAAGAACGCCGTCCGAACGGGTTGCGCGGCGAGCGCGGTCGAAGCGTTCTGGAAAATCAATCCGCGCACGCGTCTGGCGCGTGGGTTCCCGGTTGGGTCCGAACCTTCGAGGCGCCCTGCGTGCCGGGGCGGCCGATGTGGGGGATCAGAGGCGCGGACCGGAGGACCAAGGGGGCAACTTATTCGCCCAAGTTTCCGAATGTCCCGTCACGCAGTCGCGCACCGATGGGCCGGATCAGAGCAATCCGAACACGTGGCTTATGTCATGCTGCGGTGCACAAAGTCAAGGGAAATGGGTGGGGAGTGCCGGGATGCCGCGCGTAGCTGGCCACGGCACTCCCCATCTCCCGTCGCGTCAACGCAGCTTCAGCTGTGCGACGCCCACGGCCAGGTTGACGCCCGTCTGCCCCTGAACGCTCAGGGGCTGGAGGCTGATCGTATTCTTCGATCCTCCGACGAGCACCTTGGCGCCACCGCCGATGCCCACGGACGCGTCGGCGGTCGCACCGGCATAATTGCCGGCCAGCGAGCGCGGCTCATAATTCTGCGAACTGGAAAGAACGGTCCAGATCATTGTGCTTTTGCCGGTGACACCGATGTCGAGTCCGATCTTGGTAATACTGGCTTCGTAGGACTCGGGTTCGCGGCCTCCCGTTGGCTTGAACGTGCACGCGTAAGACTTCTTCGAGCCGAGGATCAGGCCCACACCCTCGCCTCCTTTGCATGTAAGCGTTCCTATTTCACCGGTAGACTGGGACACGGCTGGCGCCGCCAGTGAAACGAACGCCGCGATGGCAACAAGGCTGCGATAAAGGATCATGAGGTTCCTCAAAGTTGTAAGCGTACTGAGTGGACGAATACATCAGCACAAGGAGTTAAAGCGCAATGCGCAGGATGTGGATGATGGCAATTCTGGGCGCAACCGTGGCGATCGGCACCGGAAATGCAAAAGCGGACGATCAACTGACGGGCATCAACTGGAATATCGAAAGTGTGAAAGATGCCGGCACGATCGACACGGGCCAGACCTCCCTTCGGATCGAGCCGGATGGCAAGGCTGCAACCACGATCGGCTGCAACAGGATGATGGGCACAGCGACGATCGACGGCGACAAAATCACTTTCGGTCCGATGGCCGCAACGCGCATGGCCTGCCCGCCGCCCCTGATGAAGCAGGAACAGCTCTACGGCGCGGCACTGGAAGCCACGCGGTCCTATAAGTTCGAGGACGGAATGCTGTTGTTCGTGGATGAAAACGGCGCGGAGGTCGCGCGGTTCGCGAAGGGCGCCGAGCCTAGCCCGCAGTAAGACGCTCGATCTTGGCGCCGCAGCGGGAGAGCTTCTCTTCCAGCCGCTCGAATCCGCGATCGAGATGGTAGACGCGGTTGATTGTCGTCTCGCCCTCCGCCATCAGACCGGCGATGACGAGCGAGACGGATGCGCGCAGGTCTGTTGCCATGACGGGTGCGCCGCGCAGGTGTTTCACGCCCTTGATGGTCGCCGTATCGCCATGCAGCTGAATGTCCGCGCCCAGGCGCGCCAGTTCCTGCACGTGCATGAAGCGGTTCTCGAAAATCGTCTCGCGGATGACGCTGGTACCGTTCGCGCGGGTCATCAGCGCCATGAGCTGCGCTTGCAGATCGGTTGGAAAACCAGGGAAGGGCTGTGTCTCGACCGAGACGGGCGCGACTTCGCCGCCTTCGCGCGTTATGCGAATGCCGGTTCCGGTGGGTGTGACCTTGGTGCCGGTCTCGGCCAGTACGTCGAGGGCGTTCTGAAGCAGCTCGGGCTTGGTGTCTTCGAGTAGGACGTCACCGCCCGTGGCGGCGACCGCCATGGCAAAGGTACCTGTCTCAATGCGGTCCGGCAGAACCGTGTGGATCGCCCCGTCGAGGCGGTCGCGGCCTTGGATGCGCAGGGTGGAGGTGCCGATGCCATCGATGAGCACGCCCATCTTGACGAGGAGCGCAGCGACATCACCCACTTCGGGCTCGCGTGCTGCGTTCTCTATCAGTGTCTCGCCCTTGGCCAGCGCGGCGGCGAGCAGAACATTGTGCGTGGCGCCGACGGAGACCTTGGGGAAGATGATGTGCCCGCCGTGCAGGCCCTTCGGCGCGCGGGCAATCACATAGCCGCCGTCGATGTCGAGCTGGGCGCCGAGCGCCTTGAGCCCCATAAGATGGAGATCGACCGGGCGCGTCCCGATGGCGCAGCCGCCGGGCAGCGAGACTTTCGCCGCCCGCATGCGGGCGATGATGGGGCCCAAAACCCAGAAGCTCGCGCGCATGCGCGAGACCATTTCGTAGGGCGCTGTCGTATCGACGATGTCGCGGGCGGTGAGGTGGAAGGTCTCGCCCTGCAGGTTGGGCTGAGGCCGCTTGCCGTCGACGGCGAGGTCCGTACCGTGGTTACGAAGGATCCGCGCAAGCAGGTTCACGTCCGCCAGATTTGGAACATTCTTCAGCGTGACGCGATCCGACGTCAGCAGGCTTGCGATCATCAGCGGCAGGGCGGCGTTCTTCGCGCCCGAGATGGGGATGGTGCCGTAGAGCCGCTCGCCGCCGACGATTCTGATGCGATCCATGGAGTGCTTTTCCAGCCTTGTTGGGTAGGGGATGGGCGGTTTGCGCGACGGGCCACGGGCGACGCTGGCCTGCCGGCGAATTGCCACTGGGTTGCGCGATGATTAGTCTTTTAGCGGTCCTTCCAGCAAGAGGTGCGGGGCCTATGAGACGCCACGGCTGCAAATTATCCTTATTCGGATGAATTTTTTGCCCCGTCGGGCTGTTCGCTATCCGCGCATTGGGGCACGCCCTGTTGGGTAAGTTCAGATGCGCGGGCCTTCTCCTTGCGCCGCTTGAGGTTTGCCCTGAGCTCCGCCGCGAGCCTTTCGGCGCGCTGCTCGGCCGCTGACTTTTTCGTGGAATTCGGATTGTTCTCAGTCGTCTTCATGGGGCCGTGCTGGCGTATGGGGCTGGGTTGGGCGACGACGTCTAGCACACCAGACCTTGATGGAGCCACCCGTGTTCCACCCCCTTCAAACGTGGACGCGTCAGCTTTCCCCGCCGGCAACGGAGCGCTTCAGCAGCAGCGTGATCCCCACGAGGGAAGTGTTGTGAAACTGGATTTCGACGATCTGGAGGTTGTCCTTGACGATGACATCCATGTTCGCGTCGAGGTTCTGGCCTTTCACCTTCACCACGAGGCCGCGGTCCGTAACCTTGCCGCTGAGTTCTCCGGAGAGATTGTAGATCTCCTCCGACCAGATGCCGCTCAAGAGGCCATTCTGCTCCGAAAGCGCGCTTTTCAGTTCGATTTTTCCGCTCGGAGAGGCGCAGCGAATGGTCTGCTTCAGACCGGGCGCTTCCTTGGTGGCGAAATAGGTGGCGCGGCACGTGACCGTCTCGACCTTTCCGTCCTTGAAGCCCAGGCGGCCCTCTCCGGTCCATCGGCCAGGAAAGTTCGCGAGCGCACCAGAAAGGCCTGGCTGGGCGGAACTGGCGGGGTTCGCAAATGTGGTTGCCAGGATGGTCACGACGCAGCCCGCGGCTGCAGCAAGGACCTGGAAAGTACGGAGACGAGAAATTGCCATAGGGGGCCAACCTGTGCGTGCACGATAAGGTGTGAAAACACTAGTTCAGATTCTGAATAAGGCCATCCTTGGCTTGATATGGCAGTCATTATTCCGGTCAGCCGTGCCCTCCTGAGCACGGCTGACGTCAGTTTGCCGGGGGCCAGGTCGCCGGATGATCCCAAGACCGGGGTTTGAACCGATCATCTGCCGCGAAATTAAGCTTTCGTCTGGAGCCAGGCTGGGAAGCTGGCCTGTGAATTGCTAGATGATTTCCCGTCCGACCTTCATACGTCGGACTTTGTGCTGAGTAGGGAATGCCGTTGATGCCCGATCCCATTTTCACCACCTGGACGCCCGAGCACGCGGCCACCTGGGCCAATTCACCGCTTCGGCTGGAGCACCGCCTGTCGCAGCACCCGCTCTATTCGCTCGAGGCGCTGGCCGAACTTATCGAAGGCTATCCGCGCCAGCACTATGCGCTCGTTGAAATGGGACCGCAGGGCTCCAACCGCCGGCTGTGGCGCGAGGGCGATATTGGTGAACTCTCGGGTGCGGAGGTGATCGGTGCAATTCAGCGTGGTCGTATGTGGCTGAACCTCCGCAACGTCTCCCAGGTCGACCGTCGCTACAAAGACGTGCTGGATCAGATCTTCGAGGAAGTGCGCGCCAGGGTGCCGGGCTATGACACCTTTGACCGGACGAGCGGCATCCTGATTTCGTCTCCCAATGCTCAGGTCTATTACCACATGGACCTGCCGGGCCAGTCTCTGTGGCAGCTGCACGGCCGCAAGCGCGTCTATCTCTATCCCAACTCGGCGCCCTATCTGACGGGCGAGCAGCTGGAGAAGATCGCGCTCTACGAGGTCGAGGTCGATATCCCTTACGAGGAATTTTACGACGCGGCGGCAACCGTGTTTGAGATCGGCCCCGGTGAGATGCTGCACTGGCCGCTCAACGCGCCGCATCGGGTGGAGAACCTCGACTGTCTCAATGTGTCAATGACGACCGAGTATTGGACCGAAACCATCCGGCGCTCGCAGATCATCAACATGGCCAACGGCATCCTGCGCGACAAGATCGGGATCGCGCCCCGCAGCCGGAGTATCTCCGGCCTCGGGTTTTACGCGAAGGCCGCCCTGCAGGCGGGCGTGAAGCGCGCGGGGCTTCTGAAAAAGGCCCGTAAGGCGCGCCGTCCGATCGAGTTTCAGCTTGATCGCTCGACGCTTGGCAGCGTCGTCGATCTTCCGAAGGCCGCTGAATGACATCCCTTTCGTGGCGAGCCGTCGTGACGGCCGAAGAACGCGCTTACACGGCGGGGATTGGGAATAACTTGCTATTCGAGACCCGTCTCATCGAGGGTGCGGATGCGGTCCTGGATGCGGTTGCCTCCGCCTCTGCCAGCAGTGAGTTCGGCGTGTTCCAAGCCGGACCGTGGCTGTCGGCCGTTTACGGCGATCTGGCCCCGGGACACCAGGCATGGCCGGTGGCGGTTGAAGTTCGCACCGCGTCCGGCGAACTCGCGCTTCTCCTGCCTCTGCTTGCGACGCACGAAAAGGGGCTCGATGTTCTGCGCGTGCCCTCTCTTTGGGTCTCCGACTACGGCGGACCGCTTCTCGGGCCGGCCGCACCGGCAAACGATGCCGGCGCGGCCGCTCTCTGGCGGGCGATGAAGTCCGCACTGGCCGGTTACGACCTGATCATCGTCGAGAACATGCCGCACAGCATCGGCGAGAGGCCCAATCCTCTTGCGTTGATCGCGGCCGCCCGTCCGGCTGAGCATCAGCGCAATGCCCTGCACATCGAAGGCTCGGTCGAGGATATGCTGCGTGCGCGCGGCAAGAAGTACCGCAAGGAGGCGGAGCGGTGTGCGCGTCTGCTTGCAGAGCGCGGAATGCCCACTTTCAAGCGCGCCGAAAGCGAGGAGGAGGTCGCGCACGGCTATGCGATCCTGCAGGAGCAGCAGGCGCTGCGGCGGCGCGCAACCGGCGGGGGGTACGTGCTCGACCAACCGGACTACATGCGTTTCTACGAAACCGTGTTGCGCCAGGGCTTTGCGAATGGCCAGGCGCACCTCTTCACCCTGGGAGCAGGGGCCGAAGTTGGCGCCTGCCTGCTTGGGGTGACGCATGCCGGCGTGTTCACGCTCCTGAGAATCGCGACGGCCGGCGGCAACTGGAGCCGAATCTCGCCCGGCCGGCTGATCGTGCTGGAGGCCATGCGATACTTCCTGCCTCGCGGGGTGCGGACGTTCGACATGGGGATCGGCGACTATCCCTTCAAACAGGGGTTCGGCATCCAGCCTGAGCCGCTGGCCACGCTGGAAGCCCCATTGAGCCGCAAGGGCTGGCCCAGGTACACGCTCCGCCGCATTCGCGCCTGGGCACGGGGCCACGAGCGCCTGCGCGCTCTGGTGCGGTACATGAAAGGCAAGGGGTATCGAAGGGCGCCCGAGGGGCGTGCCGCGCCTCACTTTGCGCTCCACGGGTGATCCGCTATAAGGCCGACGAAGCGGCGCGCCCCTGCGTCGCTACAACCATTTCGATTCCATGGCCAAATCCCCCGAAGATAAGACCGCGCCGCAGCGGCCCGAGCCGAGGCTGCCTAAAGGCTTTCGCGACATCGGTCCGGCCGAGATCCGCCAGAACATGGCGATGCTGGCCAAGATCCGCGACGTCTACGAGCGCTACGGCTTCGAACCGCTGGAAACGCCGGCGATCGAGTATACCGACGCGCTGGGCAAGTTCCTGCCCGATCAGGACCGGCCGAACGAGGGTGTGTTCTCGTTTCAGGATGTCGCGCCGGAGGCGCGCGACGTGAAGGGTACCGAGCCGTGGCTGTCGCTGCGCTACGACCTCACGGCGCCACTCGCGCGCTACGTGGCCGAGAATTTCGACAAGCTGCCGAAGCCCTTCCGCCGCTATGCGACGGGCACTGTCTTCCGCAACGAGAAGCCGGGGCCTGGCCGTTTCCGACAGTTCACCCAATTCGATGCCGACACGGTCGGCTCTGAGAGCGTCGCGGCGGATGCCGAGATGTGCATGCTCGCCGCCGATACGATGGAGGCGCTGGGCATTAACCGCGGCGACTATGTGATCAAGGTGAACAACCGGAAACTTATCGACGGCGTGCTCGAATCCGCCGGACTCGCTGGGGAGGAAAACGCGGGGCGGCGTCTAATCGCCATGCGTGCCATCGATAAGTTCGACAAGTTCGGGCAGCACGGTGTTGCGTTGTTGCTTACCCGAGGTCGCAAAGACGAGTTGGGCGATTTCACGCCGGGCGCTGGGTTGTCGGATGAGCAAGCCGGCAAGATCCTATCTCTCCTCGGCGTGGGCTATGCAAGTACCGGTTCATCGACGGTAGCTCATCTGCGGAACATATTTGGCGATACCGAGCACGGGCGGCAGGGCTTGGACGAACTGGAGCAGATTGCGCTGCTGGTCGAGACTGCGGGCTATGGCAACGATCGAATCCGCATAGACAGTTCAGTCATCCGCGGTCTTGAATATTACACCGGGCCTGTGTTCGAGGCGGAACTGACGTTCGAGGTGAAGAACGAGGACGGGCAGACCGTGCGCTTCGGTTCTGTCGGCGGCGGCGGTCGCTACGACGATCTCGTAGCCCGCTTCACCGGTCAGAAAGTGCCGGCGACAGGTTTCTCCATGGGCGTTTCTCGTCTGCAGGCGGCGCTGGCATCGCTCGGTCAGGCGAAGGCCGACGCACTTGGTCCCGTCGTGGTGCTCGTGATGGACCGGGATCAGGTCGCCAGCTATCAGAAGATGACCCAGAACCTGCGCAATGCGGGCATTCGCGCCGAAATGTATCTGGGCTCGTCCGGCATGAAGGCGCAGATGAAATATGCCGACAAGCGCGGCAGCCCGGTCGTCGTCATCCAGGGCGGCGACGAGCGCGCCAAGGGCGAGGTGACGCTGAAGGACCTCATCGAGGGTGCAAAGGCGGCAGCCGCCTTCAAGGACAACAAGGAATGGAAGGCCGCGCGGCCCGCGCAGTCGACCATTCCGGAAGACCAGCTCGTGGAAGCTGTGCGAGATATCCTCGCGCAGTACCAGGCTTAGAACGGCATCCCCTCTGCCCGCTTGCGGGGCGATGGGGAAAGGGAGTCGAAATGGCCGCCGAGACGGCACGCAAATTCGAAGCGCTGGAAGCGCAGGCCCAGAAGATCATGCAGGTCTTCATCAAGTCGGGCCACGAGGCGGTTTCGCCCGCCATCATCCAGCCGGCAGGCGTCTTCCTCGACGTGATCGGGGAGAGCCTGCGCGCACGCACATACGTGTTCACAGATCCGGACGGGGATGAGCTTTGCCTCAGACCCGACCTCACCGTGCCGACGTGCCGGCTGCATCTGGAGCGTCACGAGGAAGCGGCTGCGAAGGCGCGTTATTGCTACAACGGTCCGACTTTCCGGTTCCAGCCGGTCGGGGCGAGCATCGCGCACCCGCGCGAGTTCAGGCAGGCCGGTATCGAGAGCATCGGCTTTCCCGAGCGCGAGCGGGCAGACGCGCAGACAGTGGCCACGATCATCGAGGCTTTGCGGGCGGCCGGCCTCAAGACGTTCAAGCTCAGGATCGGTGACCTGGGGCTGTTCCGCGCGCTGATCCGTGCCATCGAGATGCCCGACCGCTGGCGTCAGTTCCTGACCCATCTATTCTGGAGACCGGACGCCTTCCGTGAGGAATTGCAGCGTCTCGCGCAGCCGCGTACGGCGACCCTTCAGAGCATTCCAGCCGAACTGAGGGATGCGATCGAGCCTGCGGATCTCGCCCATTCCGAACGCGCGGTGCTCGATTACATGGCGGCCAAGGGGATTGATGCCATTGGCGCCAGGTCGGTGACGGAAGTGGCTGCGAGCCTCATGTGGCGTGTCGCGGATGCGAAGGCCGATCCACTGCCGCCCGAGAGTGTCGCGCTCATAGAGCAGTATCTGGCGATTTCCGGCCCTGCAAAGGCGGCCGGCGCCTGTCTCAAAGATCTGTTGCGCGACCGCGCCAGCACCATGGGTCCGGTGATCGATTCCTATCACCGGCGTTTGCAGCTCATGTCCGAGCTCGGAGTCGACGTGGTGCACGCGGAGTTCTCGGCCGAGTTCGGCCGTCAGCTCGAGTACTATACGGGGTTCGTGTTCGAGATCGTCTCGCCGGAGTTGGGGCTGGGAAGCCCCGTGGCCGGTGGCGGACGTTACGATGATCTGATGCGGGCAGCCGGTGCGAAGAGCGACGTTCCCGCCGTAGGTGCGGCCATCCACACGGAGCGGCTGCTCGGCGTCACCCAGGGAGGGACGCCATGACCACCGAGCATCTCGTCCTCGCCGTCCCCTCTAAGGGCCGGCTGATGGAGCAAACCATCGATATGTTCGGCAAGGCGGGGCTCGCGCTGCGCAAGACCGGCAATGAACGTGGCTACCGCGGTGAAATCGTGGGGATCGACAACGCCGAGGTCGCCTTCATCTCCGCCTCCGAGATTGCCTGGTACCTTAAGACCGGGCGCGCGCACATGGGGGTGACGGGCGAGGATCTGGTTCGCGAGCAGATGTCGGATGCCGACGATCGCGTCGAGTTCCTGAAGGCCCTGGGCTTTGGCCATGCGAACGTGGTCGTGGCGGTGCCCGATTATTGGATCGACGTGCGCACCATGGCCGATCTGGACGAGATCGCCGGGGCGTTCCGGCGCGAACACGGACGCTGGTTCCGGGTCGCGACAAAGTATGTGAACACCACGCGGCGCTTCTTCGCCCACAAGGGTGTCAGCGACTACCGGATCATAGAGAGCCTCGGTGCCACGGAAGGCGCGCCCGCAGCCGGCACCGCAGATCTAATCGTCGACATTACTTCGACGGGGGCAACGTTGGCCGCGAACGGTCTGCGCGTGCTCGATGACGGCGTCATATTGAAATCGGAGGCGAACCTGATCGCTTCGCACGCCGCCGTGTGGACGCCGGCCGTTCGCCAGGCCCAGAACGAGATCATGCAGGCGCTAGGGCTCTAGTACTCCCCGCCCGCCGTCTCACATGATGTCGCGCAGGCGGTAATAGAGCATGCCGAGCGCGAGCATCTGGTTGCCCGCCCATTGGCCGATGGGCAGCCGTGTGTGGCGGATGCGGTCGAACATGTCGAACTTTTCCGTCGTTCCGCAGATTGCGTCTGCCACGATCTCGCCGGCAATATGCGTCGCATTCACGCCATGACCGCAGTAACCCTGCATGAAGTAGACGTTCGGCTCCAGCCGGCCGATAGCCGGGACGCGGTTGAGCACGATGCCGATGCGGCCGGCCCAGGTGTAGTCGACGCGCACGTCCTTCAACTGGGGAAAGATCTCGGTAAGACGCTTGTGCATGGTGCCGGTGATGTCGCCGGGATCGCGGTTTGAGTAATTGCACCGGCCGCCGAACAACATCCGCCGGTCGCCCGACAGACGGAAATAATCGAGCACCACGTTGCTGTCGCAGACGGCGAGGTCCTGCGGATTGATCTGGCGCGCGAGATTGTCGCTCAAAGGCTCCGTGGCGATGACGTAGCTGCCGGTCGGGAACTGTAGGCCCCACAGTCGCCCGCGCTCGAAATTGTGCGAGGTGTCGCCGCCAAGCACGATCTGGTCCGCTTCGACGCGTCCGCGTGCGGTGCGCACGAAGGGCTTCGTGCCGCCCTGCATCTCAAGAACTTGCGACTCCTCGTGGATGGCCACGCCAAGCGAGCGCGCGGCGCGGGCTTCACCGAGGCATAAGTTCAGCGGGTGGAGGTGGCCGCTGCGCCGGTCGATGATTCCGCCGTGGTAGAGGCCGGTATCGAGCACGCTTCGAAAATTCCCGGGCTCGATCAGTTCATGATGGTCGCCTTCGCCCTCGGCAACGCGCTCCTCGTAGAATTTCCGGATCGTATCCATGTGGCGGGGGCGGGCGGCGGCCTCCATCCAGCCGTCCTTCCAGTCGCATTCGATGGCGTACTTTGCGATGCGCTCTTGTATGATTTCATGCCCGCGATAGCGGATGTCGCGGACGAGCTTGGCTCCGTCGGCTCCGAGCTGGCGCTCGATTTCCCCCTCGCCGCTGATACCGGCAATGCATTGGCCCCCGTTGCGGCCCGATGCGCCCCAGCCGATCCGGTTGGATTCCAGCACGACGACGCTGCGGCCCTTTTCGGCAAGCGACAGGGCGGTGGAAATACCGGAGAAGCCGCCGCCGATGACGCAGACGTCGGCCTTCACCGTGCCTTCGAGCGGAGGGTAGCGCGTCGTGTCGTTGACGCTGGCGGCGTAATAGGAAGAAACGTGAGGTTCGGCCATGGGGTGGCTTTCGGGCTCGTCTTCGGAAAGATTTGGGATGATCTCTAATTTGTGATCACATTTTGCAGCGCTGTCAATATTGGGTTTTATGGGCACTTGACCAAGAACATTTCCTGTGCTCCAATTCGTGATCACAAATTGGCAGGACAGCCCGGCGCTCAGCATTCGCCGCGCCAAGGCCCGTCACCGATTGAAAACCGGAGGCGGACTATGTCTGACAAAGATCCCACCAGAACTCTATCTACAGTCACAAGCCTGGGCCGTACGATTTGTACGGGCGATCAGGCTTTTCTCAACCGTGATCCGCGGACGCGCTTCGCGGAAATGACCTACGGCGGCGCGCTGAGTTTCCTCAGGCGTCCCTATACACGTGATCTCTCCAAAGCCAAGGCGGTTGTCTGCGGCGTGCCCTACGATGGCGCGACCAGCAACCGGCCGGGCGCGCGTTTAGGCCCGCGGGCCATCCGTGCAGCTTCCGCCGAACTTGGGTCTTCTGACAGCTTCCCCTACGGCGGCAATCCGTTTGCGGTGCTACCGACGGTCGATTGGGGTGATCTCTACCTCGAGCCGCAGCTGCCCCATCGCGTTGCCGAGGACATCATGGCAGGTGCGGGCGAGATACTCGACGCCGGCGTGCAGCTTCTGTCACTTGGCGGCGATCATTTCGTGAGCCTGCCTCTGCTCGCGGCCCACGCGAAGCGGCACGGGCCGCTGGCGCTCATCCAATTCGATGCCCATTCGGACACTTGGCCGGACGACGGGCGGCGCAACGATCATGGCACGATGTTCCTGCGCGCAGCACAAGATGGCCTCATCGATCCAGAGAGGTCGATCCACGTGGGTATTCGCTCGCACAATGCCGAGACGCATGGCATCGAAGTGCTGACTGCGCCCGCCGTGCATCGGATGGGCGTCGATGCGGTGATAGCCAAGATCCGCGAGCATGTCGGCAGCTCCAAGGCCTATCTGACGTTTGATATCGACGTTCTGGACCCTGCGTTTGCACCGGGAACGGGGACGCCCGTCGCGGGTGGTCTCGCGTCGTGGCAGGCACTCGAAATCCTCCGCGGGCTTGGCGATGTCGATATCGTGGGCGCCGATGTCGTGGAGGTCTCACCCCCTTACGACCATGCAGAGATCACAGCACTGGCGGCTGCGACCGTGGCGCATGACATCCTCTGCCTGTGGGCCGAAAAACACCGCCGAACCGCCTGAGATCCTGCTTCGCCACGCTCGTTTCTGGCTACTTGGCTCCGGCGTCGACGGCGCGCTTCTCCTTGCTCAGGCGGCTCGACTGAAGCTTCGTCATATACGAGGCAATAAGCACGCCGATTGTGACGAAACCGATCAGGATCGTCGATATGGCGTTGATCTCGGGCGTTACGCCGAGGCGCACCTGGGAGTAGATCTTCATCGGCAGCGTCGTGGCGCCTGGGCCGGTTGCGAAGCTCGCGATCACGAGATCGTCCAGCGAAAGCGTGAAGGCCAGGAGCCACGCGGAGATGACGGATGGCGCAATGATCGGCAGCGTCACCTGGAAGAAGGTGCCAACCGGCGAGGCACCTAGGTCCATCGCCGCCTCCTCGACCGACTGATCGAAGTCCGTAAGGCGGGCCTGGATGACGACGGCGGCGAAGCACATCGTGAATGTCGCATGCGCGAGCACCACGGTCCAAAAGCCGCGATCGAAATTGATGGCGACGAACAGGAGGAGCAGGGATAAGCCCGTGATGACCTCGGGCATGACAAGTGGCGCGAAGATCATCCCCGAGAAGAGGGTGCGGCCAGGAAATCTCCCCATGCGCACCAGCACGAGGGCCGCCATCGTGCCGAGCACGGTGGCAATAGTGGCCGAGAGGAGGCCTACACGCAGAGTTGTCCACGCCGCATCCATCAGCTGCTGGTTCTCCAGCAGGCCCTCATACCACTTGGTCGAGAAGCCGCCCCACACTGTCACGAGCTTCGACTCGTTGAACGAGTAGATGACGAGCAGGAGGATCGGGATGTAGAGGAACGCGAACCCCAGCACGATCGACGTGACGTTGAACCAGGAGAAGTTCTTGTTCATCGGCCGGCCTCCCTCTGGCGCTGCTGCACCCACTGGAAGGCGACGATCGGCACCGTTAGAACCAGCAGCAGGATCACCGCGACCGCGGAAGCGACCGGCCAGTCACGGTTGTTGAAGAACTCACTCCAAAGCGTCTTACCGATCATGAGCGTATCGGACCCGCCCAAAAGATCGGGAATGACGAACTCGCCCACCGCCGGAATGAAGACGAGGAAGCAGCCCGCGACGATACCAGGAATGGAGAGCGGGAACGTCACTTGCCAGAACGACTTCCAGGGCGGCGATCCGAGGTCCGCGGCCGCTTCGAGGAGCCGCGCATCGATCTTCTCCAGACTTGCATAGAGCGGCAGAACCATGAAGGGCAGGTAGGAATACACGATGCCAATGTAGACGGCGGTCGTCGTGTTCATGATGTTCAGCGGCTCGGAGATGAGACCGAGGTTGTCCAGGAAGAGGTTGAGTAAGCCTTCTTTCTTCAGAATTCCGATCCAGGCGTAGACGCGGATCAGGAAGGACGTCCAGAAGGGCAGGATCACCAGCATCATGAGGGTCGGTTGCCAGTCCTTCGGCGCGCGCGCCATGCCGTAGGCCAGGGGATAGGCGATGAGCAGGGTCAGGAATGTCGCGATGCCAGCGATCTTGAGGCTGGACAAATAGGCAGAGGTGTAGAGTTCATCCTCAAAGATGAAAGCATAATTCTCGAAATCGAACGCGCGGAAGGCTTCTTTGATTGAGTCCCATCCGGCGGAGAGGTCGATGACCGGTACGTAGGGAGGGATGGCGATGGCCACATCCGACAGCGAGATCTTGAAGACGATCACGAACGGAATGAGGAAGAAGAGCAGTAGCCAGATGTAGGGGACTGCAATCACGAGCCAGCGGCGCATTTTTTTCCGACGTCCTTTGCTGTCTCAGGTGGTCACGATGCGGGGTGTCCAATGTTGAAAAGGTGGCTCAGGCCGTGAGAACGACACCGGCGTCGATGGGCCATTCCAGCCAGACGTTGTCATCCCAGCTGATCGATCGTTCAACGGTATGGGAGGCGTTCGCGCGCAGAGCCGTCACGCGGTTTCCCGCTTCGGTCTGGACGTGATAGTGCGAGATCGACCCCAGATAGCCGATGTCATCAACACGTCCCTTGACCATGTTGACCCCGCCTGCGGGCTGGTCGAGGCTGACCCGCAGCTTCTCCGGCCGCACGGACAGCCATACCTGCTGGCCGACCGTCAGGCCATCGATGGCCGTGGCCTTGAAGTGGCGCCCGCCCGCCGGTGGCTCGAGTTCGACGATCCCGTCGGAAATCCCCACGACGCGGCCCTCCAGGATATTCACCTCGCCGATGAACTCGGCGACGTAGCGTGAATTCGGGGATTCGTAGATGTCGCCGGGGATCGAGACCTGCATCAGCACGCCATGGTTCATGACGGCGATGCGGCTTGCGACAGTCATCGCCTCTTCCTGGTCGTGGGTGACGATGATGAAGGTCGTGCCTGTCTTCTCCTGAATGCGCATCAGTTCGAACTGGGCCTGGTTCCGGAGGCGCTTATCGAGCGCGCCGAGCGGCTCGTCGAGCAGCATAATGCGCGGTTTCTTGGCAATGGCACGGGCCAGCGCCACGCGCTGCTGCTGCCCGCCGGATAGCTGGTGCGGCTTGCGGTTCGCGAACTGGCCAAGCTCGACGAGCTGGATCGCCTCGTTGACGCGCTCGGCGATCTGGTCTGCAGGCATGCCTTCCTGGCGCAGGCCGAAGCCGATGTTGCGCTCCACGGTCATGTGGGGAAAGAGCGCGTAGGACTGGAACATCATATTTATGTTCTGGCGCTCGTAGGGCGCGAGCGTCGTGATGTCCTTGCCCTCGACCAGGATGCGGCCCTCGGTGGGTGTCTCGAAGCCGGCCAGCATGCGCAGAAGAGTGGTCTTGCCGCAGCCGGAAGGGCCTAGAAGCGCGAAAAACTCACGCTCGTAGATATCGAGCGTGATGTTGTCGACCGCAACGAAATTACCAAACCGCTTGGTTACGTTCTCAAAGCGGACGATCGGATGAGCGTTGGGGTCCTTCCACGGAGTGAAGCTCGACTGTGGAGCCGCTGTTCGCTTTCCATTGATCGTGGACGTCACGGTCATGGGAGTTCCCCCGATGAGTTCGTTGAACGACGCCGGCTGACCGAGGGTTTCGATCGGGCCGGTAGGAAAAACCGCGCCGGTGAGGCTCCGGCGCGGTTCTCTCTTCTTAGCCTATTGTCCGGTGACGATCCTCGTCCACGCACGCGTGACGACGCGTTGTGTCTTGGGATCGTAGGGTCCCTTGACGAAAAGGCGCTTCATGGTCGCCTCGTCGGGATAGATGGACGGATCGTTCTTGACCTCTTCGCTGATGAACTCCTTGGAGGCAAGATTGCCGTTTGCGTAGTTCACGTAGTTTGAGGCCTTCGCAATCACCTCGGGCTTCATGAGATAGTTGAGGAACTCATAGGCCTCGGCGACGTTCTTGGCATCGGCGGGGATGGCCATCTGGTCGAACCAGACCATCGTGCCTTCCTTCGGCACCTTGTAGCCGATGACATTGCCGTTTTCCGCCTCTTCTGCGCGGTCGCGGGCCTGCAGGATGTCACCCGACCAGCCAACCGCGATGCAGATGTCGCCGTTGGCAAGTGCGTTGATGTACTCGGAGGAGTGGAACTTCTGAATGTTCGGGCGGATCGAGGTGATCAGTTCCTCGGCCTTCTTGATGTCGTCCGCGTTCGTCGTGTTCGGATCAATACCGAGATAGTTGAGCGCCATCGGTATGATCTCTTCCGGCGTGTCGAGTACGAAGATGCCGCAATCCTTGAACTTCGAGACAATCTCCGGCTTGAAGATGAGATCAAGGCTGTCGACCGGAGCGTCAGCCATACGCTCCTTCACCTTGCCCTCGTTGTAGCCGATGCCGGTGGTGCCCCACATGTAGTTGATGGAAAACTCGTTGCCCGGATCGTAGACGGCGGTGCGCTCGGAAATCTCGGGCCACATGTTGGAGAGATTGGGTAGCTTGGACTTGTCCAGCTTCTGGAAGACGCCGGCTTTGATCTGGCGGGCGAGGAAAGAGCCCGAAGGCGTCACGACATCGTAGCCCGTCTTGCCGGCTAGCAGCTTGGTTTCGAGAACCTCGTTGCTGTCGAAGACATCGTAGGTGACCTTGATCCCGGTCTCCTTCGTAAAGTCCTCCAGGATCGACTCGTCGATATAGTCGGACCAGTTGAAAACGCGGACCTCACGATCAGCGGCAAACGCTGCCGACGCGAAGGCAAGCACGCCCGCTGCCGCGCCAGCGGCGCGAAGAAGACGGTTCCTGCTCGGTATAGTCATTCAGACTCCTCCTCGAGTGACAAAAGCCGTCGCGACTTTGGGTTTCGACCGGGCGCAGGCCCGGGCACCGTCCGCAACGTGCCCCCATTGTGATCACAAAATTCCCGCGCTACAAGAGTATCGTTTGAACAATCTGCCCGTCCAGTGGGCGGCAGCGTTCGAATGCAGGGTGAATCAGGCGCTGGAACGGGCTTGGTGGATGGCTGCTAAGAAATTGAGGATAGGAACGTTTCTAGAATGAAGCGGCTTGCGAGTGCATCGAGCGGAATGGGGGCGGGACGCCGCGGCGGCGACGCTGGGCCCGCGGAGGGCTTGGCGGCCCCGACCACGCACCAAGAGGTCTATCGGCGGCTGCGCGAACAAATTCTGTTTGGTGGTATCCGGCCTGGTTCTGCCGTTACGCTCCGAGGGCTGGCAGACCAGCTCGGGGTCAGTCCCATGCCCGTGCGCGAGGCCGTCCGCCGCCTGATTGCAGAGCGCGCGCTTCTTCTGCAGGACAATCGCCGCGTCCTGGTTGCGCCGATGACGCGCGATACTTTCGATCAAATTCTCTTTGCACGCCGAGCTCTGGAGCCCGAACTGGCGGCCCGCGCCCTTGCGCGGCTGACTGCAGCGGATATCGCGGCCATCGAAAAGATCGACAAGGCGATCGATCGCGCGATGCTGGCAGGCGATACGGAAGCCTACATGCGATCGAACTATCAGTTTCATTTTGCGATCTACCGGCGGTCCGAGGCCGCGACGCTGGTGGCTCTGGTGGAGAGCGTCTGGCTGCAGTTCGGGCCGTTCATGCGGATGGCTTACGGCCGGATCGGCACATCGACGATCGAGGACAACCACGAAGTCGCCATCATGGCCATGAAAGCACAGGACGAGGCCGGTCTGCGTGCCGCCATTGATGCCGATATCGGCCAGGGCATGGGCTTCATCGGAGAGGCGGTGCTGTCGCGTGTGCAATAGCCCGGCTAAGAATTGGCCTATTGGCTATGGGCTGTCAGCGCCTCGGGTGCCGGCATGCCCCGCTTGAGTTCCGGCCAACTTTGTGATCACATTATGCGGGTCCGGTCCGACCAAGGCCGGACGCCGTCCAGATAGGGAATAGTCCGTTTTTTGATATTTATCAAATGGTTGGACAGTTTGTGATCTGAGCCTTCCTGGCTCTGTCCGATCTTGGCCGACAGCATCACGTCAATATCCGGATCAAATCATCAGACGTAATCAGGTGTCATCATGAGTGCCGATCAGGGATCCAGTATCCGTCACGAGGACGGATTGAGCGCGGGCGCCACGGCCGAAAGCCTGCGGGCCTGGGTCAGGGCGCATCGTATCGAAGAAGTGGATTGTGCGGTCCCCGACATCGCCGGTGTCGCCCGCGGCAAGACAATGCCCGCGGAGAAGTTCGTCAAGCTCGATCCGGTCCATCTGCCGATCTCGATTTTCCATCAGACCATTACCGGCGAATACGTCGGCTTCGAGGATGATGGCGAGGAGCTCTACGCGGAGAGCGACTTGATGATGGTGCCGGATTTATCGACCATCCGCCCTTCGCCCTGGGCATCCAGCCCCACGGCGCAGGTCATCCATGACGCCACTTGGCAGAATGGCGATCCTGTCGAGATAGCCCCGCGTGCCGTGCTGCGTCGGGTGCTCGATCTCTACCATAAGGAAGGCTGGCAGCCTGTCGTGGCGCCGGAGCTGGAATTCTATTTGACGAAAACCAACCCCGATCCAGATTATCCGCTCGAGCCGCCGACGGGCCGTTCAGGCCGCAAGGGGACCGGCCGACAGTCCTACAGCCTGGGCGCCGTCGACGAATACGACAAGATCGTCGACGATATCTACGAGTTTGCCGAACTGCAGTACCTGAAGATCGACACGATCATTCAGGAGGGCGGTGCAGCTCAGCTTGAAATCAACCTTGTGCACGGCGATCCGGTGCAACTCGCCGACCATGTGTTTCTCTTCAAGCGCACGATCCGCGAGGCGGCGTTCAAGCACAATTGCTATGCGACGTTCATGGCCAAGCCGCTGGAGAATGAGCCCGGCAGCGCCATGCACATCCACCAGAGCGTGGTGGATGCGAAGACAGGCCGTAACATCTTTACCGGCGAGAATGGCGAGCCGAGCAAGCTGTTCCATCACTTCCTGGCCGGCCAGCAGACCTATCTGCCCCAGGCGGCGTGCCTGCTTGCACCCTACGTAAACTCCTACCGTCGGCTGGTGCCGGGCGGTGCAGCGCCCATCAACGTGGAGTGGGGCCTCGACAATCGCTCCGCTGGACTGCGCATTCCCGTGTCGGGCCCGGCGGCGCGGCGCGTGGAAAACCGTCTGCCCGGTTCGGACAGCAACCCCTACCTTGCCATCGCCGCGAGCCTTGCCTGCGGCTATCTCGGCATGAAGAACAAGCTCGAGCCGCGCGCGGCCATCGTTGGCAATGCCTACCGCAACAACCATCAGTTGCCGCGAGGTCTCTTGGAGGCGCTGCTCGATTTCGAGGACAGCAAGGACTTGCACGATGTGCTGGGGAAACGGTTCAGCCACGTTTACCTGCAGATGAAGCGTTCCGAGTTCGAAGAGTTCATGCGCGTCATCAGCCCGTGGGAGCGGGAGCATCTGCTGTTGAGCGTATAGACCCGGTAGGATCCCGCGACACGTCTGCTCGGATCGCCGGAGCCCCGGAGTGGTCTCAGGCGTCGAACCGTGCAGTTAGACAGGGTTGCGGGGCGGTTCTCTAACGAGCACGTTATCCAGCACCGTTGCCTCAACAACGGCAACTTGGGCACGAAGACCTGCCCTGCTACTTAAAATTGTATAATTGCGTCTTTAGATTGTACTCTTCCTTGGTCAGATTGATTCGGACCTGGGAGATTCAAGCAATGCGCAGCAGACATTTTTCGCTTTCGATCATGGCCATTGGGGCCGTGATAGCCTCAATTCCTGCATCGGCGGACACTGGGTGGACGGGCCTCTACGTCGGTGGTCACGGGGGCTACGGCAGGTCCGATCTCTCCGGTGTTTTCGATTCTGGCGAGGGAACCCGCGGAGACTTGGTGTTAGGCAGCGATTTCAACCTCAAGGGTGGAATTGGCGGCGTTCATGTCGGCTACAACCTGCAGAGCGGTCGCCTGGTCACCGGACTGGAGGCCGATTTCAGTTTCATGGATTGGTCGGGAAAGATCTCAGATCCTGAAATAGAAGCTTCGCGGCGCGAGACCGACAGCGTGAGTGCAGGAATGGACTGGTTGGCCAGCATTCGCGGTCGGGCCGGGTTCACGACCGGCTCGGCGCTGTTTTATGCGACGGGGGGCGTGGCCTTCGTGGGCGGCGATTGGGCGGCCTGCGACTGCGATAACGGTGGTGCCGATACTGGCGTTCTTAGCCTTGATGACACGGGTCTGGTTTTTGGCGGTGGGATGGAAGCGGACCTGGGCGGTAACTGGAGCTTGCGCAGCGAGTCGCTCTACTACGCCTTCGGGGGGCAGCACGCCGCCACTTCACTCAACGCGGATTCCGACCCGGGTGATTATGCGGGCATCGATGATATCTGGGTTGCCCGGTTGGGCCTGAGCTACCGCTTCGGCCGTTCCGCAGCAGAAGAAATCAGCCTGAAGTAGCCAGTCGGGTTCCCAATCGAACGACTTGGGCCTCGCCGGAATACAATTCCGGCGGGGTCGACGCATTGCATGCGCCGGGTCGACGAGGTTCTCACTGCATGTAGTCGGTATTGCCGCCGTAGGGCGAACGTGGCGATTCCCAGAAGAAGTCGCCCTGGAGAGGACCGCTGTAGGAGGGGCCGTTGATCTTCGGATCCTGGCGGCGGGTATCGCCGATGACATCCGACCGCTTGACCGTGTAGCCGCCGCGACGGCCATAGTAGCTCTTGCCGCGCAGGGGTTTCTTGGTCTTTGCGCTGCTTTCTTCGCTGGACTGGCTGGCGGCTTCGGTTGCTGTAACCACGGGCAACGAGAAGACGCCCGCCATCAGGAGGGCGGCGAGGACGGATGTGCGAATGGATCCGGTCACTGTTTTCCTGTCTCCGAAGTTGCCTGCGGCCGGTTGGGCAAACAACCCGAGGCCCGTGGGTCTAACACATGGTCCCATCATGCCTATCAGATAAAGGTTAATCGTTGTTATGTAAGGGGTCAGCCGCAAATCTCTTACCGTCCGTGGCCATTCGGTCACCAAAGGCCGACCACAGCCGGTTGCCACCGTTCCGGCCTAAAGATAGGACGCCCAGACGAGGGCCGCGCCCACTCCAGCCGCCGCCAGGGCCGCATGGGCGGCGAGCGCCAATTTTCCCGTCGAACGGGAGTTTCTGCCTATGACAGGCGCCAGAAAGCCAGCAAATATGGCGGCAGCGATCAAACCGAGCGCCAGGTTCGCCTGGGATCCGCCGGATGCTGCCCCGCCGCCGCCGACAGATCGATGGGCGAGAAGCAGGGCCTCAGCTCCGCCAATGCCCAAGAGCAGATGCGTGCCGATCAGTATCGGCCGGTTGCGTTGCCCCTTGAGGTAGCAAAGACCCAAATAAAGACCGAGGGTCGCGGCAAGGCTGAGGAGCAGGACCGCGGCGATCGTCATCGGTGAGACCTCTCGTGTCAGCGGGAGCGACGTCAGGGTTGATCGCCCAGGGTTGCGCAAACCGTATCCAGACGGGTGGCGGCTGTGAAGGGCACGTTCCGAGAAGCTCCCTCGGTCCGCCACAGGTCCATTGACAGGTTTGAGGATCCTCACTTTCTTGTCGAATAGCCGGATTGTGAGCTTGGCGAGAGATGGCTGGGCCATGAGTGTCAAAACCCAAATATCGGATTTGGTGCTTTCGAGCCGCGGCGTTGCGGATGTGACGCGGGTTTCAGCCGTTCTGATCGCTGCGGTCGTGGCGTCGGTTGCGGCCGGGGCCGCCTTGGGAGTGTCCATCGGGTCGCAGAGCGCGGATCCGGATCTGGCACTCGTCATTCGGTTCATGGCCTTCGTCAAAGCCGCCTTGGCGATGGGGGTAGCCGGGCTCGTCTACTGGCGGTTGCAAAGCCCGCTCTCGCCGGCGCGGGCCTACGGCTACATCGCGGCTTCTGCGCTGGTGGCCTTCTCGCCCGGACTGGTCTGGTTCACGGCTTGGCCGATGCTGGCGAGCATTGCGTTTCATGGCGGCCTGTTGAGCGGGCTGGTTCTCGCCTTTCGTGACGATGGTCTGAGGCGCTGACCGGGATCGGCCCGGCGGGTGATGCTCAGGCCAGTTCAGCGAGCAGGCATTTGAGAATGCCGTAGTCGTAACGCGCATCGAGCGCCGCGTGCGCGGGACCAAGCTTCCCGCTCTCCAGCGTGCCGAGGCGCTCGAAGGCCGCGTGAATCTCGTCGATGTCGGCATCTTCGAGCAGCAGAACGGTGCGCGCGTCGAGAAGTCCGGCCTCGATGGCCTCGGCGAAATGGCCATAGACGGTGCTGAGTTCCAGGCCGCGGCGTCTTGCAATAGCGTCCGTATCGAGGCCCTGCAGGTGCAGAGCCAGCGTTTCGTTCACGGTTGCCGAAAGCCGGTTCATCAACAACGGATGAGAGGCGAAAGCCGACAGCGTATCGAGCATCGCTTGTCCGTACCGCTTGATCTTGCTGGCGCCGAGCCCCGTGATGTCGGTGAGGTTTTCGAGCGAAGCAGGGCGCTTCTCGGCGAGTTCCACCAGCGTGCGATCGTGGCAGATCACGTAAGGCGGGAGTTTGGCTTCGGCGGCCAGACGTGCGCGCAGGGCTTTGAGTGCCGCAAACGCAGCCTGATGCTCGGGCGCAACGGTCGTCGCCCCGGGCGCCTTCCTTTCGCGCCGCGTTTTGGTTGAACGCGCGGGAGCGCGGGCAACGCGCATCAGGAATTTCGTCTCGCCCCGCAAGAGCGGGCGTGCCGTCTCGGTCAGTTGCAGCGTGCCGTGGCCTTCGTCGTCACCTGTCAAAAACCCATGTGCGACGAGCTGGCGGAAAAGCCCCCGCCAAATGGACGGATCGGTGTCCTTTCCAATCCCGAAGACACGGAGCTTGTCATGCGAGGCGCGGATACAGCGCTCGTCGGCTTTGCCCTGGAGAATGTCGACGAGGTAGCCGACCCCGAAACGCTGGCCCGTGCGATAGACGGTGGAGAGCGCCTTTTGCGCCAGCACGGTTCCGTCCTGCGTTTCGGGAGGGGAGAGGCAGTTGTCGCAGTTTCCGCAAGGCGGACTGCCGCGTTCTCCGAAATAGGCAAGCAGCGCCTGCCGCCGGCAGCCGGCCATCTCGCCAAGCCCAATCAGGGCGTCAAGCTTCTGGCGCTGCACCTGCTTGAACGCCTCCGAACCGTCCGATTGCGCGATCCATTGGCGCTGCTGGATCACGTCCTGCAACGAATAGGCAAGCCAGGCATTTGCGGGCTCGCCGTCGCGGCCCGCGCGGCCCGTTTCCTGATAGTAGGCCTCGATCGATTTTGGCAGATTGAGGTGGGCGACGAAGCGCACGTCGGGCTTGTCGATACCCATGCCGAACGCGATCGTGGCCACGATGATGAGGCTGTCTTCATTGAGGAAGCGCTCCTGCGCGGTACGGCGTATCTGTGGATCGAGACCCGCGTGGTAGGCGAGCGCCTTGCGGCCCTTGGATGACAGCCAGGCCGCCGTCTCTTCGACCGCCTTGCGCGAAAGGCAATAGACGATGCCCGCATCTTCCGGGTGCTCGTTCTGGATGAACTGCCACAAGCGCTCGCGTGCACCGACCGAGCCCATCTCGGCAATCGTATAGCGGATGTTGGGGCGGTCGAAGCTTGCCACGAACCGCTCGGCGTCCTCGAGCTTCAGTTCAGCAATGATCTCTTCGCGCGTGCGTTCGTCGGCCGTCGCCGTCAGCGCCACGCGCGGCACGCCGGGAAAGCGTTCGGCTAGCATCCGCAGCTGACGGTATTCCGGCCGGAAATCATGGCCCCATTGCGAGACGCAGTGTGCCTCGTCGATGGCAAACAGGGAGACGGACGTCTGCCCGATCAGGTTCAGCGTGCGCTCCTGCAGAAGACGCTCGGGGGCGACGTAGAGCAGATCAAGCCCGCCGGATGCCAGTTGCCGCTCGACCGCCTGTTGCTCGGGAAAGCTCTGGCTGGAGTTGAGAAAGGCGGCGGACACACCGGCCTCATTGAGCGCGTTCACCTGATCCTGCATCAGCGCGATGAGCGGAGAGACGACAATGCCGGTGCCGGACCGAACGATGGCAGGGATCTGATAACACAGCGACTTGCCCCCGCCGGTCGGCATGAGCACGAGCGCATCCCGCCCTGCGAGGATCGTTTCGATGATCGCAGACTGATGCAGCCGGAAGCTGTGATAGCCGAAGACACGCTCCAGCACATTAAGCGCCGTCGCGAACGTCGGATCCTGGGACATATCTTGCCGCTTGACGGCGGGGTGCATGTGGCGCTTCAGCCGTTGATCTTGAGGTTCGATCCCACCCATAGAGCGATTCCCCCCGCCCGCGGCACGGTCTGGCGATTTGTTCCTGGAATATCTGGATTTTCCGCCGCGCCCCGCTCCGTCCCTATGCCCGTCCAGGCGATCAAGGTCGCGGCCTTGGGTGACGATCAGCGATTTGTAATCTACCAATTACGATCAACAAGGAGCATTGTCGGCTGAAGGCTGGAAAGGGACGGGGGGAGCGACATGAAATTCTTGACCGGGCTTCTGATTGTTATGGCCGCAGCGTTCTACATCGTCTGGCCGGCCTACTCCGGGTACCGGATCAAGACGGCTCTGGAGGCCGGCGATGTGCCGGCACTGGAGCGCGGGGTCGATTTCCCCTCCGTGCGGACCTCGATGCAGCCTGTCGTGGCCGAAAAGGTCGAGCAGAGCCTGAAGGCTGCCAGCAAAGGCACCCCGGGCGGCGATCTTGTCGTCGAGGCGATGCGCGAGAACGCGTTGCCGAAGCTGGTCGATGCGGCCCTCGATAAGCTCGTCACACCGCAGGCTCTCATCCGCCTCCACGCGGAGGGCAAGAGCGTCAAGGAGGTCGTCGAAAGCGTGGCCAAGGACAAGCCCGATCTGGCGGGCCAGCTCGGCGGACTTCTGGGCGGCTTGTTGGGCAAAGGCAGTTCCACATCTTCCGGGACGGGCTCGGGCAGCGCGGGCAACACGGTGGTGCCGGAGGCGCGACGCCTCGGTCTGGGGAACATCAAGTCTGTCGGCTTCAATGGACCTTTTTCGGTGTCGGTTGGCGTAGCCCGCGATGCCAAAGCTGCGGCGCCGGATATGACGGCGACGATGAGTTTTGTCGGCGGGGACTGGAAGCTGACCGGACTGGTGCCGCGTTTTTGATCTGCGCTTTCGGCCGTACACTTATTGCATATCGGAAAAACAATAAGTTGAATGCGCGGGCTGCAATCATCCGTTTACCGCGTTTATCATAACTCAAAGTTTGTTGATCAATTTCGGCTCTATGGGCCGATAGAGAGGAAGCTATTGTTCCGTATACGGGCCGGTTTTGCTTGTGCGGAAGACTTGCCCAGGGGAGTCCAGTTGATGCGTTCGGTGTGGTGTGTCGCAATCGCGGTGGGTGCGGTTGTGAGCGTAACGGGGCCCTTGATGGCGGCCCCGACGGTGGAAACAATTCGCCCCCCGGTCGGTTCAAGTTGGACAGCCGACTCACGTCATGCCGATTTAAGTGCCATCATCGCCGAGGTTGATGCGCGCATGGAGGCTGCCCGCGACCCGGTGGAGAAGGCCTTCCTATCTCAGATCGCAGGGGTTTACCGCGAGCCGGATGCTCATCCCTTTTGGATCGACGCGCAGGGTCTCACCCGCGAAGGGGCCGCTCTCTTCAACGAGCTTTCCAACGCCGACCTTTATGGGCTCGATCCGTCTACGTTCGAGCTTCCCCAATCACCCGTGGATGCCATGTCGACGGAGTCCCGTGCGACCGCCGAGGTGGACCTGAGCGTCTCGGCTGTCCGCTATGCCTGGCATGCGCGCGGCGGCCGTGTCGTAGGCAGTGAGCTCTCGAATTGGATCGATGCCGATCCGCGGACGATCTACGCGGGCGATGTGTTTCGCGCGATCGCAGCCGCCGGCGGAGATCCCGTGGCGGGCCTGCGCAGCTTCCACCCGCAGGACCCTCAGTTCGAGCGGCTGCGGGTTGCCTACCTGGAGGAGCGCGGCGACATCGCGCGCAAGGCTCTGCCGCGTCTCGAGCCGGGCGAGCGCATCGACGCATGGCAGCGCCATCCCGATGTGAAGATCATTCGCCAGCGTCTGGGGGTCGAGACGAGCAACGCGGACAACGAGGATCTTCTTGATAAGACCCTGTTGAAACGCATCCGCTCCACCATGAACGATGCCGGACTGACGTCCAAGCGCTTCGTGGACGACGAGGTGCGCGAAGTTCTCAATGGGGTGACGCCGCCCGAGCGCCGGCCGAACCGTGCGATACTGGATAAGTTCCTGGTCAACCTCGAACGCTGGCGCACCATGCCGCAGGATATGGGCTCTCTGTATGTCTGGAACAACCTTCCGGAGTTCCAGACCCGCGTTGTGAAGAACGGCGAGGTGCTGCACCAGGAACGCATCATCATCGGAAAGCCAACGACCCAGACACCGGTGTTTTCCGACACGATGGATCACATCATTTTCCAGCCGGAATGGGGTGTGCCTGAATCGATCAAAATCCGCAGCTTGCTGCCGAACCTGCGCGGGGGCGACTACGGGGTTCTCGCGCGCCGCGGCATGAGCATCCGGGGAGTAGGCAACCGTGTCATCAGTCCGTCGCGCTTCAAGTGGTCGAAGGTGGACATCCGCGACATCGCGATCGTGCAGGGGCCGGGGCCCAGCAACCCGCTAGGGAAAATGAAGTTCATGTTCCCGAACCACCATTCCGTCTACATGCACGACACGCCGGACAAGCACCTCTTCGACAGCTCCGAGCGCACCTTCAGCCATGGCTGCATCCGGGTGCGCAATCCCGACAAGCTGGCAGAGGTTCTTCTTGGCGAGGTCGAGGGCTGGTCGGGATCGGACGTCGCGCGGCAGCTCAAGATCAAGACGACTTCGCGCATCGATCTCACGCAGCACATTCCCGTCTACAATACCTATCTGACCACCTGGGTGAATCCGGACGGAACCGTGGCGCAGTTCAAGGATGTCTACGGGCATGACAAGCGCTATAGCGAGGCGCTCGCCGGCAAGTCGATCAAGCTGATCGCCGCCCGCGATCCGGCACTGGCCCTTAAAAAGAAGAACGACGAACTGCGCCGGAATACGACCGGCATCGCGCGGGCCAAGACCAAGCCACGTCCTTCCAAGAATAACGTGGCCGGGTTGCCTCCGCTCCCGCCTTGGGCCAAGTCGAGCCTCGGTAATCCGCCGAAGAAGATGAAGCCGGCGTCCACCCCGGCGCGCCTGCTGTGGTTCCAGCAGTATTGATCTGATCGATCTCCTCGATCCGGAGAACGCCCGCGAGTACTCCTCGCGGGCGTCTTTCGTTCCTGCATGCGTCCGATGAGCGCTTGGCCTCAGTGGGGCTCGTATTTATAAGTAAAATCTAATATAATGTTTTTGGTGCACGACAACGGAGGCGATATGGACTGGATCGACAATCTTCCCTGGCTCCTCGTCATCGCCGGCTGCTTGACGCTGGGGCTCGCGCCGTTCCTGCCCGAGCCACACATCGTCGAGAAGCTCCGCATGCTCGTCTCCGGAACTCTTACAAAGCCGCTCGATATCTTCGACCTAGCCTTTCATGCCATCCCCTGGGTCCTGGCAATCGTAAAAGCCGTGCGGATGTTCATGCGCTGAAGCTGTCCGCGGCTGTTGCAACTTGAGCGAGGAGTATCCAGACGCTGACACTCTGCTTAGTATGGGCGGCGTGACAGTCGACGATGAGGGATGCGCCGCGGATGGATCAGGAGAGCGACACAGCGGCCGGGAGCCCTGTCCTCTGGTCTCCCCCTGTCGGACCGGCAGTCCCGCGGGACCTTTGCACGGACTGTGGGATCTCGCGGACGGACGATGCCAAGCGCTGCGGGCGGGCCTGCCAGTTCATCAAGCCCGATTACCCGGCGATGGAAGCCCGCGTTCACGGTCGCGCGCGGGACCCGTCACGGCCTGACGAAATCTTCTTCGGTCCGTTCCGCCGGATGGTCCGCGCGGCGCTCGTTGAGCCGAGGGAGGGCGCCCAATGGACCGGTATAACCACGCGGCTTGCCGAGCGGCTTCTGGAAATGGGAGCGGTCGACGCGGTTCTCACCATGGCGCCGGATCCAGAGGACATGTGGCGGCCCGTGCCCGTTCTTGTCACGCGGGCAGAGGGCATGGCCCGCTGCCGTGGCATGCGGATGGGATACGCACCGCTGCTGGCGCTGCTCGAGCCGGCGCGAAACAAGGGATACAAGCGGCTCGCGGTGATCGGCATCCCCTGCCAGGTCTATGCGCTGCGAGCACTCGAACGGGAACTCGGCTTCGAGCGGCTCTATGTCATCGGAACGCCCTGCTCCGACAACACCACTACCGAGAACTTCCATAAGTTTCTGGATCTCCTGGCGGACGATCCCACGACGATCACCTATCTGGAGTTCCGGGCCGACTACTATGTGGAACTGCGCTTCACGGATGGCCGCAAGAAGGAAATCCCGTTCCTCAAGCTTCCGATTTCGAAGCTGCCCGCCGACTTCTTCCCGCTCACCTGTCGGACCTGCGTCGACTACACGAATGTGCTGGCGGACATTACGGTCGGCTATATGGGCGGCGAAGGTCGGCAATGGCTGCTCGTGCGCAACGAACGCGGGGAGGAATTGCTGAGCCTGGTTGGCGACGAGGTGAAACTTTGCGAGCCCGGCAGCGCCGGCAAGCGCCGAAGCGCGGTGGCAGGATTTCTGGCCAACACCGAGCGGGCGGCCGGTGGCTTGCCGCTCCGGTCCATGCCCGACTGGCTGCGCCCGATCGTTGGCTGGCTGATGCCTAAGATCGGCCCTCGTGGGCTCGAGTTCGCCCGCAGTCGCGTGGAGATGAAGGCCTGCGAGACGGTGGTGCATCTGCGGCGCGCCGTGCCCCGCCGGGTTCGCCATATGGTGCCGGCCCACGTTTGGGCTCTGGTGGCGCCCTACGGTCTCAAGCCAGGCGAGGACGAGCTTCCTCGCCGCAATGACGCAAGCGGGACCTGAGCACCGGCATGCCGCATCGCATCTCGACGGTCGTCCTCGCCTTGATCGGCTCGCTCGCGGTCGGGCTGGGGCTTGTCAACCTGAGGGCGGCGGAGACGGGGGTCACGGAAGAGTTCGTCACCATCGGGCACATCCCGGCGACGGTCTTCCGCAAGGCGGGCGCCGGGCCGGCGCCGGTTGTGATTATCGCGCACGGCTTCGCAGGATCCCAGCAGATCATGCGGTCCTTCGCGCTGACGTTTGCGCGCAACGGCCTCATCGCGGTCACCTTCGATTTTGCGGGGCACGGGCAGAACCCGAAGCCGCTGACGGGGAATATCACGCGCGAGGACGGTGCGACGGTGACGCTCGTGAAGGAAACGGAGCAAGTCGCAGCGTTCGCGCGCACGTTGGGCGATGGGCGGATCGCGGTGCTCGGCCACTCCATGGCCTCCGATATCGTCGTCCGGTTTGCCGGACGTAATCCTGATGTGGCAGCGACGATCGCAGTCTCCATGTTCTCACCGGCCGTGACGCGCGAGGTGCCGCGCAACCTTCTCGTCATCGTCGGCGACTGGGAAGGCATGCTGAAGAAAGAGGCTCTGAGGGCGGTCGGTCTTGTCTCGGCTCCGGTCGAGGCACGGCCGGACGTAACTTACGGCGACATGACTGCCGGCACCGCGCGCCGCGCCGCCTTCAGCAGCTATTCGGAGCACGTTGGCGTGCTCTATCGCACCGACAGCATGGTGGAGGCGCAGACGTGGCTCGATCAGGTCTTTGGTCTGTCGCGGCCAGACGGCCCCGAGGTTGCCGAGCGCGGGCGTTGGATCGCGCTGCTTTTTCTGGGTCTTGCGCTGCTCGTGAAGCCGCTGACCGGCCTCTTGCCGGTTGTCGCGGACGGCTGGGCGGGCGCCGGCCTGGGCTGGCGGCGGCTCTGGGTCCCGCTGGTCGTGCCAGCAATCCTGACGCCGCTCCTCCTACGGGTTTTGCCAACGCATTTCCTGCCGGTCCTGGTTGGCGACTATCTGGCTGTGCATTTCGCCATGTATGGAGTGCTGACGGCAACCTGTCTGTGGTGGGTGGGCAAGGACCTGCCGCCGCGCGACGAGCCGATCTGTTCGCGCAGCCTGTTCGTTCTTGCCACCCTGATCCTGCTCGCGTTCTACGCGCTGGGCGTCGTCTGGCCAATCAACACCATGTTCACGAACTTCGTTCCGGGTGTGGACCGGCTACCCCTCATCCTGGCCATGACGGCCGGAACGGTCGTTTATTTCCTGGGCGACGAATGGCTGACGCGGGGGGAGGGATCGGCGCGCGGCGCCTACTTCGCTTCCAAGGCCGCATTGATCGCGTCGCTCGGGATCGCTGTTGCGCTCGATTTCGAGCGCCTCTTCTTTCTGCTCATCATCGTGCCGGTGATCGTGCTTTTCTTCCTGTTCTTCGGGCTCATCAGCCGATGGGTGTATCGGCGCACGCGCCATCCGTGGGTAGCCGGACTTGCGAACGCGGTCGCGATTGCGTGGTCTATCGGCGTCACATTTCCGCTGGTTGCCGGTTGAGATGCACTCAGGCGAAGGCAAGCAGGTCTGGCCTGAGGATCAATAGCGCGCCAACCGCAAGCAAGGCGATCCCGCCTATGAGATGCGAATAGCGCGCGTAGGTGCCAACAAGCCCCGTCTGCCGCAGCGTGATCATGGCCGCGGCGAACACCAGAGCATCGTCGAGCATGAACACTGCGATATAGAGCAGGAGGTAGCCGTAGTGAGCCCAGGGGCTCAGGTCGTTCAGCGCGAGCACCTGGGTATAGACGGCCGGAATGCCGGCAGAGCACAGAAGCTCGATCATGTTGACGACGATGGCGAGTGCCATGATGGAGACGATCGCAATAAGGAACGAGGGCTCCGTGACGGCTGCCCGCATCCGGTCCATGATCCGCTGGCGCGAGCCGGGCGATGTAATTTTGCAGACGGCATCCGGATTGCGCCAGAACTCGGCCAGATACCAGGCTCCTGCGGCGATTGCGAGAAGGCCGATGGCGACCCGCATCCAGGTGAGCGCGCCGACGAACAGGAACATGTTGAGCCACGCGGCAAGGAATATGAAGTAGACCGCGCCCGACGTCACGAGGAAGACCACGCCGTAGAACCACATGCGAAACGTGTCCTTGAGCCCCATCAGAAGGCCGATGAGAAACACGAGCACCCACATCGCACATGGATTGAAACCATCGATTGCGCCTAGCAGAATGGTAAGGGCCGGCAGCGACAGCGTGCCGAGCGCGATCTCGCCCAGCACCGGGATATTGATAGTCTCGGGCAGGGGTGGCCGCTTCACGTTGGAGGCCGGCGGCGTCGGCGAGGCGCCGGCCGCCACACCAGTCAGGCCGTGACGGGCGAGCCGCGCCGCCACCGGGTCGGGACATTTCTTCGCCAGGCAGGATTTCACCTGGGTTTCGATTTCCATGCCGCTCGTACTGTTCTCGCCGTAGCCGACGAACACCGCTTCGCCGACGAGGATCAGCGGGACCGCCGGCGGTTCGATTTCGTAGGTCTTGCTGATTTCGGCGAAGAGACTGTCGTGCCGATCGTCGTTCGACAAAACAAAGGGTACGAGCCGCATTCTGGGCTCGCGCGCTGAGAGTTTGGTCAGAAAGCCAAGCGCCTTGGCGCAGTGGGGGCAGGTGGTGCTGAAGAAGACGTAGACCGGCACCTGGGACACCGCGGGCGGGCGCGTGTCCGCATCCTCGGCCCGCGCTCCGGGGGGCGGGAGCAGGAGCAGGAGAGCAAGCAGACAGAGCAGGTTGCCAAGCATGCGCGCGAGCATGCGGCTAACGACCCCGATTTCGCCTTTGCTGCTTTGATGTGCCGCAAATCCGTCAGCCGCGCATGCGGTTGAGTGCGTTCTGGAGAATAATGGTGGCGGCGAGCTTGTCGATCACTTCGGCCCGGCGCTTACGGGTCTGATCGGCGGCGATCAGCATACGTTCTGCCTCGGCCGTGGACAGCCGCTCGTCCCACAGGAGGATCGGAAGGTCGGAGAGCTTGTTGAGATTGCGTGCCAGTGCCCGGGTCGATTGCGCGCGCGGGCCTTCCGTGCCGTCCAGATTTATCGGCAGGCCGAGTACCAGTCCCGTGACCTTGTGCTCGCGGCACAAGGCGAGAAGGCGCTCGGCATCCGCGGAGAACTTGGTGCGCCGGATGGTCTCCAGAGCCGAGGCGATGCCGCGGTTCACGTCCGACAGCGCAAGCCCCAGCGTCTTCGTGCCTGCATCAATGCCGATGAGACGCCGGCCCGGGGTGAGGCGGGCCTTGAAGGCTTCCACATCCCGGAAGGTCTCGCCCGGGACCGTACTTTCTGGTTCATCCGCCGACACGGCGCTGCCTCTGTTGCCTCAGCCGATGGGGTCTTTATAGAAGGCTTACGCAAAAGTCTCTGGCTATTCGATCGAAGGAGTCACGCCGCGTGAAGATCATATGGTTCGGACATTCCTGTTTCCGCATCGAGACCGGTAGCAGCGTGGTGCTCATCGATCCCTTTCTGAAGGGGAATCCGACGTTCGAAAAGTCTGGGTTCGGCTGGGAGGAAGCGACTGCCGGCGTGACCCACGTGGCGCTGACCCATGGCCATGACGATCACATCGGGGACGCGGCCGAGATCTGCGCGAAGCAAAACGCCAAGCTGTTCGCTGTTTACGAACTCGCGGTGCATCTCGCCGGCCAGGGCGTGAAATCCTATGAACCGATGAACACGGGCGGTACGGTCTGCGCCGAGGACTTCGGGGTGACGTTCGTGGACGCCAAGCACTCCTCCTCGTCGGGCGGCGTCTATCTGGGCAACCCCTGCGGCGTCGTGCTCGATACCCGGGAGGGACCGAAGATCCTGCACATGGGCGATACCGACATCTTTGGGGACATGGCCCTCATCAACGAGATCCATCAGCCCGACATCGGCATCGTGCCGATCGGCGACCGTTTCACGATGGGTGCGCGCACGGCTGCAATGGCGTGCAAGAAATACTTCGCGTTCAAGACTGTGATCCCCTGCCACTACGGCACATTCGACATCATTGCCCCAAACGCTGACGCCTTCGTCGCCGAAATGAAGCCACAGCCCGTGACGGTGCCGCAGGTTGGCGAGGGGCTGTCCTTCTAAGACGCCCGCAGGTGCGGATTGATCTGCAACTCGAGGGGGCCCGGTCCGGCCGTCCGCTCGGAACTTGGCCGCTGCTGCGGTTGCACTGGCGCGGCAAAGGACGTTAAGACAGGCGCGGCCAAGCGCCGGTTGAGCGGCGCTGCAACGGCCCGTTTCCAGGGGACATCCATGCAGGTTGATCACGCGACCGTCCAGCGCATTGCCCGCCTTGCCCGCATCAAGGTCACGAACGAGGAGGCCAAGGCACTCGAAAAAGAGCTGACTGGCATCCTGGAATGGGTCGAGCAGTTGGGCGAGGTGGACACCTCCAACGTGGAGCCCATGACGCGGGTCGTTCCGATCGCGCTCAAGAAGCGCAAGGACGAGGTGACCGACGGGGAGATCCCCGATCAGATCACGAAGAACGCCCCGCAGACCGACGATCACTTCTTCGTCGTTCCCAAAGTTGTCGAGTAGCCGCGCGCCCGCTCTCGCTGGCCGCCATCTGGAAGAGGTTGGACATGTCCAAGCTGTTTGCACTGCTCGCCATTCTGCTCATTCTCTCCGGCGTTCTCGTTCTCGCGGTGCCAAAGGCGGAAGTGCAGGTGTCCGCCGAGCGTGGCATCGCGCCTCAAGAAATGCCCGAGCCGAAGATCATCGATCAGGCGCGCGACATCGCCGAGAAGGTGAACGCGCCGCTGTCGATCTTCTTTGGTCTCGTCAGCCTCTACTATTCCCGCCGTACCTATCTGCTGAACCGCGAGCGTGCCGTACGCGAGACCAGCCAGGGGCGCGCCTGAGATCAGCGCCCTCGCCGACAATGCTCAGAAGGAGCTGACGATTGACCGACTTGACCACGCTGACGCTCGCCGAGGCCCTTGAAGGCCTGCGAAAGAAGACATTCAAGGCGACCGAGATCACCGAGGCCTTCCTGAAGGCCATCGAAGCGGGCAACGGCGCGCTCAATGCCTATGTGCTGCCGACGCCGGATGTCGCGCTCGCCCAGGCGAGGGAGAGCGATGCGCGTCTCTCAAAGGGTGAGGGGCGGCCGCTCGAAGGGCTGCCGCTCGGTCACAAGGATCTCTTCTGCACCAAGGATGTGCGCACGACGGCGTGCTCGAATATCCTGCGCAATTTCGTTCCTACGTACGAGTTGACTGTCGGCCAGAACCTTTGGAACGCCGGCGGCGTCATGCTCGGCAAGCTCAACAATGACGAGTTCGCCATGGGCTCGTCCAACGAGACGAGCGCCTTCGGGCCCGTCGTCTCGCCGTGGCGGCGCAAGGCCAAGGACGGTACGCTCTCGGATGCGAAGCTCGTACCTGGTGGCTCGTCCGGCGGCTCCTCGGCGGCCGTTGCGGCCGATCTCTGCCTCGCGGCCACGGCGACGGATACTGGCGGCTCCATCCGCCAGCCGGCGGCCCTGACGGGCACGGTGGGTATCAAGCCCACGTACGGGCGCTGTTCGCGTTGGGGCATCGTGGCGTTCGCCTCATCGCTCGATCAGGCTGGCCCTCTTACCAAGACAGTGGAGGATGCCGCGCTCATGCTCGGCGCCATGGCGGGATACGATCCAAAGGATTCCACTAGCGTCGATGCGCCCGTGCCCGACTACGTGGCGCAGATGAAGCAGAGCGTGAAGGGTCTGCGCGTCGGCGTGCCGAAGGAGTACCGCGTGGAGGGCATGTCGAAGGAGATCGACGCGCTCTGGCAAAAAGGCATCGACTGGCTGAAAGATGCAGGTGCGACGATCCACGAGATTTCACTGCCGCATACAAAGTACGCGCTGCCTGCCTATTACATCGTGGCGCCTGCCGAGGCGTCCTCGAATCTCGCCCGCTACGATGGCGTGCGCTATGGACTGCGCGTGCCGGGCAAGGACATCATCGACATGTATTCCGAGACGCGGGCAGCGGGCTTTGGCAAGGAGGTGCGCCGGCGCGTGCTGATCGGCACGTACGTCCTTTCGGCCGGATACTACGATGCCTATTATCTGAAGGCCCAGAAGGTCCGCACCCTCATCAAGCGCGACTTCGACGAGGCGTGGAACAAGGTCGACGTGGTGCTGACGCCCACGACGCCTTCGCCTGCATTCGCGTTCGGCGAGAAGACCGGCGATCCTCTGGCGATGTACCTGGAAGACATCTTCACCGTCACCGTCAACATGGCCGGCCTTCCGGGAATGTCGGTGCCGGCTGGTCTCTCCTCGGAAGGCACACCGCTGGGGTTGCAGTTCATCGGCAAGCCCTTCGACGAGGGCACGCTGTTCCGGGCGGGCAAGGTCATCGAGGACGCGGCCGGGCGGCTGCGCGTCTCCGATAAGTGGTGGTTGGGCGGCGCGTCCGCCTCGGTCAGCAAGGCATAGGGGCGCACGTTATGGATCCGAAACGGCCGTGGGAATGTGCGGATATGAGCCAAGTCCGCAGCGAGATTGACCGGATCGACCGCGAGCTCGTCGATCTGATCGCCGAGCGGTTCGGCTACGTCGATCGCGCCTGGCAGTTGAAGCTCAATTCGCGGGAAGGCGCGGTCGTGCCCTGGCGCATTCAGCAGGTGATCGACAAGGTGCGCGAGCAGGCGAGCGACAAGGGCGTGTCGCCCGATCTGTGCGAGGCCTTGTGGCGGCAGATGATCGGGTGGTTCATCCAGTACGAGGAAGAGAACCTGCGCCAGAAGAGCGATCAGAACGGGGATAAGAGCCCGTGATCGATATCAATCCGTTTGATCCGCAGACGCTCATCCTCATTGCACTTTTCAACCCGGCAATCATCATCGTCGGCTTCCTTATGGGACGCACGGCCAACCAATGGCAGAAGCTGCCGGTCGCGGCCTTCGCCGCGGCACTTTCCGGTTTTGTCGTCTACTGGCTCGCGGCGACGGTCGGCATTTTCAGTGTCCATGCGCTGGGCGGCGAGGCAGGCATCGTCATGATGGGCTTCGTGCTCGGCCTCGTGTGGGCCACCCTCGGCTATATGTTTTTCCCAGCCAGATCACACGATGCGTGACGTGCCGTCAGACGCCGATACGCTGTCACTGGGTGACGGCAGCGGGCTGGGCGAGTGCCTTTTCGACGGCGGCGACGAGTTCCTGGGCATCCGGCGCCACGCCTGAATAAAACGACCCGATGAGGCCTCCGTCGCGGCCGACCAGGTACTTGTGAAAGTTCCAGCCCGGCGCCGACTTGGGGCCGAGCGTTTCCCTTGCCCAGACATAGAACGGATGGGCGGCATCGCCTTTGACGACAGCTTTCTCGGTGAGCGGGAAAGTAATGCCGAAAGCGCCCTGGCAGAATTCCTTGATCTGGTCTTCTGACCCCGGTTCTTGCCCTCCGAAGTCGTTGGATGGCACGCCCACGACCACGAGCCCCTTGTCCTCATAGGCCTCGTGGAGTGACTGCAATCCCTTGTACTGATCGGTAAAACCGCAGAACGACGCGGTGTTCACGACAAGCAGCGCCTTACCCTTGAAGTCCGAGAGAGGCATCGGCTTGCCGTCGATGGACGTGAAGCTGAAATCGAACGCGTTGCCTGCCTGCGGGGTGTCCGTGGCCAAGACGGAGACGGACGTCGACGCGAGCAGGGTGAGCGAAAAGACCTTGAGAGCGAGCGATTTCAGCACGGGGAAACCTCTTTGAACCGTTCAAGCTTAGTACGCTGGGACGGTCTTGGAGGATCAGCGCGCGGAAGCCTCGCGGCCTGGAACGGCGGCCGCGGGCGGGCAGAGCTGGCGGGCCTTCGTGACGGCTGCCGTCTGGTCGTGAAAGGTTCCGACCGGCGTTCCACCCGGCGCGCGGGCGGCAATATAGCTGTCGGTCATGCTCTTTTCGAAGCCGTCGAGAACGCTGAGTGCGGTGAGTTCCATCGCATGGCCGAGGTCGCGGCGGATCAGGATCGTTTTCTGCCCGCCGTAGCTTGCGGTCTGGATCAGGCACTGCTGCGGCGCCACGAGCGGGGCATCCATCGGGGCTGGTTGCAGGGCAGCGGCGGGGCTGGTCTGGGAAGCTGCAGGCTGGACCGGTGGCGCGCCTGCGGGTCTGACGGCGCGCTGGGGTTTTGCAGGTACGATTGCGACCTCTTCCGGCGGAGCCACGTCGGGGTTGCGGCAGAACTTGTCGCGGAACTGGCCCGCGACCCAGGCAATGGAGGATCCGTATTTGCGATCCACCGCCCAGCGGCCCGAGAGATCCGAGAACTTCACCGGCCGGTTGAGGCGCAAGGACAGGGCGACGATGTCTTCCTGTTTCAACTGCGTTCGCGGAGCCACCGGATTGGCGAGCCGCTCGCCGGAATAAGCAACAAGGTGCTGGATCTGGGCCAGAACGCCGGTCTTCACATCGGGGAAGCGGTCACCGGGCACGCCGCCGCCCGTGGTGCCGATGCCGGCGAAGTTGTTCTGTCTGGGATCGACATCGCCCATGCGGCCGTTGGGCTGGCGATACGTGAGGAAATTGGTCTCGATCGCCATCTGGAAGAAAGCATAGTCCCAGCGGACCTTCCAGGCTTCGCCCCAGTGCTTGTACCAGTGCGCGATGTCGCGGAAACGCGGATCAGGACGCGAATTGCGGGTCTTCAGGAAGGCCATGAGCCGGTCGGGCGTCACGCACCGCGGCACGCGGTTTTCCCCTGTCATGCGGATTTCGGGGAGGCTGGCCGGCGCGGCGCGTGTCGCTGCGGCTCCGAGCGGAAGTGCGATTACCGCAAGGATCGCAAGCAACCCACCCGATGTTTGCACAGAACGAAGAGGACGACGTGACATGGTCGGCATTCCTCTTCGTGCAACGCGTTTCTACAAATGGACGGATGGGGCTGGGCGTCAGCCCTCGGGGCAGAGCTGGAAAGCCTTGTCGAGAGCCTGGTTCGACGATGTGAACTCCGCAATCGTCTCGCCGCCCTTGGCGTAGGCGGTGATGTAGGCCTCCGCTTCGCGCTTCTCGGCACCCTCGTTGACGTCGAGCACGGTGTAGTTCGTGGCTCCACCGGACTTGGCGCGGATGATGATGGCCTTGCTGCCACCGTAGCTGGCGGTCCAGACCCGACACTTGGACGCCGGCGTGGCGTTGTTCGCGGTCGCGGCTGCGGCGCCGGTCAGCGCGGCGGTCTGGACTTTGGCCGTGTCGCTTGCGGGGGGCAGGTCGGCGGTCGGAAGGGGATCGGTGGCCTGGGCCGAGGCAGAACCATTGAGGATCTTCACGCTAGGGCCAGGCGCCTCGCGGTTGACGAGCGAAGTGGCGGCGGCGGCCTGCGCCAGATCACCCGCGCCAAGGCTGGCCATGGTGAGGCCGCCGGCGGTGCGTTGCTCCTCGATCGCTTTGCGGGCGATCTCCGCGCCTTTGCCCGAGGGGACCGCGAGGGCACCTTCGACCTTGGCGACGGTTACACCGGTCTCGCGGCCCTTGCGGGCTTCGGCGACCAGTTCGGGGCGCGGATCGGCACCTTTACAGGAGCCGTCGAAGAAGTTCTCCGCGACATTGGCGATGTCACGGGTATAGGCGCGGCTGCCGGGCGCCCACTTCTTGGCGAGATGGGTGTAGGTCAGCGGGCCCTTGATGGACTTCTGCCACTTGGTGAGCACGCCCCAGTCCTGAATGTTACGCGTGCGCTCCGCGACAGGGTTCTCGATCTGCTCGCCCGAGTACATCAGCACGTGCTGGAGGTGTGCCCGGACACCGCTCGAGATGTCCTTGAAGCTCTCGCCGCGTGCGCCGCGGCCGGTGGCGCCGAGGCCCGCGAAATTGTTCTGCTCGGGCTTCACGTCGCCCTTGTAGGTGAGGTTGCCGGTCTCGAGCAGCATCTGGAAGAAGGCATAGTCCCAGCGAATGCCGAGTTCCTCGCCATGGCGCATGTATTCGGTGGCGATGCCGTCGTAGCGGTCGGGAAGCCGGCTGTTACGGCTGGTCAGGAAAGCCATCAGGCGACCAGGGGTCGCGCATTCCGGAACAGCGTTTGAAGGCGAGGCCTTGATGGCGGGCAGGTCGGCCGCGGCGGCATCAGGGGAGAGGGCGGGTGACAGAAGGCAGGCAACTGCGGCGAAGGTCGCTCCGGCGAAAACTCTCATAGGTCTATCCGTTCTCGAACGCGGTGCCCGCGAAGGGCACCCAACACAACCAAATGTTCCTAAAGGTTTAACCTTAAAGATTGGTTGACGACTGGACCCGCACGACGAGGCTTCCCACTTACTCGCCCATGTTTGGGGCGCGAGTTGGGGCGGGAAGAGGAAGAAATGTGGCAGGACTTGCGCCGCCTTAGCCGTGGTCGGTCGTGCGCGAGGTGGTAGCCGGATTATGCTCACCCTCGCTCCACGTCAGATGCTGGCCACCGTCGAGGGCGATCATCTGTCCGGTCATGGCCGGTGCATCGAGGATGAAGCGGACTGCAGCGGCGATCTCGTCCGTCGTCGGCCCGCGCTGGAGCAAGGTGGATTGCACCTCGGCGGCAAAGTCGGCGTCTGTCTGGTGGATGCTCTTCAGCACAGGGCCCGGGCCGATTGCATTGACGCGCACGCGGGGGGCGAGCGCCTGGGCCAGCGTGCGCGTTGCCGTCCAAAGCCCCGCTTTGGAAAGCGTGTAGGAAAAGAACTCCGGCGTGAGTTTCCAGACCCGCTGGTCAATGATGTTGATGACGTTCCCGTGCTCACCATCGGGCAGATGCTGGACCAATGACTGGGCCAGGAACACGGGCGCGCGCAGGTTGATGTCGAGATGGGCGTTCCAGCTTTCGAGTGAAACGGTTCCCACCGAGTCTGGCTGGAACTCGCTGGCGTTGTTGACGAGGCAGACCGGCGCGCCAAGTGCAGCGCAACAATCGGGAACAAGCCTTTCGACATCCTCGGGATTTGAAAGATCGCCCGGCAGGGCCACGGCCCGTGCGCCCAGCGTCTCGATGGCAGATGCGGCGTCTTCTGCTGCACTGCGAGAATTTCGGTAGTGGATTGCAATATCGAAACCGCGCGCGGCCAGATCGAGCGCGATCGCCCGTCCGATCCGGCGGGCCGCTCCGGTGATCAGGGCAACAGGGCGACGAGACGGGGCCGAGGGCATGTCAGAACACCTTGGAATCAGACGTAGGCGTTGGTTCGGGCGACTCGGCCACAGAAAGCTGTGCCGCAATTGCATCTGCAGGAGGTTATACGCCTGTTTGGGCTCCGGGCGATGACTTCCGCGGCGGTCTTGGACGTGCAGCAGAATGCCGCCAAATCGGTCATCTGCGCCGGACGGGCGCAGGTTTATTGATCAAAAATCCAGCGATTGTTGGCGCTGAATCGGCCATTTCCACAAAGACGTTGCTGATCGGATACACCGCTGACTCGAAGGGACGTTCCGCAATCTGTCTGTGCTTGTCGCCGGGGCTGTTTTCCTGTTTTCCTGATCTCCAGCAGGCGCTGATTTATTTCCGACCCGATGTGCGGTTGGGTTGGCGGGGCCAGTTAGGGACCTAAGGACGGGGGTTTAAGCATATGACGATCAAGAAGACACTTATGGGTGCTGCCGGCGTGGCCGCCCTCGCACTCGCCGCGTCGGTCGGTCCGGCCGCTGCTGATGGCGAATACGTTGAATTGGTTGCTGCTCCTGCCGCGCTCGGAAGGGTCGTGAGTTCAGCTGGTCGATGACTGTAGGCGCCACGAGCGACTACGTCTTCCGCGGCATCTCGCTGACAAACGAGGATCCGGCCGCTCAAGGCTCGATCGACATGAGCTACGGCATTCTTTACTGGGGCGCCTGGGCTTCGAATGTCGACGGTGCGGGCTTCGAGCCCTGGGAACTTGACCTTTACATGGGTATCACGCCCTCGCTTGGCCAGATCAACTTCGACTTCGGCGTGGTCGGATATCTCTATCCGGCTGCTGAGAACTCGGGAGACTATGTTGAGTTCAAGGCCGGCATGAACACCGAACTGGTCAAGAACCTGACCGGTGGCGTCACCTTCTGGTACACGCCGGACCAGGACAACTACGTCGAGACGTATACCATCGAGGGTACCCTCGCTTACGCCTTGCCCGCAGATGGGTATCTTTGAGCCGTCTATCAGCGGTCTCGTTGGTTACTCGGAGGCCGATAGTGGAACTGTCAACGCGGGCTGCGTGCCATTAGTACGGATGATACTACACCTACTGGAACGCTGGTCTCTCGCTCACTGTTGAGAACTTCACGATGGACTTCCGCTACTGGGATACGAATATCTCTGATACGTCCCCAAGCGGCGGCAACTGGTTCGGTTCGGAGGGCAATGCCGACGAGCGCTTCGTCTTCTCGGCCAAGGTCACGCTGCCCTAATCCGGTTGGCACAACTGAAAACGGAAACGGGACCCTCGCGGGTCCCGTTTTTGTTTGGGGGTCAGAATGGGGTTCTCGCCCCGTTTCAAGCGCTGTTGTCACCGTCGAACATCCCGCCCAGCGGGCCGAGCACCGAGCCCTCGCCATGCCCGCCTGCCGGGCCGGCATTGGCCAGGATGCGGCCTGCGAGGCGTGAGAACGGCAGGCTCTGGAGCCAGACCGTACCGGGGCCGCGCAGCTCGGCGAAGAATACGCCCTCGCCGCCGAAAATCATGGACTTGACCGAGCCCGCGCGCACGATGTCGAAATCGACGCCGGGGGTCATGGCGGCCACGCAGCCCGTGTCCACATGCAGGACCTCGCCCGGCGCCAGTTCCCGCTGGATAATGGCGCCGCCGAAATGGACGAAGACGTAACCGTCGCCCTCCAGCTTCTGCATGATGAAGCCCTCGCCGCCGAAGAGGCCGGTCATGATCCGCTTCTGGAAGTGAATGCCCACGGTGACGCCCTTGGCGGCCGCCAGAAAACTGTCCTTCTGCGCAATCAGCTCGCCACCCATTTCACCGAGATGGAACGCCAGGATTCTTCCGGGATAGGGGCCTGCAAAGGCCACGCGGGCCTTGCCCTGGCCCTGGTGGGTGAAGACGGTCATGAACAGGCTTTCGCCGGTCAGGAGGCGCTTGCCCGCGCTCCAGAGCTTGGAACCGAACCCTTTGCTGGCATGCGATCCGTCGCCGAAGATCGTATCCATGTGAACCGGCGCATCCTTGAACATCATGGACCCGGCTTCGGCGATGGCACTCTCGCCGGGATCGAGTTCGACCTCGACGAACTGCATCTCCTGGCCCTTGATCTCGAAGTCGACCACGTCGGATCCGGGGCGGATGCTGCCGCGGCGGCCAAAGCCGGGGACCGATGTCGTGCCAGCCATGATGTTTTCTCCTCGTCAGGGGCAACGGATCCAGGGGTGGAAGAGACGCGTTTGGTACTCAGCAGTACCCGGAATTGTTGAGGATTTTGTCATCATCAGGGCGCTCCACGCCGATCAGGCGCGCGGTGAACTTCTCCTGTCATGTTTGTGACATAGAGCCGTTGGAGCCGTGTCATCTGGGTTCCCTATAGAGGCGGCGTCGGCGATGGCCGGCTGGCCCCGTGCGTAGTGATCGCTTTGTCGGCGGGGCGGCCGGGTACCGAGACCGGCAACGGAACTCGAGCCTCTCGCCCTCTCTCGAGGCTCAGTCCGCACGAGCAGCTAGAGGCCAGCCCGCGGGTCGCAGGATCTGCCCCCGCTGCCTGTCAAGGGTCCGCAGGTTGGCCTCGTTTGCTCTGGTCTGGCCCGGTACGTCAGTGAGCCACCGGAACGATCCGACCACCCTTTTTCCTGCGAAACCTGCTCCGCACGCTTGATCGGCCGCGGCCCGCTCCCTTAACTGCCCTCATCCGGGGGCCAACGTGATTCTGACGATTTTCATCCTCGTGTCGGTGACGGTCGCGCTGGCGGCCAGATGGTTCGCGCCCCAACTGGCTGCGGGCCGTGTCATCTATCCGACGGAGCCCGACAGTCCAAAGCCGTTCGGCTACCGGATGGCGTGGCTTGCCATTCGCACGCGTGACACGGCCGCCGTGGTCGAGGCCCTGGCTCTGGCCGCCCCGCAGCCGTGCAACTGGAACTCTGGAATCGGCACCGTCTACGATGCCCGGCTGGGAGAGCGGCACGTGTTCGTGTCGCCGCCGGTGAATGGCTGGACGTTCGTGGTCGGCTTGCCGCTGCCCCAGCCGTTGGGCCGAATGTTCGTGGATAAGGCGACGCCGCTTCTTGTCGATCTCGGCGGGCGCTTCGTCGAGGTGCAGTACTTCATGGCCTTTCCGCCGGTCGATTTCTTCGCTTGGGCACGCATGCTCGACGGTCGCATCGTGCGCGCCTTTGCCGTCGGTGACGAAGGCGTGATCTGGAGCAAGGGCAAGACCACGAAGGAAGAGCGCACGCTGGGCCTGAAGCTGTTCGAATTGCGCGGCGTGCGCGACCGGCGCGGTGACGCCGGCGGTCCTTTGATCCTTCATCCGACCGAGGATCACGTTATGCAGGTGGCGCGGAAATGGAGCCTGGATCCGACGCGTCTGGAGCCGTCTTCGGCGCCCGCTGGTCTAGGCATTGTGGCCCGGGCACCAGAATCCTGGCGGGTGGAGCGCATGCGCAAGTCCGCCTAGGGGCTAACGCAGGCTCCAACGGCCGATTGCCGGCGGTCAGCGCCCTACTGATCCGTTGAGTGGGGTCTATTGAAAGATGGCCGCCAGTTCAGCCTGAACTGCCTGGATCCGGCGGGCGCGGCGCTCGGCATCCAGATCGATGATTTCAGCGCTCGGCAGCGGCGCCATCTTCTGCATACGCTCCAGCACCAATCCGCTCTTGGCGTCCGCGCGGCGCTTTGGAGCCGAATGGATCTGCACCGGGCGGGGTTTGTGAGCGGGGGAGCGGAGGGACTTCTTGCGTGCCAGTGCAGACGGGGGGTTCAGCCTTGCGACCGACTGAAGGCGCGCTGCCATGAGTCCGGCGCTGGCGGCGGGAACAGCCGGGCGGGGCGCGGCCGGTGCCGTTGTTCTGGCCGCGATGATCTCGACCGCCGCCTTTTCGAAGCTGACCCACTCGATGGTGGGAGCGGTCGTCATCGGCCTCAGACCCGAGGGCGCAGCGCCGGCGGACATGGCCAGACCTTCCGAAGCCTCACGCCGGAAAAGACTGATTAGTCTACTCAGGAAGTCAAACATGCGAACGCCTCAAACTCGATCAACGAGGCCGGCCAAGGGAACGCACCGGATCCTTCGTCCTCTACAGTCTGAGCCGTTATGGCTAATGGGAGGTTAAGCCGTGGAGCAGATTGAAGATTTTTTCGACGCTCAACGAGGATTGGCCATTTGAGGCGCGAGCTGGGTCGACCATCCGGCGAGGCCCCCGGCATTTTCTGGACGGATGGGCCGCTCCCGGTCCCGCTTGATCCCCACGCCCCCGTTGCGGTGATGGAAGGTCTTGGCCGGGCAAGCCGCTTGCCGGGTGGCACCGCCGATCCTGTCGAGGACGAGGACGACGCAACTGGGCTTGTGGGCCCCGGCAGCCGTGCGTGCGTTACCGGCGACGAGCGGCTTCACGGGCGGCGGCACCACGGCCTTGGCAGTGACGGTAAGCGGTGCATCCGTTCCGGTGCGGAAGACGGCTTTGCTGACGAAATCCCAAAATCCCACGAGATGCCAGAAGACGACGCCGGCCAGGAACCCAAACGCAACCCAGGACGCCGGATGCAGCCAGCCCGCTGCGTCACGTCGCTGCGAGCGGGCACCGGCCATCCCTGTTCTGTCTGCCTGAATTCCCCGAATCATGAGGGGAGTCTGGGGGATGCGGCAGGGCACAGGCAAGCAGGCGGGTGCGGATCATCGTGTGGATCGGGCGCTCTCCACAGTCGTCTCGCTTTGCCGGGCGGTCTTTTTTCCGCGGCGCGGATTTCACGGTGCGCGCCTCAGCGCGGACCTGGCAATGGCGAACTGGAGGAGGACCCGCCGAAGAATCCCTTGTTCGGGTCGCGTTTGGTCGAGCGGACGGGCGGCACGGCCATATCGTCTATCGAACAGAGTCGCCTCTGATTCTCGTTCGACCCGCAGGAGCGCGGCTTGCCATCCTTGGAGAAGCAGATCCGGATCTCGCGCAAGCGCCCCCGCGGCCCGCGCGCGCAGCTTACGGCGATCATGTCTGGCCGCAGTTGGGGGTTGGCCACGATGAAGTCGCGCTGTAGCTCGCGCGGAGAGAGGTATTGCGTCTCGAACGGATTGACGTAGCGCTCGGGGATCCGGATTGAGCTGAAAAGCTGGCGTGACACCTGGTAGTAGCCGGCGGGATCGAGCCCCGAGCAGGTCCCGTGCTTGCGATACTCGTGGATCACGAGTTTTGGGCTCGGCATGATGTCGAGCATGCTGTCGATGAGCGGTTGGGGAACGAACGGCCTGCGGCGGGTGCGGCAGAACTCCGGATAGCCCTTCTCGTACTGCGGCCAGAGGCCATGCAGGATGAAGGCATAGCGGCGACCGTCGTGACGGTTGCACTGCAAGTTGTCGTCTTGGCCTTCGGGCGTGGCGCAATGTGTCGGGCTCCACGACAGGACCAGGGCATAGTAATCGAACTCACCGGCGACGTTCCTAGTCTGGGTGTCCCGGTCATCCGAATCCCATCTCAGCTGGGCCTGCGCTTGGTGCGCGAACGCGGCCATTAGAAATCCGGCGCAAAAGAGAATGCGGGGCAGGAAGGCGGGCATCAGCAGAAACATATCCTTGTTGGCGACGAATTGGAGCGGCCCCGACCACGGAGAACGGCGCAACATAGCGGGGGAATGTGTTTGCGCAACGTCTCAGAACGCCAGAGTTGCCTTGCTGCGGACGAAGCGCCTTTTACGCCTCGGCGAGAGCGGCCAGGATGCGCGCCCAGCTGCGCGCGCCTTTACGGAAGCTCGACAGGTTGTACTTCTCGTTGGGGCTGTGGATGCGGTCATCGTCGAGGCCATAGCCCACGAGCAGGCTGTCCATGCCGAGGGCATCCTTGAATGAGGTCACGATCGGGATTGACCCGCCGCACCCCATGAGAACGGCTGGCCTGCGCCATTCCTCTTCGAGGGCCTTCGCAGCTGCGCGCACGGCCGGCGCCGTGGTGTCGAAGCCGACCGCGGCACTCCCCCGCGTGCCGATGAACTCGACAGTGCAATCAGCCGGCAGGTTGGCGCGGATGTGGTCCTGCAGCAGCTTCAGGCAGCGGTCGGGGTCCTGTCCGGGTACGAGCCGGCAGGTGATCTTCACCGACGCCTGCGACGGGATGACGGTCTTGGAGCCGACACCCTGGTACCCGCCGGTGATGCCGTTGAACTCCACGGTGGGGCGCGCCCAGAGCTGCTCGATGAGCGAGCAGCCCTTTTCGCCCGCCGGGGTCTTTAGCCCGACGGATGAGAGGAACGGTCCTTCAGCGTTCGACGCGAGGGCGTTCCACTGAGCTTTCTGCTCGGGCGGCAACGGGATGATCCCGTCGAGGAACCCGGGGACGACGATGCGTCCGTCATCGTCGTGGATCGAGGCAATCGCCTTGGCGAGGGCGCGTATGGGGTTGATGGCGGGACCGCCGTACATGCCCGAATGCAAATCGCGCGACGGACCGGTCACGATGGCTTCGGTGCCAGCCAGGCCGCGCAACATGGTGGTTATGGCCGGTGTGTCCTTGTCCCACTGACCGGTGTCGCAGACGAGGACCAGATCGGCCTTCAGTTCCTCACCCGAGGTTTTCAGGAATTCGGGCAGCGAGGGCGAGCCGCATTCCTCTTCGCCTTCGAGCATGACGGAGACCGCGATCGGCAGTTCGCCCGCCTCCTCCTTCCAGGCGCGCGCGGCCTCGAAGAAGGTCATCAGCTGACCCTTGTTATCCTGCGCGCCGCGCGCGACGATCACGGGGCCGTTGACGGGCTCCTGCGCAATGTGCGGCTCGAACGGCGCACTCGTCCATAGCTCCAATGGGTCGGCGGGCTGCACGTCGTAATGGCCGTAGAAGAGAACGTGCGGAGTGCCGGCCGCGCGCGTTGGGCGGTCGTGCCCGACGACCATGGGATGGCCAGTCGTCTCGCGCACGGAGGCGTCAAAGCCGATCTCGCGCAAAGCCGCCGCGCACCACTCGGCCGCCTTGCGACAGGACGGGGCAAACGCGGGGTCGGTCGAGACGCTGTCGATGCGCAGAAGATCAAACAAGCGGGCGAGGCCCGCATCGTGGTTCTTCTCCAATCGGTCGAGGACTGCGGGCAAATGCTTGTTCATGGTGGGGTTCACGTCTGGTGTTCTGAGGCTAACGAACGGGGAAGCGGGTCGGATTTGGCGTAGGATCATGCGAAAGCGACAGATGCGCGCCTTTTGCCCCTGCGTGTGACCTGCTATGCCAGCATGCGGGGGCGAAGTCGTGGCGCCAAGCGTCGCGAGGCCATTCTCCCGTAGCGGCCGGAATCTGCAGAGGTCAGTCCCCTGAGAGGCCGTACGGCGGCACTTGAGCAGAAACGGCGGCGCGATGCCAGCTTGGGTCTATTTGTTCGGTTCGGAACGCACGGACGGTCACGCCGGGCTTGTGGACGAACTTGGCGGTAAGGGAGCGAATCTGGCCGAGATGGCGCGCCTGGGTTTGCCGGTTCCGCCTGGGTTCACGATCGCGACGCGGCTATGCCGTTACTACTTCACGCATGGGGAAACGTTGCCGGAAGGGCTCGCCGCCGAAGTGGAGGCCGCCGTGGTGGCAACCGGCCGGGCAACCGGGGCCGTTTTCGGCGACGCTGGTAATCCGCTCCTGCTGGCTGTGCGCTCCGGAGCCCCGGTTTCCATGCCGGGAATGATGGATACGATTCTGAACCTCGGGCTCAACGACGAAACCGTGGCGGGGCTCGCCCGCCGGTCCGGCGACGAGCGCTTCGCTTATGACAGCTACCGGCGTTTCATCGAGATGTACGGCGACGTGGTGCTCGGCGTCGATCATGGCCTGTTCGCCGATCTACTCGACAACTACAAGAACCTCAATGCGCTGTCCTCCGACACCGAGCTTTCGTCCGCGCAGTGGCAAGACGTGATCACGCGCTTCAAGGAAGCCATCCTGTCAGAGACGGGGCACGAATTTCCGCAGGATACGGGAGAGCAACTGTGGGGCGCGATTAGCGCTGTTTTGCGATCCTGGCGAAATGAGCGCGCGGAGAGCTTCCGTCGGTTGCACGCCATTACGCAAGACACGGGTACGGCCGTCACCGTTCAGGCCATGGTGTTCGGCAATCGCGGCGACACATCGGCGACCGGCGTTGCTTTCACCCGCAATCCTTCGACGGGCGAGCGTGAACTTTACGGGGAGTTCCTGCCGAACGCGCAGGGTGAAGATATCGTGGCCGGAACCCGCACGCCGCAGCGATTGACGGAAAAGGCCCGGGCCGAGTTGCGTTCCAGCGATACATCTCTGGAAGCGGAGATGCCCGAGGCCTTCGCGGAACTGAAGGATATCCTTGCCAAGCTCGAGTCGCACTACCGCGATATGCAAGACGTGGAGTTCACCATCCAGGAAGGCAAGGTCTGGATGCTGCAGACCCGCTCGGGGAAGCGAACGGCCGAAGCGGCACTCAAGATCGCTGTCGATCTCGTCGAAGAACAGGTGATCTCGCGGGACGAGGCCGTCTTGATGGTGGAGCCGCAGGCACTCGGACATCTGCTGCATCCCAGAATTGAACCGGGTATCGCCAAAGACGTCATTGCGCGCGGGCTGCCCGCCTCGCCGGGCGCGGCAACGGGCGAGATCGTGCTCACCCCTGACGAGGCGGAGGTTTTGCGTGCGCAGGGACGCCGGGTAATTCTCGTGCGGGTGGAGACGAGTGCGGAAGACATCAACGGCATGAGCGCAGCGGTCGGCGTACTGACACAACGCGGCGGCCTTACCAGTCATGCGGCGGTCGTCGCGCGCAGCATGGGGCTGCCGTGCATATCCGGCGCGGGCGCAATCCGCATCGACCAGCAGCAGGGCGTTGTGCGCGTTGCTGGCCGGACATTCCAGAAGGGCGATCTCATCACCATTGATGGGACGTCAGGCGAAGTGCTCGCAGGCCGTGTGCCTATGAAGCAGCCGGAGCTGTCGCCGGATTTCGCGCGCCTCATCGGCTGGGCTGACACATTCCGCGGCCTTAAGGTGCGTGCCAACGCCGACACCCCCCGCGATGCACAGCAAGCGCGGAATCTGGGCGCGGAGGGCATCGGCCTGTGCCGCACCGAGCACATGTTTTTCGATGCTTCCCGCATCCTGGCGATGCGCGAAATGATCTGCGCCAACGACGAAAAGGGCCGACGGGCGGCACTGGCAAAGATCCTGCCGATGCAGCGTTCGGATTTCACCGAACTGTTCCGCATCATGCAGGGTGAGCCGGTGACCATCCGGCTGCTCGATCCGCCATTGCATGAGTTCCTGCCGCGACATGAGCCGGAATTACAGCCGATTGCCGAGGCGCTTGGCATGCCGCTCGAGCGGTTGAAGACGAGGGTTGCGGAGCTTTCGGAGTTCAATCCCATGCTGGGCTTCCGGGGCTGCCGGCTGGCGATCCGGTATCCGGAGATCACCGAGATGCAGGCGCGTGCCATTTTCGAGGCCGCGATCGCCGCCGAGCGAGATCTGGGCCAGCCGGTCAAGCCCGAGATCATGATTCCGCTTGTCGCCTATCGCCGCGAGTTCGACATCCTTGCCGATGTCATCCGGAAGGTGGCGACCACTATCGAGACCGAGACGGGCCATCGCCTCACCTACCAGATCGGCACCATGATTGAACTGCCGCGCGCTGCGCTTCGCGGGCAGGCATTGAGCGAAGGCCCGAACGGCGCCGATTTTTTCTCCTTTGGCACAAATGATCTGACGCAGACGTGCCTTGGCCTGTCGCGCGACGATGCGGCGCCCATCCTGTCGAACTATGCCGGGCGCGGCATCTTCGAGCGCGATCCGTTTGTTTCCATCGACGAGGACGGTGTCGGCGAATTGATACGCATCGGTGTTGCAGGCGGGCGAGCGGGTAAGCCCGGTCTCAAAATCGGCATTTGCGGCGAGCATGGCGGCGACGAGCATTCTGTCGCCTTCTTCCATGATCTCGGGCTCGACTATGTCTCGTGCTCGGCGTTCCGCGTGCCGATCGCGCGGCTCGCGGCCGCACGGGCGGCCATCATCGCTCGAAGGCGCGGCGAGAGCTGAAGAGTTTGCGTGTCTTTACAGGAAACGGCCTTCCGGGTCGCCATCGTCGCCCAGGCGGCGGCGCTGGGGGGCGGGTCCGGTATTTTTCGGGGTAAGGAGGATTGCGATCACCAGCGGCGGAATGATGAAGCACCACGCCGCCCAGGCGGAGTAGTCGCGATTTTTCATGGCGGCCAAGGCACCGCCGATGATGGCCGAGAGGATGGCAGTCAACCCCCAAATGGCAATGTAGGTCATGGCGGCTCTCTCTCCCGCGTCGGTAGGAATGGGCTTGCTTCGGTCCCCGTCAGGGAATGGGCGAGGATTACGGCAAAAGCAAGCATATCCAGAAGGCGGCCCGAAATTGGAGTGGTGCGCCCTGCCGGTGGTAGTCCTCACGCCCCCAGGTTGCCGGGCTCGAAATCTAGGCCGAGATCGAGGACCGGCGCCGAATGGGTGAGCGCGCCTACGGAAATCAGATCCACCCCCGCTTCGGCTATGTCGCGAACAGTGTCCAGATTGACGCCGCCTGAGGCTTCCGTGAGCGCACGACCGGCAACGCGCGCGACGGCCTCACGCAGGGTCTCGGGCGGCATGTTGTCGAGCAGGATCACGTCGACCTTGTGCTCGAGTACGCGGTCGAGCTGCTGCAGCGTGTCCACCTCGATCTCGATCTTGACCATGTGGCCCGCATGCGCGCGAGCCCGCGTGAGGGCGGCCTCGACACCACCAGCGGCGACGATGTGGTTGTCTTTGATGAGGATTGCATCGAACAGGCCCGTGCGGTGGTTCTGCCCGCCTCCGCAGCGCACGGCATATTTTTCGAACGCGCGCAGGCCGGGCGTCGTCTTGCGCGTGTCGACGATCGCCGCCTTCGTACCCGCAATGGCGTCGACGTAGTGGCGGGTCAGCGTAGCGATACCGCTCATGCGGCCGAGATAGTTGAGCGCCACTCGTTCACCCGTGAGGATCGCGCGGGCGTTGCCAGAGATGCTTGCTACGACATCGCCGGACGCGATCCGGTCACCGTCGGCCTTGGCGCGGGTGAACATGATGGAAGGATCCATCGCTGCAAAGGCGGCCTCAGCGAGATCTAGCCCCGCCAGTACGCCGGGGCGCCGTGCTGCGATAACAGCCTTGGCGGTTGCGCCGGCGTCCACAGTTGCGTCTGTCGTGATGTCGCCGGCGAGACCCAGATCCTCAGCGAGCGCATCGGCCACCGCACGCGTGACGATGATCCTCGGCAGGCGGGTGTGGCTCACAGTGCAAGCTCCATCGGCGCCACCGCACGGCGGCGCGGCTTTGGCGTGGCCATAGCCTCGATGGCGCGCAATTCGTCGAGTGTCAGGAATGTGCGCCGGGCGAGACGAGGGTTTGTGCTTGGATGGTCGCTGCGGAAATGACCGCCGCGGCTCTCTTTTCTGGAAAGTGCCGCGCCCGCTATCAGGCGGGCGGTGAGCGCCATGTTTGCGACGACGGCATCGCCCCCGGCTCCGGCTTCGATCTCGCGAAGAATAGCAAGAGCGTGCCTCAGGCCGCGAGCTTCCCTTACGACGCCGACGTCTTCGCTCATCGTGCGGCGAATGCGGCGGATGGCCTCTGCGCGCAGGCGCATGTCGATGACCGTGCCGGTGTTGACGAGACGGAGTTCGGCGATCGGTTCGGCGCTCGAGACAGTCACGAGCGAGCGAATATCGTCCGCTACGCGACCGCCGAAAACCACCGCTTCGAGCAGCGAGTTGGAGGCGAGGCGGTTGGCACCATGAAGGCCTGTCGAGGCGACCTCGCCGGCGGCCCAGAGACCCTCGACGCTCGAACGTCCGTGCATGTCGGTCGCAATGCCGCCCATGTGGTAGTGAGCGGCGGGTGCCACCGGAATGAGTTCGGTGACAGGATCGATCCCGGCCATGCGGCAATGGGCGAAGACGGTCGGATAAGCCTCCGCGAAGCGCGGACCGATTGCCTTGCGGCAATCGAGATAAGCGCCGCGTCCGGCGACGATCTCTGCGAATACCCCGCGGGCCACGATATCGCGAGGGGCGAGATCGCTATCCGGGTGTAAGGCCGCCATGAAGCGCTGACCGGCATTGTTGACGAGTTGCGCACCCTCGCCACGAAGGGCCTCGGTTGCGAGCGGCGCGGGATCCACGCCGATGTCCATGGCGGTGGGATGGAACTGCACGAACTCCGGATCGGCAATGACGGCGCCCGCGCGGGCCGCGAAAGCGATTGCCTCGCCACGAGCGTAGGCGGGGTTGGTCGTGACGGCGTAGAGCCCGCCGACGCCACCGGTCGCGAGCACGACGGCACTGGCGGGAAGGAACTCGTAGCTGCCCAGGCTGCGCGTTTCTCCACGCGCTAGACGGACGCCGACGACGCGGCCCTCTTCCATTATGAGGTCTTCGGCCTCATAGCCGGTGAGGACTCGGATGGAGGGTGTCGCGCGCGCAGCCGCGATCAGAGCCTGCATGATGGCGGCGCCCGCACGGTCGCCCGACACGCGTACGATGCGCTTGGCCGAATGAGCGGCCTCACGCGAGAGCACGAAGTGGCCCTCCAAGTCGCGGTCGAACGGCACGCCGTAGGTGAGCAGATCGCGCACGCGCGCACCCGCCTCCTCGGCCACGGTCCGCGCGACCCTCTCGTCGACGATACCGGCACCGGCGGCAATGGTATCATGCGCGTGCGCTTCGGCCGTGTCGCCTTCCCCCACGGCTGCCGCGATGCCACCCTGGGCCCAGACACTCGAAGCGCCCTCGCCGAGCGGCGCGGCGGCCACGACCGTGACCGGCAGGGGCGCGAGCTTCAACGCCGTGTAGAGACCGGCAAGACCGGCCCCGACGATGACGATATCGCCTGGTCCCAGCGGCGTTTTGGGCCGCGGGAAGCCCTCGAACTCGTTCCGGACGCGCTTGGCCATCTGCCACCTCGCTCGCCGCCCCCGATCGGAGGCCTCAGGTTCAGTTGTTGAGGTTCACCATTCGCTCGACCGCGCGGCGTGCGCGCTCGGCGACATCAGGATCAACGGTGACCTCGTATTTAAGGTCGCGCAGGCTCTCATAAATTGCTTCAAGGCTGATCCGCTTCATGTGCGGGCACAGATTGCACGGGCGCACGAATTCCACGTCCGGCGTCTCGTCCGCCACGTTGGAGGCCATCGAGCACTCGGTGACGAGCAGAGCCTTCTTCGGGCGGTTGGTCTTCACCCAGTTGATCATGCCCGAGGTCGAGCCGGTGAAGTCCGCCGCATTGATGACGTCCGGCGGGCACTCTGGGTGTGCAATGATCTTCACACCCGGATTGGCGTCGCGATAGGCTTCGAGTTCTTCCGCCGTGAAGCGTTCGTGCACTTCGCAGTGACCGCGCCAGGCGATGATCTCGACATCAGTTTTTGTCTGCACGTACTTCGACAGATACTCGTCGGGGATCAGCAGCACGCGCGGTGCGCCGAGGCTCTCGACGACCTTGACCGCGTTGGCGGACGTGCAGGTGATGTCGCACTCAGCCTTCACCGCAGCCGAGGTGTTGACGTAGGTGACGATCGGCACGCCCGGATAGGCCTCGCGCAAGAGGCGCACATCGGCGGCCGTGATCGAGGCGGCGAGCGAGCAGCCTGCGCGCATGTCGGGGATCAGCACCGTCTTGTCCGGCGAGAGCAGCTTTGACGTTTCGGCCATGAAGTGCACGCCGGCCTGGACGATGATGTCGGCCTTGGCTTTTGCGGCCTCGCGGGCCAGCTGCAGGCTGTCGCCACGGAAATCGGAGACGCCGTGGAAGATCTCGGGTGTCATGTAGTTGTGCGCGAGGATGACGGCGCCGCGCTCGGCTTTCAGCGTATTGATCGCCTTGATGAGCGGCGCGTACTGCGCCCACTCCATCGGCGTGACGACCCGCTTCATGCGTTCGTAGATGGGCGCCAGTTCGCGCTCCAGCGCGGGCGTGAAGGTGATGCCGTGTTCGGGTTTTGCTTCGCCGGCGGGCTGGACAGCCGCGCGGGCGGCCGAGCGGCTCAACGGAAGGGTCACCTGCACCATCGATACGTGTCCTCCATGCCTCCAGCTCTGTTAATGCTCATCATGAGCATAATTAGAGCCTGAGAAGTCCCGGCACTTGCCGGTTCCGTTCAGTTATGCTCTATTCGAGCATTCCTGTGCTTAATTTAAGGGATCGCGACGCGCTTTTCCAGAGGATTGGCCGTTCGCGACATAAATTATTCACGCGAGGCCCGACGAGGCCCCTCTGCAATCGTTACGCGCAGATGCCTACGAACGCCGACCAAGCTGGTCCTGTGAACTCTGCTTGCGCTGAACGGAGCGGAGGACCGCGGCGGTTTCAGCCGCCGCGGTTCATGGGAGGATAGGGCTTCACGCCCGCCCGGGCTTTACGCGAACACCAGGTGCAGGCCGCTCGAGCAGCACTTCCTTGCGGAAGCGGTAGAGCTTCGCAGGGCGGCCGCCCGTACGTGTCTTCATCTCGCCCGTCGGTTCGACCAGCCCGGCGCCCTCGACGAGCCGGCGGAAGTTCTGCTTGTGCAGGTGAGGGCCGAGGATAGCCTCGACCGTGCGCTGCAATTCAAACAGCGTGAACTCCGGCGGCATGAGTTCGAAGATCACCGGCCTGTATTTGATCTTGGCGCGCGTGCGGCCAATGGCGGTCGCCAGGATGCGGCGATGATCGTAGCGCATCATGGCGCCGAGCCGCGGCGTGGGCGACCAGGCGAGCGCCGCTTCGCGGCCGTCGCGGCGGGCCTCCTCCGCCAGACCTGCCTCATAGAGCAGCTCGTAGCGGTCGAGCACTTTTTCCTCGTCCCAGGCCGCGCCATCGAGGCCGAAGCACATGCGGATCCGGTCCTGACGCGCGATGGGGCGGGCGGGCTCGGCCACCTGCTGTGGACGCCCCGCCCATTCGCGAAGCCGCGGCACGATTTCGGTCTCGAGGATCTGGGGCCTGCCTTTGCGCCAGTCCTCCCAAGGGAAGTAGTGATACCAGCTGCGCCATGATCCGCGCTGCGCCTCGTCGATCTGGCTGGCGTTGGTGAGGGCCAAGTAACCGATGGAAACCACGTGGGGCATCGCGTCGCCCGGCTGCGCGTGGCGGCCTCGATCGCCGAAGGAATACAATTGCTCGACGTAACCCAGGTCGATATCGGCCTGTTCCGCCACCCAGGAGCGCAGGCCGCCTTCCAGCGTCCGATGCTCGAGGGGCGAGAAGGGGCCTGATGGTAGACTGTCCTGCGTGCCGGACTGGCTGCCGTTGCTGGCTGCCTCGTCGCGCACGACGAGGACGACCGGCTCGTTGTCGAGCACGGCCACGATTGCGGCATTGAGGCCGATTTCAACGGCCGGGGCTTCCTGGCGCATCTCCATCCCTATGGGGTGATGACGCTCGAGGCTCTCGCGCGGGATACGTCGCACATTCGCGTCGGATACCATGGGGCTATTCTCCCGTCTCTAGAGCGCTGCATGTAGCAAGTGAAAATTGAAATGGCGGCTGCAACCCGACCTCCAAACAATGGATTGATGAGGCCATAACGGGGCGGCTGGCCGATTATTCCGCCCGCGCGCAAAAGGAAGTGAAATCGCCTGGGTCAGACGGTCGTGAGTTCCTCAAAGCGCGCCAGAAATCGGGCCTCGGCCTCGGCAACGGGGGCAGCGCTCAAATTTTCCAGACGCTGCGTCAGATGCGGGCTCAATCCACCCGGTTGGCCGAAGTATAACAAAGCCTCGCTCTCGGTGAACCCCGCAAGACGGGTCGCCTCGTAATAGGCCGCAACATGGTCGGCGGCCTTGATGGCGGCCGACAGGTCGTCCGGCAGGGTGTCGGGAAGCCCGAAGCGGCGATGAATCGCGGCGAGGATCTTCAGCTCGAAGGCCTTGTAGTCGAGCCCGATCGCCGTCTTGAAGGGGCTGATCAGGTCTCCGATCACGTATTCCGGAGCATCATGGAGTAGTGCCGCCAAAGCGTGCGCGGCCGGCCAGCCGGAATTGAGATCAGAGGCGATGGCCTCGACGATCAGCGCATGTTCGGCGACTGAAAAGGCGTGATCGCCGACGGTCTGACCATTCCATCGGGCCACGCGTGCAAGACCATGCGCTATGTCGCCGATCTCGACATCGGCCGGGGAGGGATCGAGCAGATCGAGCCGCCGCCCGGACAGCATCCGCTGCCAGGCGCGGGGGGCGACCGGTGTGGGTTGCGGGATGGTGGACTTGGTGTTCGATGGTGACATCGCGTCGGTTCTGCCTCGATTCCTTACGGGCATTTGAAGTCGCGCTGGAGCTTCGCACAAGGTTTGTGGCGCGGACAGGAGACGAGATGATCGTTGACCATGCCCACCGACTGCATGAAGGCGTAGAAGGTGGTCGGTCCTACGAAGCGGAAGCCCTCTTTCATGAGGGCCTTCGATATCCGCTTTGAGTCCTTGGTCATCGGCGGCACGTCCGCCATGCGCGCATGGCGATTGACGATCGGGCCATTCTCCATTTGGGACCAGAGGAATGTAGCGAGCGAGGTGTGCTCCGACAATGCGAGGAAGGCCCGTGCATTGTCGATCGTCGCCTCGATCTTGAGGCGGTTACGCACGATGCCGGCATCGTTCATCAGCCGCTCGATGTCCTTCGTGCCGTAGCGCGCAATCCGCTCAGCATCGAAATCGTGGAAGGCGCGCCGGAATGCATCGCGTTTCTTCAGTATCGTCAGCCAGGAGAGGCCTGCCTGGAAGCCCTCGAGCACGAGCTTCTCGAACAGCCTCCGGCTATCGGCGTGCGGCACGCCCCATTCCTCGTCGTGATAGCGCGCATAGGCGGCATCCTCGATGCCGGGCCAAGGGCACCGCTTCGAGGGATGACGGATAAAGTCGGCATCGCGTGACGGCACGGGATTCCCCGTTTTCGAGCTTTTCCCGGGCCAAAGACCCGGACGCATTGACCTCATCATCGCTGTTTGAGGCCAACCGGCAAGCGCGCCCGCGACGGAGCGGCTAAGGGACGCGCGGGTTGCATAAATTAGAATATACTAATATATAAGATGGCGAATGGAACGAGGTGTGAGCAAAGGAGACCGTGAATGCTGATCGACTGGCAAGAGCACATGAAGACATTGAGCGGACCGCTGAAGGATCTGCGCGGCGGCACGCCGGATGTGATGAAGGGCTTCTCTGCCATGGCGCAGGCGGCCTTGAAGGCCAACGCACTCGATACCAAGACGAAAGAGCTGCTGGCGCTGGCGATTGGCGTTGCAATCCGCTGCGACGACTGCATCGCCTTCCACGTCAAGGCCGCCATTGCTCAGGGCGCGACACGCGACGAGATCATGGAGACGCTCGGCATGGCGATCTACATGGGCGCCGGCCCCTCTGTCATGTATGCGGCGCACGCCGCCGAAGCCGTCGGCCAACTCATGCCCGAGGCTCAGCCGGCGGCTCAGGAATGAGGAGCCGCCGCGGGAAATCTGGCCCATGCGGGCAACTCGATGCGCACGGGGATACCTCCGGCCGTGAGAGCAAGGCTCTTGGCCTCGGCTTCCCCGGCGCGATCGAGGCGCAGGAGTGCAAGCCCGCGCGGGCCACAGACCGAGCCAACGGTGCCGATTTCGATCTCGCCAGCCTTCACCGGTGTGCCCTGTTCGAGTGCCACGTCGGCGATGACGGGGACGACGCGCTTGCGGGCTGTGCCACGATGCTCCATGCGCGATACGACCTCCTGGCCGACGTAACAGCCCTTGGTGAAAGAGACACCATGGAGCTGATCGAAGAGCGCTTCGTGTGGAAACGTATCGCCGAAAACGAAGTCGCGCCCGCCCTCGGGGACGCCCAATGCAATGCGATGGGCGTGATAGGCCGTTTCGGGGGCGGCGGCTGAGGGAATTTCTCCCGTTCTGACGATTGCCCGCCAGCCGAGTTCAGCGAGACGCGGATCAGGATAAGCGATCCCCGTGTCTAAGCGTGCCCCCGCACCAAACGCGGCGAGCACCGCATGATCATTTGATACGTCCCTGATCGTGACGTTCGCCCTCATCTTGTAAAGAGTAAGGCGCTTGACGAGATCACTGGCATGCGCGCGGGAGACGTCGAGCAGAACCCCATCGGTCGCTTTGACGACGAGAAAATCGAACAGGATCTTTCCCTGCGGCGAAAGCAGCCCCGCGTGGATGGCGGGCGACGTTTCGACCCCCGCGACGTCGTTGGTCAGAAGACCCTGCAACAACTTCCGCGCGTCGGGACCCGAAACCGCAACGACGCCACGATCAGGCAGCAGGGCAATGGTGATCTCACTCGTCATGGCGGCCTGGGGTTGCTATCTCTCTTGACGTAACTAAGTGCGGTATGTCGGCAAGGCAAGCGCGCCCCGCCCTACGGACCGTGCACAAAGTAGATAGGCTACACAACATGAGCGCCCCCTTCGATCTCGTCATTCAAGGAGCCACGGTCGTCAATCATGACGGCGAAGGGGTGCGGGATATCGGTATTCGGGATGGCCGCATCGTGGCGATGGGGTCGCTGGGGTCCGCCAAGACCATGGATACGCTCGATGCCAGGGGCCTTCACATCCTGCCAGGCGTGATCGATACGCAGGTGCACTTCCGCGAACCCGGTTTGACTCACAAGGAAGATTTGGAAACAGGTAGCCGCGCCGCCGTGGCCGGTGGCGTCACGGCCGTTTTCGAGATGCCCAACACACAGCCGTTGACGACCTGCGAGCAGACGCTGGCCGCAAAGGTGGGCGCCGCGCGCCATCGCATGCTGTGCGACTTCGCGTTCTTTGTCGGCGGCACGCGGGAGAACATCGAGGACATCCCGAAACTGGAGCGGCTGGAAGGCTCGGCCGGCATCAAGGTTTTCATGGGGTCCTCGACCGGAAGTCTGCTTGTCGACGATCCGCCGTCGCTGGAAAATATCGTTGCCCGGCTCTCGCGCCGCGCGTCCTTCCATGCGGAGGACGAGGAACGGCTTAAGGCGCGCGCCCACCTGCGCGTACCCGGCGATCCTTCATCCCACCCCGTGTGGCGCGACGAGGAGGCCGCACTGATCGCTACGAAGCGTCTCGTGGGATATGCGGAGAAGCACCGGAGGCGCATCCACGTGCTGCACATCTCAACGGCCGAGGAGATGGACTTCCTGCAGGAACACAAAGAGTGGGCGAGCGTGGAAGTAACGCCGCATCACCTGACCCTCGCGGCGCCGGAATGCTATCGCGAACTCGGCAACTACGTGCAGATGAACCCGCCCGTGCGCGATGCGCGCCATCGGGAACGCATCTGGGCAGCGCTGGCCGACGGGGTCGTCGACGTGATCGGATCCGACCATGCACCCCACACGCGCGAGGAGAAAGATCATCCCTACCCGGGTTCGCACTCCGGCATGACCGGTGTGCAGACTCTGGTTCCCATCATGCTGGACCATGTGAATGCGGGCCGGCTCAGCCTGCAGCGGCTCGTGGATTTGACGAGCCATGGACCGCAGCGGCTGTTCGGCATACGTGGCAAGGGGCGGATTGCGGTGGGCTGGGATGCGGACCTGACGCTGGTCGATTTGAAACGCCGTGAGACGATCCGGGACAGTTGGATTGAGAGCCGTGTCGGTTGGACCCCCTACGATGGTAAACAGGTGACAGGCTGGCCGGTCGGCACGTTCGTGCGCGGGCGGCGCGTCATGTGGCAAGGCGAACTCGCTAAGTCGGGTTTCGGCGAGCCCGTGCGGTTCTATGACGTGTGATCGGTCTGCTTTTTCAGCGCGGCGAACGTCTGTGTTCCCCGGTTGGCATCCTGCTTGCTAGGGAGCCGGCACCATGACCCCAAACTCCACATCTCTCACCACATTCGAGACGCCGTTGGATCTCGTAAAGGCCATGACCGGTTCGGCGGTCGTGAACTTTGTGCGGTTCCTGCTCGTGGCCATTGGTGCCACGGCAGCGGTGGCCGCTTTCGTGGTAGGGCTTTACCTCGCGAAGTCGGCGGCCGGCATCAATCTGCTGCCGTGGAACTCTCCGCTTCACGATCTCCTCTATCACCTCGTCCGCTGAGTGGGACGGCGCTGCCCCCCCCGCAGAGGGTATTCGATAAGGTACGGGCCGCCCGAGAGATCCTCGAGCGGCCCGCGTCGTTTCGAGATCGCGGCCACCGGGCTCAGTGCACCACATAGACCTGTGTGCCAACGCCCACGAGTTTGGCGAGGTGCACCACGTGCCCGTTGTGCATGCGAATGCAGCCGGACGAAGCCTCGGTGCCGATGGACTTGGAATCGTTCGTGCCATGGATCCGGTAGAGCGAGTTACCCAGATAGATCGCTTTGGCACCGAGCGGATTGTTGATACCGCCCATCATCTTTTCAGGAAGATTCGGCTTGCGCTGCCGCATCTCCGCGGGCGGAACCCAATCGGGCCAATCCTTGATCTGGGAAACCTTCTGCGCGCCGGTCCACTTGAAGCCCTTCTTGCCGACGGCGACCGGGTAGGCATAGGCCTTACCGTTGCCGAGAACGTAGTAGAGCTTCTTCTGAGACTGATCGACAACGACCGAGCCCTTCTTGTAACCACCGTTGAAGCTTACCGTCTGAGGGGACTTGGACGAGATGGCGGGCTTGCCACCACCTTGCAAGACGCCTTTCGTCTTGCTCTTGGAGCCGTTCTCGGCCGAAGGCTTTGACTTCTTCTGCTGGAAGAAGCCGGAGCCGCCACCGCTCAGCGACTTGGACTTCTTCGGCATGTCGTTCCAGATACCATAGGCCCCTGGAATTTCCGCGAGGGCCGGAGAAGCCCCTGCTACGAGAAGACCGGCGACGGCCGCAAGATGACGTAGTCTCATTTGGGTACCCTTACCTTGGCACTGATAACACGCGAACGTGCACGCGGGTCGATCCCGAAGGCAGAGCTTCAATTCGCATAGAGGCTCATGTGCAACGCCGTTCCAAAAGCTCACTATCAGAGCAAACGTATGGATGGAACCCTCTCATTCAGGACATATTTTGACCATTTGCCGCAACGCATCATAACTGCCCAAGGGGCATTCTTGGATTATCTTTGCCACACAAGCGCTTGATGGAACGCGGGCTGAGCGCCGCGCGACTTATGTGCCCGCCTGTCGCATCCCCACCAAGGTATAGGATCGCTCATGGACAAGCCTTCGCGGTCTGACTACGAATGTTGTTCACGAAGTTTGCCCGCGTCCGGGGCGTCTCTGGCCAGCGCGCCGATTGCATCAGCGCGAAACTGCGCGATGAGATCGTCGCAAAGATAAGATACCTTCGGGCAAATACGCATGGATCTCATTCCCAATCCGCTCATCATCCCCATCGGACTCGTCATCGGCGTTCTGGTGGCGGCTCCGGTTGGGCCGGTGAATGTTCTGTGCATCCAGCGGGCGATCGAACGGGGCTTCTTCGGCGGGGTGGCCGCGGGAATCGGAGCGGTTTTGGGCGATGGCCTCATCGCGCTGTTCGCAGCACTCGGTGTGGGCGCCGTTTCGGGCGCGATCGAGCATCATCGCGTTGCGATACAGATCGTGGGTGGTCTGGCGCTCATCGCATTCGGTATCAAGCTCTATGTCACGCTCCCGCGTTTTGTGACCGAAGCGGAGGTTCATCATGAGAACGCCTCGCTGAAGGATTTTGTCTGGGATATCCCGCAGACATTTTTCCTGACGATCACCAATCCGGGCGCGGTCCTGGGGCTTTTTGCAATTTTCGGCGGTGTTTCCACGTTTGTGGAAGTGCACTCCACCATCGATGCACTCACGATGGTGGCCGCCATTATGGCGGGAAGTCTGGCGTGGTGGATCTTCTTGTCGAACCTGATCGGCCGCTTCCGGCATCTCGTCGACGCCGATCACCTGCGAACGATCAACAGGGTCGCCGGTCTGGCGTTGATCGTGTTCGGCAGTGTTCTTATCGGAGAGATGGTCCTGAAGTACGGCACCGGATTTTTCTAGGTGAATATGCGCCGCCGCAGGGATGTCTGCATCGTGAAGAGTCCGCGCGGTATGCGGACTGTTGCTGTTATTGGATGACGCGGCCCAGAGTGAACTCGCCCAGCATCAGGCGGCGCTCAAGTCCACGGGCCAGTTCGACCACCGCATCCTCACCGTACATCGAGACAAGATCGGTCAAAGCAGCGAACAGTGCGGCATAAGCCATCTGCTCGGACGCTACCCCGCTCTCCGTTCCCTCGTCCCAGGCTGCGAGAATAAGGCCCAGGGCCTTAAAGCTATGATCGTCACTTTCAGTAAGTTCGCGCGCCTCAGTATTCATGCGTTCCTCTCCCACCCCGTTCCGGCTCGGCAATGGAACCTGCCCCTCGGTTCGTGTCCAGGCCATTGTTGCAACGTTATGCGCTTATCACGCTCGCGGCGTCTTCGTGGCTGTAGCAGCAATTCAGGGTAAACTTGGGTTGAAAAAAAATAGCAAATTCTTCCCTGAGAGCGTTTGGGTCGCGGTTACCTTCGCGGGACTCTCAGCCGATGCGAAAGGCGACCCGGTTAGGGTGCACGGTTCACCAAGCCCTCTGAAATTTCGACACCTTCTTGCATGAACCGATCAATGGCGGTCTGGGCAGAGGGCGTGCAGGTGGTGTAGGTCCGGCTATAGCTGCGGTAGCCCTCGTTGAAACTGCGCGTGATGCGAGCCTTGCGCAGTGCACTATTGGATTCCGCATCGATCAGCGTGCGCATGTGCTGGCGCCACATCTGGCCGTCGCTCGCGCTGCACAGTTCGCGCAGGTAGTGCACGGCGCCCAGGATTTCCGCCAGACGCATAAGCTGCTCGTCGTAGGGTTTGTTCTCCTGCGATGTGGCGGGACCTGCACATGCCGCCGCGAGGGCAAGAGACAAGGTGAGTGTCAATGTGCGGGTCGCGGCGCGCACAGACGACATTCCGCGGCGCTGGGCGCCGTCGGTGTCAGGAACTGGCTGCATTTGCACCGACATTGTCGCTTTGGGCTCCGGGCGTTATCCTTCTGGCGCGCAAGGCTTCAAAGGCCGTTCGCTCTCATGACCGGTTGCTTTGATAGCATCGATTCTGGGCAGCAGCACGGCTGGAGCGCATGCGCCCCTGAAATGCCAAGGCTCCGGTTTTTCGCCGGTGAGTGTGTCCGCCATGTGTTCCCGCTACAGCCTCACCTCGCCGCCCGAGGCCGTTCGCGCGTACTTTGATACCCGTAATGCGCTGGAATTTCCGCCGCGTTACAACATCGCCCCGACCCAGCCGGTCATGATCGTGCGCCAGTCCGCGACGGGGGGACGGGAACAGGTGCTCGTGCGCTGGGGACTGATCCCCTCCTGGGTGAAGGATCCCCGTTCGTTCTCCACCCTCATCAATGCGCGCTCGGAGACAGCATCGGAGAAGCCCTCGTTCCGCGGCGCCATGCGCCATCGCCGCTGCCTTGTGCCGACCACGGGCTTTTACGAATGGACAGGAAAACCCGGCTCGAAGCAGCCCCACCTCATCCGTCCGCGCAACGGTGGCCTGATGGCCATGGCCGGTCTGGCGGAGCACTGGGTGGGATCTGATGGGAGCGAGTTGGAAACGATGGCGATCCTGACCACGTCGGCGAACGCGGCAATGGAGAAAATCCACGATCGCATGCCCGTGATCCTCGATCCCAAAGACTTCGCCGTCTGGCTCGACTGCCGGCCGGGGACAGCGACGCATGTTCTGGACCTCCTGAAGCCCCCGCCGGAAGACCTTCTGCAAATCGTTGATGTAAGCCCCCGCCTCAACAATCCGCGCAACGAGGGGCCGGATCTGCTTCCCGAAGCGTTGCGCCCGTCCGGAACGGGCTGAGGGCCCAAACGCGGGTTTGGTTACGGCGACGTCCGATTATTTCTCTCAGGGTTTTCCAGCAAGTTATTGAGATGCCTAAGTTTTGGCCTATTCACCATTTCCAATACGAAGGCTGCAGTGCCCCTCGCCGGACCCTGCGGAAGCGACTATTCTCCCGCCAGTGAGAAGAGGCTAGGGGCTCCGGGCATCTTCGTGTGGCCTATGGACGGTTGGCAGACCGCTGGTGCCGACCGCAGGACATGGCAAGTCAGGGGATCCAATCTTGATGGCCCGCGTCAGTGGGCCCGTGCCCACCGACATGAGAGACAGCCGCGCCTCAAGGGGCGCGAACTATGATGCGATCGATCCACGTTGCCGAGGACCGGCACGAGACCGGACAAGGAGAGTAACGGTATGGCGTACAAAGGCGGAGACTTGGATTTGCGGACGCCTCGCACGTGGAGCGCTTCGTCTGCCGAGGTGGCACCCCCCTCTTATTACGAGCAGTCGGCGCCACGCGTGCGGGGCGCTTATGCGCCTGGTCCGATCTGGGTCGACGAAGTGGTGCTCGCGTGTGTCAATCACGCCTATGACGTGGCCCTTGCCCATCGATCTGGCGAGGTGCGGCTGGAACATCTGCTGCACGCACTCACGCGGATCGATGCGGCCGCCGAGGCGTTGGAGGCGCGTGGCGTGCGCGTGGCAGCGTTACGCCGGGAAAGCGCGACCGTGATTGCCAGCGAATTGCCTGTCGGTCTCACGAACGGTAAGGGCACTCCTCGCCATTCGGAAGAACTCGAACATGTCTTGCGCGTGGCCAGCAACATCGCATCGCGGCGAAATGCGCCCGCAAGCGTGGAAGATGTCCTTCACCTCATGCTCGACCTTGAACCCGATCTGCCCGGCTTGACGCTGCTGACCCGCGTGAGTCCGCGTGGCCCGGCTGGAAATGAGCCGACCTATGTCCGCCCGCCCTCAAGCTACACACAGACCTACTACGCGAGCGAGACCCGCGTACCGACCCCGGCTACTCCGGCCCCACCGCCCGCGCCGCGTGCCCAACGCGGCGGGTACCGGGATACGGCCGTCGACAACATTCAGAATTCGAGGCTCGACGCGCTGGAGCAGATGGTGCGCGCTCTGAGCGCCGACCTTGGCGCGGAGCGCCAGACTTTCAGCGGATTGCTGCAGGATCTGCAGCGCGACGTGACGGGCATCCGCTCATCGTCTTCGAGCATCGATGTCGGTCCGGTCGTCGATCGGGTCGCCACGATCGAAAGGTCCGTCACGGCCGGTTTCGAACAACTCACGCTCGCCATTGCATCCATCGAGAACGATCTGCGTACCCGGACGGGCCAGGGTGGCGCGCCGGTGGAACTTGCGCCGATCGCGAGCCGGCTGGAGATCATCGAGGAGGCGGTCCTATCCCGCGACAGCGAACGTGCGATGCAGAATCTCGCCGAGCGCTTCGACCGTCTCGAGACAACGCTGGCGAGTGAACGTACGCGGATGGCGGAAGCTGGTGCTGTCTTGCGCGGTGAGGTCGGCTCGCTCGCGCAGGCTATCGATACGCAGCGCGCCGAATTGATGGAAACCTTTGTCACGCCCATGACCGAGCGCTTCGCGCAGGTGACGGCTACGGTCGAAAGCCGTCAGGCCGAGGCGGCTGAAAGCTTCCGATTGCTGAGCGAGCGGCTCGAGGGTTTGCAGTCTCTTGTCGGTGACATGTCGCAAAAGGCCGGCGAGGCGCAGACATCCAACCGGGAAGAGATGGCGATTCTGCAGGATGCCCTGGTCAAGCTCAATGCCAACCAGCACACGCTGGCCGGCACCATCAACCAGTGGCGGGCCGAAGCCCGTCAGGCGGCCGACATCCTGCGCAGCGAACTGAAGCAGGGTACGGAGGTCATCACCGCAGACGTAAAGTCGATCGTGCCGCGTTTTGCCACGCTGGAGAGCGAGGCGCAGAAGCTGGGCGGCATGGTCGAGGGCCTGTCTGGCACGGTCGATAACATGCATCGAGTGACGGTCGAGCGCTATTTCCGCCGCAACCGCATGCGCTACTGGCTGTTCGGAACCGACGATTGGGTGGCGGCCAGCTGGCCCTCGCAATCGCACCGGATAGCTGAGGAATTGAAGGCCGTGAAGGCGCCTCACCGCAGGTAAACAGGCCCGTTAACCGCGGAGGTTAACTCTGGCACGAGCTTTGCTCGATCAGCCAGACGCCTCCTTCGGGCGTCTTGTTCTGGTGCAGGCGGTGTCGAAATGAGTCCAGCGGCTCAGCGGGGAGTTCGTACAGGCGGCGTGGTGGTGCTCACCTCGGGAGGTCCGCTGGCCAACATCGTGGTCAATGGTCTCGTTGCGCGCCTGGGGCCGATAACAGTCATCGAGGAGCAGCCGGAATCCAAAAGGCAGGTGATCCGCCGCCGCATGCGCCTTGTGGGGCCCGTGACGACGCTGGGGCAGATCTGCTTCGGGCTCGCGCAGCGTTTCCTGTGGCCCAACAACGATCGAATCCTCAATATCTGGTGCACGCACGGCCTGGATCCGTCCGAGCCAGCCGGCGTCACGGTGCATCGCGTGGCCTCGGTCAATTCTCAGGCTTGCCGGCGTCTGCTTTCCGAACTGGACCCCGTTGTGGTGGCCGTCTATGGCACGCGCATCCTCAAGCCGGCGACGCTCAAATGTGTTTCGGCTCCCTTCATCAACTATCATGCGGGCATCAACCCGAAGTATCGCGGCCAGCATCCGGGATACTGGGCTCTGGCTGAAGGCGATGAGGAGAACGCGGGCGTTACTGTTCATTTGGTGGACGAAGGCGTCGACACGGGCTCGGTTCTCTATCAGGCGCGGGTGAGGTTCGAGCCTGAAGATACCATTGCGAGTTATCAGCATCTCCAGGCGGCCTATGCCCTGCCGCTGTTCACGCGCGCCATCGAGGATGCCAAGAATGGGCGGCTCAGTCCGCGCGCCGTCGATCTGCCCTCGCGCCGGTATTTTCCGCCGACGTTGTGGGGCTATCTGGCCACCGGCCTGACGCGCGGCGTGTGGTAGCGCGCTCGTCCTAAAGAACCTTGCCGGGATTGAGGATGCCGTTGGGATCGAACGCGGACTTGATGGCGCGCATGAGATCGAGGGCCACAGGGCTTTTCGAGCGTTCCAATTCGCCCCGCTTCATGCGGCCGATACCGTGCTCGGCCGAGATCGAGCCATCCATCTCGGTGACGAGTTGGTGTACCGCGGAAGACATCGTCTCCCACAAAGATAGATATTGCGCCTTGTCCATGTCGACGGGCTGGGAGACGTTGTAATGCACGTTGCCGTCGCCCAGATGGCCGAAAGGCACCGGCCGCGCCCCGGGGCAGATGCGATCGACGATTGCCGCCGCACGCTCCAGGAATTCGGGAACCCGCGCCACAGGAAGCGAGACATCGTGCTTTATGGAGCCGCCTTCGTGCTTTTGCACGTCCGACATCTGCTCGCGCAGCCGCCAGAGGGCCGCTTGCTGCGAGGCCGATGCGGCGAGCCGGACTTCGGTGACGAGACCCTTCTGTGAAGCTTCCGCCAGCAGGGCCTCGAGGAGGGGCGCTGCTCGCTCGGGTTCGGTGGTGGAGACTTCCAAGAGCACAGTGCAGGGGGGCGACGCTTGCGTTAGGGGGGGCGTCACCTGCCCATGCCGCAGCACGAACTCCAGGGCGCGCTCAGACATGAATTCGAATGCTGTGAGGTGCGGACCGGCGTGACGGCTCGCGAACCGGAAGAACGGCACCAGCGAACTCATGGCCGGCAATGCAACAAAGGCGGTGGCGATGTCGGCTGGCGCGGGGACGAGCTTCAGCGAGGCAGCGGTTATGATGCCGAGGGTCCCTTCCGAACCGATGAAGAGGTCCTTCAGGTCGTACCCCGTGTTGTCCTTCTTCAGGATTTTCAAGTCGGACAGGACGCGCCCATCGGCCAGCACCACTTCCAGGCCCAGCACCAGCGCGCGCGCTGTGCCATAAGCCAGCACTGCGATGCCACCGGCATTCGTTGCGAGGTTGCCGCCGATGCATGCACTGCCTTCCGATGCCATCGACAGGGGGAACATCAAGCCCGCATCGCGGGCAGCCTCCTGCACGGCGGCAAGCGTGACGCCGGCCTCGGCGGTAAGAGTTTGTCCGTCGGGGTCGATGGCGCGTATCGATCGCATGCGCTCCAGCGAGAGGACGATTTCCGTCCCGTCTGCATGTGGGATCTGGCCGCCGACGAGACCGGTGTTGCCAGACTGTGGGACGACGCCCACACGGGCTGCGTTGCAGGCGGCGAGAACGGCAACGACTTCCTGCGTCGATCCCGGGCGCACGACGAGAGGTGAGCGGCCGACGTAGCGATCACGCCATTCTTTCAGATAGCGCGCCTGGCCTGGGTCGCCCTCGCGCAGCGCATTCGCTGAACCGACGATGCGCGTCAGCGCATCGAGCAGCTCTGGGGTGGGGGCATTGAGGGCGTGTTTGGCAGTCATGGAGTTTCGAAGCGGGTCTCGGGGTCGGATATGAGGGCTCTTTTAGCATGGCGGCCTGAATGCGACGAACGGCAACCGGCGAGATCAACGAGCATGGTTCACAAGCGCGTTTCTCTCACCGGCGGGGCGCCGCCGCCCGCCGGAGGCGATCGTTGATCGCTTCGCCGAGGCCAGAGTCGGGGATGGGCATGACGGCGACGGCGTCCATGCCCGCCGCATCGAAGGCCCGGAGTGATGCAAAGAGGTTTGCCGCGGCTTCGACGAGATCGCCATTGGGGCTCAGATTGATGACCATGCCGTGCGACGGTGCCGCCGGTCCGAAGGCCAGCAGCGCCTCGCCTTTGTGCGCCTGCGTTGCGCCGAGGCGCAGGCGCGCATTCGGCGCGTAATGACTCGCGAGTTGACCGGGCGAAATCGGCGCCTCGCTCGGCGTGGCGGAGCGGGCGAGTGCGTGCCCGAGGTGCTCCGCGATTGCTGCGGCCGGAATTGCGCCCGGGCGCAGAAGCACGACGGCGGCGCCCGAGGCATCGAGCACGGTCGATTCCACGCCGTGCGTAGCGGCGCCCGCATCGAGGATCATGGCAACGTGGTCACCGAGATCATCGGCCACGTGGCGTGCGAGTGTTGGACTCACATGACCGGAGCGGTTGGCGGAGGGCGCCGCAATGGGTCGCCCCGCGGAGGCCAGCAGAGCCTGGGCCGTGGGGTGGCCGGGGACTCGAAGCGCGATGGTATCGAGGCCGGCGGTGGCGAGATCGGCAATCGGACAGTCGGACTTTCGGCGGACGACGAGCGTCAGCGGTCCTGGCCAGAACACGGCGGCGATCCGATGCGCCTCCGGCGAAAACTCACCCAAGGCTTCAGCAGTCGCGAGATCCAGAACGTGGACGATCAACGGATTGAAGCTCGGGCGCCCCTTGGCGGCAAAAATTCCGGCCACGGCCTCGCCGTTGGTGGCATCTGCGCCGAGCCCGTACACTGTCTCGGTAGGAAAAGCGACGAGAGCGCCCTCGCGGATCAAGCGCCCTGCCTCTGCGATGTTGTCTTCTGTGGCGGGGCGGAGCGTCATCCAAGGTTTCCTAAGCCAGCGGCTTTGCCATCGCAGGGGCATGCGCCTAATCTTGCCGCCTTCGACTGATTTGAAAGACGCCGCATGACCTACCAGGCTCCCGTAAACGACATCCTCGCCGCGCTCAAGTGCGCGGGCGCGCTCGATCCCGCCATGATGAACGGGGCGGCGGAGGGCCTGGACGAGGCGACGATCCGCGCCATCCTGGAGGAAGCGGGCAAATTCGGCGCAGAAGTGCTCGATCCGCTGAACAGGATAGGCGATCGGACGGGCTCTCGTCTCGAGAATGGGCGCGTCGTCACGCCCCCCGGATGGGACGAGGCCTACCGGCAGTTCGTGAACGCCGGCTGGAGTGCGCTGCCCTGTCCCGTCGAGTACGGCGGCCAAGGGTTGCCGAGCACGGTAGCGATGGGCGTCTGCGAGATCTGGAACGCGGCCAACATCGCCTTCGGCATGTGCCCGTTGCTCACCAACGGCGCGATCGACTCGATCTTCATCGGCGGCTCCGACGAGTTGAAGTCGCGCTATCTGCCACGCATGATCTCGGGTGAATGGACCGGCACTATGAACCTGACCGAGCCGCAGGCCGGCTCTGATCTCAATGGTATTACGACCCGCGCGATGCCCACCGGCGACGGGACATACCGCATCACGGGCACCAAGATTTACATCAGCTACGGCGAGCACGAGATGACGGAGAACATCATCCATCTCGTGCTCGCGCGCCTGCCCGACGCGCCGCCCGGGACCCGCGGCATTTCGCTGTTCCTCGTCCCGAAGGTTCTCGTGAACGACGATGGCTCGCTCGGCGCGCGCAACGACGTCGTCTGTGCGGGACTCGAACACAAGATGGGCATCATCGCCAGCCCGACGTGCGTGATGAAGTTCGGCGAGCGAGGAGGCGCTGTCGGCTATCTCGTCGGCGAGGAGAACCGCGGCCTCAACACTATGTTCATTATGATGAATGCCGCGCGCCTCGCGGTTGGCGTACAGGGCGTGGCGGTTGCCGAGCGGGCGACACAGCGCGCGCTGGCTTTTGCGCGGGAGCGACGCCAGGGCCGTGCGGCCGCAGGAAACGGCGGCGGCATGGCGCCCATCATCCAGCATCCAGACATCCGGCGCATTCTGCTCACCATGCAGGTGCTGACCAAGGCGGCGCGTGGCATCTGCATGGCAACGGCGGCAGCCGCCGATCTCGCCCATCATGCGAACGATCCATCTTTGCGCGAGAAGGCCGCGGGGCGCGTCGCGCTGCTGACACCGATTGCCAAGGCGTTCTCAACCGATGCGGCCGTTGAGGCGGCGTCTCTCGGCATTCAGGTTCACGGCGGCATGGGCTTCATAGAGGAGACCGGTGCGGCGCAGCATCTGCGAGATGCTCGCATCCTGCCGATCTACGAGGGCACGAACGGCATCCAGGCCATTGACCTTGTGATGCGTAAGCTGCCGTTGTCGGCCGGTGCCGTTCTCAAGACCTATCTCGGCGAGGTCGAGGCCACCATCGAGGCGATCGAGAGCCGCAGCGCCGACGGACTTCGCGGCATTGCGGAACCGCTCGGCGACGCGCTGGTCGCCCTGCGAAGGGCCTCGCAGTGGATGGGGCAAGCGATTCCCGCGGAACCTGAAGCCGCTCTGGCCGGGGCCACGCCCTATTGCAAGCTGTTTGGCATCGTTGCCGGCGGCGATGCGCTGGCCAAGGCGGCCCTGAGCGCAGGTGGAGAGTTTAACAACACCCAACTCCTGCGGTTCTATGCCGACAGTATTTCGGTCACGGCGCCTGGCCTCGCCCGGACTGTCATGGAAGGAGCGCGGTCGGTGCTGGACGCCAACCTTGGAGTGCCGGCATGACGGTCCATGTCGAGATCAGCCGAAGGGCTGGCATCGAAGTCCTGCGCTTGCGTCGCCCTGAAAAGCGCAATGCGCTGACGCAGGAGATGTACCGTGCGCTCTCCGATGCGATAGAGGCGGGAGAAACGGACGACGACGTGCGGGTGCGGGTGCTGTTCGGCTGCGAGGGCCATTTCACCGGCGGCAACGATGTCGCCGATTTTCTGGCAACGGCGAAGGGCGAGCGCGGCGCGCCGCGCGATGTCGTTCGCTTCATCGAGGTGCTGCCGCAGACCACCAAGCCGCTGATTGCGGGCGTGGATGGTCAGGCTATCGGCATCGGCACCACGCTGCTCATGCACTGCGATCTCGTCTACGCGACGCCCGAGGCGACGTTTGCCACGCCCTTCCTGGATCTGGGTCTTGTCCCTGAGGCGGCGTCGAGCCTCTTGATGCCGGCTGCGATGGGATATGCCCGCGCGTTCGAGATGCTGGTTCTGGGCGAGACGTTTTCTGCCGAACGGGCGCGTGAGGCGGGGATCGTCAACGCGATTGTCCCGCGGGCTGATCTCGAATTGCACACGCTGAAGATTGCGCAGCGACTGGCGAAAAAGCCACCTCAGGCGCTTGCCATTGCCAAGCGCCTGATGCGCGGCAACGTGCCGGTGGTGCTGGAACGGACCCGGGAAGAGGTGCAGGCGTTCGCTGAGCGCCTGATGTCGCCCGAAGCGCGTTCGGCATTCGAGGCCTTCATGTCGCGACAGCGGCCGGAGAAGGGATAGGCGATGACGGGGTCTTGGTTCCGGCACTCCGCACTCGGGCTTCTACTGGGCGTCGTGGTTGCGGTATCGGGTGCGGAGAAAGCTACCGCGAATTGGCTGACCAAGATTTTGAGCGAGGCGGGCGAAGCCGGCAGCAAGGGGGCCATGCGCGGAGCCCATCACGTCGATCCGGATCTGGGCACGGCGGTCCGCCACTTGAAAGGATTGCCCGACAAACCTGGGCTCAATGCACTGGCGGTGGACGCCGGGTCGGAAGGCCACTGGCGCTTCGTCAACCGCAGCGGCGAGACCTACACCGCCGGCAATGCCGATGAACTGGCCCGGGTGCGCGACTCGCTTCTGCCTGGCAGCAACGGCAAACTGAGCCTCTATCTGACGCCAGATACGGTTTTCGACCAACGCGGGCTCTTGAAAGATCTGCCCCCGGACGCGGACCTCTACATCGCCACGAAGTCGGGCAGCCATCGCATCGTGCGCGTGGCCGGGGAGGGAGGCGAGACGCTATTCGCCCAGGTGCGGCCGAACCTGAGCGTGCGGCTCGACACCGCGGATCTCTTCACCGAAACCCTGTTCCAACTCGATCGTGCACTGAAGCCGAAGAGCCTTCGTATTCTGGCTTTGGAAACAGGCAGCGCCGATGCCCTGACCGCCGTTCCGAGGTTCGATCCGGCGACCCGCGCGGCCCTCATCGACCGGATTGATCCGCAGCGTCTCGCAGGGGCTATGAGGTCCGTGCGTGGGCAAACTGTGATCCTGACCGGGCGAATTGAAAACAAGACTTCTGAAGTTCCTCGATGGGGATGGTGGCGAGGCCGCGCTTTCACTCGACAGCCTTCGGCGCGCCGCCCACGAAGCCGATGTCAATCTCGTCATCGTCAGGGCCGAAACCCCCCGGCAACCGGGCGGGCGCAATTGGCTCTGGCAGACAGCCAGCATTCCCGGTCTCGAGACTGCCCTGAAGCAGACGACGTTCGGGGATTTCCTCGCCGCCATCGGCGCGAAGGATGCTGGTCTGACCATCACCGCACGACGGGACGCCTTCGGCCGCGTGGTTATTGATGCCCTGCCGCCGGGTTCTCCAGATGCTCCGTTGACCGATACCCTAACCGGTTGGGTCGATGCTCTGGCCGGCGATGCGATGGGCCGCATCGCGGTCGCGGGTATCGAGGCCGACCTGCGCGACAAGGACCGCCAGACGGAACTCGACTGGCGATTGATTCCGGCGATCCCGTCGGTGATCCAGATCGGTTATCTGGCCTCGCTCGGCATGGGGTTGTTCGGGCTGGGAACAGCGTGGCGCTGGTGGGGCCGCGTGTGGCCGCCCGAGGAGCGCGGTGAGTATGGCGGACGGATCGGGTATGGGGCTGCGCGGGGCGCACGCGCGGTTCTCTTCACGCTCGTTTTCTTGCCGCTCGTTGGTCTGCCGATCTTTCTGCGTTATGTCTGGCTGCAGGTCTGGCGGGTCGTCACGATTCCCTTCCGCGTTCTGCGCTGGCTGAAAGACCGGCTGGTCCCGCGGCCGGGGTGAGAGACAGGGATCCTCACGGCATCATGGATTGTGAAATCGGAAAGGGCGCTTGCGGATGGGCACACTGAAGGGAAAGACGCTCTTCATCACCGGAGGCAGCCGCGGTATCGGACTCGCGATTGCGTTGCGAGCCGCAAGAGACGGGGCCAAGATCGCCATCGCCGCCAAGACGTCCGATCCCAATCCGAAGTTGCCGGGCACCGTCTTCTCCGCCGCAGCGGAAATCGAGGCCGCGGGCGGGCAAGCGCTGCCCATCGTCTGCGATATCCGCTTCGAAGACCAGGTCACGGCCGCGGTAGCGAAGACGGTGGAGACCTTCGGCGGTATCGATATCTGCATCAATAATGCATCTGCCCTTTCGCCCACGGGCACCGAGGCGACAGAGATGAAGCGCTTCGATCTCATGCATGCGATCAACACGCGCGGCACGTTTCTGACAACCAAGACCTGCATTCCGCACTTGAGGAAATCGGACAACCCGCACGTTCTCATGCTCTCGCCGCCGCTCGATATGCAGCCCAAATGGTTCAGTGGGCACGTGGCCTACTCGATTGCCAAGTACGGCATGAGCCTTTGTGTGCTCGGGATGGCGGAAGAGTTTCGCAAAGACGGCATCGCGGTCAACGCCCTGTGGCCGCGAACGGCGATCGCGACAGCGGCGGTTGCGAACATTCTAGGCGACCAGCTGATGGCCATGAGCCGTACGCCCGAAATCATGGCCGATGCGGCGCATCTGGTGCTGACACAGCCCGCGCGCGACATGACCGGGCAGTTTCTGATCGACGATACGTTGCTTTATGAAAAAGGCGGGATTACCGACTTCGAGGGCTATCGGGTCGACGCCAGCAGTCCGCTCGTGCAGGATTTTTTCGTGCCCGACAACGTGCCGCCACCGCCCGGTGTCAAGGTGCTGGCTCTGCCGCTCGGCGTGTGAGTATGCTTCGTGAGGGCTGGAAGGGTCGGCCAGCAATTGATGCTGGCGCCGGGCCCATTCGCTTGGCTAACATGACGCGCCGGAGGCGGGCACGCCCGCGAAAATCTCAGCGAAAGGACCATGGCGGTTCATGACAACCCTGCTGATCACGCATCCGTCGTTCACGGACCACGATACGGGGTTCGGTCACCCGGAGCGCCCGGACCGCATGCGAGCCATCGATAAGGTTCTCGCGCATGAGAGTTATGCCGCTCTCAAGCGCATGGAGGCGCCGCTGCGCGACGATGTCGAGACGCAGATCCTGCTGGCACATCCCAAAGCACATCTCGATCGCATGCGGCGCGTGGGTGAACAGGCCATGGGCGAAAACCGGCTGGTGCGTATCGATGGCGATACGGTGATGTCGCCGGCGTCGTGGGAAGCGGCCCTGCGCGCGGTCGGTGCAGGTCTTCTGGCGGTGGATGAGGTGATGGCAGGTCGCGCGCAGAACGCTTTCGCCCAGGTTCGCCCGCCCGGCCATCATGCCGAGGACGATCGCGCGATGGGCTTCTGCTTTTTCTCCAACGCGGCCATCGCGGCCCTTTATGCGCGGGCCAAGTACGGCGCGGAGCGCGTGGCGGTCGTCGATTTCGACGTGCATCACGGCAACGGCACGCAGGACATCTTCTGGTCCGACAAGGATCTGTTCTACGGTTCAACGCATCAGATGCCCCTTTTCCCCGGTACCGGGGAGTTGAACGAGACGGGTGTGGGGAACATCTTCAATGCGCCGCTGCGCGAGGGCGACGGCGGGGATCACTTCCGGGAGGCTTTCCAGGAACGCATTCTGAAGCCGCTGCACGACTTCGGACCGGATTTCATCTTCATCTCGGCCGGCTTCGATGCTCACAAGCGTGATCCGCTCGGCGGGCTGCGGCTCGTGGAAGCCGATTTCATGTGGGCTACGGAGCAGCTTGCAAAAAACGCCGATGAGCACTGCAAGCGGCGGGTCGTATCCCTTCTGGAAGGCGGTTATGACCTGGACGGGCTTGCAAAATCGGTTGGCGTTCACGTCCGCACTCTGATGGATGTGGGCACCTGAGAGGGCCCGAAGCGGGACGGTCCGGTCCCTGCCGGGTGCTTTAGGCTTGTGCGGCGGGGCCCCGGGGGGCTATTTCCCCCGCAGAGGCGGGTCTGATTCCGCTTTTTTTGGGACAAACTCTCATCGGGGCGCGGCCATGACCAAGGCACCGGGCAAGCACGCCGACATAAAAGACATGACCTTCGAGCGCGCCTTGAAGGAGTTGGAGGGTATCGTGTCCCGGCTGGAGCGCGGGGACGTTGAACTTGAGGAAAGCATCGCCATTTATGAACGCGGCGAGATGCTTCGCGACCATTGTGACCGGCTGCTGCGGCAGGCGGAGGCAAAGGTCGAGAAGATCACCCTCGGCTCCGATGGGGCTCCGCGCGGGACAGAGCCGCTCGATGCCGAATAAGGGCTGAAAGCCGAGGCGCCCGGCCCAAGACACCAGAGCGGCCGTATAAGCTCCATCGCGGCAACCACCGATCTTGGTCGGGGAGACGTTTTGAGGCGGCAAATGGCGCGAGGGCGCCACTTGGTCTTTATGGATCGTAACGCTAGTGTAACCGCCTGCGCTTTTCCGCCCCGGGGGCGGCGACCTAGAGGCAGCGTACTGGACAAGTCGAGGACCCGAGGCCCCGTGAGCAAGACTCCCCTTCTGGATACCGTCAAAACGCCCGAGGATCTGCGGCGCCTCTCGGAGAGCGATCTCAGGCAGCTGGCCGACGAGCTGCGCACGGAGACGATCGAGGCCGTCTCGGTGACCGGAGGACATCTAGGCGCCGGCCTTGGCGTCATCGAGCTGACCGTGGCGTTGCATTGGGTGTTCGACACCCCACGGGACCGGCTCATCTGGGACGTCGGTCACCAGACCTATCCGCACAAGATCCTGACGGGCCGCCGCGACCGCATCCGCACGCTGCGCCAGGGAGGCGGCCTTGCCGGCTTCACGCGCCGCGCGGAGAGCGAATACGATGCTTTCGGCGCAGGGCATTCCTCCACATCCATCTCGGCAGCACTCGGTATGGCCTGCGCGCGCGATCTGGAAGGCCGGTCGAATAACGTGATTGCCGTCATCGGCGACGGGGCGATGAGCGCCGGCATGGCCTATGAGGCGATGAACAACGCGGGTGCGCGCGACGAGCGTCTGATCGTCATTCTCAATGACAACGACATGTCAATCGCGCCCCCCGTCGGCGCGCTGTCGCATTACCTGGCGCGCACGACCTCGAGCGGCACGTATCTCTACTGGCGCGATGTCGCCAAGCAGCTCGCCAAATGCCTGCCCAAAAGCTGGGAGCGGCGGGCCGCGCGCATGGAGGAATACACCCGCCATCTCTGGCAAGGCGGCATGTGGTTCGAGGAACTCGGCTTCTACTACGTCGGCCCGATCGACGGGCACGACCTCAATACGCTCTTGCCCGTTCTGAAGAACGTGCGCGATGCGAACCAGGGTCCGATCCTGGTTCACGTGGTGACGCGCAAGGGCAAGGGCTACGCGCCGGCAGAAGCCTCCGATGACAAGTACCACGGCGTGGCAAAGTTCAATGTCGTCACTGGCGCTCAGGTCAAGCCCAAGCCGAATGCCCCGACTTACACGCGCGTGTTTGCCGATTCCCTCATTGCCGAAGGCCGCAAGGACAAGCGCATCTGCGCTGTCACCGCCGCGATGCCCGATGGAACGGGTCTCGATCTGTTCGGCAAGGAGTTTCCAGACCGTATGTTCGACGTCGGCATTGCCGAGCAGCATGCTGTGACATTCGCCGCAGGACTTGCTTGCGAGGGCTATCGGCCTTTCGCGGCGATCTACTCAACCTTCCTGCAGCGCGGCTACGATCAGGTGGTGCACGACGTGGCCGTCCAGTGCCTGCCCGTGCGGTTTGCCATTGACCGCGCTGGTCTCGTAGGTGCGGACGGTCCTACGCACGCCGGGAGCTTCGATCTCGCCTATCTCGGCTGCTTGCCGAACTTCGTCATCATGGCGGCCGCCGACGAGGCAGAATTGAAGCACATGGTGGCGACGACAGCGCTGATCGACGACCGGCCGTCTGCGGTGAGGTACCCGCGCGGTGAGGGCACGGGTTGCGACCTGCCCATCGAGGGGCAATCGCTCGAAATCGGGAAGGGCCGTATCCTGCGCGAAGGTTCGACAATTGCCATTCTTTCGCTTGGGACGAGGCTCGGCGATGCGTTGAAGGCCGCGGATCAGCTGGCCGTCATGGGGCTCTCCACCACAGTGGCTGACGCACGCTTCATGAAGCCGCTCGATACGGATCTGCTGGAGCGGCTTGCCCGCCACCACGAGGTTCTGGTGACAATCGAGGAAGGTGCAATCGGTGGGTTTGGCAGCCACGTGCTCCAGTATCTGGCGCTGGGCGGCTTTCTGGAACGTGGGCTCAAGGTGCGGCCTATGGTGCTGCCCGACCGCTTTATCGAACAGGACAATCCCAGCAAGATGTACGAGCAGGCGGGTCTCGACGCGACCGGCATCGTGACGACGGCGCTGGCCGCACTGGGCCGCGCCGACGCGGCAAGCCGCGCCTAATTTTCAGCTGAGCTTTCAAAAGAGGTGAGACGGCATGTCCACGTCGCACGCCAGCATCTCACTCGTGGCGAGGGCTCTTTTGTCCGTGATCTTCATCCTGGCCGGGTTGCAGAAGATTACCGGTTACGAAGCGACGGTCGCATATATGCAGGCGTTTGGCGTTCCAGGCGCGCTGCTGCCGCTGGCGATTGTCGCCGAACTGGGCGGCGGGCTCGCAATCCTCGTCGGATTCTTCGCGCGCATGGCCGCCCTCGCTCTGGCCGGCTTTTGCATCGTGGCGGGTGCGATCTTCCATTCCAACTTCGCAGACGACGTGCAGATGGTCTTGTTTTTGAAAAATCTTGCGCTTGCCGGAGGTCTCCTGCTCCTGTTTGCGAATGGGCCTGGCGCCTGGGCCGTGAACAGAAAGTAGAAAAAAACCCCGCCAGGCACGTCATGCCAGGCGGGGCGGTGCCTCTGTCTTCCGTGCTACTTCACGGTGATCGTAATCACGTCGGACTGAACGACGGGATCGTGCGGGATGTGGTTGTGGTCACCCAGCACCAGTTGCAGCGTATGCTTGCCGGGCTTTAGCTCGATCTGGGCTTCCGTCTGGCCCTTTCCGAAGTGGACATGGTTCTCGTCCGCCGGCATGGGGGCATCGAAGTCCTTGAGCTGGGTGTCGATCAGTACGTGGTGATGGCCGCTGTGCTCCTTCTCGGTCCCGGCCGGGACGACTTCCATGCCCTCGATACCGAACTTGACGGTGACGGGTGAGGTTACCTCAGCGCCATCGGCGGGCTCGACGAAGAAGACCTTGGCGTCGGGTGGAGCGGGCGTACGTGTAGGGCCGCTGTCGCTGCAGCCTGAGAGCGAAAGCAAGACAAGGGCGGCTGCGGCAAGATGGATCTTCATCAGGGTCTCCAGTCAAAGAGCTACGGGGGTTGCTCGGTGGCGAAGATAGCGTACACCACGCGCATGAGAAAGCGTCTGGACGAGTTGTTGGTCGAGAAGGGGCTCGTCGCGACCCGGTCGCGGGCACGGGATGCCATCGTGCGCGGCCTCGTTCGGGTCGATGGCGATGTAGTAACCAAAGCTGGTGCCGGCATCCTCGATGGGGCGCGACTGACGGTCGCTCCGGAGGCTGGGACGAACTACGTGTCACGCGGAGCTCTGAAGCTCAAGGCGGCCCTCGACCACTTCGGGTTCGAAGCGATGGGGCGCGTGGCGCTCGACGCAGGGGCCTCAACGGGTGGCTTCACCGAGGTTCTTCTGGAACGGGGGGCGGCGAAGGTTTACGCGGTTGACGTCGGCCACGGACAACTTCATCCGCGAATTTCGGCGCAGGATGGGGTCGTTCCGCTCGAGGGGCAGGATGTTCGGCTGCTGGATTCCGGTTTGGTCCGGGAGCCGGTAACGGCTCTCGTCGCTGACGTGAGCTTCATATCACTCACCAAGGTGCTGCCGGGTCTCATGGCGCTGACAGCCAAGGACGCCTGGCTGGTGGCGCTCGTAAAACCGCAATTCGAGGTGGGACCCGCGGCGGTAGGCAAGGGCGGCGTGGTAAAGGACGAGGCTGCGCGCAAGTCCGCGATCGGCGCCATTGAAAGGCTTATCGCTGACACGCCAAGCTGGACGGTTGCCGGAGTCATTCCCTCCCCTATCGAGGGGGGATCGGGCAACGTGGAATTCCTCATCGGGGCGCGGCAGAATGGTTGAGATGCAGGAGGTCACCATCGAGCGCCTCGGTGCAAAAGGCGACGGCGTCGCGCGCAACGAAGCGGGCGACCGGTTCGTGGCAGGGGCCTTGCCCGGTGAGCGCTGGGAGATTCTGGAGGGTGGCGCAACGCGGCGGCTGAGCGAGAGTCCCGATCGCGTCGCTCCGCCCTGCCGCCATTTCGGCCAGTGCGGCGGCTGCATGGCTCAGCACATGAGCGAACGGCTCTATCTCGACTGGAAACACGCGACAGTGCGCGAGGCCTTCGCCCACCGCGGGATCGAAGCCGATGTGCAGCCGGTACGGCGAATCCCGTTGCAGACGCGGCGCCGCGCTTTCCTGGGTGTCGAACGACGCGGAGCGGACGTGCTGATCGGCTTTCGCGAGGAAGGACAGCACGCCCTCGTCGACATGTCCGAATGCCTGCTGCTCGATCCGGCCATCGTGAATGCCCTGTCGCATTTCCGCGCAATGGCAAAGATTGCCATGCCGGAGAGGGCGAGCGGCCGTCTCGTGGTCACGAAGGTGGACGCCGGCCTCGATGTTGCGTTCGACAATGGGCACAAGATGCTGAAGCCCGATGAGCGCGCGGAGTTGGCGAAACTCGCAGAGACCGCGCGGGTGGCGCGGCTCGTGGTTGCCGGCGATCCGATCGTGGTTCGCGCCGAGCCGCGGCTGACGATCGGAGGCGTCGAGGTCGATGTGCCGCCGTCCATGTTCCTGCAAGCGGTGCCGGAGGCCGAGCGGCTGATGATCGATCTGGTGATGGATGCGCTTCCGAAGAAGGCAAAGCGTGTCGGCGACCTGTTCTCGGGTCTCGGCACGTTCACGTTCCCGCTGGCCAGGAAAGTGCAGGTTTCCGCCTTCGACAGTGACCGCCGGGCGATTGCGGTTCTTGAGGCAGCCGCACGGCGAACCACGGGGCTGAAGCCCATTGACGCCCGCATCCGCGATCTTTTCCGCGAACCTCTGTCGCCCAAGGAGCTGGAAGGCTTCGATGCGGTTGTACTCGATCCGCCGCGTGCCGGGGCCGCCGAGCAGTCGGCGCGCCTTGCACGCTCGAAGGTGCCGGTTGTCATCGCAGTGTCCTGCGCCCCGGCGACGCTCGCGCGCGATGCGCGCACGCTGATCGATGCCGGCTTCAAGATGGGTCCCCTGGTCCCGATCGACCAGTTCATCTATTCCCCCCACATCGAGGCGGTGACCGTCTTCCGGCGTTGATCCTCGTCTTCTAGCCGTCGAGCAGCTTGCGCACGTATTCGGGTACGATTTCAGTAGCAGGCCCGTGGATGGCCTCCGCGAACTGTGTGCATCCCTCCGACGGCTCCAGGTTCAACTCCACCGTATGTGCGCCGTAGTCGGCCGCAATTTCCACAAACCCGGCCGCCGGGTAGACATTGCCGCTGGTTCCGATGGATATGAAAAGATCCGTTTCCGCCAGTTCCTTCAGAATGTCGGCCATGTGGTAGGGCTCCTCGCCGAACCACACGATATCGGGACGCAGCGTACCGGTCTCCCCGCATTTTGGGCATGCGGTTTCCAGAAACATGTCCTCGGTCCAGGGCATGCGGCTGCCGCAGCCGAGGCACCATGCTTTCAGCGCCTCGCCGTGCATATGGATGACATTCTTCGAGCCGGCTTGCTCGTGCAGCTGATCGACGTTCTGCGTGACGAGTGTCACCGTGCCGGGAAACGCGCGCTCCAGGTGTGCCAGCGCGAAATGCGCCGCGTTCGGGGTGACGGACTGATGGGACCGGCGTCGCATGTTGTAGAACTCGTGTACGAGCTGCGGGTTCTTCTCGAAACCTTCCGGGGTCGCCACTTCGCGGTAGTCGTACTTCGCCCAGATGCCGCCCTTGTCGCGAAAAGTGGGGACGCCTGACTCGGCCGATATTCCGGCCCCTGTCAGGATCACGATGCGCTCGAATTCCGGCATTCCCTCAAGCCTCCCGTTGCTTTTCTCGGTCCCCAGGCTACGACACTCTGGGCGCGTCTGGCGAGAGAGGCGTGTCCAGGGCGGTACAGGCAGGGACATTCGGAGAACAACGCGTGAAGACACTTCTCAGCTGGTCGAGCGGCAAGGATAGTGCCTGGTGTCTGAACGTGTTGCGGCATGATCCCGGCGTCGAGGTCGTTGGTCTCGTCACCACGATCAATGAAGCATTCGACCGGGTCGCCATGCACGGCGTGCGCCGGGAGATCCTGGAAGCGCAGGCCGCGGCTGCAGGATTGCCGCTGCACGTGCTTACCTTGCCGTGGCCATGCTCCAACGCGGACTATGAGCGGATCATGGCAGCGTTCGTCGCTGACCAGACCGCGGCCGGGATTGAGGCCATGGCCTTCGGCGATCTTTTCCTCGAGGATATCCGCCGATATCGTGAAGCAAAGCTGCAAGGCACCGGACTGACGCCGCTCTTTCCTCTCTGGGGCCGACGGACACGGGCCCTGGCCGAAGAGATGATAGATGGCGGCCTGGTCACATACGTGGCGACTGTCGCTCCAAGACAGCTCAATGCGAGTTTCGCTGGCCGTGTGTTCGACCGTTCCTTTCTCGATGACCTGCCCGATGGCGTCGATCCGTGCGGCGAGAACGGCGAATTTCATACCTGCGTCGCGGCTGGTCCGATGTTCGATCGTGCGCTGCCCATCCGTGTCGGCGAGGTCGTGACGCGTGACGGCTTTGTGTTCGCGGACCTGATGCTCGAATGAGGTTCAATCGGGAAGCGTGAAGACGACAACAGCGCCGCCTTGTCGATAGCCCCAGATTTTGCTGCCGCCAGCTGCGACCGCCACATATTGGCGGCCGCCGACCTCGTAGGAGATGGGTGGCGCATTGACGCCCGCGCCGCAGTTGAATTGCCACAGGCGTTTGCCGGTCTGGCTATCGAAGGCTGAGAAATTGCCGTTGCCCTCGCCGGTGAAGACGAGGCCGCCTGCGGTGGCGAGCGTACCGCCGACGAGCGGATCATCTGTTTTCTGCTGCCAGCGGATGGCGCCGGTCGCGACGTCGATGGCGCTGAGCGTGCCCCAGGTCGGGCTCATCTTGTCGGGCTCGAAGGTGTAGTAGGTCACGGCGGGCTTGCCATCCGCCGCAGGTATCTGAGCGCTCTGGTAGCGCGTGGGAATGTGCATCGCAGCGACGAAGGCGAGGCCCTTTTCCGGATCAACCGCTGCGGGAGACCAGTTGGATCCGCCGGCAACTCCCGGCGAAATGACGACGCCTTCGCGCGTCGGTGCGGAGAACATGTTTTCCTGCGGAACGAACGCTTCGGACTTCAGGATCAATTTTCCGTCGCGGCGGTCGTGCACGTAGTACCAGCCGAGTTTGGAAGCCTGGCCCACGGCCGGGATCGTCTTGCCGTCCCGCACGATGTCAAACAGCGCGGGCGGGCTCGCGACGTCATAGCCCCACAAGTCGTGTGGCACCTGCTGATAGTGCCAGCGGTACTTGCCGGTCTTCAGCTCGATGGCGACGAGAGACGAGGTGTAGAGGTTGTCGCCGGGGCGCGTCTCGCCGGCAGCCTGTGGCGACGGATTGCCGACACCAAAATAGATCAGTCCGAGATCAAGATCGACGCTTGGCGAATGCCAGACGGAGCCGCCGCCGGACTTCCAGGCATCCCGGTGCTGCGGAAAGGCTTCCTTTTCAGAGGCGATGTCGCGCGGCAGCTGGATTCCGTCCGACGTCGTTTGGCTGAAGGTACCTTCCCAGCCCTCCTGCGTCGTATCGAACTGCCAGATGCGCTTGCCGGACTCGGCGTCGAACGCCGCGATGAAGCCCGGACGTCCATAGCGGCCGGCCACGCCCACGACTGTGCCGAGCGGCGCGCCGGGCCGATCGCTGTCGAGATGTAGGCCATAACCCACACCTGTGATGCCGGCGATGACCTTGCCATCTATCACAAGCGGCGCTGACGCTGCTCCCACGCCGGTCGATCCGCTCACCTTGCCTTTGAGGGCCGGATCGGCGGGATCCAGTGCGGCCTTGCTCTCCGTCGTGTCCGCGCCCGTTTCGGCAAGCTGGATGTCCCAGACCGGCTTGCCTGACTTCTGTTCCAGGGCCACGAGCCGCGCATCGACAGTGGCGACGTAGACTTTGCCATACCCGAGTGCGACACCGCGGTTGGCCGGTCCGCAGCATAGCTTCTTGGCCTGGCTTACGTGTTCGTAGCGCCAGATCTCCTTGCCGGTTTGCGCATCCACCGCCAGCACGTGCGAGAAGGGCGCGGAAAGATACATCACGCCGTCGGCGACCAGCGGGGTCGTCTGGAAGGTGGCCGATGTTCCCGTCTGGTAGATGAAGGCGGGGGTGAGCCCCTTCACATTCTCGGTTGTGATGCCTGTGAGCGGGGAAAAGCGCGTCGCGGAGAGCCCGCGCCCATGGCTCAGCCAGTTTACCCGATCGCTGTCGGCCGCGCGCAGCCGCTCTTCGCCGACCTCACCGGCCGAGAGGGGCCGCAGTCCAGCGCACACCGTGAGGACTGCGAGTGCGATCGTGAGAACTAGACGTAGCTTCTCTGGCGAGCGCATGGCGGATCACCCGGGTGTGCGGTTTGTCGTTCAGCTGCCGCCGCACTGGGCCCGCTGGCGCAGCATGTGGTCGGCCAGAACGCAGGCGAGCATCGCTTCTCCCACGGGAACCGCTCGAATGCCCACGCAAGGATCGTGTCGGCCCTTGGTCAGGATTTCGGTGGCTTCACCCGAGGTCGTGACGGTTTTGCGAGGCGTCAGGATCGACGAGGTCGGCTTTACGGCGAAGCGGCACACGATCGGCTGGCCGGACGAGATACCGCCCAGAATGCCGCCCGCGTTGTTCGACGTGAAGCCGGGGCCATGGTGGCGTCCGTGCGGAATGGCGTTGGGGCGCATCTCGTCGGCGTTCTCCTCGCCGGTAAGTTCAGCAGCCCCCATGCCGGCACCGATCTCGACGCCCTTAACCGCATTGATCGACATCATCGCCGAGGCGATGTCCTGGTCGAGCTTGCCGTAGAGCGGGGCGCCCCATCCCGCGGGTACGCCCTCTGCCACCACTTCCACGATGGCGCCGATGGACGAGCCCGCCTTGCGGATGCCGTCCAGGTAGCTTTCCCATTCCTTCGCGACGACAGGATCGGGGCAGAAGAACGGGTTGTTGTCGACCTCGTCCCAGTTCCACCGGGTGCGGTCGATTTTGACATTGCCCATCTGCACGAGTGCCCCGCGCACGAAGATCCCCGAACCCAGCACCTGCCGCGCGATGGCACCGGCGGCGACGCGCGTCGCGGTCTCACGGGCGGATGAGCGTCCGCCGCCGCGATAGTCGCGGATGCCATACTTCGCCTGATAGGTGTAGTCGGCGTGTCCGGGTCGGTACTTCTCTGCGATGTCGCTGTAATCCTTCGAGCGCTGATCCACGTTGCGGATCAGAAGCGAGATGGGCGAGCCGGTCGATACCTGCCGCCCATCTTTGTCGGAAAAGACGCCGGAGAGGATCTCGACCGTGTCCGGCTCCTGGCGCTGGGTGACGAAGCGCGACTGCCCCGGGCGGCGTTTGTCGAGAAAGACTTGGATCTCTTCGGCCGTGATGGGCAACCCGGGTGGGCATCCGTCCACCACACACCCGATGGCCGGGCCATGGCTCTCGCCCCAGGTGGTGACGCGGAAGAGATGACCGAAGGTATTGTGTGACATGAATGCCGCTGAGCCTCGAGAGTTGGCAAAGGCGCAAGTTGTTTCAAGGCTGTGGCGGATGCAACCCTGACACGTCTGCGCCGCGTTCGCACCGTCTTACGGGGGCTGGGGCCGCCCCGCAAGCCGGGTTAGAGGCCGTCAACCCCGTGACAGGATTCGACGACGCAGATAGACCGGCAGAAGTGCCGCGTGTCTTGCACCTTTGAGGAAAGGAGGGGCATGAGGTGCGGGAAGGATGGCGCGTGCCTGCGCGGCCATCGCGTCTTGTCGTGGCTTTTGTCGTGTTTTTCGTTTTAAAACAGCTGGTTCCTTGCAGTCTGAGCAACTGCGTCGAGCCAGCCAATAAAAAGACGGGAAAGAGCCGGAGCAGCCGCTGCTCCGGCTCTTTTTCTTTGTCCCGAGTCCTGTACCTGACCCCGTCAGGTGCGGTGGCGGCCGTCAGGTGGTCAGGATGACCTTGCCGATGTGGTTGCTGGACTCGATCCGGCGATGGGCATCTGCGGCCTGAGCGAGCGGGAACGTGCTATCGACGAGGATCTTCACGTCGCCTGCGGCAAGCAGCGGGAGGACTTCCACCTCGACCTTGCGCGCAATGTGGGCCTTCACCTCGGCAGGGCGTATGCGCAGCGTCGAGCCGGTGATCGTCAGCCGCTTCAGCATCACGCGCATGAAGTCGATGTCTGCCTTCGAGCCCGACTGGAAGCCGATGAAGACGAGGCGCCCGTCATCGGCGAGCGCGCGGATGTTGCGCTCGATATAGTCGCCGCCGACCATGTCCAGAATTACATCCACGCCGCGTCCGCCCGTCTCGGCCTTGACAACTTCCAGGAACTCCTCGGTGCGGTAGTTGATGGCGCGATCAGCTCCAAGATCGCGGGCGGCGGCGCACTTCTCGTCCGACCCGGTCGTGGTGATGACCTTGGCACCGAAGGCCTTGGCGAGCTGGATAGCGGTGACGCCGATGCCGCTCGTGCCGCCATGGATCAGAAACCATTCGCCGCTTTGGAGCGCGCCGCGCTCGAATACATTGTGCCATACGGTGAAGAACGTCTCGGGAAGGCCTGCGGCTTCGATAAGCGTCATCCCCTCGGGAACGTGCAGCGTCGAGCCCTCGTCGGCTAGGCAGTATTCGGCGTATCCCCCGCCGTTGACGAGCGACATGACGCGCTGGCCGGTTTCGAAGCGCGTGACGCCCGCCCCCACGGAGGCCACCTCGCCGGCGATTTCGAGGCCCGGCAACTCGTTGTGCCCCTTGGGGGCCGGGTACAGCCCCATGCGCTGAAGCACGTCGGGGCGGTTGACACCGGCCGCCGCGACCTTGACGAGGATCTGGCCGTCTCCGGGTACGGGCACCGGGCGCGTCTCAGGAACGAGTACGTCCGGTCCGCCTTTTCCGTTGACGGCGATGACGGTCATGGTTTGGGGCAAGGCTGGCATCTTCAGGGTCCGTTCCGATCTGTCGCGAGAGTTGGTCTGTAGGTTGAGGTGAGCAGTATGGCGTGCCATCATCCCGTGCAAGGGGGAGCGTGCTCAACCTCTTCCAGGAGATTGTGAAATGGAATGGGACGAACCTAAAGCAAAGCAGCAGTCGTCGGCGCATCAGGTCGGCGAGCCGCTCGATAAACTGTCGATGGACGAGTTACACGCACGCGTTGAGATGCTCGAGAAGGAGATCGAGCGCCTCAGGGGCGAACTGGTCAGGAAGCGCGCCCACGAAGCCGCCGCATCGGAGCTGTTCACCGGAAAGGGATGATTTCCTTCGCCGCGATGGCAGCGTCTCTGCCCGACGATCGATCCTGCAACATCAGAATACGAATTGTTTACCAAAGCCGGATAGCTTGTGCTCATCCAGATTTCTGGACCCGAGTGGCATGGCCACTCTTTGACGCCTCCCTGTTTGACCTCTGAGCCGCCCCCCAAAGGCGGCTCATTTTTTGCGTCATCCACAGTGAGTTTGGGAAGACGTACCATTCTGCCCCGTTTTGAACGGAGTTGTTAACTATGGCCAGCTAGGGTGGCCCGGTGGTATGGGTGATCAGAGAGTAAGCGTCTGTGTCGAAGTGTTCCATGAAAGACAAATCGAGTTTCGAGTTCAGTGAGTCCGCGGACAGTGTCACCGTCTCGTTCGGTGAGCGTTTCCAAGCCTCGGCTCAGTTCGATCGAGTGTTCAAGGAAGGTATGTCGCTCGTGGAGCGCACGGCCGCCTACCTCGATGGTGAGGGCCGCAAGGCCGCCAAGGCTCTCCAGGGACCGGCAACGGTGCTCTACACGACCGAGAGCATGCGCCTGACGACGAGGCTTCTGGATCTTGCATCCTGGCTGCTCATTCGTCGCGCCTTGAAGGATGGCGAGATCTCCGAGGCCGAAGCACAGAAGAAGCGCGCCCGCGTGAAGCTTCAGAGTCTGGGTCGGCCTTCGCACATCAGGGGTTTTGCCGATCTTCCTGAAGGTCTGCAGGGGCTGATCGAGGAGAGCTTTGCGCTCCATGATCGCATCGTGCAGCTCGATCTCGCCATGATGACCTTGAGTGGCGACGAGCAGCTCACACCGGCGCTCAGTGTCAATCCCGTTGGCGCGCAGCTTTCGCGTTTGCAGCAGGCGTTCGCGCAAAAGCTGAACTAGCGGCGCATTGCAAGCGGGGTCACGCGGTCGCGCGCTTGGCCGCGCGCCTCGCCACGGCACATCGTTATATTGATCAGTAAAGACAAAAAGGCCCGGATAATCTCCGGGCCTTTTTGGCTTTATGACGTCGGGCCAAGTGCCGCGGGAACCGCACTCCCGGTGGCGTCTTAGAACATGCCCTCGAATTTCTTCTTGAAGCGCGACACGCGACCGCCACGATCCATGATCTTGGTATCGCCGCCGGTCCAGGCCGGATGCGTCGACGGATCGATGTCGAGCTGCAACTCGTCACCTTCTTTGCCATAGGTCGAATACGTGACGAACTCGGTGCCGTCTGTCATCTTGACCTTGATCTGGTGGTAGTTGGGATGGATGCCGGCTTCTTTTTTCATGGTTTCGTTGCTCTTCAGCGTATAACGGCCGCGCCGGAGCAGGGGTGGGGTTCAGCCCCGCAGCCTCGAACAGCCTTGAATTCAGGAAGGGGCTTCTATAGTCGAGATGGTGGGTGTGCACAAGCATCGACAGGTGCCCCCCGATGGGGTCGCCGTCTCAAGGAGGCGATCCGGATACTCCCGGGACGTTCTGCCGCATCGGCGGGCCGATCCCACACACTGGCGGGCCACGAGTGGCTTGTCTGATAAGAGAAAAGCGTGACTAGGGGTTCCATGGCGACGACGGGCAGGTCCACAGACAGTTCGAGGAAGGTGGTCGCCCTGGCCGCAAAACCCGAGATCGAACCGGCCGGTGCTGACGGCACGGACACCGCGGGCGGGCGCAGCGTGCGCTCCGTCAAGCCCTTGATGGCTCTCAAGCCCTACCTGATGAAGCATACGGGTATGCTCACGTGGGCGCTCGTTGCGCTTGTTGCCTCTGCCATGGCGATGCTGTCGGTGCCACTTGCCGTGCGGCGCATGATCGATCACGGCTTCAACGCCGACAACAGTGCCTTCATCGATCAGTACTTCGGCATGCTGGTGCTGATCGGCGCGATCCTGGCCGTCTCGATCGCAGCCCGGTTCTATTTCGTCAATTGGCTCGGCGAGCGTGTGGTCGCCGATCTTCGCCAAGACGTGTTCGCGCATCTGGCCCGGTTGGGCCCGGCCTTCTTCGAGAAGACCCACTCTGGCGAAGTGATGAGCCGCCTCACGGCTGACACCACTCAGATCAAGGCAGTGGCCGGACATACTCTCTCGCAGGCGCTGCGCAACGTTATCATGCTTGTCGGTGCGTTCGTGATGATGTTCGTCACAAGCCCGCATCTCTCAGGCCTGACGCTCATTGCGATTCCGGTCATCGTGCTGCCGCTGATGGCCTACGGTCAGGCCGTTAAAAAACTGTCCCGCAAAGCGCAGGATACGCTGGCTGAAGCTTCGGCCTACGCGGCGGAGAACCTTTCGGCCGTGCGCACCATGCAGTCCTTTGCGCATGAGAATGTCGTGGCCGGGCGATTCCAGGAGGCCGTCCAGCGCTCATTTGATGCGGCCAGGGATCGTATGAAGGCGCGAGCGGGCCTCACGGCCATGACCGTCTTCCTGACGGTCGCGAGCATCGTCGCGGTGCTGTGGTACGGCGCATCGGCCGTTATCGCCGGAGAAATGACGGGCGGGCAACTCAGCCAGTTTATCATCTATGCGCTTTTTGTTGCCGGCGCGCTGGGGGAGCTTGCGGAGGTGTGGGGCGAGATCAGCCAGGCATCGGGCGCAGCTGAGCGGCTGACGGAAATTCTGGCCGTGGTGCCGGAGATCCGCTCGCCTGAAAAGCCCGTCCCCATGCCGGTTCCTGCGAAGGGTGCGATCGCGTTCGAGGGTGTCTCGTTCGCCTACGCCTCGCGTCCCGACGTGGCTGCGCTCAGGGATTTTTCTCTCGATGTGGCCCCCGGCGAAACCGTGGCCCTCGTGGGCCCGTCGGGTGCCGGCAAGACGACCATCTTCAACCTCCTTCTGCGCTTCTATGATCCCTCCGCGGGCAGGGTGCGCGTCGATGGCGTCGATGTCCGAGAAGCAGACCTGGAAGAGCTGCGCGGGCGCATTTCGTTGGTACCGCAGGACGTCGCGATCTTCGCTGACACGGTCGCGGAGAACATTCGCTACGGCAGTCCTACGGCGAGCGAGGAAGACGTGCGCAAGGCCGCCGTGGCGGCCCAGGCCGATGCGTTCATCCGCGCGCTCCCCGACGGCTATCAAACGCGCCTCGGCGAACGGGGCGTGACGCTCTCCGGCGGCCAGCGTCAGCGGCTCGCAATCGCGCGTGCCATCCTGAAGGATGCGCCCATTCTTCTGCTCGACGAGGCGACGAGCGCGCTCGATGCAGAGAACGAGCGCGCTGTGCAGCAGGCGCTGGAAAGTGTCATGAAGAACCGCACTACGCTCGTCATCGCGCATCGTTTGGCGACCGTACAGAAGGCGGATCGAATACTCGTGATGGAAGAGGGCCGCGTCATCGAGTCGGGCACGCACCGCGAGTTGGTTGCGAAGGGCGGGCTTTATGGCCGCCTCGCGGCTCTGCAATTCGGCAAGGAAGCCGCCGAGTAACAGTGCCGGTGCGGATGCGACGGCTACCGGCTTGTCAGCTTCAATTCGATGCGCCGGTTCTTCTGCAGCGACAGCTCGTCCGTACCGCTCTCGATCGGCTGGAACTCTCCGTAGCCTGCCGCCACGAGCCGCTGGGGAGGCACGCCCCGTGCGATCATGTGCTTGACGACGGAGGCCGCGCGTGCCGTGGAAAGCTCCCAGTTGGAAGGAAACTGGGCGCTCGAGATCGGGCGGATATCCGTGTGGCCGTCGATCTGGACCACCCAGTTGATCTCCTTTGGGATCTGCCGGCCGAGATCCGCGATGGCCGTGGCGATCGGATCGAGAGCGGCGAGGCCATCGGACGTCAGATCCGCCGACCCTGACGGGAACAGCACCTCGCTTTCGAACACAAACCGGTCACCGACGATGCGAATGTCCTTGCGGTCTTTGAGGAGATCCCGCAGGCGTCCGAAGAAATCAGACCGGTAGCGCTGAAGTTCCTGCACCTGGCGGGCCAGTGCCGCATTCAGCCTCTGGCCGAGATCCTTGATGGTCTTGTCGCTCTCCGCGGTCTTTTTCTCGGACGCCTCGAGCGCCTCGTTGAGGGCGGCGATCTGGCGGCGCAACTGGGCGAGCTGCTGGTTCAGGATATCGACCTTGGCCAGTGCCTCGTTGGAGATGTTCTTCTGCTGATCGAGCTCGGCGGTAAGTCCACCGATCCGCTCTGCGGCGCTCTTCGCGCTTTCGTCGCCGCTGAGCGCGAGACCGGAGAGTTGCGCGTTCTCCGCCTTGAGGGCGGACAGCGTCGCCTGCAGCTCGGCGAGTTGGTCGGCGCTCTCCTTCCCCTTGCCCTTCTCCAGAGAGAGAAGGCTCGTCAGTTCGGCGATCTGGCGCGTGAGGCGCTGAAGAGCTGTGTCCTTGCCTGCCAATTCCTGCGTGACGAAAAATTGCGCCAGCATGAACATCGACATGAGGAACGTGACGACGAGCAGCAGCGTCGACATGACGTCGACGTATCCGGGCCAGAACTCCCCGTAATCGGTGCCGCGGCGGCGTCCGCGCCCCTGGGCCATCTCAGGATGTCCTGCGCTGGAAGTTGTCGGCGAGCGCTTTCAGTGCGCCCGTCAATTCGGCCTGCTGAGCGGATTGCTCGTCGACCCATTCGCGCACGACCTTCTGCTCGGAGCGCATGAGGTTGACGAGCTGGTTCACGCCGCGGGCCAGGTCTTTCACCGAGTTGTCCGCTGGTGCTGCGGCCGCGCCTGCGCCGACTGGTCCGGGACCGACAGGAACATCTCCGAGCCTCGCGGAGAGTTCCTCAACCGCGCGCTGCATTTCGTATACTGCGGTAGTGAGTTGGCGGCTTGCCTGATCGGTGGCGGCCATGGTGCCGGGAGTCAATTCGGTGATTCCGGAAAGCCATTCCTCCAGTTCATTGTAGAACCGGTTGTGCGCGTGGTTCGCCTGCAGTTCGAGGAAGCCCAGGACCAGCGATCCGGCTAGACCGAGCAGCGAGGACGAGAACGCGGTGCCCATGCCCTTGAGCGGTGCTGCAAGGCCGGCTTTGAGTTCGTCGAAGACGGCGAGTGCCTCGCCCTTGGTATCCAGCGATTGGATGGCAACGCTGACCGACTGCATGGTCTGGAGCAGTCCCCAGAACGTGCCCAGCAGGCCAAGGAACACGAGAAGGCCGACAAGATAGCGGCCGGTGTCGCGGGCTTCGTCGAGGCGCGAGCCGATCGAATCCATGATCGAGCGCATCGAAACGGTGGCAAGAGAGAAAGACCCTGTGCGGTCCCGCAGCATCGTCGCCATGGGCGCGAGCAGCACCGGGCGGTGGTCGATGGCCAAGCCCGGGTCGGAGATGCGGAAGGCATTGACCCAGCGGATTTCGGGATACAGCCGGGTCACTTGCCGGAAGGCATACAGGATACCAAGAAACAGCACGCCGACGATGAGGCCGTTGAGGCCCGGGTTCGTCATGAAGGCGGTTATCAGCTGTTGGTGCAGGATTGCAGCGAGGAATCCGACGAGAGTCAGGAAGATGAGCATGCGCAAGAGGAAGACGCCGGGGGGCGTCAGCGTGCGGGCGTGCGGCGTGCTTTGACCGTCGGCAGTCCGCTTCTTTTTCATCATTCCGTCTCTCCGGCGGGCCAGATGGGTGGCACTGACCATATCTGATGCCTTTGGCAGCGGAAACGGGCAACATCATGCCTTCACCGGTGAAGAGAGTTTGTCTCTTTCCGATTTTTAGAGGTTTTCCTGCAGGCCAGTGCCGCTCGGCGTGTGTTCCCGGCGCGGTCTGCTGCTTCTATTTCATGAGTTTGTTGATCTCAGCCTTCAGTGCCGGAGCCAAGTCATCCCGCTCAAGTGCATAGGCGATGTTGGCAGCAAGAAAGCCGATCTTCGAGCCGCAGTCGTAGATTGTGCCGTCGAAGCGAACGGCATGGAAGGGTTGTCTGCCCTCCTTCATGAGCCTGATCATACTGTCCGTCAGCTGGATCTCGCCGCCCGCTCCACGCTCCTGCGCTGCCAGCAGGTCGAAGATCTCGGGCTGTAGGATGTAGCGCCCGGTGATGTGCAGGTTGGACGGTGCGGTACCTTTCGGCGGCTTCTCGACCATCTCGGTGATCGCCGACACCTTCGCCGCCCTGTCCGTTACGCCGACAATCCCATACTGATGGGTCTGATCCTCAGGCACGGGCGCCACGGCGATGAGATTTCCGCCGGTGCTGTTGTAGGCCCCGATCATCTCCTTGAGGCAGGGCTCAGAGCCATGATGCAGCATGTCGGGCAGGATAAGAGCAAAGGGCTCGTTGCCGACGATGTCGCGTGCGCACCAGACCGCGTGTCCGAGGCCAAGCGGCGCTTGCTGGCGCGTGAAGCTCGCCTGCCCTGCGACCGGCAGGTCGGCCATCAGGGCCTCCAGCTCCTTTTTCTTGCCGCGCTCGGCGAGAGTTCGTTCCAGTTCGTACTGGATGTCGAAATGGTCCTCGATAACGCCCTTGTTGCGCCCCGTGACGAAGACCAGATGCTCGATGCCGGCTGCAAGCGCCTCGTCCACCACATGCTGGATGACCGGCCGGTCAACGACCGTCAGCATCTCCTTGGGTACCGCTTTCGTAGCAGGAAGGAAGCGGGTTCCAAGGCCGGCGACGGGAAACACGGCCTTGCGGATGCGGGGGTTTGAGGCGGATGCCATGGAGTGCTCCGAAGGGGGTAGGAGGGGATTTCTATGCTTCGCCTAAAGATCGGGCATGAAAATTGAAAGAAGAGTTATGGGTCTATTATTGGAATGTGGCCTCGCAAAGTTAGAGAAGAGCAACTCACTTCTGCTAGCAAGACGATCCGGATACGAACAATCCTTTTTTTGCGTCAGGGAGGCGCGTTTCAGAAATGACGGTTCTGGTTACTGGTGGCGCTGGGTTCATTGGCAGCCATATGGTGCTGTCTCTCCTCGATGCCGGGGAAAGAGTGATTGTTCTGGACAACCTCTCGACCGGCTTCCGTTGGGCGGTTCCTCAGGCGGCGACGCTGGTGGTCGGTGACGTCGGGGACCAGGACCTCGTCCGGACCGTCATAAAGAAATACGGCGTTAAATCGATTATTCACTTTGCCGGCTCCATCGTTGTGCCGGAATCGGTCGCTGATCCGCTGGGCTACTATCATAACAACACAGTTAAATCGCGCGCGCTCATCGAAGCGGCGGTCGCGACTGGCGTTAAGAACTTCATCTTCTCCTCGACCGCCGCCGTTTACGGCAATCCCGCCGAGAACCCGGTCAGCGAGACGGCCGCTCCGGCGCCCATGTCGCCCTATGGCTGGTCCAAGCTGATGACCGAGATCATGCTGGCCGACGCGGCCCGCGCGCACGATTTTCGCTATGTCGCTCTGCGCTACTTCAACGTCGCCGGCGCTGATCCGAAGGGCCGCTCCGGCCAGTCGACGCCGCGCGCAACGCACCTCATCAAGGTCGCCTGCGAGACGGCGCTCGGCCAGCGCAGCCACATGGAGGTCTTCGGCACCGACTACCCGACGCACGACGGGACCTGCATTCGGGATTACATCCACGTCTCCGATTTGATTCGTGCGCATTCTTGCGCGCTCGACTATTTGCGAACAGGCGGCAAGTCGGACGTTTTCAACTGCGGCTACTCGAAGGGCTTCTCGGTGCATGAGGTGATCGACGCGGTGAAACGTGTGTCGGGCGTCGATTTCGATGTGCGTCTGTCGCCGCGCCGTGCCGGCGATCCGGCGGCGATCGTCGCAGGGTCACAGAAGATCCGCGACCGCCTTGGCTGGCAGCCGCGCCACGAAAACCTGGACGAGATCGTCCAGCACGCGCTGTCGTGGGAAAATCATCTGGCGAGCTTCAAGATGGCTTCGTAACGCCAGTTGCCAATCCCATCATCAACGTTCACAAACGGCGCCGCGTCCCCCCGCGGCGCCGGAGTTGTCTTGAAGTGATGAGCTACGATCCCGACGCCCGCCGCGACACGCCGCTGGCGCAGAAACTCAAAGCGCGCATCCGGCGCGACGGCCCCATCACGGTCGCGGACTACATGCGGGCCTGCCTGCAGGATCCCGAGCATGGTTACTACGTCAAGCAGCCTGCCATCGGACGCGCGGGTGACTTCATCACGGCTCCCGAAATCTCTCAGGTCTTCGGCGAACTGATCGGCCTGTGGTGCGGTATCGTCTGGCAGCAGATGGGCGCGCCGGAAGCGGTCGGTCTGGTCGAGTTGGGCCCCGGGCGGGGAACTCTCATGCATGACGCGCTGCGCGCAGCGCGGCTGGTGCCGGGTTTCCGCGAGGCCTCGAGCGTGCATCTCGTCGAGACGAACCAACACCTGGAGGCCCTGCAGCGCGCGACGCTCGGAGACGCCGGCCGGCCGCCTATATGGCATCGGGCAACGGACACGATCCCCGCTGGACCGATGCTCGTCGTTGCAAACGAGTTCCTCGATACGTTCGCCGTGGTGCAGGAGGTTCTTCAAGCAGATGTCTGGTGCCCGCGGGTCGTCGGTGTGGACGATCAGAACCGATTGGTGTTCCAGGCCCTGGGCGGGGAGGGATTGGAAAGCGAGCGTGTACCGAGCGCTGAAAAAGCCATCATCCGCGAACGCCAGAGCTTCGTTTCTGTGGTCGAGCATTTGGCCGGCCGCGCGGGCGGCGCCCCCGTGGCTGCGCTGTTCGTCGATTACGGCCATGTGAAAACGGCGCCCGGCGAAACCCTTCAGGCCGTGCGGCATCACGTTGCCGAGCATCCCCTGTGCTCGCCGGGGGAAGCGGACCTGACTGCGCAGGTCGATTTTGCGGCCTTCCAGCGGCAGTGCGAGGAAGTCGGCCTTGCGGTCGACGGCCCTCTCGCACAGGGTGAGTTCCTCGGCCGGCTCGGTATTGTCGAGCGCGCCTCGCGGCTCATGAGTGCCAATCCTTCGAAGGCTCATGAGATCGAAATGGGCGTCGCGCGCCTCATCGCGCCACAAGGAATGGGATCACGGTTCAAAGCGGTCGGGGTGCGATCGCAGAGCTTGCCCGTCCTGCCGGGGTTCGAATGAGTGTCATTCCGGCGCTGCGGTTGCCCGCCATGCGGGCGGTCACTATCTAGGATACATGCTGAAACCGATCACCACCCCGTCGCTGATGGACATCCCCGGCATCCGGCACGGCTTCTTCACCCGTGAGGGCGGCGTGTCGGAGGGGCTTTATGCCGGCCTCAACTGCGGTCTGGGCTCCAAGGACGAAACAGAACGGGTCTTGGAAAACCGGGCCCGCGTGGCGCTGCATCTGGGTGGTGCGCGCCCGGAAGTGCTCACGCCCTATCAGGTCCACAGCGGTGTGGCTCTGACGGTCGGGGAACCCATCGCGCGCGGCGCGTTACCCAAGGCCGACGCGGTGGTCACGGCTACCCCGGGGCTGGTTGTCGGCGTTCTCACGGCCGACTGCACCCCGGTTCTATTCGCCGACCCCGATGCCAAAATCGTCGCCGCCGCACACGCGGGCTGGCGCGGCGCGGTCGGTGGCATTGTGGAGGCAACAGTCGGGGCAATGGAGCAAGCGGGTGCCCGCCGGGACCGCATCCGAGCGGCCATTGGCCCGACGATCAGCCAGGGATGTTATGAGGTCGGACCGGAATTCGAGGCTGAGATTGTGGCCGAGGATTATGAAAACAAAAGATTTTTCACGATTTCATCGCCTGGAGCCCGCGCCCGGTTCGATCTCCCTGGATACGTGGCGGCGCGGCTCGACCGTCTCGGGCTCGCCGCCGTCGAACGAATGGCGCCCTGCACCTATGAAAACGAATCGCTTTTCTTCTCGTTCCGGCGTGCCACGCACCGCCAGGAGCCTGATTACGGTCGTCAAATCTCCGCCATCGTTGTGACCTAACTGCATAATCCACAGAACAGGTTGTTCAAAAGTGGGCTCTGTTAGGCACATTCCCAGGTTTGAGGGCAAAGCGGGTTGTCCGTCGGGCGTCGCTCGGGGTAGGCAAGCTTATTGGGTACCGGTGCATAGGGAGTGAAGGCCGCAGAGTCAGTACGTCGGCCGCCGGAGAACAGCGGATCAAACGATGGGGGGACGTCATCGTGGCGACCATTGATCGTGCTGCGGCGAAGGGCATCCGGAAGCCGGTCGCACGGGCAGCTATAATTTTGATAACAGCCTTGGGCCTCGCGGGTTGCGAGACAGGCGGTTCATTCTTGTCTGGTGGGGACTCGACAACCTCGCCGCTCGCGGCGCAGATGCCTCCGGGCTCGACGCAGAGAGCAAAGATGGCTGTGGCTCCCATTGTGGGTCCGCCCGATGCCACTTCGCGGGCGCTTCAGACACAAGTCATTGCTGCTCTTGAGAAGCGGAACATTTCGGTGGCCAAGCAGCCGACCAACTCCTCGGAATACACACTTCGCGGCTATGTTGTTGCCGCGAAGGAGAAGGCGTCGACCAAGGTCTCCTACATCTGGGACGTCACCGATCCGTCGGGCAAGCGCGTCAATCGCATCACGGGTGAGGAAGTCTCGCCGGGTGCCGGGGCCTCCACCGATACGTGGTCGGCCGTGACGCCGCAGATCGTCGATCAGATTGCCAACAAGACAGCGACGTCTGTTGCCACCTGGCTGCCTTCGCAGGCCGCCCCCGCGGCTGCCGCTGCCGGCGTCCCCATGGCGGCCACGCAAGCCGCCCAGCCGACCGCGCCACAGTCCATCGCTGCCGCACCGGCTGCTGCGACGGCGCCTGCTCCGGCCTCGACGACCGGCAGCATTGGACGCGCAGGTCCTCTGCAAGCGTCCGTGCCAAACGTCACCGGTGCTCCCGGTGATGGCAGTGTCGCCCTGACGGGCGCGATCCAGAGGGAATTGACGCGCAACGGCGTGTCGCTGACAGGCGGTTCGGCTCAGGCATACAAGGTCGAGGGCAAGGTTACCGTCGGCGCAGTCAAGGACGGCAAGCAGCCTGTTACGATCGACTGGCATGTGAAAGATCCGGCCGGCAAGCAGCTTGGAACAGTCTCTCAGAAGAACGAAGTTCCGCAGGGCTCGCTCGATGGCGCTTGGGGCAAGACGGCTGATGCCGCCGCGGCGGCCGCGGCTCAGGGCATCATAAAGCTGCTGCCCAAGACGAACTGACGCCTCCCCCCGGCGCGGCACCCGCTGCTGCGCCGGGTTTCCGGCTTCTAAGCCTTTTGGCGGCCGTTTCTCTACACCAAAAACGCGCTACAAAAACCAGAGGGTTGGCCGGGACGGTTTACACGTCTCCGGCCCCTTGCTAGACAGCCCGCCATCACAAGTTTGTCACACATTCCGTTGCGAGAGGCGCGTCATGCCGTTCGATGCCCGAGACGACAGGGACCGTGGCGCCCCGCGCGTCAAACTCTTGTCCGGCAATTCGAACCGGCCTCTTGCAGATGCCATCTCCAATTATGTGAAAGCCCCGCTGACAAAGGGTCAGGTGAAGCGCTTCGCCGATATGGAGATTTTCGTCGAGATCCAGGAGAATGTCCGCGGCCAGGACGCTTTCATCCTCCAGTCGACATCGTTCCCCGCGAACGACAACCTGATGGAACTCCTGATTCTCATCGACGCCTTGAAGCGCTCGTCCGCCAAGCGCATTACCGCAGTCATTCCCTACTACGGCTACGCCCGCCAGGACCGTAAACCAGGCCCGCGTACTCCGATCTCAGCCAAGCTTGTCGCAAACCTCATCGAGCGCGCCGGTGCCGATCGCGTGCTCACGCTCGATCTGCACGCCGGTCAGATTCAGGGCTTCTTCGATATTCCGACTGACAACCTTTTCGCCGCGCCGATCTTTGCACGCGATATCCACGATACGGGAGATGCCAAGGATGTCGTGGTCGTCTCGCCTGACGTCGGCGGCGTGGTGCGTGCGCGTGCTCTTGCCAAGCGCATCGATGCGCCGATCGCCATATGCGACAAGCGCCGTGAGCGTGCTGGAGAGAGCGAGGTCATGAACGTAATCGGTGAGGTGGAGGGCAAGCGCTGCGTCCTCATCGACGACATCGTCGATAGCGGCGGCACGCTCTGTAACGCCGCCGAGGCGCTTCTGAAATACGGCGCAACCGAGGTTTCTGCCTACATCACGCATGGCGTGCTCTCGGGCGGCGCCGTCAGTCGCATCCAGAACTCGAAGTTGAAATCGCTCGTCATCACGGACTCGATCCTGCCGACCGAGGCTGTCAAGGCGGCGAAGAACATCCGCGTGCTCTCCATCGCGCCGCTCATCGGCGAAGCGATCCTGCGCACGAGCCGCGAAGAGAGCGTCTCGAGTCTCTTCTACTGAAACAAGAGCGCCTGAAAGCTCATCATTCTTCAAACATTCCTGCCTGCTTGCTGGTCATTTCCCGGCAGCCTGGGCCCTTGAGCGTCTCCTCACTGCATTGAAAGGGCCTTTCTGCACGCACAGGTCTTGCGTTGCAGGGCTGGCATGCGATTTGATCGTCTTAGGAAAGGTTTGCTGGCTCGCACACTGCCGCCAGCCTCTCACGTTTCACATCTGGGGCACATCGAGCGGTTTCTTCGGAGCTCTTCGCGCGGGTCATGGTGACCGAGAACGACATCGTCGGCTACACCGTCGCCTACGACCAGGAAGACATCCACTTCCCGGTCTATGCGATGACGTTCATCGCCGTTGGCATTTTTGGGGCGGCTCTCGTCAACGGCATCCCGCTGCTGGCTGTCGTCGGCCTGCTCCCTGCGGCCGTGGCCTGGTACAACCTGCCGCTGATCGAGGCTGGGAGGCCGCGCATCGGTTCGGGCCAGTACGGGCTCTTCATCGAGGGGCTCGGCCTCTTCTCCTGGCGGGCCATAGACGCCATCGAGTATGTCGAAACTATCGTGCGCGGAGTCCCGGCAAGCGAAATACAAATCATCCTGAAAAAACCGATAGGTGAGGCGCTTCTGGCCGACTGGCGTCAACGGCCGATCGCGCGGCGGTTCATGCGGCTGCCCTGGACGAAGATGTCCGAAACCGCGATCTGCATTCCACTCAATATCCTCGACCGCCCGCCCGCCGAGATCCACGAGACGCTGTTGCGGATGTGGCGGTTTTATCGCGGCAAGTGAAGGCACGGCGGCCCGGTTTTCAATGTCCGGCGAAGATGCGTCCCTTGCTGTCCGGCACCGTGTGGAAAATGACGTCGAACTGCCGGGCGTGCTCGGCCACCTCCTTGTCGTGCACCGACCCACTGGTGGCAAACACGGCGGCTACCTTTCGCCGGGCCAGCAGGTCGAAGCCGTCGGCGAAGGCAAAGAAGCTGTCGGAGACGACCGCAGCGCCCTTCAGCGCCGGCAGGCGCCGCGTCTGGCGCACCTGCTGGATCGCGAGTTCGCATGCGGCCGCGCGCTCCTGCTGTCCCACGGCATTGGCGAGGAGTACGCCGCCCTTGGCGATCGTGATCGAATTCGCGTTGCTTGCCGCGCAGACGCCCCAAGCGAGGCACATGTCCTCGATCAGGCCCTTGTCCCACGTCTTCGGCAAGCGCGGCACGAATGTGTTGGGCTCCTGGGTCAGGGTCGCGCCGCGGATCGTGCGCGAGGCAGCGCCGGAATCGAGATTGGCGAGGCCGACGTTCGCTAGCGCCGGATTGACCAGCATGCTGCACTTGCCCTTCTTGCGCTTGAAGAAGACCGAACTGGGCTTGTCGATCTCGGGCGCGGCGATGCCGGAGAAGGGGCGAAGCGCAGCCATCGCGTCGCGCATGGCGAGTGCCGCGATCCGCGAGATCGGCACGTTCGTCACGAGGAATGAGCCGAATGCGGCGCGGTAGTTCGAGTTGATGGCCTGCACCAGAACCTGATCGGTCGATCCATAGGCGGCACCTGCCACGTTGCCGTGCTCAATGAGAAGGGCGATGTGGGGCACCGCGCCGGTATTGGTCTCGAAGGCGGCGGCGATGCGCACCAGCGCATCCATCCCCCGGTCGAGGTCGGTCAGGTTCACCCACCCCATGTCGCCGATTTCCTCGACGACCGGAGCGCCCGAGACCGTGTGGAACTTGCCGATGCCCAGCGGATCGCGGCTGTGCGTATCCAGCAAAACGATGGCCTTCTGCTGGGGGTTCTCACCGTATTTCAGCGGACGGGTTGGCGTGCTCATGGAAACCTTCCGGGGTGGGCGGAGAAAGATGCTGTCAGAACGGAGATGATATGCCCGGCGAGGGTCTCTGGCGACCGTTCCCTTCGTCCCTGAGACGAGAAGCGGCATCATACCAAAGGTGAACCCAGGCGGGACAAGCTTGGTCGCATGAAGGAGTTGCAGGTGTCCTGACCGGTTGAGCCCGAGCGGGCGTCACCCCACCCACACCGGGCAGGCCCGTGTGGGATTTTCTCTACCCACACTGGGCAAGCCCGTGTGGGGCGTGCTACGTCGCGGGCCATGCAGGATAGGACGACAAAGCCCCAGCCGATCGCGCCCCGCATCGATCTCTTAGAGACGGAGGGGTTTGGCGATTTTGCGCTCCTCAACTCCGGGCACGGCCGCAAGCTGGAGCGCTTCGGGTCCATCGTTGTCGACCGGCCGGAGCCGCAGGCCCTGTGGGCCCCACGGCTGAGCAAAGCGGACTGGGCCAAGGCGCACGCGGTGTTCTCCGCTTCCGGCGAGGACGAGGAGAAGGGCCGGTGGCGCGTCGACAGGCCGGTGCCGGAAAGCTGGCCCGTGCGGCTTGCACTGCCGCCGCCCGGCGGCGGCAAGGGTCCGTCCATCACCATGCTGTGCAAGATGCAGGGCCTCTGGCACCTGGGATTATTCCCCGAGCAGGTCCCGCACTGGGCGTGGATGCTGGAGCGCATCGCGGCTGTGAAGGCCGGCCCGCCCCGCGTGCTCAACCTGTTCGGCTACACGGGCGCTGCTTCGCTTATCGCGGCGGCGGCCGGAGCCGAGGTCACCCACCTCGACGCCTCGAAGAAGGCGATCGCCTGGGGTCGGGAGAACCAGGCCGCGTCCAAGCTCGATCAGGCCAAGATCCGCTGGATCCTCGACGACGCGGCGAAGTTCGTCGCGCGGGAGGTGCGGCGCGGCAAGACCTACCACGTCATTCTCGTCGATCCGCCGAAGTTCGGCCGCGGGCCGGAGGGCGAGGTGTGGGATCTGTTCTCGAGCCTGCCGGGCTTCCTCAAGGACTGCCGCCAGCTTCTCGATCCTCAGCAGTCCGCCATGATCCTGACCGTCTACGCAATCCGCGCGTCCGCGATCGCCTTCGACCAGCTGATGCGCGACACGCTGAAGGACAAAGACGGCAGCTTCCATACGGGTGAACTTGCGATCCGCGCCAAAGGCGGCTTCGCGGTGCCCACGTCGCTCTTCACGCGCTGGGTCTCCACTCCATGACGCGCTTTGCAAAGCCCATCACGAGCCTCACGAACGATCGCGTGAAAGCGATCCGCGCGCTCGACATGCGCAAGGAACGCAGGGAAACGGGGCTCTTTCTCGCCGAGGGCGCATCGATCCTCATGACGGCGCGGGCGGCGGGCTTCCGCCCCGAAACGCTCGTCTATCGCGCTGGTGCGCTCGAAACCGACACGCAGAAGCGGCTCGTCAACGCCGCGCTCGACGAGGGTGCGGAAGTCCTCGAAGTTTCCAGCGCCGTGCTGGAGAAGCTGGCGGCGAAAGACAATCCGCAGACCATGCTGGCGGTCTTCAGGCAGCGCTGGGGGACGCTGCCGGAGCCCACGACCGTGCCGCCGAAATCGGTGTGGCTCGTGCTCGAAGAGGTGCGCGACCCGGGCAACCTCGGCACCATCATCCGCACTGCGGACGCGGTGGGCGCGGCGGGCCTCATCCTCGTTGGCCAATGCACCGACCCCTATTCGCGCGAGGCTGTGCGCGCGACGATGGGATCGATCTTCAACATGTCGCTGGTGGCGGTGGAGCGGAACACGTTTCTTTCGTGGGTCCCACGCTGGCCGGGCGAAGTGGTGGCCACGACGCTCGGCGCGTGTGAGGATTTCCGGACCGCGTCCTATCAAACGCCCGCTCTGCTGATGATGGGCAGCGAAGGCCCGGGGCTCTCCGACGCGCTCGCGGCCATCGCCACGCGGCGGGTGAAAATTCCCATGGCCGGCAAGCTCGACAGCCTGAACCTCGCGGTGGCCACCGCACTGGTTCTCTATCAGCTCCGGGGAGCGGAGTTGCGCCTGTAGGATCACTCGCGCGTTTGGATTTTTGGTGGCGCACCGCCCGCAACACGGCCACGCGCCTTTCGGCCGGCTCCCCTCAGGGGGGTCGGAAGGCGCCATCATAGGGTGAGCGGGGCGCGACAGAGCCGCGGTCGTCCGCAGGTTTTTGAAAAGGCGCTGTGACGCCCCGCTGCACGGGCTTCGCGCTGGGCTCGCTCTTATCCCAGGCTACAGTCTCCCCTTTTCACCGGCACATCATCCGGGACCCATCCTTACGGCGGGCGGTTGAGATCGAAGCCGGAAGGGTTGGCTGCGTGCACCGCTTCGTCCTTCCGTGCTCGTCTCCGCATCGCGCACTTCAAGACGCCTCCAGAACGCGCCCCCAGTGATGCGGATGGGCCAAATGTAAGGGAGGGGAGAGCGCCGGGGATAAGGTGGGGGGCTTTGCAGAGAGAGCGGATGTGCGCGAGTGCTCGCGACCGCCCATTGGTCCCAAATTCTCCACCTCCGCTATCCGCTGATAAGCAGATGCCCGGCCACCGTCGGAGTTGGGCCGATTTTGTTGCAGAAGTCGGCATTGAGGCATCGAGCGAACCGTGATTCCGTCATTGTGAGGTGTGCATCGGCGGAGCGGATCGATGATGGGACGACGCAAGAGTGAGCAGGGTCAGCTGTTCTATGCGTTTGATCTTGAGGCGGTCGTCCGGACGATCATCTGGCACGGCGGATCGCGGCGGTTCTTGACCTCTCCTGGGTCCGCGTCGAGTTGGCCCCGCACTACTCCCACACCGGTCGTCCTTCGATAGATCCGGAGCTGATAATCCGGATTCTCATCCTGGGATTACGTGTTCGCGATCCGCTCCGAGCGCGCGCTCTGCCGCGAAGTGCAGCTGAACCTCGCCTATCGCTGGTTCTGCGGTCTCGGCATCGAAGACAAGATCCCCGATCACTCCGCCTTCACGCGAGCCCGTAAAGAGCGTTTTCGCGACCACGATGTCTTTCGCAGTCGTCTTCGAGCGCATCGTCGCGTCGTGCATCACGGCGGGCCTCGTTGGCGGCAACGGCTTTGCGGTCGACGCGAGCCTGATCGCGGCCGATGCCAACAAGTGCCGGTCGACGCCGGGTGACGAATGGAGCCACGATATCGATCCAGAGACGGCCAAGACGTGCCGTGCAGGACTATCTCGCCAGGCTCGACGAACCCGCCTGGGGTTCCGCCACTGGCGTCGTACCTAAGTTCGTCGCGCCCGCCGATCCGGCAGCGCAATGGACCGGCGCGCTGCGCAACGCTGCATTCTTCGCCTATGCCGACAACTATCTCATCGATGTAAAGTTCGGAATCATCATGGATGTCGAGGCGTCTCGGGCGATACGACAGGCCGAAGTGGGTGCAGCGCAGACGATGATCGACGGACCGAGGCAGACCTTCGGCATCAAACCCGATTGGCTTGTTGCCGACACCGCCTACGGATCGGCGCCCAACCTCCATTTCCTGGTCGATAAGAAGAACATCGCACCACATGTTCCGGTGATCGACAAGTCGAGGCGCGACGACGGCACATTCAGTCGAGAGGACTTCGATCTACGACGATAGACACGATTGCTACGTCTGTTCCAACGGCAAGGTCCTGCCCCGGTCGAGCAGAAAGCGCATGCCACGCGGCGACGACATGATCTCCTACTTCTCGCGGGTCGCCGATTGCCGCCCGTGTCTGCTCAAGTCCAGATGCTGCCCGAAGACGCCCTGCCGCAAGATTACACGGCACATTCACGAGGCAGCACGCGATGTCGCCCGCGCCGTTGCCAAGACTGCGGCCTATGAGCAGACCCGCCGGGATCGCAAGAAGGTCGAAATGCTCTTCGCGCATCTCAAGCGCATTCTTCGGATGGGGCGGCTGAGACAGAGAGGGCCGGCAGGCGCCCAGTTCGAGTTCACGCTGGCCGCCATCGCACAAAACCTGTGTCGTCTCGCAAGACTGACCTTCCATCCGCCGGACACGACAGCCCCATGCGCTGCGTAGTGTGTTGTTGCGTTGGTTGCGTCAAACGTCGGTACCAATGCCTTGCCGCTGTCCGTGACGGGCAAGCGGCAAAAGGCAGCGCATCCAGTTTCTGAAAAGTCAGCAGCCGCTGGAACCGGTCCATCGGGCCGACTTCTGCAACAAAATCG
>CAWGTZ010000027.1:0-116392 GCA_963825555.1 uncultured Alphaproteobacteria bacterium | reverse complement strand
ATCCAGCGTGATGGGCGCGTGCACAGCGCGGCGGGTCGCGGGGGAGCCGGACAAAAAGAGGCCGGGGAGCGGAGTGTGGGACCGCCGCTTCCCCGGCCTTCAGGTGCTGCACGCCTCGGTGGGCCGAGGGCAGGAGTGGTGCAGCGTATTCAGTCCCGCGTGTGCTTCTGCGGGGAGGTGACGCCCGGATCGCGACAGGCTTCGCCGGGATAACAGGCGGGCGTCGCCCAGTCGCAATTGGCGGCGCGGTCGCACGGGGTCTCGGATGGGATTTCGGATACCCTCTGACGGAGCCCGTCCAGGTATTGACCGAGCAGCGAGTCCAGGGAGGTCGCCTGAGACGACTTCGCCGTCCGCTTCGCCTTCGCCATCGCCTTCGCGCCGGCGTTGGCTTTCGCTTTCGCTCTGATTTTCGCTTTGGCGCGATCCGTCGCCTTCCGGGCGCGCAGCGCATCGGCCACAGACGCCGCGGGCTTGGTGCGGGCCTTGCGGAATTTCGCGACGGCCGGCGGAGCGGACGCGGACTTGGCGCGCATCCAGTCGATGCAGCCTTCGAATTCTTTTTCGTCGTCCGCCGCCGGCTTGTTCTCGAAGACGAACCCGGTCACCGAGACGAGTTCCTCCAGGCTGCAGGCGATGTAGGCCGGGAACAGGGCGTGCGCGGGAACGAACTCATAGACCTTGCCCGCCTTGCGCCAGACGGCGCGGGCGTGGCCCTCGTGATGGATGACGGCGGTCGTGAAGTCGTAGGCGCTGACTTCGAGGCCGCGCTCCTTGAGAGCGGGAATGTTCTGCAAGGCATAAATCAAACGGATCATTGAAGCTGGACTTTCATCGCAGTTGGTCAGTTCTTGCCGGCAATATGGTGAACCATGCCGAAACCAACGCGCGGGGTCCAAGCAATCCGCTGAACGTGCATAGGTCTTTGTTGAGCGCTGCGGAGCAATTGAGAGAAAACTATTTTCAATTTGGTGCGATTAAGACCGGCCCCGCGCGGATCGTCAGTCCTCGGCGATTGGCTCTTTTGTGCCATTTCAAGGGGTGTATGGCTCAATCCCAGTCGCGGCGGCGGAACGTGGCGAACGGCGCGCCGGAGGAATCCTTCAGGACTAACGCCGTGTGCGTCGCAGTGGCCGTGGCCGCGCCCTGGAGAAGGCCGAGAAACGCGCGTTCGGCCGACATGATGGCGGGAGCGCAGGCTTTGCGTGTCGTGACGAGCGGGCCGATCGCGAGGCGCGTGCCGTCGAAGGTGTAGGAACCCGAGAAGCTGTTGCAGCCGCCGTGGCCCATGACGCGGTCTTTCCGGAACTGCACGAACGCCTCACCGCCGTGGGACGCGTCGTGCTCGCGGGCGAGGCCCCATTCCGAACCCGCCAGCGAGGGTGCGCGATCGTCGGCGGGCAGCGCGGATGTCAGCGCGGCAACGAAGCCGGGCGCAAGGAGCAGGGCCGGAAGCAGGACGCGCAAGCGTGTCATTGCAGGCTCCCTTCATCGGAGGACGGCGGCGTGAGCCCACTCACCCCACAGAACAAAGGGGGGTGCAAGCGAATGGGTCAAGCGATCCGTGCGATTTGATCGCGGCGATACCCTTGCTCCGGCGCGGCGCGAACCACATGTAAAGGGCGAGCGCAATATGCGTCGTGGATACGCCGGGGTGTATCTCACCGTTTGCAAGCGAAAGGTTACATTCATGCGTAAGGCAGTCTTGGTAGCAGCAGCCAGCGGCCTGTTGATGGCGGTGGGCGTGTCGGCTCCCGTGTCCGCTGCGCCCGTCGGTGCGGGCGCGCTGGCGGCGGCAACAGAACGGGCCGCGCCCGCCGGTGGTCTGGAGACGGTGCATTACCGGCCCTATCGCCATTGCCATTGGCGCTACGGCCGGAGGTGGTGTCACGGTCCGCACTACTACGGATACTACGGCTATGGCCCCGGCTGGGGCGGTTCCTATCGCCACCATCACTGGAAGAAGAAGCACTACCATCACCACAAGCACTGGAAGAAGAAGCACTGATCGCACGACGTTCGCATGTGCTCAAAAAGAGTGCCCCGGCTCGCAAGAGCCGGGGCAGTTCGTCTTTGAAGAACCGGGCACGCTTGCAGACCAGGCGCGGACGTGGAGCGCGCGCGTGGACCCATCAACCCTTCGCGAATTGGGCCTCGATGCCCAGGCCGGCATCAGCGGCGCCACGCGCGGATGATTTCTCAGAACTCCGACACCGGCTCGACGGCAATCCGGTAGAGATGCCATGTCGAATGACCAATGATCGGCAGGAGCACAAGCAGTCCGAGAAACGCTGACATCACCGACAGCCCGATGATGATGCCGATGAACGAACACCAGGCGAGCATCGAGATGGGGTTCTTCTCCACCAGCCGCACGCTCGTAACCATGGCGGTGACGAAGTCCGCGTCACGCTCCCGGTCGTAAAGCATCGGGAACGAGATGACCGAGACGGAGAACACCGCGAAAGCGATGATCGCACCGGCTACGTTGCCCAGCAGCAGGAATGCCACGCCCGAGGGGCTGTCGAACACCTTCTCCAGGTAGTTGCTGTCGAACGTATTGATGCCTCCGAAGGCGAAGGTCAGCACCGCGGCAATTTCCAGCCAGAGCACGAGCGCGAAAGACGTGACGAGCGCCATCCAGCCCAGATCCCGGCCCGCCGCATGGCGCAAGGAAGCCAGCACGCGGCTCCACGACAACTCCTCGCCGCGCTCCCGCAGATCACTGACCGCATAGAAGGCCCCGGCGGCGAACGGGGCGATCAACGCAAAGCCCATCGCGACAGGATACGCCAGGAACGGCAGCCCCATAAACCACAGCAGCCCGATAATGGCCCAGCCGACGATCGCGTAGAGGGCGCCGAGCATGACGCCGTATTTCGGCGCGGCTCGGAAGTCCTCGATCCCAGCGACGATAACGTCGTTCAAGTCGTCGAGCGTTATCTTGCGCACCTCGGGCCAATCGGTTTTTCCAGTCATGTCTGTCCCTTTTCGCCGAAGTCCGTGTGAGCTGGCGAGCGCGCACAATTGCTGCAGTGCGACATCCCGGCGCAGGCATCCTAGGGAAAGTTTGAGCGTCGTCAAACGTCTTGCACCCAGAAATGACGCGGATCAGGGAAAAACAGGACCAAAGAACAAAGAAGAGAGACGACAAACGAAGACTGTGCGCCTACCGGGCCGTGTTGCCCCCATCGACGGGAAGGGCCGCCCCTGTGATGAAACTCGCCGCATCGGACGCGAGAAAGGCGACAGCGCGCGCCACTTCCAACGGCGAGGCAACCCGCCCCAGCGGAAGGTCCGCTCCCAGAGCGGCAAGATGCCGGGCGCGACCCTCCTCTCCCTCGCCGAGCATGGCCGTGTCCGTATCGCCGGGGCAGACCGCATTGATGCGGATGCCGTCGCGGGCGTGATCGAGGGCCATCGAGCGGGTCATCTGGACCACCGCGCCCTTGCTCGTCGCATAGGCGACCGCACCTGTCGCGCCGACAAGGCCCCAATCAGAAGCGATATTGACGATCGATCCGCCATCGCCCTGCGCCCGCATCTGGCGCACGGCAGCGCGCGCATGCCGGAACGCGGCCGTCACGTTCGTCGCTATCACGCGGTCCCAGTCTTCGTCGGTGCAGGCGAGCGCGTCTCCCCGCGCCAGGATACCGGCATTATTGACGAGACAGTCCAAACGCCCGAAGCGAGAGACCGTTGCCTTGACGGCGCGCTCTGCACTGCCAGGTACAGTGACGTCTCCTTCGAGAAATCCAGCTACACCTCCCGATGCGACAATGCCGTCGGAAACAGCTAGACCTCGCGCTACGTTGCGCCCAGTCAACATCACATGCGCGCCTTGTGCCGCACAGTAAACCGCGATAGCCGCGCCGATGCCGGCGGTCGCACCCGTAATGAGCATAACCTGACGTTCTTGCATCTCGCGTTCCTCTCGCAGCTGACGTTTCCCTTTTGACTCCGGCGCGCAAATGCGCTGCAGCAATCAATTTTTCGCTATTCCCCTTGCAACTGTGTGCTTAAGGCGGGCAAACTCAAGCATCACCGGGGGAAGTCTGAAGCTTACCCACTTGAGGAGACGGGCATGAAAATGAAAATCGCCCTTGCTGCCGCCGCCCTATTGGGCGCGATGGCATTCGCGACCCCCTCGTCTGCGGCACCGCTCGCAGGCACGGGTCTCGCCACCAAGGCAGATACCGCCACCAGCGCAGTTGAGCAGGTCCACCGGAGAAGGTGGCGCGGACACCGCTACTATGGCCGGCGCTACTGGCGGCCGCGTTACTACCGGTATCGGCCTTACAGGAGGTACTACAGCCCATACTATTATGGCTACTATGGGTATCCCTATCGCCGTTACCACCGTGGCGGCGTCTACCTCCACTTCGGCTGGTAGGAGCGAAGAAGCAGCGTTGAAGAGAGCTTAGTGAAGAGCCGGGAGACCAAACGTCTCCCGGCTCTTTTTTGTTGGCCGATGTGACTGGGGACGAGACGGACCTGGTGCGGTGCGCCTGGGACGACGATGGACAAAGTCTGACGCCGCGAGATTCAGTTTCAACGCCGTGATGACCTGTTGGGTCACTTGCAATACGATCGACCGCACACCAATTGTCGGCTGAAGGGGTTGCACGCATTCACGCGAGGAGAAGAGAATGAAGTTGAAGCTTGCCCTGGGAACAGCAGCTATCGCCGGCGCCTTCGCGCTGGCGTCGCCGTCCGCAGCCGCACCTTTGACAGGAGCCGGACTAGCAAAGCCGGCGGTGCAGATCGACACAAGTGTCACCGAAGAGGTTCGCCATCGTCGTCGCTGGCGAGGACGCCACTGGCGCGGTCACCGCATTTGGAGGCCTCGCCCCCGCTTCTATCGCCCCTACCATTGGCGATCCCCGTATCGCTACGGTGCATTCGGTCCGGCATGGGGTTTTCGCCGTGGCTGGGGTCCCGGGTTTCATGTCGGAATTGGATGGTAGCATCCCGTTTGAAAGCAAGAGCCGGGAGACCAATCGTCTCCCGGCTCTTTTGTCATTCGGCGGCTGAACGTGTGCCCGTGATTACTTCTTGTCGCCGTCATCATCCTTATTGGCGTACTTGGCCTTGATACTCTCAATGCCGTCCTTGAAGATTCCGTCGATGATCTTGCGGACCTCCCGATCCTCTTTGCCATTGGCGTCGTAGGTCGCCGACCACAGCACATTGATCTCGTCGAGATCGTCATCATCCGGCGTCACGGAGAACATGGCCGTATAGTTCTTCACCGGCAGCGGACTCTCGATGATCTCGTATTTGTAGGTCGCCGTGCCGCGCTCGAGAAGCTTCTCCTTGATCACGCCGCCGTCCTTGAGGGTCAACGTGCGAAACTCGACATCCCCTTCCTTGCTCTCCTCGCACTTCGTGATCGCCGGATGCCATTCCGCAATTGCGCACCAGCCGCCGATCTTTTCCCACAGCGCCATCCGCTCGGCCTCGGTCTTGGTCTCGTCGACATTCACTTCGAGTTTCTTGGCAGAGACGAGCGAAGCGGCGAACGCGACAGCCGGAACGACGCTCAAAGCCGCACCGATCAAGGCTGTGGTTGCAAAAAAGTTTTTCATGTTTCACTCCCAGAGAGCCGCTCATCCGGCGGCCAGTTGCTCCTCGCCCGCGCTCGCCGAGCCGGGATCCTGGATGTAACTATGTAACATTTGCGGCGGTTATCAGACAAGCCCGCCTCTGGCCCCTCCGCGGAAGGAAAAATTCCAGTCGAACGTAGGAGACGACCTCATGCCCACCATCCGCCTCGCGGACCATGACGACGTGCCGGCCCTGGCCGATCTGCTCGGGGAACTCTTCGCTCAGGAGCACGAATTCGCGCCGGAAAGAACCGTGCAGGCGCGGGGCCTACGCATGCTGCTCGATCAGGGCAACGCGGTGCGCGTCCTGGCGGCCGAACAGGATGGCTGCGTCGTGGGGATGGGCGTTCTCCACTACGCGGTTTCGACGGCGCTTGGCAGCCGCGTGGCCAATCTCGAAGATGTGATTGTCACCAAGAGCGAGCGCGGAAAAGGGATCGGAAAAATCCTGATGGCCGGGATTATCGAACGCGCGAGGGCGGACGGCGTACAACGCATCACGCTGTTAACCGACCACGACAACACGGTCGGCCAAGCATTCTACCGGTCCTTCGGGTTCACACGCTCGACGATGATCCCGTTCCGCCGGATGCTGGCGCACTCGCTGACCGCTTAGATTCTCGCGCACGCAACGAGAGAGGCCCGAGATCATCATCGCCATCGTCGGGATCGCGCATATCACACGTGCCATCATAGGGAAGCGTCATCACGGCGATGCCCATGGAGACGCTGCCAAAGGTCAACGCGTTAAAGGCGTAGAGAAGGAAGATGGCGACGACCGGCTCCTGCGCTTCGACAAGCAGATCCTTCAATCCCGCGAGATTGGTGAGGATCATGGCCGAGGCGACCAGCACGCCGATCGCCAGACCCGTGGCCATGTGCAGGCCGAGGAAGCTCAAGAGACGCGGCACGCGCAATTCGCGATGTAGACCGGAAGGCAAATTCATTTCTTTTCCCGTTGTCGCAACGCAGCCGTGGAAGAATGAACCGCAAGGCGTCGGCGACGCGCTCAACTCTAGTCCCGGATTCAGCCCCGTGGCAATGTCCGACACGCCGCAGACCATCCCACCGGAAAATTCATCATGATGCTGAAATGTGCAGCAAAGGCGCTGCGAATACTCCCGCTGACGGCGGTTCTTCAAGCATGCAGTGGTTATGATTCGAAGGATAACACACAATCCCCTTCCGCGCTTCCTTCTCCGACCCTGGACGCGGCCACGCGAAGCGCGCCGGTGGTCGCCGGCCGTCCCGCTCGCGTCTTCATATTCGCCGGATGGGAGGACAACTGTGCGACTCTGCCCGCGCCCGAAGTGACGGTAACATCGCCGCCTACAAAGGGCGACGTCACTTTCCGCCCCGGACAGGAAACGACGATTGCAGCCTCCGCGACGGGAACCTGCGCCGGGCAGAAAGCGACGGGAACTGGCGTCTACTACACCGCCCGCGCCGGGATGAGCGGCACCGACCGCTTCGCGGTCGAGGCGCGTCTATCATCCGGGGAAAAGACGAGCCGCGTCTTCGAGGTGACGATCGCAGAGTAGTCAATCTGCCGGCCGCCACTAGCGAAGCGGGGACCAGGGTGCCATATAGCGGCTCCAATCACCTTCACCTGGGCCATTCCAAACCGATGACAACGCCGAACCTGCCCGCCGACATGCATACGCCCGCCTACGTCCTCGACGTGGCCAGCCTGAAGCGCAACCTCGAGACTGCTGCGCGGCTGAAGCGCGAAGCGGGTGTGAAAGTCCTGCTCGCAACCAAGGCCTGGGCAATGCCGGCGGCCTTCCCCCTCATGCGCGACACCCTCGACGGCACGACCGCGTCGGGCGAGTACGAGGCGCGCTTGGGACGCGAAGAGTTCGGCAAGGAGGTGCATGTGTATGCGCCGGCCTACGGACCGGGCGAAGTGGAGCGTCTCGTCACGATCGCCGACCACATCTACTTCAACTCGCCGGGTCAACTGCGCCAATACATGGCCATCGCCAAGACCGCCGGACGCAAGGTGGGCGTGCGCATCAATCCGGACTATTCGAGCGCCACGCTCGGCGGCGCACTCTACGATCCGTGCGCACCCGGCTCGCGCTTCGGCACCACAAAGGCAGAGTGCGGCGACATTCCCTGGGGCGAGATAGACATCCTTCATGCACATGCGCTGTGCGAAGCGCGGGAGGAAGGCTCAACGGGCCTCATCCGACACGTCGCCGAGAATTTCGCCGACGAGATCCGGCAGGTGAAGGCCGTCAATTTCGGCGGCGGGCACTTCATCAACCGGCCCGGCTACAAACTCGAACCCCTGATCGCGGCTTTGCAGGAATTCCGCCGGGCATTCGATGTTGAGGTGATCATGGAGCCGGGCGCCGGCCTGGTCGTGAACGCGGGGTGGCTGGTCGCGACGGTGCTCGACCTGCACCGGAACGAGAAGGAAATCGCCATCCTCGACACCTCGGCCTCGACCCACATGCCGGACGTCCTGGAGGTGCCTTACACGCCCGTCATCATCGGCGCCCGCAAGCCCGGCGTTCTGCCTCACACCTACGTGCTCGGCGGCAAGACCTGCATGACGGGCGACGTGATCGGCGAATACTCGTTCGCCGAACCTCTGAAGGTCGGCGACCGGCTGATCTTCACCGACATGATGCAGTATTCGTTCGTGAAGAACACGACCTTTAACGGGACGCCTCTACCGGATCTCTCCATGCTGCATGAGGACGGCCGCTACGAGGTTCTGCGCTCCTACGGCTACGACGAGTTCCGGCGGCGGCTCGGCTAGGACTCACGCCGCGCCGTCAAGAAACGTCATGAGGCGTGCGGCCGTCTCCTCGGGGAACTGATCTGGGAAGAAATGGCCGCCGGGCAGTGTCGCAAACTGCGGCCGCACGCAGATCCTCCGCCATTCTTCCTCCATGTCGAATAGCTCGTGCATGAGCCCCTTCGTCCCCCAGAAGACGAGCGCGGGACACGCGATCTTGCGATCGGCGTCGGCGGTGTCGTGCGCCAGGTCGACAGTGAGAGCTGCGCGATAGTCCGAGCAGGAGCCATGGATCGCCGCCGGATTTCGCCAGGCCGTGCGATAGGCCTGAAGTTGCGCGGGATCGAACTCGGACAAGGCAATCTTGCCCCAGCCGACGAGGCAGAACTCGAAGAAATAGTCCGGGTCGCGGCCGATGAGCGTCTCGGGAAATGGCTCGGGCTGGGCGAGGAAGGACCAGTGCCAGTAGGCCGCCGAGACCTGACGGTTCATGCCGGTCAGCATGGCGAGCGTCGGCACGATGTCGAGGACGGCAAGCGACCGCACGGCCTGGGGATGATCGAGCGCCAGACGGTGCCCCGTGCGCCCGCCGCGATCGTGACCGATGAGATGGAAGCGATCGAAGCCGAGCCCGCGCATGAGGGCGAGTTGATCGCCGGCCATGACGCGGAACGAATAGTTGCTTCGATCAGGAAGACAGGCGGGCTTGGAACTTTCGCCATACCCCCTGAGATCGGCGGCGACGACCGTGTAGCGCTCGGCCAGGATCGGCGCGATCCGCGCCCACATTGCGTGCGTCTGCGGATAGCCGTGGAGAAGTAGCACGGGCGGACCACGGCCGCCCACGACATAGGCGATCTCCAATCCGCCAGTATCGAACCGGCCGCGCGTAAATCCTTCGAACATGGCGCCCCTTACAGTCCTTATCGGACCAGAATCCGCGCAAATGGCCAGGCGCGCAAGCCTCAGGCTCAGCCGATGAGCCCCACGGTCGCCTCCAGCGTATCGGCCTCCTCCGCCGGCTTGTCCCAGCGGATGCGATGTATTCGGGGAAAGCGCATGGCGACACCGGACTTGTGCCGCGTGGACGGCTGGACGGCATCGAAAGCGATCTCGAGGACGAGCTTCGGCGCCACGGCGCGGACGGGGCCGAAGGTCTCGGTCGTGTTCGTGCGGATGAAACGGTCGAGTTCGCGCAGTTCCGCATCCGTAAAGCCGGAGTAGGCCTTGCCCACGGGTACGAGTTCGCGCTCCACCGTTCCTTCTCGCGGGCGCCAGACGCCGAAGGTGAGATCCGAATAGAGCGACGAGCGCTTGCCCGATCCGCGCTGCGCGTACATCAAAACGCAATCGAGCGTGAGCGCCGCGCGTTTCCACTTGAACCAATGCCCCTTCGGCCGGCCCGCGAGATAGGGACTTGCCCGACGCTTCAGCATGAGGCCTTCGATACCCGCCGCACGCGCACCATGCCAGTGCGCCTCCAGTTCACGGAACGTGACGAACGGAACGAGATCGCTCAGGTCGCTGAGTGGCGGACGGACGGCGTCGTGCCAGCCTTCCAGACGCTGCCGGCGCTCGGCGAAGCCCAACGGACGAAGATCCTCGCCGGACTGGAACAGAAGATCGTAGAGCCGCAGATGCGCAGGATGCGCGCGCAGCATTCGCGACGTGACGGTCTTGCGGTTGAGCCTCTGTTGCAGATCGTTGAAGGGCGCCACGGTGCCCTCGCGAACGACGAGAAGTTCGCCGTCCGCAACGGCCTCTACATGGGCGAAGGCGGAGCGGATCTCGGGGAACGCCGCCGAGATGTCGTCGCCCGTGCGCGAGTAGAGACGCACCTCGCCCCCGGACGCCGCCACCTGCACGCGGATCCCATCCCACTTCCATTCAGCGGCGAAGTCCTCCGGCTGCAACCCCGCCCAATCGCTTTCCTCGATTGGAGTGGCCAGCATGAGGGGACGAAACACGGGAACCGATCCCGGATCAGGCCGATCGCCGCGGCCTTCCATCCAATCGAACAATTCTCGATAGGGCGGCTTCAGGGCGTGCCAGATCTCCTCGATCTCACCGACTTCGTGGCCACCGATCTCCGCAAGGGCCGTCTTGGCGAGCCGTGCCGAGACACCGACGCGCGGCGCACCACCGATGAGTTTCAGGAAAGCCCAGCGCTCGCGTGTGTCGCAGCGGTCCAGCACGGACGCGATGATGGCCGCATGCTCTGCCGGACGTGCGCTGATGAGCATGTCCACGACCTCGCCGAGCGGAGGCGGCTTTGACGCCCCATCGTGTGACGGCCAGAGCAGCGCGGCCGTCTCGGCGGTGTCGCCAACGAAATCGCGCGAGAGCTTGAAGAGCACAGGATCGGCGCGCTCCGACATCAGATCGGAGAGAATGCGCCGGAACGAAATGCGCAACGGCAGCCCATCGGTGAGGGCGGCCAGCGCCCATCCGCGATCGGGATCGGGAGCGGCGCGCATGTACGCCTTGAGAAGCGCGAGCTTGCCCGTACGGCTTTGCGTGGTCGAGAGATTGTCGAGAACGTCGGCAAACGCGTGCATACCGCCTACTCCGCATCGTCCTCGTAACCCACGAGCGCGAGCGCCCGCGCACGGCGGCCCATCCGCGCGAGCTGATGCACGAGCGCATCCTCCCGCCCATGTGTGACCCAGATGTCCTCCGCGCCCGTCTCCAGGATCGTTGCGAGCAGTTCCGGCCAATCGGCATGATCCGACACGACGAGCGGCAGTTCCACGCCGCGCTGGCGCGCCCGGCCGCGCACACGCATCCACCCGGAGGCGAACACGCGCACCGGATCCTCCCCCATCCGTCGCGACCAGCGGTCGGCCAGGGACGACGGAGGACAAAGAACGAGGCTGCCAACGAGCTCCGCGTCGCTCGCGGCGCTGACCGGCCGGCAATCTCCGAGGGCGACGCCCAAGCGTTCATACAGGTCCGTGAGCCCGACGAGCGCTCCGTGCAGATAGATGGGCCTGTCGTAACCCTGCTGGCGCAAGAGCGCGATCATGCGCTGACATTTTCCAAGACCATAGACGCCAAGAAGATGGGTGCGGCTGGCAAATCGCTCCAACGAATCCAGCAGCCTGCGCACCTCGCCTTGCGCAGGCTCGTGCCGGAAGACCGGCAGGGCGAATGTCGCCTCGGTCACAAAGACATCACAGGGCACGACCTCGAATGGAAGGCAGGTAGGATCCGCACTCCGCTTGTAGTCACCTGAAACGACAGCGCGGCAACCCTGATGCTCGATGACGATCTGGGCAGATCCGAGGATGTGCCCTGCCGGCATGAAGCGGACCGTGGCATCGCCGATGCGCCGAGCCTCGCCCAGGCAAGCCACCTCGAACGCGCCGGCGCATTCCGCGCCATAGCGCACTTTCATGATCTCAATCGTCTCCGCCGTCGCGAGCACGCGGGCGTGTCCGGAACGCGCATGATCGCTGTGGCCGTGCGTGATCAATGCCCCGTCGACAGGACGCGGCGGATCGATAAAGAACCCCCCAGGCTCGCAGTAGAGTCCATTTGAGGTCGGATAGAGCCAAGTCTCAACGGAGGGCCTCACGTCCCATGCGCTCCGGATGAATCGGGTCAGAGATCGTCAATCGTCTCAATCTACGACGCAGAGGCGAGAGCTGGTTCTTCGCCCGCACCGCGTCATGCCGGATCAGGCAATGATATCTGGCAACAGCTGATCTTCAACCGCGGTAATCTGATCCTTCAGCATCAGCTTCTTTTTCTTGAGACGGCGAATGAGCAGCTGATCGGCACCGGCCATTGTCTCGAGCGCGACGATTTCCTCGTCGAGCGCGCGATGCTCGTTGCGCAGCTTCATGAGCTCTTCGCGCAGCTCTCTGTCGTTCTGACGCTGCATTCCGCCTCTTCGCACCACTCTTGACTTAACCGCCTTCGCGATCGTGGTTTCCAACCCAGGAGACTGACCGCTCTCGCCCGCGCGGTTTTAAGCCTCTTTCTCGATTTCGCAACTTAATGCACTGCACAACGACCCTACCCTAAAGACTTCGGATCTTGACCTAAGGTGGCGCAAACTCCCGCGAATCGCGGCCTTGCCCATCAAATTTTCACGATGGCTGAACTCTGTCCACGCCGTACCTTGGACAACCCGGCAGATATCTGGCAATATTGTCACGCTCAACTCTGGTTAGGAGGTTAGAATGGCGTTATCCGCACATCTCCACGAACTTTCAGAGAGGCACCGGCAGCTCGATCGCCGGATAGCAGAGGAGATGTCCAGACCCGGATCAGACGATCTCGAGATCCGGCGGATGAAACAACAGAAACTCAGAATTAAAGAAGAAATCGACAGACTGGAGGCGTCCTCACGCCATTGACGCTTGAAGCCGGCTCCACCATGGGGTCGGCTTTTGCATTCTCCCCGATCTCACGCCAACGGGCTCGCGCAACAACGCGGCCAGGACATCAATGTGAGATCATGTGCATCTCGCCGGAGACGTCCCGGTGTCGTCCTGGCGTGAATAACGGTGTGCTGCGCCAGCAGCAAGAGATCAACCGTGACGCACACAAAACAGTTGGGCCCGCCGAAGCAGTCTCCGGCGGGCCCTTTTGATGACTATGACGCCGCGATCTGTCTCAATCGCGATCAAAGATCACTTTCGCGCTCGACAGAACCGTCACGATCCGGTCCGCGATCAGAACCCCGATCCATCATGCGACCAGGACCGCGGCCTTCGCCGCCACGATGGTTGTGCATGCCCCACTTGCCGTGCTTGCCGCGCCCCATGACCGAAACGGCCTCTTTCTGAGCGTCGTCAAGCGAAGCGTAGAACTTCTCCGCCGCCGGCCGCACGATCTTCAGGCCATCCAGCACCGCAGCGAGTTGTGCCTCCGTCTCGGCAAGACGCGCGGTTATTTCCTTCCGGGACGGCTTCTGATCAGAACCCTCGGCGGTCCGTGCGGGCGGCGTGGGGCAAGAGGCCTCGACTTTGGCCGCTGCGCTCTTGATGGCCGTCTTCAACTCTTCGAAGGCCGGCTTTTGGGCATCCGTGGGCTTCACCCGGTGCTCGATCCGCACCAGCATGTGATCGGCCTTCTCGGCCAGGTCGCCCCGGCACACCCGGCCGATTGGCCCGGATCCGCCCATTTGGAGACCGCCCCAGCCGTGATGACCGCGATGATGCCACCCGCCATGCCGGTGCGCGACCGCCGCGGCCGAGCCCAGGGCAAGCAGAACGGCGGCGCCGGCAAAGACTTTTCCTTTACGTGTCATAAAGTTCTCCTGTTCCATGCGCGGCGCGCCTCCCAGTCCTGCGCATCATGCGGGGGAGGCACACGCCCGAGGGAGTGGGCGTGGTCGGCAGGCTGGTCAGCGCGCCGCGTCATACCGTCAAACGGACAGGCTGGAAAAATCCGTCGTTAAAAATCGGCAAGGTCGGTGGCCGGACTTGCGGCCCATGCCCGGATCAGGCGTCTTTAGCCATGTCGCGCAGACGGAACTTCTGGATCTTGCCGGTCGACGTCTTGGGCAGTTCCGTGAAGACGATGTGGCGCGGCGCCTTGAAGTGCGCGAGACGCTCGCGGCACCAGGCGATCAATTCTTCCTTCGTTGCCTGAGCCCCGCCGCGAAGCTCGATGAAAGCGCACGGCGTCTCGCCCCACCTCTCATCCGGCTTGGCGACGACCGCACAAGCGGCAACGGCGGGATGCTTGTAGAGCACGTCTTCCACCTCGATTGAGGAGATGTTCTCACCGCCCGAGATAATGATGTCCTTGGAGCGATCCTTGAGTTGGATGTAGCCGTCCGGATGCAGGACGCCAAGATCACCGGAATGGAACCATCCTCCGGCAAAGGCTTCCGCCGTCGCCTCGGGATTCTTCAGGTAGCCCTTCATGACGATGTTTCCGCGGAACATCACTTCGCCCATGGTCTCGCCGTCGGCGGGCACGCGCGTCATCGTTTCCGGGTCCATCACCGTGAGCCCGTCGAGTGCCACGTAGCGCACGCCTTGGCGGATGCGCTTCTTGGCCTTTTCTTCAGATGGGAGCGCGTTCCAGTCGAGGTTCCACTCGTTGATGGATGCGGGACCATATGTTTCCGTGAGACCGTAGAGATGCGTGAGATCAAAGCCCGCCTCGATCATGGCATCGAGCACTGCTTGCGGCGGCGGGGCCGCAGCATGATTAAAGGAAACGCGATGCGTAATCTCGCGCTTTTCTTCCGGAGAAGCGCCAAGCAGCGTCGCCATCACGATGGGCGCGCCGGAGATATTCGTCACCTGGTGCTCGACGATGGCATCGTACATGGCCTTCGCACGCACCCAGCGAAGACAGACGTGGGTACCCGCCACCAGGGCCAGCGACCAGGTGAAACACCAGCCGTTGCAATGGAACATCGGCAGCGTCCACAGATAGACCGGATGTCGGCCCATGCCGGTGGCGATCGTGTTCGCATAGCACATGAGGGCTGCGCCGCGGTGATGATAGACGACGCCCTTGGGATTGCCTGTGGTGCCGGACGTGTAGTTGAGTGAAATAGCCTCCCACTCATCCGCCGGCATGCGCCAAGCGAAGTCGGGATCGCCGCTTTCCAGAACGGCCTCGTAGTCGAGCTGAGACAAGGCGGCGCCGGTCTGCGGGAACGAAGGGTCGTCGTAGTCGATGACGATCGGACGAACTTTCGCCATCGCCATCGCTTCGCTCATGACGCTGGAGAACTCGCGATCGGTAATGAGTACCTTCGTTTCGGCATGATCGAGCTGGAAGGCGATGATCGCTGCATCGAGGCGGGTGTTGAGCGAGTGCAGCACGCCGCCAATCATCGGGACCGCATAGTGTGCCTCCAGCATCGGCGGCGTGTTGGAGAGCATGACTGTAACCGTATCGCCCGGTCCGATCTGAAGGCGCGACAGCGCGGAAGCCAGCCGGCGGCAACGGCCGTAGAACTCGCTCCAGGTGTAGCGCGCCGGGCCGTGAATAACCGCCGTGTGGTCCGGATAGACGGTGGCGGCGCGGTCGAGGAACGTCAGAGGAGTGAGCGGCTGATAGTTGGCCGGGGTCTTCTCGAGGTTCTGGGCGTAGGGCGACAGGGTCATCGGAATCAAGCTGCCTTCTCATGCGGTCTGGCCGGACGCTAGACAATTGCCCCGGCGAGGGCAAACCTGCAACAAACAGCCAAAACATCCTCTCTCCACAGGGAACGCATCCACCGGGGCCCTCGTTTCCCTTCGATTCCGGCAGCAGTGCATGTAGGCTTGTCCCCGTTCGCGGTTCTATCCGAGGGAGGAGGCCATGACAGAGCCTCGTCTGGAAGGCGTCGGTCTGTGGGTTCTGGTGATGCTGCTGCTGGCACTCATGGTGCTGCTGGAACTCACCATTTTCTACAAGTAGCAAGCAGGTAGCGGACGCGGTCGAGAGCAGGTCCCCGCAGCGCGTTCTCGCTGTGGCGGCAGGGTTACATTGCGTCGGCCTGCGCCCAGGACCCATCGGAATAATCCAAATCAGATCAGACCATTCACCGGCGCGGCGGATCGCGCTGTTGCGCGAACGCCGGTGGGTCGGGCAGTTTGGTCACAGCGTCGTTTCTCGCAAGCCTGCCGGCGCGCTTTGCCACCAACTCCAGCCGGATGACAGAATGTCCAAAAGCCCTCAACCGCCGAAACAACTGCTCCACCTCGTCTTCGGCGGGGAACTCGAATCCCTCGATAGCACCACGTTCCGGGATCTGCGCGCACTCGACATCGTCGGCATTTACCCGAACTACGCAGAGGCGCACGCAGCCTGGAAGGCCGCCGCCCAGCGGACTGTGGATAATGCCCTGATGCGCTACTTCATCGTGCACATGCACCGCCTGCTCGACCCGACGACCGGCGATTTAGACGCCGACAAAGCTTCCTGAAGCCGGCCAAAGCCTCAAAGTCCGTCAGGCCCCCCATCACCGCGCCTCACTCGCGCCGGAGGACGCCGTCAACGATACGGTTGGCCCAGCCCTTGGCGCGATAGCTGCGCCGCAATTTCCCGGGCTTGTAGTGCTGGTCGACCCAAGTGAAAAAGTCGATGGGCTCGCGGGCGGCGTCCTCCAGGTACAGTTCGAAGAACGCGTCGAGGATGCCCGTATCGGCCTGCCGGATGTGACCGTAGCGCAGGCTGAGCTGGCGGCGGGCCTCTTCGATCGGAACACCTTCGACGACGTGGAGATAGAGCACGCTGGCGAGCCCCGCGCGGTCCGCACCCGACTTGCAATGCAGGAGGATGGGCGGCTCGACCCGGGCAAAGAGATCCCGCAGCCCATGCAATTCCCTCCGCGAGGGGGCATCGCGGCTGCGCAGGCGGAAGTCCACGTAGGACAGCCCCAGCCGCTGGCAAGCGGCCCTTTCGAAACGGTAGGTCGTGGTCGCCACGTTGCCACGCAGGTTGATGACCGTACGCACACCGAGCTTTTTCGCCGTCTTCAGTTGAAAGGGCAGCGGCTGAGCCGCGCGCCAAGCCTTGGCCCCGAGCCTGTGGCGGTTTGGGAACAGAATGCGCGTGAACAAATGATCGAAGAGCAACATGTCGGCATAGTGGACAACCGGCCCCAGAGCGCGGCGGACGGGCGCCGGCGCCGCAGCTGCAATGGCGGCGCGCGCAGACATGCCACCGCGACGCACAGTCCGCTTCATGCGTTTGATCGGGCTCGCCATTCTAAGGAATGTTCCTGGAGTTTGCCAAAGGCAACAGTCCGTCGGGGTGCGCTGCGCCCGATGGGATGCGGCCGAAGGATCGGTCGATAAGGGCGTTCCCGCGAACGTTTTCGGTTGATATTCGCTATGGGAACCTGAGACAAGAGGTCCTTGGACGCGCACCCACAGCTGGCGCGGACAGTTCCCCATTGCCAAAGAGGGTCCGCAGTCGTCGGGCCGCTGTTGCGAGGCCGAAGCGAAACGACCGATGGCAAATCCGCCGCCAGGCAAGGCCGGAGCTGGGCGCGTGGCCGGGCAACAGCTGGCCCGATTGGTGAAGCTCGTTCACCGCACCTCCAAAATCGTGGCGGAGCCGCCCGGCATTATCGAGCGCCTTGCCGAAGAGCACCCGGTCATCGTGGGACTGTGGCATGGCCAGTTCATGATGGCGTCGATGCACCGCCCGGATGTTCCGGTGGCGGCCATGGTTGCCCGCCACGGCGACGCCGAACTGATCGGCTCCACCATGGAAGCCCTCGGTGTGGAACTCGTGCGCGGAGCGGGTGCCGGCGACCGGCGCAAGGACCGCGGAGGCGCGAGCGCACTGAGAGGGGCGCTGCAATGCCTCGCTGGAGGCAAGTCGTTCGTGATGACGGCCGACGTGCCGCCGGGTCCCGCGCGGCGATGCGGCGACGGCATCGTCACCCTCGCCCGCATGAGCGGCCGGCCCATCGTACCGCTCGCCGTGGCGACCTCACGCTTCATCGCACTCAATACCTGGAGCCGCCTGACGATCAACCTGCCCTACTCGAAATTGGCTTTCGTCTATGGCGAAGCTATTCATGTGCCCCGCAACGCGGATGCCGAGACACTGGAGCGTATCCGCCAAGAGGTCGAGCGGTCGCTCAACGCGGCGACGGCGCGCGCCTATGAGCTTGTCGGTGCCGATCGGACGCGGGCCACACCGCGCTCGGCCGACCCCTCCATTCCTCCCCAGTCTCCGGGACTGGCGCTGAAGACCTACCGCACCGTCACGCGCGCGTTGCATCATCTTGCTTCCCCCGTGCTCGACATGCGCGCCCGCAAGGGCAAGGAGGACATGTCACGCCGTCCCGAGCGTTTCGGCATCGCCAGCCACGCACGCCCATCAGGCCCGGTAGCATGGATCCATGCCGCCAGCGTCGGCGAGACCAACGCGGTGCTTCCGGTGCTGGAAGAACTGGCTCGGGAGCGGCCGGACCTGTCGTTCGTGGTGACGACAGGAACCGTGACTTCGGCAGGTATCGCCGCGGCGCGCCTGGGAGATCGCGCCATCCATCAATTCGTGCCGCTCGATACGCCGCAGGCGGCCGCCCGCTTTCTTGATCATTGGCGGCCAGACCTCGCGGTGTTCACCGAGTCGGAGATCTGGCCCAATCTCATCCTGTCGGCTGCCGATCGCGGCATTCCGCTAGCCCTAGTCAACGGCCGCATGTCCGCGCGCAGCCAGCGCCGCTGGAGACGCCGCAAGCGCATTGCGCGGCCGTTATTCGGACGCTTTTCGATTGTGCTCGCCCAGAATGGGGCCCTCGCCCGTCAATTCGGACTCCTGGGTGCCCCACGCGCCGAGGCCGTCGGCAACCTGAAAATCGATGCGCCGCCACCGGCAGTCGACGAGACCGAGCGGAAACGGCTGGCCAATCTCTTCGGATCGCGCCCCTTGCTCGTGGCCGCCAGCACGCATGACGGAGAGGAAGCACTGATCGCGGAAGCGCACCGAATTTTGCGGCAACGCCTTCCCGATCTTTTGACCATCATTGCTCCGCGCCATCCCGAACGCGGAACGGCCATTAGCGAGGATCTGAAGGCACGAGGCCTCACCGTGGCGCAACGCTCCATGAGCGCTGTGCCCGGCCCGAGCACGGATATCTACCTGGCGGATACCATCGGCGAACTCGGTCTCTTCTACTCGCTCGGCACGGTGGTTCTTCTCGGCGGCTCTCTCATACCCCGAGGCGGCCAGAACCCTATTGAGGCTATCCGCCTGCAAGCCGCGATCATGAGCGGCACCAACACCCAGAATTTTGCCGACATCTATGGCGCTTTGCGCAAGGCGGGAGGAGTCGTGGATGTGGCAACAGCCGGTGACATCGCGGAGACGGCCTTCGCGCTGCTCACGGACAACGGCCGACGGCGGAAAATGAAGGACAACGCCAAGCGCGCAGTAGAAGACATGGGCGGTGCGCTCAACAAAACGATTGCAGCGCTCCTGCCGCTCCTGCCGCCGGCTGAGGCCGCAGAGAGCGAGGCACCTGCCCCCCCGCAAACGGAGCCCGAGCAGCCCGATCCACGACAGGATCTCAGGCGTGCCGTCTCGTGAACCAGCCTGGTGGCATGTACCCGAACGGCGGTGGCAGGCCTTGGCCTTGTCCCCCATTGCCGCGATTTGGAGCTTAGTCGCACAGCGCCGAATGATGCGCTCGAGCGCTCATAGAGCCGACCTTCCCGTCGTGTGCATTGGAAATTTCACCGCCGGCGGCACCGGCAAGACGCCGCTGACCCAACTCATCGCAGATGCCTTGCGGCAACGGGGATACAAGCCCGTGGTGCTGACGCGCGGTTACGGTTCAAAAACGCGCATTCCCCGCATCGTCGACCCGGGGCGCCATTCCACCGACGAGGTTGGAGACGAGGCGCTGCTGCTGGCCGCAGCGGTTCCGGTGATGGTTGCTCCCGATCGCGCCGCCGGCGCGCGCGCGATCACAGAGACCGGCATCGACGCCGACGTCATAATCATGGACGACGGTTTGCAGAACCCGTCACTGGTCAAAGATTTTAAGCTTGCCGTTGTGGATGGACGGCGCCAGTTCGGCAACGGCTGCGTGATCCCGTCAGGACCAATGCGCGCGCCGCTGGATTTTCAGCTGCCCCGCGTCGATGCCATCGTCGTGAACGGCACAGTCGATGAGCGCGACGCGGTACGCCGCCGGATTGCAGGGGCATTTCAGGGGCCGGTTCTCTTGGCCTCCGTCCAGCCCAAAAGCGATACGGCTTGGCTCTCCGGTACGAGGGTCCTGGCCTATTCGGGGATCGGCCACCCCGAACGGTTCACGCGTCTCCTGTCATCGCTCGGCGCTGAGATTGTCGCAGAGCGCATGTTTCCGGATCACCATCCCTACTCGCAAGCCGATGCCGAGGCGCTCCTTTCCGAAGCGGCCGAGCGCGACTGCGAACTCGTCAGCACGGAAAAGGATGTCGTGCGCCTTTCGGGACGTGGAGGCGCACTGGCGAGGCTTCAGAGGGCCACACGATCCGTTCCCATCAACCTTCAATTCGAAGGCGGGGACCAAAAAATGCTGATCGATCAGATCGAAGCCGCGATCGCGCGGCAGAATCTGCAACGCGCAAGATGACGCCGGTCACGATTCCGGTTGCGTCTCAAGATAGCGCTTCATGGAGACATCCGCGGAGACATAGGGCTCCTGCAGATCCACGCTCCAGTACCTCAAGTTGGCGAGATCAATCCGATCGCCGGTGACCGCACAGCGAACATAATCGCCCTGCGAGACCACCTGGAACTCTCCAGCGTGATAGCGCACGCGGGCTTCCGTGCCACCGCCAAACAATCTTTCGAGCCGGTTCATGCAGATCTTCCTGACGCGCTGATGCGCAACGCCATTATTCCTAGGCCTCCGACCACGCCAGGGCAAGCCCCCCAGGCCAAGCGCGCCCAAAGTTGACGTGACGCGTCGTCGTGCTCGCCGCAACGGGTCGGCGCTCAGAACAGCGAGCCCTGGGATGATCCACCGCCCCTTTTGCCCGGCGCCTTTCGCGCGGCGGCAGGGGCGTTTCGCGCAGGCTCTGGACCCGAGCTGGTCCCTGAAATGCCGCCGGGCTTGAGTCCTCCGGTCACCTGAGCGCCCGTCGGGCCGTCGGCAAATTCAATCTCGATCGTCTGGCCGGGTGCGAGTCCCGCGGCCTTACGCACCATCCCGCCCTGCTCGTCGCGAACGATGGCAAATCCTCGCGCGAGGACACCCTGGTAGCTGAGCGACGTGAGAAGCTTGCTCTGTGTTTCGAGCGCGCGCCGCTTCATATCGATGCGATTGGCCAGCGCCTCGATCCGCAGGCGGCCGCCGACGCGCTCGAACCGGGATCGGCGCTCGCCGGCAATGCGGGCCAGCGCGGCACGCCCCCGGGAGACGCTCTCCGTGAGACGGCGATCACGACGCTCGACGAGATTGGCGAGCAGACGCGGGGCGAGACGGGCTGCGATCTTCGCCTGACGCGTTCCGTGCGCACGCGTGTTGGCGAGCAACGCGCGGGAGAGGCGCTGCTCGGCTGCATCGAAGCGCTGACGCGGAAGCATGACAAGGTCTTCTGGCCGGGGTAGGCCGCGCGCGGCAGCCTTCAAATTGGTGCGCGCGGCTTCGATAAGGCGGCGGCTGGCGACCCGGAGCCGCTGGCTGCGGTCAGCGACGTCGGCCATCAGCTCGGAGTATTTCGGAACAGCCCATTCGGCCGCTTTCGTCGGCGTCGGCGCTCGCGCATCGGCGGCAAGATCAATGAGCGTCCAGTCCGTCTCGTGGCCGACTGCGGAAATGAGCGGAATGCGGCTGGTGGCCGCTGCACGCACCACGGCCTCCTCGTTGAACCCCCACAGGTCCTCGAGACTGCCGCCGCCACGGGCGACGATGAGCACGTCGGGTCGCGGGATGGAGCCGCCCGGCTCAATGGCGTTGAAGCCGCGAATAGCGGCCGCAATCTTGGCCGCGCTGCCCTCACCTTGCACCGGCACCGGCCAGACGATGACGTGAGCGGGAAATCGTTCCGCGAAACCATGCAGCATGTCGCGGATCACGGCACCCGTCGGTGAGGTGACGATGCCGACAACGCGTGGCAGGAACGGCAGCGGCTTCTTGCGCTCTTCGGCGAAGAGACCCTCGGCCGCGAACTTGCGCTTTCGCTCTTCGAGCAGTGCCATCAGCGCACCGGCGCCTGCGGGCTCCAGAGCCTCGATCACGATCTGGTATTTGGATGAGCCCGGGAAGGACGACACCTTGCCCGTGACAACGACCTCCATGCCCTCCTCGGGCTTCACCTTCAGACGCCCCCACACGCCTTTCCACACGACGGCGTCGATACGGGCCCTGTCGTCCTTCAGAGTGAAATAGCAGTGGCCCGAGGAATGCGGTCCACGATAGCCGGAGACCTCGCCCCTGAGGCGCACATAGCCGAAGTTCTCCTCCAGCGCGCGCTTAATGGCGTTGGAGAGTTCGGCGACGGAAAACTCCGGCGCGTTACGCAGGGGCTGGGGCGTGAGATCGGCCACGAATTGAGCATCCGGTTGCAGGGGCGTTATCTATAGCCGGAACATGCCACAGACCCAAGATCCGAAGCGTGTGCAGATCGTCAAGGCACCGGATTGTTAACTCAGAGGGTCGCTCTGGCGTTTCCCATGCGGGCTATCCATATATGTTGGCAGAGAGCCGTGATTACGTCGCGCGGCATCCCCACTCTGGGAAAAGGAGACCCCGATGATCCTTCGCCTCATCAGCATCCTTGCCCTGACAGTCGCCTTCTCGGGCGGATCGTCCATGGCCATCGCAGGAAGCAAGCAGGTGGACAGGAGCGCGGCCAGTGATTTCGGCTACGTCAATAAAAGCAAGCGTACTGCTCCCCGTTACCACATGCCCCGCGATTGCACGCCCTACAACGGGCCATATGGCTACTATGGCAACCCTTACTGCGAGGGCGGCTTTCTGAGGAGCGAAGACCGTCCGCCGCACTGGTACGGCACCAACCAGCGCTATCGATAACTGCGCCGCGCACACGCGGGATGCGACCCTCAAACAACGATCCGCCCATCGACCAGGCGGATCTGGCGGTCGGCGCGGGCGGCGAGATCAAGATCGTGGGTCACCATGACAACCGCGCGCCCGGTCTCGTCCACGAGACGGCGAAGGACGTCCAGCACCTGCTCGCTCGACTGCGTGTCGAGATTACCGGTCGGCTCGTCGGCGAGGATCACATGCGGTTTGTTGGCAAGGGCACGGGCAATCGCTACGCGCTGTCGCTGGCCGCCGGAGAGCTGGCCGGGCAGCTTATGGGCATGTCCCTCGAGCCCAAGAGAATTGAGAAGTTCCAGCGCGCGTTTCTTCATGGCCGCTTCACTGGTCTCGCCCAACGCCCGCATGGGCAGCATGACGTTCCCCAGCGCCGTGAACTCTGGCAGCAGAAAGTGGAACTGGAAGACGAAGCCGATAAGTTTCAGCCGGAGGCGCGCGCGCATCACCTCGTCATCGGCCGGAACGGACTTGCCCTGTATCAGGACTTTGCCGGAAGTGGGCACATCGAGAAGCCCGAGCAGATAAAGCAGCGAGCTCTTGCCCGATCCCGAAGGACCCGTGATGGAGACGAACTCGCCGGGCTCCACACGCAAATCGATGTCGGCGACGAGCGTGGTGAGAACGCCGTCGCCGATGGTCCTGGTGACATGCTTCAGTTCGATGAGCGCGGTCGGACCGTCTTTTCTCGCCGTCACGATGCCCCCCGGATGATGTCGACGGGATGAAGGCTGGCCGCCTTGCGCGCGGGCAGGTAGCCCGCAATGCCCGAAGCGGTGAGCGCAACGAGCCCCGCCAGCGCGTAGTGCACAGGGGTGTAATAGAGCGGCAGGTGGGTGACATCCATGAACGGGCTCTTGAACTCGATGCTCTCGAGCATGAGGCAAAGGACGTAGCCGAGCCCCCACCCGACGACTGTGCCGGCCGTTCCGATGAGCAGAGCTTCGAGAAGAAAGATCGCGCGCACGGTGCGCTCGGTGAAGCCCAGCGATTTCATTATGGCAATGTCGCGCGTCTTCTCGTGCGTGATGGTGGAGATGATGTTGTAGGTCCCGAACGAGGCCACGAGCAGGATCGCACCGACTACGGTGTACATGATGAAGTTGCGCACCTCGAAGGCGGACAGCAAGTCCTCGTTGGCCTCCTGCCAGGAGACGGACTTGTAGCCGGTCTGCGCCTCGATGCGTTTGGCCACCTCCATGGCCGCCATGATGTCGGTGACGCGGACACGCATGGCATTCACCAGGCCCGTCTGGCCGGCGAGGATCTGTGCCGTTTTCAGGAGCGTGTAGGCCTGCGTTTCGTCGGACTGGCTCATGCCCGAATGAACAAGCGCGACGATGGTACACGACAGAACGCGGCCGGTGCCGGATACAACAGCGATCGAATTGCCGACGCGCGCGCCGATCTTGGCGGCCAGACGATCACCTAGAATGATTGCATTCGAAGTGCGGTAGAGATCACCGAGCGTTCCTTCGCGCAATTGCGTCGCGAGCTTGGAGACGGCAACTTCACGCTTGGGATCGATGCCGGTCACGTTGGCGGCGGTATCGCGGCCGGCATAACGGATGACGGCGCGGGCCTCGACCGAAGGAGCGACGGCACCATCCAGCCAGCTGTCGAGCGAGGCGATGATCGCGTACGGGTTCTTGATGCCCGGGCGCGTCGCCTTGGTGCTCAATCCCGAGAAAGCGACAACGTCGTAGAGATCCTCGGCCGGTTGTGGCGGCGGTTTGCGCCGCTCGTCTCGCACGGTAATATGCGGGATGCTGTCGACGAGCTGGGAGACGAAATCGCGCTGCGAGCCCTCCATGAGCCCCGCCATCATGACCGAGAACCCAACGCCCATGGCCACGCCCATCAGCCCCACCAGAGTCTGTCGCAGCCGCGAGCGCACGTGGGTCAGGGCAATATCGAGAATGAGCCTCATGGCATATCGGTGCGGACGGGCCGCACATGGTTCCCGTCCTTGAGATCCGAGGGGCGCGGCGAGATCACGAGATCGCCCTCGGCAATGCCGCTGCGAATCTCGACAGACCCCGTTCCCCGGATCCCTTCTTCGATGGCAACGGTTGCCACATGCCCGTCAGTGACTTTCAGAACCGCTCCGCCAACGATCGCTTCACTCGGCAGGACGATCACACCCTTCGCTTCAGCCACGACGATATTCGCCTCGACGCTCATGCCGATCTTGAGCGGCGTATCGTCGGGCAGTGCCAGATAGACACGGAATGTCTTGCTTTCGGGATCGCCCTTCGGCGTGATGCGATCGACTGTCGCCGGTAGCGGCGAACTGGAATGACCCTCGTGGCGAAGCAGCACGCTCTGGCCGGGCACCACCTTAAGGATGTCGTCTTCATTCACCTCGGCGACCACTTGGAGCGGCTTGGGATCGCCCACCCACAAGAGAGTGTCCGCGTCCCCGAGAGCGCTGACGCCGGCCATCTCGCCCACCTCGCCGTCACGGCGCAAAACGACGCCATCGAGCGGCGACTTCAATTGCAGGTCCGCAACGCGATCCTTCTGCGCGGCAACGCGGGCCTCGTACTCGCGCACCTCGGTCAGCTTGTCGTCGAGCGCAACGCGCGACGCCGAATTGCGCTTCACCAAAGTGTCGAGCCGTTCGGCGTCTTCCTTCAGCCGGTCGAGCCGCCACTGCAATTCGCGCAGGACCGCCTGCTCCTGTTCGTCGTCGAGCCGGACGAGAACCTGGCCCTTTTCGACCGGCTCGCCCTCGCACTTGCAGATCTCTTCGATGCGGCGGCGGAAGGGGGCTGTGACCTTGGCCCACCGCACGGGTTCGATGATGCCCGTCGCATAGACCACCTCGGCCGCATCGCCCAGGCGCGCGGCAACGACTTTGACCTCGGGTCCGCGGTCCCACATCCACCAGCCGATAAGAAGGGCGATCGCCAGCGCGACGAGGCCGATCAGCCGGCGCATTTCCTTTGGTGGCCCACCGGACGAGCCTGAGTCCTGCTGCGTCTCATCCTCCAGGGTGGCATGGCCTCGTCCCAGCCAGTCGAGCAGCGTGTCGGACCATCCGTCCCAGGTTTTTGCCAGAATGCCCTGCATTCTCAATCTCCAGGGCTGCACGTCCGTGCCGCCTGAGCGGGCGAACCAGCAGCCAACCTCACAATCAGGGCGTTAGCCCCCAACTGCCCTGATCGAAATCAAACTCCCAGTCGCGGATCTCGCCGTACGGTTGTCCACGGATCGGTGCGCAAACCCTTGACCTCGCACGGCAACCGTAGCACTTCACGCGCCATGAATGTTCTCCTGATCGGATCCGGCGGCCGCGAACACGCCCTGGCCTGGAAGCTGGCCCATAGCCCGCTCCTGTCGAAACTCTTCTGTGCGCCGGGCAACCCAGGGATCGCGGATTGCGCGACCTTGGTGGCACTCGATACCACAGACCATAACGCCGTGATCGACTTCTGCCGCGCCGAGGCCATCGATTTCGTCGTCGTAGGACCCGAAGCGCCGCTCGTCGGTGGACTGACCGACGCGCTTTCCGCCGCGAGTATAAAGCATTTCGGGCCATCGCAACGGGCCGCCATGCTCGAAGGTTCCAAGGGCTTTACCAAGGATCTGTGCCGCGAACATGGCATTCCCACCGCTGCCTACGGACGCTTCTCCGACGCGGGCGCCGCCAAAGCCTATCTTGCAACCCAGCCGGTCCCGATCGTCGTGAAGGCCGATGGGCTCGCAGCCGGCAAGGGCGTCATCATCGCCACCACGCGCGCGGAGGCCGAAGCCGCTATCGACGCCTGTTTCTCAGGCGCGTTCGGGGCCGCGGGGGCCGAAGTTGTCGTGGAGGAATTCCTTGAAGGCGAGGAAGCCAGCTTCTTTGCGCTCTGCGACGGCCTGAACGTGATCGCGATGGCCTCTGCCCAGGATCACAAGCGGGTCGGCGAGGGCGACACGGGTCCCAACACGGGTGGAATGGGCGCCTACTCCCCCGCCCCTGTCATGACGCCGGAGATGACCGAGCGCACGATGGCCGAGATCATCCGCCCGACTGTCGCGGCGATGGCTCAGCGCGGCACGCCCTTCAAGGGCGTCCTGTTCGCCGGCCTCATGATCACGGCGCAGGGCCCCAAGCTCATCGAATACAACGTGCGTTTCGGCGATCCCGAGACGCAAGTGCTGATGCTGCGTCTGAAGTCGGATCTCCTGGCAGCGATGCTCGCCACCGCCGACGGCGTGCTTGCCAAATTCGATCTGCGCTGGAGCGACGATGCGGCCCTGACCGTCGTACTCGCCGCCGAGGGGTATCCGGGCACTCCCAAGAAAGGCACCGAGATCAAGGGCCTCGAGAATGCCGGCAAAGTGGAAGGCGTGCAGATCTTCCATGCGGGCACGAAGGCAAGCGAAGGCCGCCTCCTGGCCGACGGGGGGCGCGTGCTGTCTGTAACCGCACGGGGGCGCACGGTGGCCGAAGCGCAGTCACGGGCCTACGAGGCCATTGGCAGGATCGACTGGCCGGGCGGCTTCTGCCGCCGCGACATCGGCTGGCGGGCGATCGCCCGCGAAAAGCCCTAGATATGAAATGGGGCAGGTCCGAAACTTCAGGGCCGCCCCCTCATCTGATCAGGCGTCGAGAACCGCCTTACATTCCTTGATGCAGGCGGCGCAGCTGTCCATGCAGTCTTTGCAGACAGCGTGCTTGTCCGCGTGTTTCTTGCACTCCGCCTCGCAGTCGGCACAGACGTCCTTGCAGACGGCGACGAATTCTTTCAGCCGTGCCGCATCAAAGGCCGCCAGCCTGGTGAGCGCCGCACACATGGGCAGCATGATCTGCACGCTCTTCAGGCAGTCGATCATCGACGTATCGCCAGCCTTGATCGCATCGATGCAGTGGGCGACGCACGCTTCGCCCTTTGCAAGGCAGGCCGAACCGCTGTCGATCAATGCCTTGTGCTTGCCGCCCATGGCCGACCCACCATGACCATCGTGGCTGCCCTGCCCATCGTGGCTGCCGGCATGGTCCATATCACCTTCGGCAAAGGCTGCGCCGGCACTGAGGGTGGCGAGTGCTGCGGCACCCAACCCCAGCGCGGCGCGGCGGGATACGGGAGCGGCGGAAACGGTCGTCTCAGGCTGCATGATCTATCTCCGTTGGACTTAGAGGAACACTTCAGGAATTCACGGTCCGCTCCCAGTCGAGCCACAACTTGACGCGGGCTTCCGGGTGCGGCGCGGTGAGAAAATCCGTGATCACGGCGACACTGTCCGCACCCGCCGCGAGGACCGGCCCCGCACGCTCTGGCGTGATGCCGCCGATGGCGACCAGGGGCCGTGCGCCGATGCGCCGTTTCCACTCTCCGATCCGGCCGAGGCCCTGCGGCGCCCATTTCATCGCTTTCAGCTTCGTTTCGTAGATGGGCCCCAGTGCAAAATAATACGGTTCGGCCGCCTGCGCGGTTTCCAGTTCCTCATGACTGTGGGTGGACACGCCGAATTTCAGCCCCGCACGGCGGATCGCGGCGAGATCGGCCCCCGCGAGATCGTCCTGTCCGAGATGAACGAAATCCGCGCCCGCTGCGATAGCCGCTTCCCAATAGTCATTGACGATGAGTTGGCAGGCGTACGAACGGCACACGGCGAGGGATTCGGTAATCTGCGTGGCAATGCTGGCGGGCTCCGCATCCTTGATGCGCAGCTGGATCGTTCGCACGCCAAGGGGTACGAGACGCTTCAGCCACGCCACGTCCGGCACGATCGGATAGAAGACCGACAGCCCCGTCATGATTTTTCAGATCTGGTTTTTTCGGAAACGGGCCTTGGCGCAAGATCGAAGAAGGGCGTTCCGGCGACGGGGGTCGACGGGCTCGCCATATCCCGCTGCTCCATTAGGCCCGACTCGAAAGCGGAGCGGCCGGCTTCGATCGCTTGGGCAAAGGCTGCCGCCATCCGCACCGGATCGCCGGCCTTGGCCACCGCCGTGTTCAAGAGGCAGGCATCGAAGCCCATCTCCATCGCCTGTGCAGCATGGCTCGGCGCGCCGATACCGGCATCGATGACGAGCGGCGTCTGAGGAAAATAGGCGCGCATCGTTTTCAGCGCATACGGGTTGGCAAGCCCTCGCCCCGTGCCGATCGGCGCGCCCCAGGGCATCAGCACGCGGCAGCCCGCTGAGAGAAGCCGATCAGCCGCGCCCAGATCCTCCGTCGTGTAGGGAAAGACGTCGAATCCATCGCGTGCCAGAACCTCCGCCGCTTCCACGAGCCCGAATAGATCGGGCTGCAGCGTGTCGTCGTTGGCGATGACCTCGAGCTTGATCCAAGCGGTATCGAACAGTTCGCGCGCCATCTGAGCCGTCGCGATCGCTTCGCGCGCCGTGCGGCAGCCGGCGGTGTTGGGCAGCACATGGACATCCAGGGCGCGGATCAGATCAAGAAAGCGCTCGCCCGTGCGTCCCCGCGCCTGCTCACGCCGCAGCGAAACGGTGACGATGCCGGCCCCCGACGCCTTCACCGCATCCGCCATGATCTGCGGCGAAGGATAGAGCGCGGTCCCGAGCAGGAGACGCGAACCAAGTTCGCGGCCATAGACCGTGAAAGGTCCTATGCCGGGACGCTGGCCACAGAGGTGAGGTTCACGAGGATTCATGCCACCTATTTAAGCCGTCTTGGCCGCCGAATGAAGGGCGGCTGGGGGAAAGATCGTCTGTGGGCGCATCACGGCTTGACCTGCTGGCAGACCGGATGGTCTTTAGTCGGCGCCCTGCGGGGGGTACCGGACGACACCAAGACGGAGGGGGACCCAATGGCGCGAAAGATTGCCGTTCTGTTCGTTCATGGCATCTACAATAGCAGCGACGACTTCCACCTGCCCATGAAATTGCGCCTGCAGAAGGCGCTGCCGCCGGGCCTCAGATCCTATGTGGATTTCGAGGCCGCCAACTGGGCGCCGATCGTGCGCCGGCACCAGACGGCCTACATGGACAAGCTGATCCAGGGGCGCCTGGTCGATGACAATGACTATCGCCGCATGGCGCTGCAGGGGCTCGGCGACGCCGCCGCCTATCAGAAGACGCGCAACTACAAAAACTCCGCCTATTACGAGATCCAGGGCGTCGTGCGTGCCGCCATCGACCGGCTCGACCAGCGCGGTGAGCCGGACCGGCCGCTCGTCCTGATCGGCCACTCGCTCGGCTGTCACATCCTCTCGACGTTTGCCTGGGACACCTACACGATGCGCCGACGGATGCAGGACCGGCAGCAGGACGGCGACTTCCAGATGCAGGAGTTCGCCAGCTACCTGCGCGATGGCTCGCCGTTCCGGCGGCTTGAAACGTTTGCCGGGTTTGTGACGATGGGCTGCAACATGCCCCTGTTCACGTTCACCTTCGGGCCAGACCGCATCATCCCCATTACACACGCCCGAACGCCGACCGAACATCCCGCCTTCCCGGGTATCGGCCTGGCCGCCGAAATCAAACAGCGGGCGCGCTGGCTCAACTTCTATAGCCGCAACGATCTGCTGGGCTATCCGCTGAAGCCACTGAACGGCGCGTACGCGGCCGAGCCGCGCATCACCGACATACCGGTCGTGTCCGAAGGAATTTGGCGGCGCGCGCTGACCGCGCCTTTGCCGGCACTGGCGACCTCCGCAGCCCATACCGGCTACTGGACTCATGGCCCCGTTGTCCGCGGCACGGCGCAGCTGCTGGCCGATATCATCACCGCGGACGAGCCCACGACACCGCAGATCCGGAAATTCTTCCGCGGCAAGAAACCAAATGCCAAGGTTGCCCGAGCGCAACCGGCCTGAGCAAGAGCGCCGGGTCCCGCTTGCCGGCTCCTAAGGCTCCACAGGCCAGCGGTAGAAGAACGTCAGAAAAAAGAGCGCCAGATATATTGCGAGAAACGCGATCCCACCCAGCGCCGCGGCCGCTTCGTATTGCGTCATACCGTTCAGGACTTCGAGGGGCTCACTGCCGAAGCCCGGAATGTCCGTCGCGGTCGTGCCGAGCTTCGCCCATGCCCGCTGAGTGCCGAGCAGAAGCTCGTGCAGGCCAATGGTCAACACACCCATGAACGCGAGCCCGAATGAGAAGACGAGGAAGGACAGCGCCCGCAGGACGAACGGCGCGCGCTTCAGGAACAGCCACAAGCCGACGATGTAGGCCGACACCATGCCGAACGAGACGGAAACCACCGAGACCACTATGTCGGTCAGCTCATTGCGGATGGACAGTATCTCGGCTTCGGTCATGGCGATCCTTCAATTCAAGGCACGGCGGCAATAAGCAGAAAAACGGCGAAAATGACGAGGTGCACAGCGCCCTGGAGGATCGTCGTTCGCCCCGTCGCGAGCGTCACCGTGCCCATGAACAGCGTGAGCACGAGCAGCACAAGCTCCTCCGGATCCAGACCCAGCTCCAGCGTCAGGCCCGACATCAGCGAGAAGGCCGCGACAGCGGGAATCGTCAGGCCGATGGTCGCCATGGCCGAACCCAGCGCGAGATTGAGACTCGTCTGAAGGCGGTTGGCAGCCGCGGCGCGGACCGCAGCGGCGCCTTCGGGCAGCAGCACGACGGAAGCGATCACGATGCCCAGGAACGCTTTGGGCAATCCCGCATCGGCAATGAGAGATTCCAGAACCGGCGAGAGCGTCTTGGCCAGCAGCACCACTCCGACGAGCGAGAGAGCCAACAGACAGAGACTGATAAACGCCGTACTGGTCTTCGGCGACTCATGGACAGGAATCTCCTCGCTGACGTTGGCGAGAAAGTAGTCGCGGTGGCGAATGGTCTGAACGAACAGAAAGACGGCATAAAGCAACACGCAGAAGAGACTGACAAAGGCGAGCTGGGCCGCATTATAGGCCGCACCTGGTGCAGCCAGCGTGTAATTCGGCAGGACCAGGGTGATCGTGGCAAGCGTTCCCAGAGCGCTCAGTGCAGAACTTGCCGCCGTGGTCTGGAAGTTCTGTTCGCGGTGGCGCACGCCGCCGATAACGAGGCACAGACCGATAATGCCGTTGAGCACGATCATTACGGTGGCGAAAACGGTGTCTCTCGTCAGGAACTCGCTGCCCGGCCCAGCCCCTGCGACGATCGAAATGATAAGCGCCACCTCGATCACCGTGACGGCGATGGCCAGCACGATGGAGCCGAACGGCTCGCCGACTTTCAGCGCGATGATCTCGGCATGATGCACGGCGGCGAACACGACCGAGCCGAGCAGAACCGCGGCGAGCGCGAGAATTATGCCGTCGTCGCCGGGAATGAGATGCGTGAATTTGAGCGCCAGCAGACCACACGCCGCCAGCGGGGCCAGCCACGCCCAGAGAGGCAGCCTATCGACATCTTTCGCAGCGGCCATGATCGCAATCCAAAGGTGATCGAAAAGTGCGGGGCCGGATTGTTTGTCCGGCCCCGCTGCAATTTCAAGTCTTCACTTTGAACAGATCCGCCTGATCGGCGACTTTCAGTTCCTTGATGTGCCAGGGAAGGCCCTGCTTGCCGATCTCGTCCATGAACGGCTTAGAAGGGAGCTGTTCCACATTGAAGACGCCCTTGCCGGTCCAGTGGCCCTTGAACATCATCATCGCGCCGACGACGGGCGGGACGCCCGTCGTGTAGGAGACAGCCTGTGCACCCGTCTCCTTGTAGCAGTGCGCATGATCGCAGACGTTGTAGATCATGATGATCTTCTTCTTGCCGTTCTTCATGCCGCGGAAGATGCAGCCGATGGAGGTCTTGCCCGTGTAACCCTTGCCGAGCGAGGACGGCGGCGGGAGAAGTTCCTTCAGGAACTCCATCGGGATCACAGGGTGGCCCTTGTACATAACGGGATCGATGCGCGTCATACCGACGTTCTGGAGCACATCCAGGTGCTTGATGTAGTTGTCGGAGAACGTCATCCAGAAGCGGATCTGCTTCAGGCCCTTGATGTGCTTGACGAGGCTCTCTTCTTCTTCGTGATAGATGAGGTAGCTCTTCGTCGGGCCGACTTCCGGATAGTCGATCATGCACGAGATGGAGAGCGGATCGATCTCGATCCACTTGCCGTCCTTCCAGTACTTGCCGCGCTGCGTGACCTCACGCAGGTTGATTTCCGGATTGAAGTTCGTCGCAAACGCCTTGCCGTGGCTGCCGGCGTTGCAGTCGATGATGTCGATTGTCTCGATCTCGTCGAAGAGGAACTCCTGCGCATAGGCACAGTAGATGTTCGACTGGCCGGGGTCGAACCCGCAGCCGAGCACGCCCATGATGCCCTTGGCCTTGTACTTGGAGTGATACGGCCACTGCCACTTGTAGGTGAACTTGGCCTCGTCGCGCGGCTCGTAGTTGGCCGTATCCATGTAATGCACGCCCGTCTCCAGGCACGCATCCATGATCGGCAGGTCCTGGTAAGGCAGCGCCATGTTGATGAGAAGGTCAGGCTTCACCTTCTTGATGAGCTTCACCGTGGCCTTGACGTCGTCGGCATCGACCTGAGAAATCTCGATCGGCGTCTTGCAGCGCTTGGCGATGGCCTCACAGCTGGCGATCCGGCGCGAGGCCAGATGCACCTTCTTGAACACGTCGCGGTTCATCGCGCACTTCTGCGCCGTGACGGAGCCGGCGGCTCCCGCGCCAATGATGAGAACGCTGTCCAAGTCCCAAATCCTCCCAGAAGCGAACGCGGCGAAGGCCGCAAGAACAAGCCCCGGCAACGAATGCTGCCAGAGCCCGCGCAATTAGGGCACTTAGGTGTCAATTACAATACGCTTCACAGCATGAATGCAGCGGCGCGCCGATCACTCGTCGGCGGTACCGCGAATGCCGCGCGTCGTGTGCAGCACCCAGGCGCCGGCCAGAGCCGCGCTCATGAGCGCCCAGCCCATGAGCCCTTGCCCGCCCCAGAACGTGACCGCGAGGACGAGGGCAAGGACGTAGGAGATCATCAGTGCCAGGGCCTTATCCTGCTCACGACGCTCTTTGGCCTCAGCCTCCGCCTTTGTCCCTGCGCTTGCCGGAACGTCGGCTGGCGGCGCCTCCGGACTAAGGAGCGATGCGGTCTTGGTATCGAAGGTATTCTGATCGAGCAGCATGAGCCGGTCTTCCTCCCCGTCGGAGCAAACCGGACCAGCCCGGGGCTCCCCTTGTTAACCAGCGGGGCCCTGCATGCCCCGCCTGACGGCAACGTGGGGGCGGCTATGCTGCAGCACAACATGCGACGCATGCGACCAGATCGCACGCGGCAACCCGTTGTCCGGCTTGTAAAACCGGTCGATCTCCTCTAAAAACCCGCGCTTTCTCGCGGGGAGTGCACCAGCCTGATGGCCAATACCGAACCACTCGTCGGCATCATCATGGGCAGCCAGTCCGACTGGCCGACCATGAAGGCTGCGGCGAACATCCTGGCCGACCTCGGCGTGCCATACGAGGCCAAGGTCGTCTCGGCGCACCGCACCCCCGACAGGCTCGTCTCCTACGCCAAGTCCGCCAAGAAGCGGGGGCTCAAGATCATCATCGCCGGAGCCGGCGGTGCCGCCCATCTGCCGGGCATGACGGCGTCCATGACCCCACTTCCCGTGCTTGGCGTACCCGTGAATTCCAAGGCGATGAGCGGCCTCGACAGCCTCTATTCCATCGTGCAGATGCCGGCCGGCATTCCCGTCGGGACGCTCGCCATCGGCGAGGCGGGGGCAGCCAATGCCGCACTGCTGGCGGCCCAGATCCTGGCACTGTGCGACGACGCTTTGGCTGGAAGGATCGACGCCTACCGCGAGAAGCAGACGGCCGCGGTTGCCGAATTGCCCAAAGAGGCGTGAGCCCGAAACCCATGACCGCGATTCCTCCCGGCTCCACGATTGGCATCCTCGGCAGCGGCCAGCTCGGCCGCATGCTGGCGCTCGCCGCCGCGCGGCTCGGCTTCAAGTCCCATATCTATTCCGACGTGCCGGGCCCCGCCTTCGACGTCGCCGCCGGCCACACGGTGGCGGCCTACGACGACGAAAAGGCGCTGACCGCCTTTGCGAAGTCGATCGCGGTCGCAACCTACGAGTTCGAGAACATCCCCGTTTCCACGGTCGAGTTTCTGAATGCGATCATCCCCGTGCGCCCCGGCGCCAAGGCGCTCGCCTGCGCCCAGGACCGCATCAACGAGAAGACGCTGGCTCGCGAGCTTGGTGCGGAAACCGCGCCCTTTGCGCAGATTGACAGTCTCGCCGACCTGAACGCTGCGCTCGACGGCCCCATCGGGGTTCCGAGCGTCCTGAAGACCCGGCGCTTCGGCTACGACGGCAAAGGCCAAGCGAAGATCCTGATGCGGGACGACGCGGAGACGGCCTGGGCTGCCATGCGCGACCAGCCCTCTATCCTGGAAGGCTTCGTCACTTTCGACCGAGAAATTTCCGTCGTGGCTGCCCGGGCTCTCGACGGCGCCTTCCGCGCCTTCGAGGTGACGGAGAACGAGCACCGCAACCACATTCTGCACCGGTCCGTAGCGCCAGCGCGCATAGAGCCGGAAGCTGCCACTGAAGCGCTCGAGACCGCCCGCCGGATCGCCAGCGCGCTCGACTACGTGGGCGTCTTTGCCATCGAATATTTTGCCCTCACAATCGAGGGTAAGGAACACGTCTACGTCAACGAGATGGCGCCGCGGGTCCACAACTCGGGCCACTGGACGATGGATGGTGCGGAGACTTCCCAGTTCGAGCAGCACATCCGCGCAATCGCCGGCTGGCCGCTGGGCTCCACCCGCCTCAAGACCGGGGGGGCGGAAATGATCAACCTCATCGGCGAGGACATCCTGGCCTGGGAAAAGATCGCGGCCGATCCCGGCACCTTCCTGCACCACTACGGCAAGACCGAAGTACGGGCCGGACGCAAGATGGGTCATGTCAACCGGCTGCTCGCGAAAGCGCCATCCTGACGCCGTCCAGTCTGGGACCCTGCCCCGCCAGCCGGTGATTTGTACGCCGCGACCCCTGTCCCCGGCCCCTTCGTGCCCCCTCCCCGCGACAAGGTTGCCGGGGCACACCATCCACCGGACCGCACCGGGGGTGATGGACAATTCGGATATCCTTTGTTAAAAGCGCGCCACGAAACACCCCCGGGGCTTGCGGAGCGGATCATCCGCCTGCGGCGTCGGTTCTCGTTTTTCTCTTACAGATCAACCGGATAACAGCAGAGGTTCAGGCTCTTGCAAGTCCTCGTTCGCGACAACAACGTCGACCAGGCCCTCAAGGCGCTCAAGAAGAAGATGCAGCGCGAGGGAATTTTCCGCGAGATGAAGCTGCGGAACTATTTCGAAAAGCCCTCCGAGAAGAAGGCCCGCGAGAAGGCCGAGGCCGTGCGGCGCGCCCGCAAGCTCGCCCGCAAGAAGCTCCAGCGCGAGGGCCTGCTGCCGTCCAAGCCGGCCGCGCCGCGCGGTGGTGCGCGCGGTGGCCGCCCGGGTGGAGGCTTCAGCAGCAGTGGCGGTAGCAGCAGCAGCGGCGGATCCAGCAGCACCTGAGTTCCTGCGCAGCCAACCAGATTTCGAAAGGCCGTCATGGAAAACCGTGGCGGCCTTTTCGCTTGCGCGCCAACGTCGCTGGGCGACAGAGTCAGCCGGGCCGTTGCCCTTGGCGCGACAGCGATGGCCGCTCAAACAACCGGCTGAGCCATTCAAAGATGACGTCGTAGGACCCGAAGAGATAGTGGTCCGAATGCCCGGCCCCCGGAAAGGTCGCCACCTGTGACGGACCCTTCACGGTTGCAGCCACTTCACGCCCCATATCGACAGGGATGATATCGTCGGCTTCGCCGTGGACCACCAGGAGGGGTGCCGTGACGCGCGCCGCCGCCGGCAGGGTTTCATAGCGATCCGTCATCAACAGCCGCGCCGGCAGCCAGGGGTAATGAAGGGCCGCCACATCCACGATGGACGTGTAGGGAGCGTCAAGAATGACGCCGGCAACCGGCTTGTCCGCCGCTAACTGCATGGCAATGCCCGAACCCAGCGACTCGCCGTAGAGGACGATCTCTTCCGCAAGAATGCCGTGCGCCCGCATCGCATCGTAGACGATCTTGGCATCCGATATGTTGGATCGCTCCGAGGGCTTGCCTTGACTGCCTCCATAGCCACGATACGTCATCATCACGACGCCGTAGCCGCGCGCCAGGTACTTGCGGATCCGCTCGGCGCGGTTGGCGAACGAACCGGCGTTGCCGTGAAAGTAGAGCAAGGTCGGCAGGCCGGGTTCGGCGGCGCCCCACCAAGTCAGGATGCGGGTGCCGTCGGGGGTGGCGATCTCGCGCTCTTCGACCCCCTCCAGATCGACTTCGGCGGGAGACGTGCGGCGCGTGTCGGGAAAGTAGAGGAGCCGCTGCTGTACAGCCTGCGCACCGAAATGGTGAATGAACAAAAGTCCGGCGAGTACGGCGGCGAACTTCAAGACGAGGATCATGGCAATCGGCCCATCACCCCGCGCGGATCACGCGCCGTGGGCACGTTCCGCTTGCGCTGCGTTCAAGAATACCGCTCATGCCACCCGTTCCCATCTCTCGTCGCCTACGAGCTGAAGATGGCGCCATCCTGCTACCGCCATCAACAAGTAACCGAACGTCTCGACCAGTTCCTCCCAGAACCGCATCCGCTCGTTCACCACGACGCGCTCGTCAAGGTACACGGTCCCCAGAATGATCGCACCTGCCAAGTATAAAGGCCACGCCGGCCATCGCAAACCAAGTCCGACGCAACCCCAAAAATGTTCGCGCTGCCGAAACAGGTAGACGAAGATCGGCGTGGTCATGCCGACGAGAAGGACTTCCTGTAACCCGTTGTCGGCCAAGAAGTGAACCCTATCAAGGCCCAACGAGGCGGCGGTCTTTTTGATATCCAATTCTCGCACGAAGGCAGCGGCGGCCAGCATGGAGAGCGCGCCGCCGGCAACTTTCACAGGTCCCTTGCCGTCCCGCCACGCAAGATAGAATAGCCACGAACTGACCGCACAAAGCAGCGCATGCGAGACCTCCAATGGTCCCCATTCCTGCGTGTAGAACCGAATGTCCAGCGTGTCGCTGTACCAACCGGCAACGAGGTAGAGGGTCGGCGCCGCAATCAGAATGAATGCCGCAAGCTTGATGAAGCGGTCCGACCGGAACCACCCGGTAAAAGTTGATCGTGCCACAGTCATTTCTTTCATGGAGTACTCCAATGCCAGCCGTCCTCCCAGAGCGACGGCCGGCCGTACTCCTTAGCGACGATGAAGGTATAGCGCCATTTACCGTAAGAAAGCCCGACATTGCGCATGCGCCCTCATGGCGTCAAACGATCCTTATGCGCAATCCAGAGGCTTCTAAAAAGGAAGCGGGCCGCCACGGCTTTTCCGACAGGGCCCGTCATTTTCAGCGGCGAACGCACAAACCCGACGGCCTGTGGAATTAGCGAACGCCTTCCGCGAGTTGTGGAGGCGGGACAGCGGCAAAACCCGCCGGCTCGGCCAGATTTTCCTCCGACGGGTCATCGAAGCAGGCCACGAGACGCTGCGACCGCAGTGGCCCAGGCAGATGCCCGAAAGGCGATCCTCGGCTGCGGGCGAGATAGGGCGCAAAAGCAACCACGTCGTCGCGGGTCAGGAAGCCCTCTCGGCGGCCCAATTTGATGGCGTAGCAATCGGCTTCGTTCTCGCTCGTTTGCGTGGGGTAGAAGACGTGGCCCATCAGATGGTGGGCGCATTCGTGGTGAAAGAAGAAGACTTGCAGCTTGCCGGGCAGCGTGTCGAGGCGGCTCTGGTTGAGCGTGATGATCGGCATGCGATTGACGATGCGCGCGTGGGCGACGTCCCCCAGATCATCCATGCGGATCGAACGCACGACCTGGCCGCGGAAATCGCGGCAAGCGAGTTCCATTCCACCCAGAGTAATGCGTGCTTGCAGCCCGGGCGCCCCATCGGCCCCCGCGGCATCCGCCTTCAGGACCATGAGCGCCAGAACGAGCATTAAGCCCGCAGCCCGACCCATGCGCATCTCCCTCGTTTCGGGCACCGAAGCACCCCCGCACCGAAAAAGAGTGGTGAAAGGCTAACGCGGATTCCCCCGTCCGTGGATCAAAATTTGTGACAGGCTTATTGCAATATGAACGAGCCGGCTTTCATCAGCAGCCGGATACCCCCCAGGGCGGCGAGCTTTGTGCTTGGCCGAAAAAGGGAATTTCGACTGGATGCAAACAGAGCACACGCGCCGCAGGATCCTCGCTGCGATGGTGCCCCGCCAGATCAATCATCGCCCTGCGGCACCCTGAAAGGCAAAGGCCCTGCCGAAAGACAGGGCCTTTTCAGATACGGAAAGTGAAGTTCGCCGGGCAGAGATTAGTGTGCGAGCGCCTTGGCGATCTCTTCGGTCATCTTTTTGGCATCGCCCAACACCATCACGGTGTTGTCGCGATAGAAGACAGGATTGTCGATACCGGCATAGCCGGAAGCCAACGAGCGCTTGTTGAAGAAGACCGTGGACGCCTTCCAAACCTGCAGCACGGGCATGCCGTAGATCGGCGAGGTCTTGTCATCTTCCGCAGCGGGGTTCACGACGTCGTTGGCGCCGATGACGTAGACCGCGTCCGCCTGAGAGAACTCGGAGTTGATGTCCTCCAGCTCGAATACCTCGTCATAGGGCACGTTCGCCTCTGCGAGCAGCACGTTCATGTGCCCCGGCATGCGGCCAGCCACCGGATGGATCGCGTACTTCACCTCGACGCCAGCCTTCTTCAGTTGGTCGGCCATCTCGCGCAGAGCGTGCTGAGCCTGAGCAACAGCCATACCGTAGCCGGGCACGATGATGACCTTGGAGGCGTTCTTGAGAACGTAGGCCGCATCTTCCGCGGAGCCCAGCTTCACCGGCTTCTGCTCGCCGCCGCCGCCACCGGCCGCAGCCGTCTCGCCGCCGAAGCCGCCCGCGATGACGGAGAGGAAGGAGCGATTCATGCCCTTGCACATGATGTAGGACAGGATCGCACCGGAGGAGCCGACGAGCGCGCCGGTGATGATGAGCGCGACGTTCCCGAGCGTGAAGCCGATGCCAGCCGCAGCCCAGCCCGAGTAGGAGTTCAGCATCGAGACGACGACAGGCATGTCGGCGCCACCGATGGGAATGATGATGAGTACGCCAAACACCAGCGCCACGAGCGTGATGGCCCAGAAGAGCCAAGCCGATCCGCCCGAGACAATGAAGGCATAGATCAGGTAGGCGAGCAGCAGGAACAGCGCGAGATTGATGACGTGCCGCATCGGCAGCATGATCGGCGCGCCCGACATCTTGCCGGAGAGCTTTGCAAAAGCGATGATAGAACCGGTGAAGGTGATCGCACCAATCGCGACGCCCAGCGCCATTTCGAAGAGGCTCGCTCCCATGATGCCCGCCGCCGGGTTCTCGGGATCCTTCAGAATGTGAAACGCCTCGGGCGAGTAGACCGCACCGGCCGCGACGAATACGGCAGCAAGACCCACCAGCGAGTGGAACGCCGCCACCAGCTCGGGCATCTGTGTCATCGGAATTTCGCGCGCGATCTTTGCGCCGAGGAAACCGCCCGCGCCCAGACCGCCAAGGATCAGGAGCCAGGTCAGTATGGAGTCGGGCTCCCCGAGCAGACCCAGTGTCGTCAGGATGGCAATGGTCATGCCGACCATGCCGAAGACGTTGCCTTGACGCGATGTTTCAGGATGCGAAAGGCCGCGCAGCGCCAGAATGAAGAGTATTCCGGCTGCGAGGTAGAGAAGGGCTGCGACGTTGGCGGTCATGGTCTGGCGGTCCTTAACTCTTTCGGTCCTGTTCGCACCGGCCGCTTTTCAAGGGCCGCTCGCGAGGGAAGTTTCTGTGAGAACGATCGGCCTCTGGAAAGGCTTACTTCGCGGCATCCTTCTTGGGCTCTTTCTTCTTGTACATCGCGAGCATGCGCTGTGTGACGAGAAAGCCGCCGAAGATGTTGACGGATGCCATGACGAGGGCCAGGAAGCCGAAGAGCTTGGCGAGGATCGAGCCGTCCTTGATGAGGGGCACGCCGACTGCAAGCAGGGCGCCGACCACAATCACCGACGAGATCGCATTGGTGACGGACATGAGCGGCGTGTGCAGCGCGGGCGTCACGCTCCAGACCACGTAGTAGCCGACGAAGATCGCCATCGCGAAAACCATCAGCCGGTAGATGGACGGATCGACCAGATCCACACCGGCCGCGAAGGCCGTGTTCGAGAACCCCGCCACGGCGAGGATGGTGAAAGCGAGTGACTGCAGGCGCGTCATAGCGGTTTTCCTTACGCGGCCGGGGTTTGCAGGTTGGGATGAACGATCTTGCCGTCCTTGGCGACGAGCGTGCCTTTCACGATCTCGTCGTCCCAGTCGATCTTGATCGCCTTTTCCTTTTTGTCGATCAGCACTTCCAGAAAGGCGAGCAGGTTCTTGGCGTAGAGGCTCGATGCGTTGACGGCCACGGTGCCGGCGAGGTTGATGGGGCCAGAGATCTTTACGCCATTGACCTCGACCACCTCACCAGGAACGGTCGCCTCGCAGTTGCCGCCGCGCTCGGCGGCCAGATCCACGATGACCGAGCCGGGCTTCATGCTCTCCACCATCGCCTGCGTAATAAGGCGCGGCGCGGGGCGGCCCGGAATGAGAGCCGTCGTGATGACGATGTCCTGATTCTTGATGTGGTTCGCGACGAGTTCGGCCTGCTTGGCCTGGTACTCCGGCGACATCGGCTTGGCGTAACCGGCAGCCGTCTGCGCCTGCTTGAACTCCTCGTCCTCCACCGCAATGAATTTCGCACCCAGAGACTGGACCTGCTCCTTCGTTGCCGGGCGAACGTCGGTTGCCGAAACGATGGCACCCATGCGCCGCGCGGTCGCAATCGCCTGCAGGCCGGCGACGCCAACGCCCATGATGAACACCTTGGCGGCCGGCACGGTACCTGCGGCCGTCATCATCATCGGCAGAGCCTGACCGAACATCGCCGCACCATCGACGACCGCCTTGTAGCCGGCGAGGTTGGCCTGCGAGGACAATACGTCCATCGACTGCGCACGCGTGATGCGCGGCATGAATTCCATGGAAAAGAGCGTTGCGCCTTGGCCAGCCGCCGCCTCGAGGCCGGCGCGGTCGGCATAGGGCTCGATCATGGCGGCCACCATGGCGCCAGGCTTCAGAGCCGCGATCTCTTCAGCCGAAGGGCGGCGCACCTTCAAAAGGAAATCAGCCCCGGAAATGGCCTGTGCAGCACTGTCGACGATCTCCGCGCCCTGGGCCTTCAGCATCTCGTCGGAGAAGCGCGAGCGCAGGCCCGCTCCCGACTGCACCTTCACCGTGGCGCCGAGAGCCGTCAGCTTCTTCACCGTTTCGGGCGAAACGGCGACGCGAGGCTCGTCCGACCCCTCCGCGGTAACTGCAATGGTGATCATGGAGGTATCCGATGCGTGGCGCGTCAGGAGCGCGTCAGCTGTTGAAGAGGACCGGCCCGGGAAGAGCCTTCGGTGACAGCCCGGGGGCTGTCACCTGCAAACCTTCCCGTCCTTCCGGCAAAACGAGAAGACGCCGTTCAAACGAGGAAATGATACATTCCCGCCAGAAGCAGCACGAGAAAAACGATGGCAACTTTGCTGTAGCGCAGGAAACGCGAGTAGGTATCCGTGTGCTGTTCGTAGTCCATGGCCGGATGGCCACCCGACGTGTCGACTCCCATGGGTCTTCCCCTCCCTCAGTTTCTTGCGTCGATTGAGATGCTTCGTGGCGTCATTTGACATCACCAGAGGTACCTAGCCTAGCCCCCGCGCTACATCAAGCGGGGCACTGAACGCGAAACTCGTAAATTAGGCTCGTGACCGGCCGTCGCACCTGTTCCCGGGCAAGAAGCCCGGTGCACCCCCCCCTCGCCGGGCCCGCCCCCGCCCTGCCCCACCCGGGCACCCTGACTCTGGAGCCTCAATCCTGGCCAATTGGACTGGCAGGAGGTCGGTGCCGGGTGCGATTCGCCGCCACCTGGAGCTTTGCCGGCCGTCCGGCCGGACGGATCATCTTCGCGACCCGCGTTAACAATAGAGACCGCCATGATAATCCCGGTGCTCCCTTCATCGAGCCGTTTCCGCCCCGCCATGACGGCCCTGGCAGCGCTCGCGGCCATGCCGGCCGTGCTGGCGATGCCCGCCCATGCCCTGGAACCCGATGCGGGTGAGGAAGCCGCGATTAAAGCGTGCGAACAACGCCTGTGCACGATGGTGCTCAACCGCAAGCCGGCGGGCGAGGACCTCTCATGCGCCGTGGCCAAGACCTGGGACCGCGATACCCTGAAGAAGGGGGAATCGAACTCCGTGAAATGGGGCTTCGGCGACGCGCGCTGCGCCGTCGATCTCGATATAAAGCGCAAGGACGTGATCTCCGCGCTGACCAAGAAAGAGCACACGATCCAGGTCCCCGCCCATACCGTGAAATGCACCGTGGAGCGCGACGGCAAGCCCAAGCCCGTCACCGCAAAGCTTGCGCCCAAGCTCGTCTTCAAGGACGGCAAGGCCGATAAGATCTGGATCAACCTTTCCGATATCGACGGCCCTTCGAACGTGAAGGCGACCGTCTGGATGGCCGCCAAGCTCGAGGACAACCTGGGCATCTTTCACGGCAGCATGATCAAGTCGGTCAACAAGTTCCTGCACCGCCGGTGCGGCGAGCGGTACTATGCCGACGGCACGCCCAAGCCCGATCCCAAGGAAGAGAAGAGGAAGAAGAGGCTCGCCAAGGCGGCGGCGAAAAAGGCCGAGAGCAAATCTGCGGCCACGCCGGATGAAGCGGCCGATGACCCTGCCACGACGGGATCCGTATCAATGCCGTCGAAGAAGCCGGCCGTGGCCGCCGAGAACAAGTGACCTGCCGCCTTCTGGCACTCCCGCTTATCGGCCTGTTGCTCGGGCCCCCGATCCTTTCAGCCACTGCCGAACCCCTGCCTGCCACTGCGGAGCGGCAACTCTCGCAAGATTGCTTTGCCGAACTCGAATCGGGCAGGAGCGACGAGATTTCCTGCCTTTTTCCCCTGGAGCCCTCGCCCCAGGAGCGGGAGGAACTGGAAAAAGGATCGCGCGGGTACGTGAAGAATTTCTCCTGCCGCCTCACGATCCGCATCAAGCGGGCGGAGATCGACAAGGCGCTCGCCGCCACCGACTACGTGTTCAAGAGCCCCGAGCAGCCCGTTGTTTGCACCATCACCACCTACAAGAGCACGTTCGACGTGACAGGCACGTTCGCGCCCGAGGTGACATTCAAAAACGGCGTCGCGAGTTCCGCTACCCCAGGGCTCGGCAACGTGAAGGGCATCTCGCGCGTGATCTCCTGGCCGATTATCGTGTTCGTAAACCGCTGGCCTTCGGTCCGCGCGGCCATGGTGCAGATCGTCAACGGCTACAAGGACTACCTTGAGCGAAGGAAGACAACTCCAGCCGCACCGGCGGGCGCCCGCTGACTAGGTGGGAAGCGGCACGCCCGCCTCGGCGAACGCGGCCTGCTGCCGAGCGGCGACCGTGGAGAGGTCGAAGTCTTCGATCGTCTCGTTGAAGAGGCGATACCAGTTCTGCTTCGCTGCCAGATGCAAGAACACACCACCGAGCCCGATGGCGGCGCGGTCCATGAAGACGAATTCCCGCGGCACCGTGACCGGTCCCTTCTCCTTCAGGATTTTGTGCACCGTGAAGGCTTCGCGGCGGCCATATTCGCCGGGCTTCACGTCTTGCGCGATGGTGCGCTCGCGGTCGTCGAGCAGTGGACCATAGATGAAGCGCGCCCAGATGGTCATCGCCTCGATCAGGTCTTTCGTGAGCCCCTTGAAGCCCCAGCGCTCATAGGCGGCGACCACGCGCGCCTCATCGTTGGCAAGAAGCCCGTTGTAGAGGTTGATGACACCTTCGACGAAGGAAACCGGGAAGGTGCGGATGCAGCCGTAGTCGAGAAGGTTGATGCCGACCGGACGGCCCTCTTCACTGAAGACGGTGTAGTTGCCCAGGTGCGGGTCTCCGTGAATGACGCCGTAATGGGAGAACGGGTACCACCAGGCGCGGAACATCGCCTGCGCGATCCGGTTGCGATCCTCGAGCGGCGCCTCCTTGTGGGAAAGCAAGGGCTGGCCGTCGAGCCAAGACATGGTGAGCAGCCGGCCGGTAGACAGTTCGGGCAGGATCTGAGGCACGCGGATGATGGGATCCTGGCCAAAGATCAGACCGTAGAGCCTCGTGTGGCGGGCCTCCAGATCGTAGTCGAGTTCCTCGCGGAGGCGGGCGGAGATCTCCTTCAGGATCTCGCTGGTGTCGACTGCGGGGTCGAGCCGGGAATGCAGCGCGAAGACCATCTTCAGCTGGGTAAGATCCGCCTCCACCGCAGACTGCATGTCGGGATATTGCAGCTTGGCGGCGAGCGGCTGTCCATCGGGCGAGACGGCCCGGTGGACCTGCCCGAGCGAGGCCGAAGCGGTGGAGTGCTCCTCGAACGAAGCAAATCGCTCGCGCCACGCGGACCCGAGTTCCGCCTGCATGCGCCGTCGCACGAAGGCCGGCCCCATGGGCGGAGCCTGGCTCTGCAGTTGCCCGAGTTCCCGGGCGTATTCCGGCGGCAGCGCTTCGGGAATTGTGGACAGGAGTTGAGCCACCTTCATCAGAGGGCCCTTGAGGCCGCCCAGCGCGGCGGCCAGTTCAGCCGCCTGCGCCGAGTGGTTGCCTTCGAGCCCCAGAAGGCGCTGACCGGCGACCTTGGCCGCGACCGAGCCGACGTTCGTGCCCACTTTCATGTAGCGCGCGGCGCGCGCGGAGAAGCGATTGTCTTCGTTGCTCATCGAAGCCTGATTGCGGGAGGGACGAGTTGTGCCACCGGCCCTGAAGCTGTCCAAACCGACGCACCTGCTAAGTTTACGCCAGTCCGACGGGAAAGGATCGCCGTCAGTTCCGGTTGTCAGGCCGGCAGATCCGGGATGAGGAAGAGCAAGCCCCCGCTGCGGATGCCCGGCGGGTCGTTTTCGAGTGCTGCTTCCAATAGCGCATACGTCAACGCGCGGGTCACAAGCGCTTCAAGCCGGCCGCGAACGTGGAGATAGGGCTTCACCGCACCTGTTTTGGCATCGACGGCAAAGCGCAGCGGATGCTCGGGCCCGCAGGCCACGACCTCATCGACATTGGTGCGAAACATGAGCGTCTGTCGCTTGCCATCGCTCTTCACTTCCATCTCGACGGCAAGAAAAGGCGCGTCGGCCACCGCCACATCGACCTTCTCCTTGGGCGTCACGAGGTAGGTCCGACCGTCGGAATCCTTGCGCAGCACACTGGAAAACAGCTTCACCAGCGCCGGGCGGCTGATCGGGCTGCCCCGATAGCTCCACGTCCCGTCCGCCGCGATGGCCAGCCCAATGTCGCCGCAATAGGGCGGATTCCACTGCTCCACCGGAGGAAGTTCCCTACCGGCGCTCTCCCGCAGCAACTCGGCGAGGCCTCCAAGACGATTTTCAGTTTCCTTATCAGGCATTCAGAGCATTTTCCGCCGACGGTCGAGAACCGTCAGGAACTCAACCGGTTACACAGGTTTAACTTGACCGGACGGGGCCTCGCGCAGCCACTATCGACACTTCGGCGAGACCTGCCGACGGTTCTTCCCCTATATAGGAAGGACCGCATGTCTGCATGAAAAAGCGTCAGCAGGCTCCCAACAGTGCGAAGACCCCCCAGACGCTACAAAAGGGCGATGGAGTTTCAATGACAAGCCTGACGTCGACGGACGAGAACATCGTGCCCCGCCTCGAAGCCGCCGCCCAGCAGGTGCAGCGCGCCCACAAGGCCGCGGCGAGCGTCATTTACGGCCAGGATGTCGTCATTGAGCGCACCCTCGTCACACTGCTGTCTGGCGGTCATGCCCTGCTGATCGGCGTGCCCGGACTTGCCAAGACGCTGCTCGTCGACACGCTCGGCACGGTACTCGGGCTCGACGCCAAGCGTATCCAGTTCACGCCCGACCTCATGCCCTCAGACATCATCGGCGCGGAAGTGCTGGAGGAGACCGCCTCGAAGGCGCGCTCCTTCCGCTTCATCAAGGGCCCGATCTTCACCCAGCTCCTGATGGCCGACGAGATCAACCGCGCCTCGCCCAAGACGCAGTCGGCTCTTCTGCAGGCCATGCAGGAGCACCACGTGACGGTCGCGGGCCAACGCCACGACATTCCCACGCCCTTCCACGTGCTCGCGACCCAGAACCCGCTGGAGCAGGAAGGTACGTATCCGCTCCCCGAAGCCCAGCTCGACCGCTTCCTGCTGCAGATCGACGTGACCTACCCCGATCTGGCGGCCGAGCGGCGCATGCTCTACTCGACCACCGGCACGGAGGAGCGGCGCCTGGAAGCGGTCATGTCCGCGGCCGACCTGATGTCGATCCAGCGCCTGGTGCGCCAGATCCCGGTCCCCGACAAGGTGGTGGAGGCGATTCTCACGCTCGTTCGCGCCGCCAGACCCGGCACGGGCGCCGATCCGGAAGTCGACCGCTATGTGGCCTGGGGACCCGGCCCGCGCGCCAGCCAGGCGCTCATGCTCGCCGTTCGCGCCAAGGCGCTCATCGATGGCCGCCTCGCGCCTTCCATCGACGACGTGGTGGGACTCGCGGAACCGATCCTGAAGCACCGCATGGCGCTCAAGTTCGCAGCCCGCGCCGAGAACCAGGATCTGGCGGGTATCATTGCGCGGCTGGCCGCGAAGGCCGGATAAGAAATCGAATGGCAGCGGCCACAGAAAACTGGTCGGCTCAGGTTGCACAGAACGGCGATGCCAACGAGCGCATCTCTGGGCTGCAAGAGACCGCGCACGCCCTTGCCGACCGGCTTCCCGATCTGCTCATCGATGCGCGACGCATCTCGCAGACGGTGGCCCACGGCATTCACGGCCGACGCCGCTCCGGGCCAGGCGAAACGTTCTGGCAGTTCCGCACCTACGAGAGTTCCGACAGCGCCCAGCTCATCGACTGGCGGCGCTCGGCGTCCTCCGATCATGTCTACGTGCGCGAACGCGAGTGGGAAGCCGCCCACACCGTGTGGGTCTGGTCCGACCTCTCCGCCTCGATGGACTTCAACAGCCATCTGTCGAGTGTGACCAAGCGCGACCGCGCCATCGTTTTGATGCTAGCCGCGGCGGAATTGCTCGTGCGCGGCGGCGAACGGGTAGGACTGATGGGTCTCACGCAGCCCTCCGGTAGCCAAAAAATTGCAACGCTCCTGTCCGAGGCGATCGTGGCCAATGCCGCTTCTCCGCTCATGACCAAGAGTCGTCCGCCCCAGCAGCAGATCCCGCGCCACTCGGAAGTGCTGCTGTTCGGCGACTTCCTGGCGCCGATTCCGGCGCTTCGCGAGCGCATCGAGACATTGGCCGGCGCCGGTGCCCGCGGACACATCGTCCAGATCTTCGACCCCGCGGAGGAAACGCTGCCTTACGCCGGGCGGACGGAGTTCACGGATCCCTCGGGCCGCGAGCGTTACATCGCCGACCGGGCCGAGAGCCTGCGCGAGGAATACCAGCAGCGACTTGCAGATCATCGCGCGCAGCTGGAAGAATTCACGCAACGCTTGGGCTGGTCTTTCATGGTGCACCACACGGACCGCCCGCCGACAGAGCCGCTTCTGACGCTCGTGATGCGTCTTGCAGGCGAAATGGGCGTAACCTACCGCACGGAAACAAATGCGGAGGCAGCCCCATGAGCCTCTCCGCGCTTGCCTTCCTCAACCCCTGGCTGCTCACCGCGCTCGCGGCGCTGCCGCTGATCTACTGGCTGCTGCGCACGGTGCCGCCAAGGCCTAAGCAAGTGGCGTTTCCGCCGACGCGTATTCTCGTCGGCATCGAGAACAAGGAAAAGACACCGGCCAAGACGCCGTGGTGGCTGATGCTCATCCGCCTGCTCGCCGCCGCGCTCGTCATCATGGCGCTGGCAGAGCCAGTCCTGAACCCGCAAAGCGCGTCCGCCATCAAAGGCGAAGGCCCCGTCGTGATCGCCGTCGACAACGGCTGGGCCGCTGGCAGCATGTGGAACGAGCGTCTGGCCATGGTCGCCCGCCTCATCGACGAGGCGGAGGGCGAGAACCGGCCGGTGGCCGTTTTCGGCACAGCCGCAACCAGCAAGGTGCCGGTCATCAAGCTGGAAGCGCCGACAGATGCGCGCTCGACCGCAGCCGCGCTCGAGCCGCAGCCGTTTCCGCCGAACCGCAAAGCCCTTCTCACCGCGCTCAAGAGCGCCCTGCAGACGTCCGGCTCAACTTCCGCAAGTGTCGTTTGGTTGAGCGACGGCATCGATCACGACGGCAAGGCCAGCGATTTTGCGACCGGGCTCTCGGAAGCCGCAAACGGCGGCAGCTTCGCGCTCGTCGATGTAATGGCCGGCGCTGAGCCGCTGGGGCTCACCGCCGCCATGGGCGCCGACGGCAAACTGTCCGCAAAAATTCTTCGGGCGGGCGGTGGCGTGCGCGCTGGTATCGTGCACGCCTACTCGGCCAAGGGGCAACGCCTGGGTGAGTCGCCATTCCAACTGGCCGCGGGCGAAACACAGGTGAACGCTGCAATCGACCTTCCGCTTGAACTGCGCAACCAGGTGACCCGTCTCGAGATAGCCGGAATGCGCTCCGCTGGAAGCGTCAACTTGCTCGACCAGCGTTCGCAGTGGCAGCGCGTCGGGCTCATCAGCGGCGAGGCCCAAGAGAAGGCACAACCGCTTCTGGCACCGCTCTACTATATCCAGAGGGCGGTTCAGCCCTACTCGGAACTCGTCGTTCCGAAGGAGAAAAATCTCGCTTCCGGCATCACGAAAATCATCGACAACCGTGCAAGCATCATGATGCTGGCCGACATCGGCACGATCTCCGGAGACGCCGAAGAGAAAGTCGCCAAATGGGTCGAGAAGGGCGGCGTGCTGGTGCGCTTCGCGGGGCCGCGGCTCGAAAAAGGTGGCGACGAACTTCTGCCCGTCGGGCTGCGCGTCGGTGGCCGCACACTCGGCGGCGCTCTGTCCTGGTCGACGCCGCAAGCCCTAAGCCCCTTCGAGGAGACGAGCCTTTTCGCCGGGCTCACGGTTCCCGCCGATGTCACGGTGAAGCGCCAGGTTCTGGCCGATCCAGCACTTCTGACGCCCGAGGTGCAAGTGTGGGCACGCCTCAACGACGGTACGCCGCTCGTTACCGCAACGCGGCGCGGTGAAGGCCATCTGGTTCTGTTTCACATCACCGCCAATTCCGACTGGTCGAACCTGCCGATGTCGGGACTCTTCGTCGAAATGCTTCGGCGGATTACGGAACTTGGGACCCTGACAGCCGCTCCCGCGAGCAGCGGGGAACCGGGCACTGTCGCCGACACGGGTGCATCGGCAGCAGCCGCATCGCCCGAAACACTGCCACCTGTGACCACGCTCGACGGTTTCGGCGATCTGAAACCGCCGCCGCCGACGGCTCAGCCGATCCAGTATTCCAAGGCCGACAAGATAGAGGCCAGCCTCGATCATCCTCCGGGCTACTACGGGGCCGGCGGCACGCCGCGGGCCATCAACGTGCTCAAGGCTTCGAGCACGCTCGCACCGCTGCCGGAGCCGCCGTCAGGCACGATGCGGCTGGGATATGACAAGCAGGGCACGACACCCTTGAAGCCGTGGGTGCTGCTGGCCGCTCTCGGCCTGCTGTTCATCGACATCGTCGCCGTCCTGGCCCTGATGGGCGGCATGAGGGGGATGCGTCCGGCGGCGCAGGCGAGCGGCCAATCCGCAGCCATTCTCCTAGCCGTGCTCGCTTTTGCAGCGGGCCTGGGTCCCACCGTCGTCTATGCTCAGGATTTCGACCTGCCGAGCCGGTTCAGGTTCCCTGGCCGCGAACCGCCACCGGCGCCGACCGTGACCGTCCCAGCTCAACTCTCGCCCGAGGACGCGGCATCCGTGGCCGCGACCTCGATCGTCACCTTCGGCTACGTGCTGACAGGTGATCAGAGCGTCGACGCGGTGAGCCAGCAGGGTCTTTCAGGCCTCGTGAAGGTTCTGCGCGCACGCACGGCCGTCGAGCCCGGCGAGCCGCGCGCCGTCGATATCGTGAAGGACGAGATTGCCTTCTATCCGGTGCTCTACTGGCCGGTTCTGGAGAACGCCGAACCGCTTCCCGAGGCGACGCTCGCCAAGATCGACGCCTACATGAAGCAGGGCGGCATGATCATTTTCGACACGCGCGACTTCGGAAGCGGCCTGCCGACCGGAATGGCCATGGCAGGCGAGCGCGGCCCCGCCCTGCAGCGCCTCATCGGCCGCCTCGACATTCCGCGGCTGGAGCCCGTTCCGGCGGATCACGTTCTGACGAAATCGTTCTACCTCCTGCAGTCCTTCCCCGGCCGCTGGGACGGCGGTCAGCTGTGGGTGGAGGCTCAGGAGCGCAACGAAGATGGCGACGCAGGCGATGAACGCCGCGCCCGCCAAGCCGACGGCGTCTCCGCAATCCTCATTACGCCGAACGATTTCGCGTCTGCGTGGGCGCTCGACGACACGGGCCGCCCGCTCTACCCGGTCGTCCCTGGTGGGGAGCGCCAGCGCGAGATGGCGTTGCGCACGGGCGTCAACATCGTGATGCACGCGCTCACCGGCAACTACAAGGCCGATCAGGTGCATGTGCCTGCGCTTCTCGAACGGCTTGGAAATTGAGGGTGCGCGCATGAACTGGTCGATTGATTTTGCCCCCCTCATTCCCGGCCCATGGCTGTGGATCGCGGCTGCGGTGGCGGCGCTGCTTTGCATGCTTCTCTTCTGGCGCCGCAGTCGCGGGGCGGCCATGCGCGCACTCGCTCTTGCGGCCCTGCTCGCCGCCCTTGCCAACCCGACGCTGCGCCAGGAAGAGCGCGAGCGGCTCGCCAACATCGCCATCGTCGTCACCGACGAGAGCACCAGCCAATCGATCGACAAGCGCCCCGAGCAGACGGCGGCGATCCGCGCGGAGCTTGAAACAAAGCTCGGCCAGATTCCCGATCTGGAAGTTAAGTGGGTATCCGCTGCCCGTCCGGGCGAGGCCGGTGGGCGCGGCACGAACATCTTTGCCGATCTCAACGTGGCACTGAGTGACGTGCCTCCCGACCGCATCGCGGGCGTCGTCGTGATCACCGACGGGCAGGTGCACGATGTGCCCAAGAAGACCGAACAGCTGGGCTTCGATGCGCCGATCCACACGCTTCTCACCGGACGACCGGACGAGTTCGACCGGCGCATCGAGGTCGTGAAAGCGCCGCGCTACGGTCTCGTCGGCCAGACGCGCGAGATCGAGCTGCGGGCTATCGAGACCGGCCGCAAGGGCAAGGCCGGCGAACTCGTGACGATGCGCGTGCGTCGGGACGGCAAACCCGACGAGGTGCGTCGCGTCGAGGTCGGCATGCCGATCCAGGTGGCGATGGATTTTCCTCACGCCGGAACCAACATTCTGGAAGTGGAGATCGAGACTGCGCCGGGCGAACTCACACCTGTCAACAACCGCACCGTGGTCGCCGCTGAAGGCGTACGCGAGAATCTTCGCGTCCTCCTGGTCTCTGGCGAGCCACATGCGGGTGAGCGCACCTGGCGCAATCTTCTGAAGTCCGACGCGGCGGTCGACCTTGTCCACTTCACGATTCTTCGTCCGCCCGAGAAGCAGGACGGCACGCCCATCAACCAGCTGTCGCTGATCGCCTTTCCGACGCGCGAACTGTTCTCGGAGAAGATCAAGGATTTCGACCTCATCATCTTCGACCGCTACGAACATCGCGGCATCCTGCAGCTGAACTACTACAACAACATCGCGAAATACGTGGAGAACCACGGCGGCGCGCTGCTGATTGCGGCCGGCGACGATTTCGCTGGGGCCACAACGATCTACCGTACCCCGCTTGCCCCCGTGTTGCCCGCCCGACCAACGGGGCGTGTCTTTGAGGAGCCGTTCAAGGCGTCGATCACCGTCGATGGCGCAAAGCATCCCGTCACGCGCGGACTGCCCGGCGCGGGCGCCGATGGCAAGCCGCCAACCTGGGGACGCTGGTTCCGTCAGGCAGAAGTGAAAACCGATCGCGGCCGCGCCGTGCTCGCTGGAGCGCAGGACAGTCCGCTGTTGCTGCTCGACAAGCCCGGCAAGGGACGGGTGGCTTTGCTCACCTCCGATCATGCCTGGCTGTGGGCGCGCGGCTACGAAGGCGGCGGTCCGCATTCCGATCTGCTGCGTCGCCTCTCCCACTGGCTGATGAAGGAGCCCGATCTGGAGGAGGAGCGCCTGATCGCTTCCTCCAAAGGTCTGAAGGTCACGCTGGAGCGGCATTCCATGACGGACAACGTCGGGCCCGTTCGTCTCACGGCGTCCAGTGGCGAGACGACCGAGGTGACGCTGGAGGCGGCCGGTCCCGGTATCTGGCGCGGGACAGCCGATGTCAAACTGCCGGGCCTGTTCAAGGCCGCCACCGATGGCCCAGACGGCCCATTGACCGCCGTCGTGCATGCGGGAACCGAGGATCCGCGGGAGATGAACGACGTCACCGCGACGGCCGATGCGGTGAAGCCAGTGGCCGAACAATCAGGCGGCGGCGTCTTCTGGACGGGCGCCAAAGCGCAACCTGAAGCCTCCGCAGCCGTCGAAGTGCCTCGCGTCAGCATGCTCGTCAACGCAAAACTGTTTTCTGGCTCGGGATGGATGGCTCTCAAGGACCGTGAGGCCTATGTAACACGCGGCGTCCGAATTTTCCCTATGTTTACAGGGCTTCTCGCACTTGCAGCACTGCTCGCCCTCATCACGATCGCCTGGTGGCGCGAGGGCCGTTAAACCTGATTTGACCGGAAAATAAGCAACACTATTTGCCATTAAGTACGATAGCGCGACGGCCCATCGCGTTATTCACTGGCGATCACGCATAAGTTACGTTTACACTTGAGAATCTGTTGCGTTGCAAAATAGCATGACGGCGAGGCGACTTGCTGCTCTGCACGCAAATCGCCAGGGAGAGATCGGGGGCACTTAGAAATGCACTACTACGCTTACGAGATCGCTCACGCAATTGTCGGCCCGCTCCGCTTCGGGGCCGAAGCGTTGAAGTACGGCGTAGAGAGTCCTTTCAACCCATTTTCTCAAACACCGTTCAACAGGGCCGTGTCAGCCGCCTGCGAGGTGTTCGAGAACGTCACGCGGCGCTACGGCAAGCCGCACTTCGGCCTGAAGGAAACGCGCGTCAATGGCTTCGCGGTTCCGCTCACTGAAGAGATTGTGGTGGCGAAGCCGTTCTGCAACCTCGTCCACTTCAAGCGTCACTTCCCCGAGGGCGCGCCAGCCCGCAACGATCCCAAGGTTCTGCTCGTAGCTCCCATGTCGGGGCACTATTCGACGCTCCTGCGCGGCACGGTCGCCGCCATGCTTCCCGAACACGAGGTTTACATCACCGACTGGGCGGATGCCCGTGAAGTACCATTGTTCGAGGGCCGGTTCGATCTCGACGACTTCATCGACTACCTCATGGATTTCATGCGCAAGCTGGGTCACTCCACCCACGTGATCGCCGTGTGCCAGCCGGCCGTTCCGGCGCTGGCGGCAACGGCCGTCATGGCGGCGATGGACGATCCGATGCAACCGGCTTCGTTGACCCTGATGGGCGGCCCGATCGACACGCGCCGCAACCCGACCGCCGTCAACGAACTTGCCGGCCAACGCTCGATCGACTGGTTCGAGAACAACGTCATTTCCTTCGTGCCTCCGCCGCATTCAGGCGCCATGCGCCGCGTCTATCCGGGCTTCATGCAGCTCACAGGGTTCATGACCATGAACCTGGAGCGCCACATGAATGCGCACATGGACCTGTTCAGCAACCTGATCCAGGGCGACTGTGACAGCGTCAAGCAGCACCAGGATTTCTACGAGGAATACCTCGCCGTCATGGATTTGACAGCGGAGTTCTACCTCCAGACCGTTCACACTGTCTTCCAGGAGCACGCGCTTCCCGAGGGTCGCATGATGCATCGCGGCCAGCGCGTCGACTGCTCGAAGATCCGCAACACCGCCATCATCACGATTGAGGGTGAACGCGACGACATCTGTGGTCTCGGCCAGACGGAAGCCGCGCAGGTGCTGTGCACCAACGTGCCCGATGACGAGCGGTTCCACTACGTCCAGCCTGGCGTCGGCCACTACGGCGTATTCAACGGCACGCGTTGGCGCACCGAGATCCAGCCGCGCCTGCGCCAGATGATCCGCTCGGTCGAGCGCAAGCGTCGCGTTGGCACCAAGGTCGAGGTAAAGCCCTACATCGGCGGATGGCGCTTCAACGCCGATGGTCCTCCGAACGGCCTTCTCAACGGGGCCGCCGACTAAGCGTCCCGTCTGCCTGCTTCGGGCCTGCTGCGCCTACGGACATATCCCCGGTGGCGTCGCCCGCAAGGCTTAATCCGCGTATCCGACTCGCGCTATCTCTCGTCCCGGCGGGCTTTTTCCCGCCGGACCACAGGGGAATGCGACGATGTCACTGCTCTTCACCATCGTCTACGCGGCACACGCCAACGGGACGCATCATAAACTTGCGCTCGATGCGTTGCGCTATCTCGCGCGGGCGGATGCAGAACCCTGGCGGCGCGTATTCCTGAAGCACGCAGAGGTTTATCTCACGGGCTCAAAGGCGCCGGACAACGAATTCAAGGATTTCAAGAACCACGTCCTGCATGTGCGCGACGACTACTGGGGCGGCGCTCCGGAGAAGGCGGCGAACTGGTACGGGCATCTGGTGGAAGCTCTGCGCGATGGCGACTTCGAGCGCGCCGTTTATTCGGCTGGCGTTCTGAGTCACTACTACACGGACCCGGTCCACCCCTTCCACACGGCCCAGTCAGAGGCAGAGAACAACGTCCATCGCGCGGTGGAGTGGAGCATCAACCGCTCCTACGACTCGCTGCGCGCGGAAGGTGAGGCCCATCATCAGAATGAAGAGATCACTCTTTGCGAAGGCCCCGACTGGCTGAAGGCGCACGTCATTGCCGGCGCGGAACGCTCCAATCCCGACTACGAAAAGCTCATCACGCACTATGATCTGCGCACGGGCGTGATCGATCCGCCGGCTGGCCTCGACCCGATCGCCCGCAGTACGGTGGCGGCGCTGCTTATTTACGCTGCCAAGGGATTCGCCGCCGTCCTGGACCGCGCCATCACCGAATCCGGCACCGAGCCGCCCGTGGTCGCGCTTACCGCAGAGACGCTCATCGCCACGCTCAAGATCCCGGCCAAGTGGGTGACGAAAAAGATCACGGACGCAGAAACCCGCAAGCAGGTCCAGGCCATGTACGATGAGCTTATGGCAACAGGCCGGGTGGAGACGACCCTGCCCGAGGACGACCGGATGGTGCGCGATCTGCACAAGGCAGAGGTCATCGCGCCGCGCGAAGCTGCAAAGGCGGCCGAGCGCGCCCGCCGGATCGCCTCGCCCGCCGCCGCATCGAAGTCAGCAAGGCCCTCCGGCCGGGCAGCCGCCCCCCCCGCCGCAAGTGCAGGATCGAATGGTGAGGCGGCCGAGCCCGTCACCGGCTCGACACCGGCGCCTGCGCCGCAGCCGGCGATCGTCGTACCGGTACAGGCCGAGCGCAGCGGACTGGCAAGCCTCTCCGCGGCGCCGCGATGCTACCTTCTCGACACCGATGACCTCGAACGCGCGCCGTCCATCGGCCCGAAGCTCGCCGAGCGGCTGGCTGCTGGCGGTCTTCTCACGGTTGCAGACTTTCTTGCGGCAGACACCGACAACACGGTGGCACTGCTGGACGACAGCCGCTTCGCCGCGGACACGATCGAACGCTGGAAAACAGAATCCCGGCTCGTTCTCGGTGTTCCGGGCCTCAGGGGCACCCACGCCCAGCTGCTGGTCGGTGCCGGTTACGAGACGGCCGAAAAGCTGGCACTTGCCGATCCCGTGGAACTCTCTTCAGCACTGCTCACATTCGCCACGACCCCTGCCGGAACCCGCATCCTGCGCAACGGCGATGCGCCGGACGTCGAAGCGGTGACCCGGTGGGTGCATTTGGCTCAGAACGCTCTCGCGGCATAAGGCGGGAAGCTGCACAAGGGTGAGGCACCGCAGCCGATCGGCAACACCGATCGAACGGTCTCCTCGTGAACGAGATTCCGCCCAACTCTTTCCTCAGTCCGGCGCTCTCTAGATGCAGCGCGGGCGTGCAAAGGCACGCTCACCGATGCCAGCGGCGGCGCAACTTTCTGCAACGTTTGTGCATTCGGGAATTAGAGGGAAGACGTATGACGGCAACGAGTGTCGTGCGGGAACGTATCCTGTCTCACAGTTTTGGCTTGGCCAGCGCGCGGGGTCTTTCTGCCCTGTCCATCGGCGACTTGGCGCGTGACCTCGAACTGTCGCGCAGCGGGCTCATGGCTCACTTCGCCGATAAACAGTCCCTGCAGCTTGGCGTGATCGAGAAGGCGGCGGGGCTGTTCATCGCGGATGTGGTCGATTCCGCGGCCAATACCGCGCCGGGCGAGCGGCGGCTTCGCGCGCTCTTCGGTCGCTGGTTGTCCTGGTCTCGCGCCCCCCGCCTCAAGGGTGGCTGTCCTTTTGTTCACGCCAGTTCCGAGGGCGACGAGCTATCCCCTCCCGTTCGGGCCAAACTGGAAGAATTCCTGGAGGAGTGGTCGGGGACGCTGAAGGGCGCCATCGAGGAAGCGAAGGAGGCCGGGGAACTGGCCCCCCGCACGGAGGCCGACCAGCTCGTCTTCGAACTTTATGGTCTCTACCTCAGCCATCACTTCTGGCACTGGTCCATGAAGGACCGCAGCTCGCTCGACCGCACCATGCGGGCTTTCGAGCGTCTGCTGGCGGCCAGCCGGACCTAGCTCAGCGGCGTCTTCTCACGCCCTTGCATCGGGGACCGGGAGGCGCCACTATCCGTTCTGTTCCGAGGGGCGCCGGTCGTCCGGCTGAGATCGCGTAATTCGAGCGCGAGCACCCTTTGAACCTGATCCGGGTCATGCCGGCGAAGGGACGGACGCATCGGCTCCCAGATCGAGCCCCTCTCTCCCGTCGGCGTGACGAAACATGGGCCCCGCGCGGTCGCCGCGCGTGCACCACCCCTACTCTCTTTGCGGAGAGACAGGGGGCTAGGGAGAGATGAGATGAACAAGCCGACGCGCCCCAACGAGCTCACGCTGCCAACGGTCACAACCGGCCCGATCAGCGCGTCGCGCAAGATCTACTCTTCACCTGACGGATATCCGGATGTGGCCGTGCCGCTGCGCGAGATCGCGCTCACCGACCCAGGCGAGCCGGCCTTCCGTGTTTATGATCCCTCCGGTCCCTACACAGATACGGCTGCCACAATCGACGTGGCGAAAGGGCTGCCGCGCCAGCGCACCCGGTGGGTCACCGAGCGCGGCGGGGTCGAGGCCTACGAAGGCCGCGCAGTGAAGCCGGAGGACAACGGCCATGTCACCGGCGCGCATGCCGCCCGCGTATTTCCTGTCGAAAATGCGCCCTTGCGCGCCCTTTCTGGTAAGCCCGTTACCCAGATGGAATTCGCCCGCGCGGGTATCATCACGAAAGAGATGATCTACGTCGCGCATCGCGAGAATGTGGGTCGGCAACATGCGCTCGAACGTGCGGAGACCGCGCTGGCCGACGGGGAAGGCTTCGGTGCTACGATACCGCCTTTCATCACGCCCGAATTTGTCCGCGACGAGATCGCGCGCGGTCGCGCCATCATTCCCGCCAACATCAATCACCCGGAACTGGAGCCGATGATCATCGGCCGCAACTTCCTGGTGAAGATCAACGCCAACATCGGCAACTCCGCCGTCACCTCGTCAGTCGAGGAAGAAGTGGAGAAGATGGTGTGGGCGATCCGCTGGGGCGCGGACACCGTCATGGACCTCTCGACCGGCCGCAATATTCACACCACGCGCGAGTGGATCCTGCGCAACGCGCCCGTACCGATCGGAACGGTGCCCATCTATCAGGCGCTGGAGAAGTGCGGCGGCGACCCGGTGAAGCTCACCTGGGAACTCTACCGCGACACGCTCATCGAGCAGTGCGAGCAGGGTGTCGACTATTTCACGATCCACGCCGGCGTGCGCCTACCCTACGTGCCGCTGACAGCCAACCGCGTCACCGGAATCGTCTCGCGCGGCGGCTCGATCATGGCGAAGTGGTGCCTTGCGCACCACAAGGAGAGCTTCCTCTACGAACGGTTCGAGGAAATCTGCGACATCATGCGGGCCTACGACGTCTCGTTCTCGCTGGGAGACGGTCTGCGCCCCGGCTCGATCGCAGATGCCAACGACCGCGCGCAGTTCGCCGAACTCGAAACGCTGGGCGAGTTGACGAAGATCGCCTGGGACAAGGGCTGTCAGGTGATGATCGAAGGCCCCGGCCACGTGCCAATGCACAAGATCAAGATCAATATGGACAAGCAGCTGCGGGAATGCGGCGAGGCTCCGTTCTATACGCTTGGACCTCTCACGACCGACATCGCGCCGGGTTATGATCATATCACGTCGGGTATCGGGGCGGCCATGATCGGCTGGTTCGGCACGTCCATGCTCTGCTACGTGACGCCGAAAGAGCACCTGGGCCTTCCCAACCGCGACGACGTGAAGACCGGCGTCATCACCTACAAGATTGCAGCCCACGCCGCCGATCTCGCCAAAGGCCACCCGGCTGCGCAATTGCGCGACGACGCGCTATCCCGCGCGCGCTTCGAGTTCCGCTGGGAGGACCAGTTCAACCTCGGGCTCGACCCCGACACCGCCCGCGCCTTCCACGATGAAACGCTGCCCAAGGACGCCCACAAGGTCGCGCACTTCTGCTCCATGTGCGGGCCGAAGTTCTGCTCCATGAAGATCACCCAGGACGTCCGCGATTACGCCGCCAAGCTCAACGACGCGGAAGCAGGAGGCGCGTCTGGGATTGCCATCGAGCGGGAACGGGGAATGGCGGAGATGAGCGAGAAGTTCAAAGCGATGGGCGGGAATGTGTACGTCGACGCAGACATGGTCGCAAAGCCAGAGCGAGCCGCGCCGACCGGCGACCACACGCCCGAAGCCGTACGGAAAAGCAACCAGGCTCTGGGATAGAAGAGTCCCCTCCGCGGGCCTGACCACGCGCGGCTCAATCGCTCCGGCTACAGGACGCCGAGTCAGGAGGGACGGCCGTAGCTCAGGATCGGCGCGGCGGCCGGCTCGATCCGTCGGCTTTAAGCCCCTGGCCGATCTTGGCCGGAACGGAATTTGCTGCAGCGCATATAAGGTTTGGAGGCGTGTGCACTCGCTTGTCCGGCGGCAACGCGCCGCGGGGGAACCCAGAACAAATTTTTAGGGAAGTCGTCTCGGCCATCTTGGCGCCGCAGATTCGGCAGCATAAGACTGCCCAACAAGTAATCACTCTTTGCATCGACCCCCTAGACCAAGACGGCGCCTCATGCCCGACCCGAGCGTACCTCCGGTGCGTCCCCGCGACCCGCGCGTCGATTTCTTCCGCGGTCTCGCGCTCATTTTCATTTTCATCGATCACATCCCCGACAACCGGTGGTCTTACTGGACGTTGAAGAACTTCGGGTTTGCCGATGCGAGCGAAGTGTTCGTTCTGCTCTCGGGCTACTCGGCCGCGCTGGCCTACGGGCTCGGCAGCCAGCACGGTCCGCTGCGCCCCTCGTTCCAGAGGGCCTTCCGGCGAGCCGGGGTGATCTACGCTTGGCACATCGCGATTTTCGCAATCTCCGCCGTCATGCTCTATGCGGCGGCGCAGGTGTTCAACAAACCCGCCTATGTGAACAACATCGCGCTCCAATATCTGACTGCCGATCCTTTGACTTGGACACTGCGCGCGCTGACGCTGACCTACCAGCCCAACCAGATGAACATCCTGCCGCTCTATGTCGTGCTGATGCTCTGGTTCCCCGTGATGCTCCTCCTGTTCCGGCGCGGCGTGCTGGTGGCGCTCGGAGTCTCACTTGCGATCTGGGCCATCGCCAACATCTATAAAATGAACTTGCCGGCCTACGACACGGGCAAGGGCTGGTACTTCAATCCCTTCGCCTGGCAGCTGCTCTTCACCACGGGAGCGGCCGCCGCCATGCTTGCCCGCAGTCACGAGCTGACCGGGCGCCGGGCGGTGATCGCCATGGCCTTGCTCTACGTGGCGTTCTCGCTGGTCTATGCGGCCCCTTGGGTGCCCGTATCGTGGCTGCCGGACCATCGCCTTCTGCCGCAGGAACTTCTCGGCACGGTGAGCAAGCCTCACCTGTCGGCGTGGCGCTTCCTGCATGTTCTGGCGCTGGCCTATGTGGCAGGCTCGCTCATTCCGGCCACCGCACAATGGCTCGACCACCCGGTGTCGCGGGCTATCGCGCTGTGCGGACGCAATGGGCTGGAAATCTTCGCGCTCGGCACCATCCTCTCGTTCCTTGCCTGGATCGTGCTTTGGCAGCTTGGGAACTCGCTCACCATGGAACTCATCGTGAGCATGGCCGGTGTCGTCGCCATGGCCTACGCCGCCCGCCACATGACGGAGCGCAAAACCGGGCGTACCAGCGCGCCAGTGGCGGGTTGATGCCCTCGCGGCATCACGTCTGTGCCGCGCGCACTTTCTCGATGTTGCCCGCGTGAACGGCTTCGTACCCGGCAAAGTATAAGAGGGTGCCGGACGCCAGATCGGCTGCAAGGACTTCGCGCAACGGCAACGCCCGTAATGCGGCGTCCTCCTTCATCGCAAGGAGCGCGCGCACATAGCGCGCCGTGGCCGGGATGAGTTCGGGACCATACCCGCCCGCCGAAATGCGATCCGGACAACCGTGGTTGGGCAGAATGCGGGTTGCACCCTGCGCCGCCAGACGCTCGAGTTCCGGAAGATGCCGGGCGAGATTCTCCGCTTCCGCCACGTAGGTGACCGTGTCCTCCAACGTGTCGCCCGCGAGCAGCAGCCGGTCCCGTTCCAGCCAGAGCACAACGCCGTCGTCGCTGTGGATCTCGAATTCGACAAGATCGACCGCGAGCCCACCGACCACGACCGTCATGCGCCCCTCGAAGGTCCGGGTTGGCATGACGAGCGGCACGATGGCAGGCGGACCTTCACAGGTGCCCTCCTCGATCGCTTCGCGGCGAAGAGCGAGATGCGCCGCAGTCTTTGCGCATCCGATGATTTCACAATCAGCGAATATCGCGTTGCCGGCCACATGGTCGAGATGCCAGTGGCTCAAGACGACCGTCATCTTGCGCACGCCCCGGTCTTCCAAAACGCGGCGAATGAAGGCTGCGTGTGGAATCGAGACGTGCGTATCGTAGACCAGCGCCTCGTCTCCATCGACGATGGCATAGCTTGCAATCCCCAGCGACAGCGCCCCGTCGTCGACCCAGTTCGGACCCTCCGCGAACCGGGAGCCCGGCACGCGGCCGTCGTAGAACGCCAGGACGTTGGGGTGAGGCTGAAAAATGCGCAGATCGGAGATCATATCGCGCCTTGGGGGCTTGGGGTTCCTCACAGACTAGACTGGCCGTACGCCGCCAGCCAGTGCCCGATGATACGCCACGGATGCCCCTTCCCATGACTGCCGAATTGTGAGAGCCTTCCCCCTGGTTTCAACAACTGAAAGGAGGTGATCCGATGTCGAGTGGGATCTTGAAGGCAGCGATGTCGTGGTCGCATGGGCTTTCATCCGGACACCTTTCGGAGACAGTCTGAGACAGCGATCCGCCTCCGGCAGGCAGAGAGCCTCAGGAGCATCGCGACCGATCTCACGGGGCCGCTCGGAAACGAGCGGCCCTTTGTGTTGCAGGGCCCTGCAACGGCTGTTCCGCGCGCAGGCCCTCGCCTTCCCTTTGACCCATCTCAAGTCGCACGCGCGCTTCAAAATGCTAGGCCACTAGGGACTTCTCCAATGAGGCAAGCCCCATGAACCACCGCCATCGCAAGATCGTGCATGCCATCTTCGCCCACCCCATTCCCGCCAACCTCGATTTCAAGGAAGTCGAGAGCACGCTGCGCGAACTGGGCGCCGAGCTCGAAGAGCGTTCCGGGTCGCGCATCGCTGTCACACTCAAGGGGCATACAGTTCTGTTTCACCACGCCAGCCACTCGATTCCGAAGGAGGAGGTCGTGCAGATCCGCCGCTTCCTGATCGATTGCGGCGTGGCGCCGGAGCAGTATCCGCTCTGAGTAGAGCTCTGTCAGCCCGCGTCCCGGTATTCTTCACCATCGATCCACGCTAATACGGTTTCCATGACCCAACGAGAGTTCACGGGCGGGCTGGGGCGTGTCCTTGTCTTAGGGGCCCTGCTGGCGATCGGTCTCTACTATGGACTTGGCCAACGATGGTTCAGCTTCTACGGCTGGGCCACGGTCGCGCTTGCGACGCTGCCCTTCATCTCGCGCCTGCTCTGGCGGCGCCTACCCCACAGCGGCCGCTCCCGATGGTGGACGCTGGCCTACGCCCTGCCCGTCGGCCTTCTGGCGGCGATCCAGATCGGGTACTGGGTGATGTTCTTTGCGACTGGCGCGGCCAACCCTTCGCTCGGCATTATCCGCGAAATGCTGCGACCAATCGTGGACCTCGTAGCGCCCTGGGCCGCCGCAGGGCTGCTTGCCCTATGGGCCGTCCTGCTCGGTGCGGCGCTGCGCACGCCGGCCAAGACCGGCTGACCACGGCCCGCCACCTGAAAGCCAAATGGCCTCCCGCCCTTTCAGCCAGCGCAGCCCGCCGTACGGGAAAGCTGCCTGAAGACGATCGGGAGTTGTCGATCAAACGGAATTTCAGAGTTTTTTCGGTTACCGCCCTTAGAGGCCATCCTCGCGACGGGTCTCGCGGTCACATCGGTGTCCGCATCGGCAGTGCCCGTCGCCGGTACGGTCGCCAAGTACGAGGCCGTCCTGGGTCACATGGTTCTGGACGCGGAAAGCCAAGAGCGCGGCCATTCACGTTTCTCGACATATTTTCAACATGCCATCATGATGCTGATCTAGGAGAGGGTGAGTACTGAATTCAGGGGAGGAGAGTATCCGTGTTCAACCGTGGTCCAGGTCCCGACATAAACCCGCCTAAACCCCCTTCCACGCCTCTACCTTCCCTGGCCAACAGTCCGCCACCCGTCGGCAGCCGTCAGGCCGGCTCCCCCTTCGACAGGGCAGCCGCGGGCACCGGCTCCTCGGTCATCGGGACCGATCTCACCATCATGGGCGAGAAGATCACGATCGTCTCGCAAAACAAGCTCACGATCGACGGCGACGTCCACGGTGACATCCACGGCAAGCAGGTGGTGATCGGCGAGGAAGGCTCAGTCATCGGGACCGTGAACGCGGAGGCCATCGAGGTCCGCGGCGGCATCAAGGGCGCCATCCGCGCCGCCAGCGTCACCCTGCATCCAACGGCACAGGTGGAGGGCGACATCACGCACCAGACCTTGTCGATTGCCGAAGGCGCCCAGTTCGACGGCCGCGTTCGCCGCGCAAAGGAACCCGGGGATCTGAAGCCGAACCTCGACGTTTCGTCCTTCGAGGATATCCGCATGGCTGCCCTTTCCGACGCGGGATAACATCACTATATAGACTTAACTCGTGCCGGGCTCTGGGATTTTATCGGTTCCGGGGCCCTTAGCGCGTTTATGACTACGCATGCCGGCATGGGCATTTTTGACCGCGGACCAGCAAGGCTCACGACATGACCCTCTCACGGCCAGTCGTTCTGCTGACAGGGTTCGGGCCCTTTCCAGGGGTCCCGCGCAACGCGTCGGCAGACCTCGTAGCGCAACTGGCGACCATCGCGCCCAATCATTTCTCCGGGTTCGAGTTCGTGCCGCGCGTGCTTCCGGTCGACTGGATCGAGACCCCGCGTCGCATCGATCATCTGCTGCGCAACACCCGGCCGGCGGTCTGCGTGCACTTTGGCGTCTCTACCCGCGCCAGAGGTTTCGTGATCGAACAGCACGCCTACAATCAGACCATCGGCGTCGAAGACGATACCGGCCGGTCGCCAGAGACGGTGCGCCTCGTCGCCGGCGATCGTGTGCGGCGCACGTCCACCCTGCCTGCGCGCACCCTCGTCAAAGCCCTGCAACGGCACGGCTACCCGGTGGTTCTCTCCCAGGATCCCGGCCGCTACTTGTGCAACGCTGTGCTCTTCCACTCGCTGCGCTATGCCACCGCGATAACGCCACGCGTGCGGTCAGGCTTCGTGCATATTCCTGCGACCCTCGACTCGACTGTGCAGGGCGAGCCCTCGCTGATCGATTGGCATGCGGCTCTTACAGGCAGCCTGCGGCTCATCGCAACTTGCCTCGGATCCTCACAGCGCACGCGCGTCCCGTATTCGCGACTTGCCCCGGCCCTGGGACCATCTGCGCATTTCTCGACTGATTATCCGGAGTTTCACTAGCAGCCATGCCGCCTGATCAACGCCGCCGCAGCGCGCACCGCTTCAGCCGAAGTGCGGCTCTGTTTGCCAGCATCCTTATGTCAGTGGGCCTTGTTATGGCACTGACGGGAGGCTTCGGCGTGTGGAAAGGCTGGCAAACGCTCTCCTGGCCGACGACCCAAGCGACCATCCTTTCCAGCCGCCTTGCGGTGGAAACCGAGACGCGCACGGTACCGATGACGGACAAGCACCGCGGCGGAGCGGAGCAGAAGGTGGAAACCGTGAACCTCGCAGTACGCTACAGCTACGCCGTCGATGGTGTCAGCTTCGAAGGCGGGAACCTGGAGCCGTGGGACTTCGGCATCCAGAGCGTGGGAAAGGCAAAGGACCTGGCGGCTTCTGCCAGCGAGGGCGGCAACGTGCCGGTCGCCTATGATCCCCGCGACCCGCGCCGCTCCTACCTGCTGCCGGGGCCAAGTAAGACCGCGCTCACCCTGGCGATCGTGGGTCTCGTGCTGGCAGCCGTCGGTTTTACCATCGGACGCATCCAGCGCCGCGCCTGAGGCCAGCGCGGCGCCAGATTACTCAGCGGCGGGCTTCTCCAGGAACGCGTGCGCGTCCTCCTTGCGCTCGAAGATATGCGGAGCAAGGCCACGCTTGCTCAGAGCTTCCTTCATCTTCAGGCGCATGAAGGCGCTGGTCGTGTAACGCGTCGTCGTCAGGTAGTGGTCGTCCATCATGTACTGGATCATGGCGGCGTAGTCGTCGTAGAGATCGTCCGCGATCCGGCAGCCATCATGATTGACCACGGAGTTGACGCGCCGACCGGCCGCAACACAAGCCGCCACCAGCGCCTTTCTGAGATCGTCGATGTCGCTCTTCTTGCGGGCGCTCCAGCCTTCCAGGTTGAGGAAGAGGATGTTGCGCCTGCTGTCGTAGCTGATGCGCTCGGGCAGGTTGAGGTTCGTCAGTTCCGCCAGAAGATCCATCGGCTCGTCGACGAAGATCCGGCGATCCATGGGGACCGGCTTGTTGATGATCGGCTGGAAGTCCATGTTGGGCAGAATGTGCTTCTCGATGTCGATTCCGGGCGCGACCTCGATGAGCTCCAGTCCGCCGGGAGTGAGCTGGAACACGCAGCGCTCGGTGACGTAGATCACCGGCTGGGACTTGTTGCTGGCGTATTTGCCGCTGAACGTGACCTGCTCGACGTTCTTCACGAACTTGCGGGCGCGGCCTTCCTTAACGATCTTGAGCTTGCCGTAGTGAACTTCGACTTCCAGACCGCCAGCCGTGAAAGTACCTGCGAAGACAACGGCGCGCGCATTCTGAGAGATGTCGATAAAGCCCCCACAGCCATTCAGCCGGCCGCCGAACTTCGAGGTGTTGACGTTGCCGAACTGGTCGCACTCGGCCATGCCAAGGCAGGTCAGATCGAGACCGCGTCCGTGATAGAAGTCGAACATCTGGTTCTGGTCGATGATCGCGTGCGCATTGGCGGAGGCGCCGAAACTAGAGCCGCCGGCCAGGACGCCGCCGATGGCGCCAGCCTCCGTCGTCATCGTGATGTAGGGGGTCACGCGCTCCTCGGCCGCCACGGCCGCAACACCGTCGGGAGCGCCGACGCCCAGATTGATCGTGCCATTGGGGGGGAGTTCGAAGGCGGCGCGCCGCGCGATGATCTTGCGCTCGTCTAGCTCCATCTTCGGCATGTTTTCAACGGGAATGCGGATCTCGCCGGACAGCGCCGGATTGTACATGACGCCATAGTTCATGCGGTGCATCACGGGGTCTTCGGCCACGACAACGCAGTCGACGAGGATGCCCGGCACCTTCACGTCCTTGGGCTTGATCGAGCCTTGCTCGACAATGCGCTCCACCTGGGCAATGACGACCCCGCCGTTGTTGTGGGCGGCCATGGCCTGGGCAAGCACGTCGAGCGTCAGGCACTCCTTTTCCATGCTGAGGTTGCCTGAGGGGTCGGCGCTGGTCGCGCGGATGATGGCCACGTCGATGGGCGTGGCCTTGTAAAACAACCACTCCTCGCCTTCGACCTCAACGAGCTTGACGATGTCTTCCTGCGTGAGGTCGTTGACCTTGCCGCCGCCCAGACGCGGATCGACGTAGGTGTGCAGGCCGACCTTGGTGAAGAGACCGGGCTGGCCAGAGGCGCAGGTACGGTAAAGCTTGGAGATGACGCCCTGGGGTAGGTTGTAACCCTGGATCTTGTTCTCCTGAGCAGCCTGGGCGACCTTCGGCATGCGGCCGAAGTTGGCTGCGATCACGCGCGAGAGAAGCCCTTCGTGGTGGAGACGGCCTGTGCCGAGCCCCTTCGAGTCGCCGGCGCCCGCGCACATGATGAGGGTAAGGCCCTTGGGAGCCTGGGTCTCCACATAGCGCTTCTCGAGAGCAGCATGCAGCGCCTCGGGAATGCAGCTCTGCACGAAGCCGGTGGTGCAGACCACATCGCCGTCCTTGATCAGGGCGATAGCTTGTTCGGCGGAAATGACCTTGTCTTTGGACCTGACTTCCATGGCTTCCATGGCGCGCGCGTCTCCCAATCCCAAATCCGGACTTGGCGGGGCAGAGGCGCGGGGCGCGCCAGCTCCGCCTGACCGGTTTTCATTCTCTTTTCGAGTGGATCACCTTACAGGCGTTGATCTCATACCGTCACTTGCCCGTCTGGCGTCCTACCTTCCTGGGTAGAACCTGCCTATCCGTAAGGCACTGAACCCGTTTTTTCCGGTAACCCGGACCCGGAGCGGCTACGGCTGGCCCTTGAGCTGACGGTCGGTTCCAATTTTGTTCCGCCAGGCATCCGATCCCCGCCCACGGCTTCGGCGCCCCAAGAAAGGCCGTATTCCCAGACCATCATTTGGCCTTCACAGACCGCCGCCCAAGGAGAAACGGAGCACGCACGATGTCTCGAGGCGCATTGATCAGGATTGCCGGCCTTGCCGCATCCGGCCTGTTGAGCCTCTACGGCATGGCCTGGGCCGCCACGTCGTTTGACAATCTGGCCGGAACCTGGCGCGGCGACGGGCGCGTACAGTTCGTCAGCGGCCAGTCAGAGGCCCTGAACTGCAAGGCCTATTTCACCATCAAGGACGGTGGCGCGAATCTCGGCATCGCGCTGGCCTGCGCCAGTGCGTCCAACAAGATCGATCTGCGAGCCAGCCTCATGCAGTCGGGATCTGCAATCTCAGGCACCTGGGAAGAGCGCTCCTTCAATTCGACAGGCACCGTGGCGGGCGCCTTCGACGAGGATCGCATCGAACTGGCCATCGACGGAACCCTCAAGGCCAGCATGTCGATCACGCTGGAAGGCAGCAGCCAGCTGATCTCGATTGCGACCGACGGAACCGGCTTCAAATCGGTCGATCTGGAGCTGGAGCGCAGCTGAGGATCTCTCAAGACCGGGCCACCGCGGCCCACAGGCCACGCACCAAGCCACGAACATGTGTTAGAAGGGGTTCACGAATCCCGCTCGGCGAGGACATGCCGCGCCAAAATGGTTATCGCCTCGGAGGCCTCTGAAATGCGCAACCGCACCCTGACAATCCTGGCCCTTTCGGTCGTGACCGGACTCGTGGCGAGCGCAGTCACACCTGCCGACGCCGGCTGGCGCGACCGCGGCTACAATGGCGTCGAGGAAGGTTACGTGGTGGCCAACAGCCGCTTCGGCAACGGCAGTGTGCGCGGCGCCGTTCGCGAGGGCCGCGAAGGCCTTCAGGTCCAGCTGCCCGGGGGCACGTGGGAATACTGCCGCGCGAGCTGCTCGGAGACGCTGCGCGTTTCGACCGTCGACCAGTTCGAGAACCAGGGCCAGATGATCGGCTACGGCACGGCCCCGCTCGAATGCGGGATCTTCGGCTGCCTCGACCTCGGCACACGCTGGCGCGAGTAATCCCGCCTCTCAGGTCGTCGCAACGCCGGTACCCCTACCCTACTGCAGGAACGGATTGGAGCGCCGCTCGGCGCCGATCGTGCTTGTCGGCCCGTGTCCGCAGATGAAGGCGAACTCGTCGCCGAGCGGGAAAAGCTTCGTCTTGATGGCATTGATGAGTGCATCGTGATCGCCATAGGGGAAATCGGTTCGCCCGATGGAGCCGCGGAAGATGACGTCACCTGCCAGCATGAATTTCTGACGCTTATTGACCAGCACCACCGAGCCCGGCGAATGGCCTGGGCAATGGAGGATGTCGAACGTGTGCCCGGCGACCGTGACCGTCTCCCCTTCCTCCAGCCAACGGTCAGGCGTCACGTTGCGAGCAGGGATGCCATAGGCGGCGCCCTGCGCCTCCAGATTGTCGAGCAGGATGCTGTCGGCGCGGTGCGGGCCCTCGATCTTGACGCCCAGTGCCTTGCGCAGTTCGTCAGCACCGCCCGCGTGATCGATATGGCCATGGGTCAGCAGGATCTTCTCCACCTTCATGCCGACTTCGGCAATGGCCGCCTGGATCTGATCCAGATCCCCGCCCGGATCGACCACTGCGCCGGTCATCGACGCCTCGTCCCAGATCAGCGTGCAATTCTGCTGAAATGGCGTCACCGGAATGATTGCGGCCTTGAGGCCTGAGGCGGTGGCAGTCTGAGTTTTGTCTTCTGAAGCCATGGTCATCCAGGTTCTTGTGAGCGAAGGATCTTGCACCCCTGTCTCGCACTATCGGGCCCTTGAGGGCAAGGGATGCAGCTGCGGGATGATGGCGGCAGCCAATTGCAGGTGCTCGGAGATAACGCCCCTCAACTTGCCCAACTCCCCGGCAACTGCCCGTAACTTGGGCGCCGGACCCTGCACGAGAATAACCTCGAGCGTCTTGTCTCCCGTCAGATGAACATGCAGCGACGAGATGACCTCGTCGATGTAGCGGCGCTGCAAATCGGCCAGCCGCTGCTGCAGACCACCGACCGTGTGATCGTAGAAGAGCGTGATCGTGCCGACCATCACGTCCTCGCCCAAGTCGCTCTTCGTCTCCACCAGCGCACGATGAACGAAATCGGCAACTGCCTGAGATCGGCTCAAGAATCCGTGCCGCTCAACGACGCGATCGAGGTCGCTGAGCAGGTCCTCCGGCAGCGAGATCGTAATACGGCTGACCGAGCCACGGCCCGCGCGGGCCGCCTTCTTGCTCCCAGGTCGCCTTGCGGACGGGACCCGCTTCGAACGCGATGTCCTGACCACCATGATCCCCTCCTTCGAAATTGGCACAGTCCGTGCTGACGGATAAAGTATGAGGAATTCTTGCAATCGTCATACCGAAATGCGAAGCCGTTTCGCATCCCCGAATTCGAAGGAGGATCGCATATGTTTTGGGCGGAGCGCACCTGGCCGGAGATTCCTGCCGCTCTTGAAGCCGTAAATGGCGCCGCCATCCTGCCGGTGGGTGCGACGGAACAGCACGGACCGCAACTGGGATGCGGAATGGATTTCGTGCTCGCAGACAAGCTCTGCCGAAAGGTTGCCGAGGTGACCGGTGTGCCCATGCTGCCGGTCATGCCGTACGGTTGCTCGATCGGCCATAGCAAGCGCTGGCCGGGAACCATTGCCCTTGATCCGGTCCTTATGACGACCCTTGTCACGCAGATCGGCACCTGGGCTTACCACTCGGGTGTGCGGCGCCTCTTCATCGTCAACACGCACGTCACCAATTTCGCGCCGCTGCGCTGCGCTCTGGAAAACCTGCGCGCGACTTTCGACGACATGATGATCACGATCATCAACACCGGGCAGATGACGCCACGCGTAAAGGCCGTCCACTTCTCCGACGGCGACGACTGGCACGCGAATGACGCGGAGACGTCTCTCATGATGGCGGTCGCACCCGAAATCGTGCGCGAGTTGGAGATTGCCACCGCCGACGATCCGGACCGCACGGAAGGGCTCGTCTTCTCACACCCGGTCAATCGCACCAGCACCAACGGCGTCACCGGCTACCCGAGCCGCGCGACCAGGAAGAAGGGTGAGGATCTCTTCGCCATGATGGTGGAAGACCTCTCTGACATGGTCCGCCGTGGGATCAAAGAAATGCCACCGCTCGACGCGTCCTACAACACGCCCTTCTCCACAACCTGATCTCGTAATTCCACCCCGGGGGACATCTGCAAATGGCTCACGATCCCATCATCGATGCGCTGATGAATGACTTGAAGGCGCGTGGCATCAAGTACTGCATGGGTGCCTACGTCGACATCCACGGCTGCCAGAAGGGCAAGGTCGTGCCGATCGATCATCTGACGCACATGGCGGCGGGCTCGGAACTCTACACGGGCTATGCCGTGGATGGCATGGGCCAGGCCCCCAACGACGACGAGTTCGCTTCCATTCCCGATCTCGGCCACATCGTGCAGCTGCCCTGGGAGCCGAAAATCGCCTGGATGCCTGCCGACATTCACTTCAAAGGCAAGCCCTACCCGCTCTCCACGCGCGTCGCCTTGAAGAACGTTCTGGCTGAGGCCGCCAGCATGGGCCTTGGCTTCAACCTCGGCATCGAATGCGAGATCTTCGTTCTCAAGAAAATGCCGGACGGATCCCTCGCGATCCCCAACCCGGACGATAAGCTGGTCAAGCCCTGCTACGACATCCGCGGGTTCATGGGCAATTTCACTTGGCTCGACCGGATGGCGACGACCATCAACGACCTCGGCTGGGATCTCTACTCCTTCGACCACGAAGACGCGAACGGCCAGTACGAGTTCGATTTCACCTACGCCGACGCGCTGACCACCTGTGACCGGTTCACGTTTTTCCGCATGATGGCAAAGCAGTATGCCGAGGATCTCGGTCTTCTCGCGACCCTCATGCCGAAACCTTACGCCAACCGGACGGGCAACGGCGCCCACTTCAACATGTCGCTTTACGACCTCGAGACGAAGGCGAACCTCTTCAAGTGCAAGCCGGAGGAGGACCCGCGCGGGCTCGGCCTCACACCTACGGGCTACCATTTCATCGGCGGTATTCTACGCCATGGCCGCGCACTATGCGCCACCTTCGCGCCCACGGTGAACAGCTACAAGCGCCTCGTTCGGCGCGGCGCCATGGCAACGTTCTCCTGGGCGCCGGTCTTCAATTCCTACGGCTCCAACAACCGCACGAACTCGATCCGTGTGCCCATGGGCGGCGGGCGCTGCGAGAGCCGCAACGCCGACGGCTCTTTGAACCCCTATCTCGCGGCAACGCTGGCGCTGGCGGCGGGGCTGGAGGGTGTGCGAGAAAAGATCGATCCCGGCCATCCCAACGACGACAACCTCTACGAGATAAGCGAGGAGGAACGCAGGGCGCGTGGCATCGAATTCCTGCCGCAAACCCTCGATGAAGCGGTGGATGCCTTCGCGGCTGATCCCCTCGTGGAAAAGGTGCTCGGCAAGGAACTGCGCGACGAGTTCGTCCGCTACAAGCGGGATGAATGGCGTGAGTACCACCTCTCGATCAGCCCGTGGGAGATCGAACGCTACAGCCACCTGTTCTGAGGCAAGGCGAGGCCGCGTTTACTCGCTTCCGGCGGCCGGAACCGACACGAAGCTCTCGCGTGCGTGCTTCACCGCGGCGGGGTCGCGGTCGGTCGTGTAGTAGTCGCCCATGACGAGCACATCCATATCCGTGCGCAGGTAGCAGGAAATCGCCTGATCGGGCGAGTTCACGACCGGTTCCTGCCGGTTGAAGCTCGTATTCAGGATGACGGGGATGCCGGTGATCTTGGCGTATTCCTCGATGACGCCGTAGTAGCGCGGGTTCGCGGACCGCTCGATGGTCTGGATTCGGCCCGTGCCGTCGACATGCGCGGCCGCGGGAATGACGGAGAGCTTGTCCGGGTGGATGCGCGGGGCGAGCGTCATGAAGGGATCGGGCTGGCTCACCTCGAAGAACTCCGCCGCGCGTTCGACGAGCACGACAGGCGCGAACGGACGGAACGCCTCGCGATGCTTGATCTTGGCGTTGATAAGATCCTTGATCTTGTTGTCGCGCGCATCCGACAGGATGGAGCGGTTGCCAAGTGCGCGCGGCCCCATCTCGGCCCGGCCCTGGAACCAGCCGACGATCTTCTGCTCGCTCAGATCCTTGGCCGCCTTTTTCAGGAGATCGGCTTCTTCGAACTTCTGGTAGGTGAGACCGGCACGCTCAAGAGCTGCTTTGATCTCGGCATCCGTGAAGCCTTTGCCATAGAAGGCATGGGTCATCTCGAACGTGCGCGGATTGCCAAGCGTCTGGTGCCAGTGCCAAAGCGCAGAGCCCAGCGGCGCACCCGTATCCGAAGCGCACGGCGGCACCCACACACGGGTGAAATTCGTATCGCGCAAAATGCGCGCGTTGGCGACGCAGTTAAGACCGACACCGCCCGAAATGACGAGATTGCGCGATGACTGCCGCTTCTCCATGTCGCGCACGATATGGAGAATGGTCTCTTCGATCGTCACCTGCAGGGCGTGGGCAAGATCGCGGTGATGGTCGGTCAGCGGGTCCTTGCGCGATCGCGGTGGTCCAAACGTCTCGTAGAATTTCCACTTGAACGGCCGGACGAGACCATGCGTGTCGTAGGAGATGTAGTCGCGATTGATGCGAAACTGGCCGTCTGGGAGGAGTTCGACGAGGTCGCGGAACTTATCGACGTACGTCGGCCCGCCGCAGGCGGCGAGTGCCATGACGGTGCCCTCCTCGAATACCTTGAAGCCCAGGTACTCCGTCACGCAGGTGTAGAGCATTCCGAGGCTGTCGAAGAAGTGGCTGTGCCAGACGCGCTCGAGCTTCGTACCCTGGCCGATGTAGCCGCTCGTCGACGTGTCGTCGCCGTAGCCGTCCATGACGAGCACGGCGGCTTCCTCGAATGGGGAGACGTTGAACACGGCGGCATGAGAATTGTGGTGGGAAACCTGGACGATCTTCGGCACATTTCTGTAGCCGTAGCGGCGGCCTAGCCCCGTCCAGAGACGAAAAGGCAGGTTCACGATGGCGGACGCCTGTACGCGATGGGCCGCGGGACGCAAGAGGTTCAAGCTCGCAGGCAGTTTGTCGCGGATGTTGTGGTAGAACGTCGGACGCAAGCGCGCCATGTCCCAAGGCGTCGTGATGACGTCGATGTCACCCATGGATAGCCGCCCGTCGCCGAAGATTTCGTCCAGGCAGTTGACCGGAAACTCCAGCGTGTGCTTCTGCCGGTTGAAGCGCTCTTCTTCGAGGATAGCGGTCGGCAGGCCGTTCTCGACAAGCGCGAGGCCGGTGTCGTGCGACTTGGTGACGATGCCGAGGATGTTCACAGTGCAGAGGCCTTTTTGTACGTGAGAAACGCCTTCGGATACTTGGAAGTGCTCATTTGAACCAGTGAGGGCGCGCCCATGTCGCAGCAACCGACATGGGACGGTCAACGAATTCATGCTCTCCCAAGCATGGCAACCGGTGTCCAACCCGAAGCGTCTGTGATGTTAATTTATGAATTGCACATACCATATCGAGATTGGGCGTCGCGGCTGACGGCGCGGCCTGGCCCGTGTAGCGTGTGCGCCGGAATCAATGAGAGCCGCCGGCTTTAGGACGATCCAGAATGCAACTCAGGGACATGCGCTATGCCTCCATTCAGGGGACGGAGGTGACTGTCAAGGTTAACTCGGCGTCGGAGGCCAAGGATGCCATCAAGGAACTCCGGCACAAGAAGAAGGAAGTGGCACTCCTCAGGCGCCGGGTGGCGTCTCAGCTGAAGCACGCCCGCGCCGCGGAAGCCCGCGCCGAAAAGGCCGCCGCCAAGGCCCGCCGGCAGACCGGGTTCTTCGCCGCGCTGTCGCGTCTTTCTTCCGTGTTCAGCGACGATGATCATTCCGAAGACGTCGAGCGGCTTGGAAAAGATCTGCGCCACACGGAAGAGATCCTGCACAATATCGACAGCTGCATCATCCAGCTGGAAGGCCGGCTACTGGAATAGAACGCAAGGCGAGACGTGACGACATGCGCCCCGAGCCAATTCACCTGACAGTCAACGGCGAACCTCGCGAAAGCCAGGCGGAAACGCTTGCCGAGCTAATCGAGCTGGAGGACTTCGGCGCGACGAAGGTCGCCACAGCCGTCAATGGCGCCTTCGTGCCGGCCCGCGAGCGCGCCGCGCGACACCTCAGCGAAGGCGACCGCATCGAGATCCTTTCGGCCCGGCAGGGAGGCTGAGCCCGCCGGGTTCGTCCCGTGACGGAAGCGGTCCCTTACTCCAGATCCTCCACGTCCGCGCCGTTGCCGCCTTTGATGCGGGCCGACAGCGTGGCCTGGATGAAGGGATCGATATCGCCGTCGAGCACGTCGTCGGGAGACGTCGATTGTTCCCCCGTGCGCAGGTCCTTCACGAGCTGATAGGGCTGCAGCACATAAGAACGGATCTGATGTCCCCAGCCGATGTCGCTCTTGGCGGCCTGGTCGGCGGAAGCCTTCTCTTCGCGCTTCTTCAGCTCCATTTCGTAGAGACGCGCCTTCAGGCGCTTGAAGGCGATATCCTTGTTCTGATGCTGCGAGCGCTGTTCCTGAGCGAAGATAACGATGCCAGACGGCTTGTGCACGAGCCGCACGGCACTTTCCGTTCGGTTCACGTGCTGGCCGCCCGCACCTGACGAGCGCGCAAACGAAATATCGACGTCTGCGGGATTGATATCGATATCGATACTGTCGTCGATAACCGGGTAGACCGTGACGGACGCGAAGCTCGTATGGCGCCGCGCGTTGGAATCGTAGGGTGAAATTCGCACCAGCCGGTGCACACCGGCCTCGGTCTTCAAGAGGCCGAAGGCATTCTCTCCTTCGATCTCCAAGGTGGCCGATTTGATCCCCGCCTCTTCGCCAGGACTCTCGTCGATCAGCTTCACCTTGAAACCGCGCCGCTCCGCCCAGCGCATGTACATGCGCAAGAGCATCGACGCCCAGTCCTGGCTTTCCGTGCCACCCGCGCCGGCGTGCACCTCGAGATAGGTGTTCATGGAGTTGGCCTCGCCGGAGAGCAAGGCCTCGACGCTGCGCTGTTGGACCTCGCTCTCGAGCTTGGCCAGATGCGCCTCCGCCTCGTCGACGGTCGCCTGGTCGCCTTCGGCCTCGCCGAGTTCGATGAGCGTCAGGCTATCGTCGAGTTCCTGCGACATTCGCCGGAAGCTGCCCAGCGCGCGCTCGAGCGACTGACGCTGGCGCATGACCTTCTGGGCTTCGGCCGGCTTCGACCAGATCGCAGGATCTTCCGCCCGCCGGTTCAGTTCCGCGAGCCGCTGTTCTGCCTGCTCCGGGTCAAAGATACCTCCTCAGAAGCGTGAGCGCTTCTTGGATGGAATCGACAATTTTTTCCGCTTCAGCGCGCATGGGCTGGCCTCCTGCTCAAGGCATTCGGTTGTTTTGGAGGGTTGAAATTCGATGCCTGGATATAGTGTCCGTAGGCGCCACTGTAAATGTTCGGCGGCCCGCGGCTACCAGACGCTCCCCGGCGGGCGCCGCTCGCGTGGGGCCGGAGAGTACCCGGGCGGGGCGCTCTGCGTTGGCGACCAGCCATTCCCGGATGATGGAGTGTAGGCATCCCCCGACGAGCCGGCGTTCGCAGCCGCGCCCGCCTCCTCCGACAATTGGAAGCCGATAATCGAATAGGCGTCATCCGGCTCTTCGTTGGGCTTGAACGCCTCCGTGATCGCCTTGGGATCATTGGGGGCTGCCCTGAGGCCCGTTTTGAGATTGACACGCACCAGCTTCAATCCCGGCGGCACGCGGAACGGCACCGGCGGCTCCTCGGCCAGAGCACGCTTTACGAAATCACCAAAGATCGGCGCGGCCACGCCGCCGCCCGTCCGGCCCTTGCCCATGGGGCGGGGTGTATCGAAACCGACGAAGACGCCCACGACGAGGTCGGGCGTGTAGCCGACGAACCAAGCATCTTTCTCTTCATTGGTGGTCCCGGTCTTGCCGGCAATCGGACGGCCGAGCGCCTTCAGGGACGTGGCCGTGCCCCGCTGCACGACGCCTTCCAGGATCGAAGTCATCTGGTAGGCCGTGTGGGGGTCGATGATCTGGCGGCGGTCGTCAGCGATGTCGGGCTCCAGCTGACCCTCCCAGGCTGGCGCGTTGCAGCCAGCGCATTCGCGCGCGTCGTGCTTCCAGACGGACCGCCCCCAGCGATCCTGTATGCGGTCGATAAGGGTTGCCCGCACGCGCTTCCCGCCGTTGGCGAGCATGCAGTAGGCCGTCGCCATTCGCAGAAGCGTGGTCTCGCCCGCACCGAGCGACATGGAGAGCACGGGCAGGAGATCGTCGTAGATACCGAACCGCTTGGCGTATTCCGTGATGAGCGGCATGCCGACATCCTGGGCCAGACGCACCGTCATCTGGTTGCGCGACTTCTCCACGCCCACGCGCAGCGTCGTCGGACCGAAGGACTTCTCCTTGTCGTAGTTCTCCGGCTTCCAGATGTCCTGGCCGGGGCCCTGCTCGATTTCGATGGGCGCATCGAGCACGATCGACGTCGGCTTATAGCCATTGTCGAGAGCGGCGGCGTAGACGAAGGGCTTGAACGAAGAGCCCGGCTGACGGCGGGCCTGAATGACGCGGTCGAACTGGCTCATGGCGAAGGAGAAGCCGCCGGCCACCGCCAACACGCGGCCCGTGTGCGGGTCCATGGCCACCAGACCGCCGCCAACCTCCGGGATCTGCATCAAAGACCAGACGCCCTCGAGTTTGCGGGGATCCGACGGCGCGACATAGATCACGTCGCCGGGGGCCAAGACATCCGTCACGGCCTTGGGCGTCTTGCCGCCCTTCGGCCTTGCCCACTTCACTTCCGCCAGCGTGATCTCGACCGCCTCGCGCTCCTTGATGAGCGTTCCGTCCTGCTGTCGGGCGGGGCGCAGGCCCACGATCGCCTTGTCCTTCTGCGCCTGGAGAACCACCCCCAGACGCCAGGGCATGATGTCGGATGGAATATCGATCGCCCCTAGCGGAATGCCCCAATCGCCGGCGATGTCGATTTTCGACACAGGACCGCGCCAGCCCTGGTCCCGGTCATACTCGACGAGACCCTGGATCAGCGCCAGTCGCGCCATCTCCTGCAGGCGCGGATCAAGCGTCGTGCGGACCGACAGACCGCCCGCATAGAGCTTCTCCTCACCGTACTGCGCATGCAGCGAGCGGCGCACCTCCTCGGCGAAATACTCGGCAGCGAAGATGTGCGCGCCGGACTGGCGGAAGTTGACCGTAATCGGCTTGGCCTTGGCCTCTGCGGCCTCCTCCGCGGTGATGTAGCCGTTCTCGGCCATCTGATCGAGGATCCAGTTCCGCCGGTCGGTGGCTTTCTGGCGATGCCGGAAGGGATGATAGTTGTTGGGCGCTTTTGGAAGGGCTGCGAGATAGGCCGCCTCTTCGAGCGTCAGATCCTTCAGTTCCTTGCTGAAGTAGTTGAGACCGGCCGCCGCCACGCCATAGGCGCCAATACCCAGATAAATCTCGTTCAGATATAGTTCGAGGATCTTGTCCTTCGTGTAGGCCCGCTCGATGCGGATGGCGAGGATCGCTTCCTTGATCTTGCGATCGAAGGTGCGGTCGCTCGTGAGAAGGAAGTTCTTGGCGACCTGCTGGGTAATCGTCGAGGCGCCCTGAATGCTGCCTCGCCCCGTCAGTTTCGTCTCAGCGAACTTGACAGCGGCACGCGCAACGCCCTGCAGGTCGATACCGCCGTGCTCATAGAAGCGGCTGTCTTCTGCCGAGAGAAACGCGGCGATGACGCGCTTCGGAATCGTGGTGATCGGCACGAAGATGCGCCGCTCGCGCGCATATTCGGCAATCAGCGAGCCGTCGTGCGCGTGAATACGCGTCATGACCGGCGGCTCGTACTTGGCCAGGCTCTCGTAGTCGGGCAGATCGTGTGAGGCTTGGTAGAGAAGATAGCCGACGCCGGCGGAAACGGCCACGAACCCAATCACGAAGAGCCCGAAGCTCCAGCCGAGAAAGCTCAGTAACAGGCTCTTGGAGCGCCGCTTCTTCTTCGGCTTGACTGGAGGTGGCAGAACTGGGGTTCGCATGCGTTCCGACGATTCAGCGACGATATCTGGAATTTAGCGCCTGAATAAACGACTTGCCGCAACGCAGCAATCCCGCCAGCACATCCGGAGCAGATTACCGGAAATTGTGGCACCACATCGTCCGATCTGGATAGCCCAAAAAAAACACTTTATCTTCCGTAAAGTGAACATCTTCGCGCCAATCCGGCCACATCTCCCTTTGAAATAAGGATCGGCCGGCTTTCAGGGGCTCCCCACCGTCCGTTTGACGAAGTAGGCATCGATAGCGCCGATGATCGAGCCGACGACTTTATCCTGCCACTGAGCCGATTGCATCCGCTTGGCCTCTTCAGCATTGCTGAGATAGCCCAGTTCGACCAGTACGGAGGGGGCATGGGGCTGTTTCAGGACCTTGAAAGCAGCCGAGCGCTCGGGATCGCGCGAGAGGGAAACGTTCCTGCGCATCTTGCGAACGAGGGTCCGGGAAAATTCGGCGGAAAAGTTGGCCGTCTCCCGTTTCATCAGATCGATCAGGATGTTCTTGACCTGATGCCCCTCCTCGCCGTCGGACACGTCGAGACCGGCGATCAGATCCGAGGCGTTTTCCTTATCCGCCATGGCCCGCGCCTCGGCATCGGAGGCCCGTTCCGAGAGCGTGTAAATGGTCGCGCCCTTGATGCTTTGCGCGTAGGCTTCCTCGATGGAATCGGCGTGGATCGAGATGAAGAGATCCGAGCCGCTCTGGCGCGAGATGGCCAGCCTCTGGCTCAAAGATACGAAAACGTCGGACGAACGCGTCATGATAACGTCATAGCGCCCATTCTGGAGCAGGCGATCGCGCACTTTGCGCGCGACCTTCAGAACAAGATCCTTCTCCAAGGTGTTGCCCGACCCCACCGCGCCGGGGTCGACGCCGCCGTGGCCCGGGTCGATCACGATCACCGGCTTCGCCTGTCCCGGGCTCCTTTTGGCCGGCGCCTCGACCGATTCCGACAAACTTCCCCCGGGCGGCTGCTCCCGCTTGCCTCTGCCCGTTCCCAGGCCGAATGCGGCCGGATCGGACGGATTTAGCTCCACCGTGAGCACAACGCCGTTGCCGTCCCGGGCATTCGTCATTGCCGCCTTGGCGATAGCGACAGGCCCCTCGGTATCCATGACAATGCGGGCCTTGCCCTCGGCAAACTGGCCGTACCGGAAGGCGGAAACCAGGCCCCGCCCCGTCCGGCCGGCCTCCTCGGGAAGCCGGAAACTGAGATTTGGCAGATCGATGATGACCCGATAGGGGTTTGCCAGTGAATACACCTCGGCCGTGACGCCGCGGCTGAGGGTGAGCTGGAACAGCGTGGACTCGCGGTCGCCTATCACCTCCACCGCCACCGCCTCAGACGCCGCGGAAGGCTCCTGCCGGCCGCCTTCAGGGCCAGAAGGCGTTGATTTCTCGACGGTTGTCGTGTCCTGGCCGACCGTTGTCAGCCAATCGATGAACGATAGTCCCCCGGCCGAGGCAGGGGCGCAAAGCATCGCACCGGCCAGAGCGATGAGCCCTGCGGAGATGTGACGTCCGATTCGGATCGGCGGCCGCCTCGGAAAGCCCCCCGGCATTCCCTCAACCCCTAGAAAAGTCAGAATCTGCCGCAAGTTAACAAAAAATTTGCCCTGGTGCTGCACAGTTTCATCCGGTCTGCGCATACCGGGACATCTTAATTAGCTTAACACTCTTGTCACCGGGACCGCGAACCCGTTACACTTTATCCGCGTTCCGTTTCTCCGTGCCTCGTCGGAGCCCCCGGAAGACGCGCGCCCTGAACCCACGGGGAGGCTAAGCTTACTTGAAGCCAGCCGCCGGGTTGTATTGGGCAGCGACGGACTTCGGATCGGCAATCCATCAAGACGGGTGTTCGCACGGATCGGCCAAGAACTGGAAGAGTTCTCCTGCGACGGCCCGCCTGTCCGATGCCCATGGACGGGTCCGCGCCAAGGTTCTCCAAGGTCTCCCGTGCCGAGACGACCGCGCCGCGACGGAACGGACGCGTTGTCCATTGCCTGCGGCTCTCCACGAGGCCCGATGAAAGGGGGCTTCGGAGCCGGACCCGAATGGTACCTGTCGCCGGATGCGACGCGTGGTGCCAAACCCTGTTGAACCCGCTTGTCTGGTGGCGGCCACGCGTCCCTCCCGACAATCAAGATTGAACAACGACGAATGCAAACCCATCGCACAGCCAAACCCATGACCATGAGGCTCGTTCGAGCCGATGGTCAGCACCGCCCGGATCTTCCGGCGGCGCTGAGGCTGCGCGCACGAACCGACTTCAAACCCCGCCCATCAACCCCATCGTATACGCGCGCCCTCGTCCAGCGCATGGCCGTTACAGGCCCAAGGACTTCGACCGGCCCCCTGCCGAGCCGGCGCGCGAAGGAACACGACACATGTCCAACAACAACAAGATGCTTATTGATGCGACGCATCCCGAGGAGACCCGGGTCGTCGTTCTGCGTGAGGGCCGCGTAGAGGAATTCGACTACGAAAGCGCCGCGCGAAAACTGCTGCGGGGCAATATCTATCTCGCCAAGGTGACGCGCGTGGAGCCCTCGCTCCAGGCCGCCTTCGTTGACTACGGCGGAAACCGGCACGGCTTCCTGGCCTTCAACGAAATCCATCCCGACTACTATCAGATCCCCATGGCCGACCGTCAGGCGCTTCTCGATGAAGAAGCCGCCGCGGAGGCCGCGGAGGAAGCCGCAGCCGACGCCCATGCCGAGCGCATGGCGCGCCGTCGCGAACAGCGCCAGTCCCGCGGCTCCTCGTCCCGGCAACGCCGGGCAGAAGAAGCCGAAGCCGGAGAGGGCGGTGTCGAACAGGTCGATGAGGACCTCGGCGACGAGGACATGAACGACTATGCGGATTCGGAGCAAGAGTTGGGCGGCGCGCATGTCGTCATGGCCGAAGATGTCGATGATGCCGATGACGTCATCGTCGAGGAGATCTCCGAGCCGGAGGCGGTCGGTGGCTTCGAGGGGACCCGCGACACCGACAACGAGACGGATGACGAGGACGAGGACGTCGATGCCGGCGATTTGGAAACCGAGGATCAGGGCAGCGACCTGACTGCGACCGAGTCCGAAGCCGATGCGCCCCAGCCGATCGGTCTCGTCGAGAACGAGGCCGTGGAAGTCGTCGCAAGCCCGGCCTCGGAGGCCGAGGCTGTCGAACAGACCGGTGCGGAAGATGCGCTCGAGGAGTTGCCCGCACGGCCGCGCCGCCGTCCGCGCAGCTATAAGATCCAGGAAGTCATCAAGCGCCGCCAAGTCATCTTGGTTCAGGTCGTCAAGGAGGAGCGCGGCAACAAGGGCGCAGCGCTGACCACCTACCTCTCGCTGGCCGGCCGCTACACCGTCCTGATGCCCAACACGGCCCGCGGCGGCGGCATCAGCCGTAAGATCACCAATCCGCAGGACCGCAAACGGCTCAAGGCCATCGCGGCCGAGCTCGATGTCCCAGAGGGCATGGGGCTCATCATTCGCACGGCGGGAGCCGCTCGCACCAAGCAGGAAATCCGCCGGGACTACGAGTATCTGCTGCGTCTCTGGGAGAGCGTGCGCGACCTGACGCTCCAGTCGACCGCGCCGAGCCTCGTCTACGAGGAAGGCAACCTGATCAAGCGCTCGATCCGCGACCTTTACAACAAGGACGTGGAAGAGATCATCGTGGCAGGCGACGCCGCCCACGCGGAGGCCAAGGACTTCATGCGCATGCTCATGCCGAGCCATGCCAAGAACGTGCTTGCGCATACCAGCCATGAACCGCTTTTCAACAAGTACGGGATCGAGCGGCAACTGAACGCGATGTTCAGCCCGTTCGTGAACCTCAAGTCCGGCGGCTATCTGGTGATCAACCAGACCGAGGCGCTCGTCGCCATCGACGTGAACTCGGGCAAGTCCACGCGCGAGTTTTCCATCGAGGAGACGGCCTACAATACCAACCTGGAGGCCGCCGACGAGATTGCCCGCCAGCTGAAGTTGCGCGACCTTGCGGGTCTTATCGTCATCGACTTCATCGACATGGAGGAGAAGCGCAACAACCGGTCCGTGGAGCGGCGACTGAAAGAGGCGCTGCGCTTCGACCGGGCCCGAATCCAGCTCGGACGCATCAGCCATTTCGGCCTCATGGAGATGTCGCGCCAGCGCTTGCGCACCGGCGTGCTGGAGGGTTCCACATCTCAGTGCCCGCACTGCCAGGGAACCGGCATCATCCGTTCGACCGAGAGCGTGGCACTTGCCGTGTTGCGCGGCATCGAGGATGCCCTGATGGGCAGCCACCCGACATCCCTCATCGCCACGACGACGGCGGAGGTCGCGCTTTACATTCTCAATAACAAGCGGCGCTTCATCACCGACATGGAAGCCCATCACGGTGTCTCGATCACCGTTCAGGCGAGCGACAAGCTCCAGGGTGCAAACTTCACGGTCGAAAAGACACATGCCCGGACCGAGGCGCCCCGCCGCCCCGAGCGCTCCGTCGTCAACATGGACTGGGGCTTCGAGGGCGACGAGGAAGAAGCCGAGAGCGCGGAAGATGCCGGCGCGGAAAACGCCCGCTTCGTGGATGGAGGCGAAGAGGAAACGGACGGCGGCGGTCAGGGCGAGGAGCGCGGCGGCAGGCGGCGGCGCAGACGCCGGGGCCGACGCGGTGGCGAGCGCCAAGGGCGCGGAGAAGCGCGCGGCGAAGGCGCACGCCAGGACCGCGGCGGGAACTATCCGGACCAGCCGATTACGCTTTACGGCGAGGCGGAAGGTGACGCCGAGTTCGCCGACAGCACAACGGAAGATGCGGGTGAGGATGCCGAACGCAGCCCGGCCCGTGCTCAAGACGGGAGCGAGGGCGAGCGCGGCGGGCGCCGCCGGCGGCGTGGACGCCGGGGTGGACGACGCGGGCGCGGCCGCGATCGCGAACAGGCCGCGGCTGCTTCAGGTGAGGACGATGCGAGCCTCCAGAACGGCTATCCTGTCCGCCCGCATGTGACGGAGGAATTCGTCGACGATTTTTCGAGCGGTCCAACAATCGATTTCGAGCCTGATCTGCCCGCCGCCGACGAAGGCGCGCGTGCGAAGGCAGGCGCCGAGCCCCCGAAGACGGAAGCCCGTCCGGCCAAGCCCGCCGCCGAAGCCGCGCCCGCGCCAGCGGTTGAGAACGTGCTGGAACCAGCAACGGCTGAAACGACGCCCGAAGCCAAGTCCGAGACGCGACGCCGCCAGGGCGAACCGGTCGCCAGCGAGCCGCGGATCGAGCGCGTGGTCGTCACGCCCGACGAGGCCGCACCCACCACCGAACAGGCCGAGCAGCCGGCACGGCGCGGATGGTGGCAGCGGCGCCTCTGACTCGAACGGCCTCGCTGCGGCGCACACACATCAGATTACAGAAATAGCGAAAGCCGGGCTCAAGCCCGGCTTTTTCTTATGCAAAACAATGATCTAAAGATTGCCTTATAGAATGCTGCAATGCGGCACACTTCGTCGCACAGGGCCGTTCTGAGGTTCTGGTCGCCCAATTTTCACCATAAGGTCCGCGCTGTTGGGCGCCTGTTGCAGCGCACCTTACTTGGTTGCACCGCAACTCGCCAAACGAGTTCGAGGGAGAGCGAAGTCGAACGAGAGAGCCGGAAAGGATCGCTGATGATCAACACGGCACGCAGTCAGAAACAAAAAGCTCCGTTTGACTTGGAAAAACACGCAAGCAGAGCCGTTCATCTCTCGAAGAGCCGAAATATCGGCTCAAGTTGCATGCAAGAAAAGGGAGTACTCATGAGCAAACGTATTCTTTCTACCGCCGCGGCCCTAATGGGTCTTTTCGCCATTTCGGCCACGGGTGTCGAAGCACGCACCTACCAGGGCCAGGGCACCGAGGCTGGCACATCCGCCAACCGTCCTAGCCTGTCGAAGAACTTCACCGCCAAATCCAAAAAGCAATACGCGTCCAAGTCCAAGGGCAAGCGCTACGGCAGCAAGAAGTCGTACTCCAAGAAGCGCTCCGCCTACGGCAAGAAGGGCATGAAGAACCGCTCCCTCACAAAGTACGCGTCGGGCGGCACCTCGCGCTCGTGCCTGCAGCCGCAGGCCCGCGCCCTCCTCAATCGCATCGAAAGCCAGTTTGGCCAGGTGAGCATCGTCTCCACCTGCCGCCCCGGCGCGGTAATCGCCACCAGCGGAAAGCCCTCCAAGCACCGCTATGGTCTTGCCATCGACTTCAATGCCGGCAACCGCAAGGGCGCAATCGTCAACTGGCTGATCAAGAACCATCACTCCGGTGGCACCATGACCTACCGTGGCATGAACCACATCCACGTGGACATCGGGCCCCGGTTCGTTTCGCTTGGCGCCAATAGCGGCCGCAAGGGCTGAAGCCCGCGGCCAAGCCGGCCGCAGGCAGACTTCTCGGGGTGGCGCAAAACCGGCGCCGCCCCTTTTTCGTTCCTTACCGGTAGTAGGATTACGATAGCTGGGGCTGGCCGGGACAATCCGCACAGGGAGAAGCGTCCGCTGGGCCCCCCTCGTAACGGCCGTCGACTTTGACTATGTAAAGTCGGGGCGTTTGCCGCTCTTTCGGCTCATTTTTTGACAATCGGTAGAGTATGACCAGATCTCTTCGAACACCGAGTTGGCGCAAGACCGCGGCCGCAGGGCTTGCATTGTGCCTCGGCGTTCTTCCGCTTCTGCCGCGGAACGCCGAGGCACAGGGCATTCCGCTCATCCGCGACACCGAGATCGAGGGCCTGCTCAACGACTACGCCCGCCCTATCTTCAAGGCCGCAGGTCTGGGATCCGGGCGCGTCGCCGTACGGATCGTCAACAATGAAGCCTTCAACGCCTTCGTGGTCGACGGCCGCAGCGTCTACATCCATACCGGAGCCCTGCTGCAGGCCCAGACGCCCAACGAAGTCATCGGCGTGCTGGCGCATGAGGCGGGCCACATCGCAGGCGGCCACATGGCTGCACTGCGCGCCCGCATCTCGAAAGATCAGACCCGTGCCCTTCTCGCCCAGATCCTCGGTATCGGCCTCATGGTCGCCGGCGGCGTAGCGGGCGGCGACTCGGGCCGCGACCTGGGTGGCGCCGGACAGAGCGTTCTCTCTGGCGGTAACGAGCTCATTATGCGCGGCCTTACCGCCGAACGCCGGTCACAGGAATCCGCTGCCGACCAGGCGGGCCTCAGCTATCTCAACACGACTCAGCAGTCCGGGCGCGGCATGCTCGCAACCTTCGAACGCTTCGCCGGCCAGGAACTGTTCTCCGACCAGTACAAGGATCCCTTCGCGCGCACCCACCCCGTAGCGACCGATCGCTTGGCACGGCTGCGCGAGCTTGCCGAGAGCAGTCCCTATTTTGGCAAAGCCGACACCCCGGATCTTCAGCTGCGCCATGACATGATGCGCGCGAAGCTTTCCGGATACATCGAAGGACCCCAGACGGTCTTCAATCGCTATCCAGCTTCGGACCAGAGCCTGCCCGCCCGCTATGCCCGCGCGGTAGCAAGATTCCGAATGGGAGGCTCCGGCAGTCTGGAAGCCGCACTCGCCGAAGCGGACCAGCTCATCGCATCGAGCCCGTCGAACCCTTATTTCTGGGAGCTGAAAGGCGATTTCCAGCAGAAGGCCGGACGCCCGGCAGACGCCATCCCGACGTTGCGCAAGGCGCTGCAACTCGCCGGTGGTGACGCGCCGCTGATCTCCGTGCAGCTCGCCCAGGCCATGATCCAGTCCAAACAGGCTTCCCTGACGAACGACGCGATCACCATTCTTCGCAGGGCCATCGCGCGGGAAGGCGAAAATGCCATGGCCTACAACATGTTGGGACAAGCCTACTACGACAAGGGCATGATTCCGCAGTCGGAACTGGCGCGAGCCCAAGGTCTGTTCTATTTCGGAGCCCTGAAGCAGGCGCAGGAGTTTGCCCGCAGGGCCCAGGCCGGACTGAAGCCCGGCAGCCCGGAATGGGTCAAAGCCGACGACATCTTGAACTTCAAACCGCAGACGTGACGGCCTGGCCGTGGCGCCCATCGAAACCCCAACCTAGCCTGTCGCGTACCGTCGATATCCCCGCGCAAGGAAACCGAGAGATCACCATGTCCGACAATGCTCAGCAGAAATCAGTCCAAGACGCCTCCGGCGCCGGGAGCGGCAAACGCAAGGCGCTTCTGCTGGGTGCGCCCACCGCCATCGCCGCGGCGCTCGCATTTTTGTTCCTGTCGCCGGGATTGGTGGTCGGGCAGTCGGAGCAACCGGCGCCGGCCGACACCTCGATGTTCGATGATAACCAGAAGCGCGGTATCGAGCAGGTCGTGAAAGACTACCTGTTGAGCAACCCTGAGGTGCTCATCGAGGTCCAGTCGTCGCTCGAATTGAAGATGGCGAGGGAAGAGGCAGAGCGCACCAAGAAGCTCGTCGCGGAGAACGCAAAGGAGCTCTATCGCCATCCGGATGCACCCGTTGCAGGCAACCCCGACGGCGATATCACGATCGTGGAGTTCTTCGATTACAACTGCGGATACTGCAAACGCGGCTTTCACAATGTGCTGAAGCTGATCGAGACCGATCCCAAGGTTCGGGTGGTGTTCAAGGAATTGCCGATCCTCAGCAAGGATTCGGAGGAGGCAGCCAAGATCGCGCTGGCTGCCCGGGCCCAGGGCAAGTACTGGGAAATGCACCGGGCGCTGATCGAGAGCAAGGGTCGCGTCACGGAAGCGTTCGCGCTCGATCAGGCCAAGAAGCTCGGACTCGACGTCGCCAAGCTCAAGGTCGACAAGGATGGCGAGCCGGTGAAGGCGGAACTCGCCCGCGTCGAGGCGCTGGCCCGCAAGATGAACATCAACGGCACCCCCCACTTCCTGGTTGGCAACGAGGGGATCGGAGGGGCACCCGAAGACCTTCTGGAACTCCTGACCAGCAAGGTCGCCCAGTTGCGCAAGGAAGGTTGCGCCTACTGCTAATCCGGCTGCTGAACCGGCCGGTAGCAAACTTCTGGCGAACAACCTGATTTTCCCACCGCTGCGTTGTGCAACGCGGCGGCAGCGCACTTTCGTTGCCATACGAAAGCTGCTAGACCCCGGGTTGTACGGGAGAGACGATTTCGGGCCGCTCGCGGCGGCCTGCGGGGGTTTCTCGCCGTACGGCTATCCAGAACGCGAGACCATGGCAAAGCCGGTTTTCATCCTCAACGGGCCCAACCTCAACCTGCTCGGTCATCGCGAGCCGGAGATCTATGGCCGTGAGACGCTGGCCGACATCGAAGCCCGCGCTGCCGCGCGCGCCAAGGCGCTCGGCCTGGAGATCGACTTTCGCCAGACGAACAACGAAGGCGAGCTGGTCGGATGGGTGCAAGACGCCCGCACCTCCGGCTCGGCCATCATCGTCAACGCCGCCGGTTTGACACACACCTCCGTTGCGCTGCTCGACGCCCTGCAAGCCGCCGAGTTGCCCGTGGTGGAGGTCCATCTGTCCAACATCTTCCGCCGCGACAGCTTCCGCCAGCACTCCTACGTTTCGCTTGCCGCCACGGGCGTCATCTGCGGGCTGGGTGCGGCCGGCTACGAACTGGCGCTGGAAGCGGTGCGCGGCATTCTCGACAAGAAGTCATCTGCGTGAGCACGAAGCGCAACAAGAAGAGTAAGCAGGGCAAGGCTCCGCGGAAGGAAAAGCCGCGGTTGGGGAAGACGAACAAGGTGGGACGGACCATGACCGGTAAGGACAAGGGTGAGGGTGTGAGCCCGGAGCAGAAGATCATCCGCGATCTGGCAGAGCTTCTGAACGAGACTGGGCTCTCCGAGATCGAAATCGAAAAAGATGGACTGAAAGTCCGCGTCGCCCGGTCGCTCACGATCTCCGCGACGCATGTTGCCCCGCCGCCCGCCGCATTGTCGGCACAGGCCGCTCCGGCGGCCGCCGCAGGCCCTGATGCCGGCGGCGCCGACCCCTCTAAACATCCCGGGGCCCTGAAATCGCCGATGGTCGGCACGGCTTATCGCTCGCCCGAACCGTCAGCGCCCCCCTTCATCGAGGTCGGAAGCCGTGTCCAGCAGGGCGATACGATCCTCATAATCGAGGCCATGAAGACCATGAACCAGATCCCCGCTCCGCGCTCCGGCACGGTGACGGCGATCTTCTTCGAGAACGGCCAGCCGGTTGAGTTCGGCGAGGTTCTCGTGGTCATCGAATAAGGGAGGGCACCGGGCATCGGCCCTCTCGCAACCGGGACGTCTGCGCCCCTGTTGCCGGCTGTCGGATGCCAGTTGCCGCGAGAAACATGTTCGACAAAGTCCTGATCGCAAACCGGGGTGAGATTGCACTGCGCATCCAGCGCGCATGCAAGGAACTCGGTATTGCCACCGTTGCCGTCCATTCCACCGCCGACGCCGACGCCATGCACGTCCGTCTCGCGGACGAGAGCGTCTGCATCGGCCCGCCCACATCCTCCGACAGCTACCTCAACATTCCGCGCCTGCTCGCAGCCTGCGAAATCACCGGCGCGGATGCGGTGCATCCCGGCTACGGCTTCCTGTCGGAGAACGCCCGCTTCGCCGAGATCCTGGAAGAGCACAACATCACCTTCATCGGCCCGACGTCCGAACATATCCGGATCATGGGCGACAAGATTGAAGCCAAGGAGACGGCCAAGCGGCTTGGCATTCCCGTCGTGCCCGGCTCCGATGGCGCCGTGAAGAATGAAACGGACGCGATGAAGATCGCCAAAGGCATGGGGTTCCCCGTGCTGATCAAGGCCACCGCCGGCGGTGGCGGCCGCGGCATGAAAGTTGCCCACACCCCGGAAGATCTGCCTGTCGCCTTCTCGACCGCACGCGCGGAAGCCAAGGCCGCATTCGGCAACGACAGCGTCTACATCGAAAAATACCTGACCAGGCCGCGCCATATCGAGATCCAGGTCTTCGGTGACGGCCAGGGCAACGCGGTGCATCTGGGCGAGCGCGACTGCTCAATCCAGCGCCGCCACCAGAAGGTTTTCGAGGAAGCCCCTTCGCCGGCGATCAATGCCGAGTCGCGCGCCCGCATAGGCAACACGGTCGCCAAGGCCATGCGCGATATCAAGTACCGCGGCGCCGGCACCGTGGAGTTCCTCTACGAGGACGGCGAGTTCTACTTCATCGAGATGAACACCCGTATCCAGGTGGAGCATCCGGTGACGGAAGCCATCACCGGCATCGACCTCGTGCTGGAGCAGATCCGCGTTGCCTCCGGCGCCGGGCTCTCGTTCCGCCAGGAGGACATCGTTCTCTCGGGCCACGCCATCGAGTGCCGCATCAATGCGGAGAACCCACGCACGTTCCGTCCCTCGCCGGGCCAGATCACCTACTGGCATCCGCCGGGCGGCCTTGGCGTGCGCGTCGACAGTGGCGCTTACCAGGGCTATCGCATCCCGCCCTACTACGACAGCCTCATCGGCAAGCTCATCGTGCATGGCAAGACACGTAACGAGTGCATGATGCGCCTGAAGCGAGCCCTGTCGGAGTTCGTCATCGACGGCATCGACACGACGATCCCGCTCTTCCACGAACTCGTCCGCCACCCGGACGTGGTCAACGGCATGTACGACATCCACTGGCTGGAAAAGTATCTCGGCAAGAGCTGAGGTGGGTCGCGGCCAGTTCGGATGACAACCGCTTCCGCCGCACATGAGGAAACGTTCTTGGACGACCGAGATCCTCCTTTCGGCACTTTCCAGCCGACACCGTTTCAGGCCCGGCTTATCGGCATCGGCCGCCGCCTGCCGCCCAACCGCCTGGGCAAGCGGACGGCATCCTTCATCCGCTCCGCCATGCGGCGCATGCGCAAGGACCCGCTCGATTTAGAGGTCCTTGGGCAACGCATGCGTCTGCACGCAGGCAACAACGCCTGCGAAAAGCGCCTCATCGTCACCCCGCAGTTTTTCGACCCTATCGAACTGGCGTTTCTCAAGTCGCGCATCCACCCGAGGTTCACATTCCTGGACGTGGGCAGCAATGTCGGTGCGTACTCCGTATTCGTTGCGCGCAACGCAGGACCGGACGCGCGCGTGATCGCCATCGATCCCAACGAAATCGTCCTCAAGCGCCTCGCCTTCAACATGGCGGCCAACGGCCTTCAGAATATCCAGGTCGTGAGGGCCGCCATCGGCGATCAGGACGGCGAGATGGAATTCGCGCTCGAAGAAGCCAACATGGGCGGATCTTCCCTGCGCCTCGACCGAGAGGCACGCGGCGGCAAGACCATCCTCAAGGTTCCGGTGCGTACGCTGGCCGGGATCGTGGCGGAGGCGGGTCTCGACCACGTCGATGCCATCAAGATCGACGTTGAGGGCTACGAGGACCGCGTGCTCATTCCCTATCTGGAGAGCACGCCCCCCGAACTGCACCCCAAGGCCATCATTCTCGAGGAGAGCGCATCGAGCTGGGAAAGCGATCTCCTCGGTATCCTGAAAGCCGCAGGATACGCGCAGACGGGCGCGATGCGTCACAATGGCATTCTGGTCCGGCAAGGCGCCTGAGGCATGGCATTTGCGCCACTGTGGCGCGGTTAGAAACCCCACCCCGCAGGATGCAGGGTCTGGCCGGCTCGCACTTTTCTTCATTGCGGACTAAGATTGGCATTCGGAAGTTCTAACCGTCCGAGGGCCACGTTGACGTCGCGCGACGACATCCTGATCGAGATCACTCCGCAGGTTCTGCTAAAGGCCTATGCGTGCGGGATCTTTCCGATGGCCGAAAGCGCAGATGATCCCGCCCTTTACTGGATCGAGCCGCAGCATCGCGGTGTCCTGCCTCTCCACGGCATCCACGTTCCCAAGCGCCTCCAGCGCACGATCCGCACCACACCCCTCGTCGTGCGCATCGATACCGACTACGAGGGTGTCATCGACGGCTGCGCGAGCGAGCGAGCCGGCCGGCATTCGACCTGGATCAATAGCCGCATCCGGTCACTGTACCGGGAGCTGTTCAGGCTCGGCCACTGCCATACGGTGGAGGTCTGGAATGGCAACCGGCTCGTGGGCGGGCTCTACGGGGTGGCGCTGGAGGGCGCTTTCTTCGGCGAGAGCATGTTTTCCTACGAACGCGACGCTTCGAAGATTGCGCTTGTGCATCTTGCCGCCCGCCTGATCTACGGCGGCTTTCGTCTGCTCGACACCCAGTTCGTCACCGATCATCTCAAGCAGTTCGGTACGGTGGAGATCGACCGCGAGGCCTTTCATCGCCGCCTCGAGCAGGCGCTGGACAGGAGCGCTGATTTCAACCGCCTTCCCGCCGATGTACCGCCGGCGGAAATCCTGCGCATCATCGAGGCGGCCCAGCACCTTGGCTGAAAAATCGAGAATGGAAGGGAGCGTTTGTTTGGTACCCCCGCAGAGCGCAACGGTCAGGTTTTGAGACCAAACCACCCTTTTTTCTTCGCATTTGTTAAGCCTTGTGCCCCCCGCCCACTTGGCGGCACGGGGGAAAACGGCTACCCGAGGACAATCACGATACGGATGAGATGCAAGCGGTGACGCACAAATCGCACTTTGTTCAGGACTTGGCGGGGTGCCTCGATGTCGCCATCGGTTCCCATGGACTGACGCAGGCCGAGCTGAAGATGTGGCTCGCCAAGGCCGAACCTGCACTCGACGGGCTGCGCAAGGACTACGAAACGGGCGCACTGCCGCTGCTCAAGATCTGCGAGGAGACGGCTGATCTTGACGCTGCGGAAACGGCACTGGCGAAACTCTCGGCAGGCGCGCAAACGATTGTCTTTTTCGGCACTGGGGGGTCCGGCCTGGGCGGACAGACGCTGGCGCAGATTGCGGGCTGGGGCATTCCCTTCACAGCCGCGCGCAGGGCCCATATGCGCCCGCGCCTGCGCTTCTACGACAACCTGGACGGCAGCACGCTCGCTGCGCTCCTGAACAGCACCGATTTTCCGGCGACGCGGTTCGTCGTCACCTCCAAGTCCGGCGGAACCACCGAGACCCTGGCGCAGGCCATCGTGACGCTTTCCGCCGTCAAGGCTGCGGGGCTTTCCTCGCGCATCCCGGAGCTTTTTCTCGGCATCACGGAGCCCAGCAAGCCCGGCAGCCTGAACGGTCTGCGCACGCTGTTCGAGGCGCACGGCATTCCACTTCTGGAACACCACACCGGCATCGGCGGACGCTTCTCCTGTCTCACGAACGTGGGCCTTCTTCCCGCCATGGCGCGCGGGCTCGATGCGCGGGCGATCCGGGCCGGCGCCCGCGCTGCTCTGGAACCGCTTCTCGCAGGCCTGCCGGCCGCCGAGGTTCCCTTCGCCGCGGGGGCTGCGACGATGGTGGCGCTCGCCAAGGCGCGTGGTATCCGCTCGCTCGTGCTGATGCCCTATTCCGACCGCCTCGGAAAGTTCTCGGAATGGTTCGTGCAGCTGTGGGCTGAAAGCCTGGGCAAGGGCGGCGAAGGCACCATGCCCATCGCCGCGCTCGGCCCCGTCGACCAGCACAGCCAGCTGCAGCTGTTCATGGACGGTCCGCGCGAGATCGCACTTACCATCGTGCGCACGCCGACGCGTGAGGTGGGTCCAAGCATCAATCCAGGCATGGCGGCCACGGTGGGCCTCAAATTCATGGGCGGCCGGACCATCGGGGATGTTGTCGATGCCCAGGCCCATGCGGTAGCCGAAGCGCTCGTGAAGGCTGGCCGTCCCGTGCGCACGATCGATCTTCCAGGCCTCGATGACCACGCTGCCGGCGCCATCCTCATGCACTTCATGCTCGAAACGATCGTCGCCGGACGGCTGTTGAACCTCGATCCGTTCGACCAGCCGGCCGTGGAGCTTGCCAAGGTCCTCACCCGCAACCGCTTGGCTTCAGAGCACTGAGCACGGCGCTGCTGTTGAAGCGGTGCCTCTGGAAGGTGACGTTCCCTGCCAACCTGCGCTAATCAGATGGGTGGAGGAGATTCGTCCCGTGGCCATCCGCCAGTTGAAGCCCGAAACCGTGAACCGTATCGCCGCAGGCGAGGTGATCGAGCGCCCCGCGAGCGTGGTGAAGGAACTCGTCGAGAACGCCATCGACGCCGGCGCACGCGAGGTCGAGATCGTGACGGCGGGCGGCGGCCTCTCCCTTATCCGCGTTACGGATGACGGCTGCGGTATGCCGTCCGATGATCTCCTCCTCGCGGTGGAACGGCACGCCACCTCCAAACTGCGCGAAGACGACCTGTTCGACATCCGCACCCTGGGCTTTCGCGGCGAGGCCCTGCCGTCGATAGGCTCCGTGGCCCTGCTCTCCATCGCATCGCGTCCGCCGCCATGCCGTGACGGCTTCGAGATCATCGTGGAGCGAGGTCAAAAGAGCGGTCTCAAGCCTGCCGCACTCAATCCCGGCACGCGCGTCGAAGTGCGCGAACTCTTCTCCGCAACGCCGGCGCGCCTCAAATTTCTCAAGTCGGAGCGCGCCGAGAACATGGCGACGTCTGAGGTCGTGAAGCGGCTCGCAATGGCGCACCCGGAAGTCGGCTTCTCACTGACGACCGGCGAGCGGATGGGCGTGCGCCTGCCGCGGTGTGAGGCGACCGCCGAGGGTCTTCTGCAACGTCTTGGCCGCATCATGGGCCGCGAATTCATGGCCGATGCACTGGCAATTGCCGGCGAGCGTGACGGCGTGCGCATCGCGGGCTACGCGGGCCTGCCGACACTTCATCGTCCCGATGCCGGCCAACAGTTCCTGTTCGTCAACGGGCGTCCCGTCCGCGACAAGGTGCTCGTGGGCGCGGTCCGCGCTGCCTACGGGGATCTGATCCCGAAGGGCCGTCATCCGTTGCTCGCCCTGTTCATCACCCTCGATCCGACAGACGTGGACGTGAACGTGCATCCGACCAAGGCAGAGGTGCGCTTCCGCGATGGCGGGCGTGTGCGTGGGCTTATGATCGGTGCCATCCAGCATGCCCTGGAAGCGGCCGGGCACCGGGCGAGCGTGCGCGGCGGAGGGCTGACGCTCGAAACACTCGCGCGCTCTGTGGAAACCGGCCCGATTCCGCCGCAGCCCGCGGCCCATGGCGCCGCAGGCAGCGCGGACCGTTCGGCAGCGCGCCACATCACGCCGGGGCTCGCCGAAGCGATGCAGGCGCCCTTTGTCAATTTCGAGACCCCCAGCGCGGATACCCGCGCTCATGATGTTCCTTTGGCACCGGACCTGCTCGACCGGCCGCTCGGTGCTGCACGAGCGCAATTGCACGAGACGTACATTGTCTCACAAACGAGAAACTCCGTCGTGATCGTGGACCAGCACGCAGCCCACGAGCGTCTCGTCTACGAGCGCATGAAGGCCATGCTCGCCAACGGCGGCGTCGCGCGGCAGGGCCTGCTCATCCCCGCCATCGTCGAGGTTGGCGATGACGAGGCGCAGGTTCTGGCTGAGCGTGAAGCGGAACTGGCCGAACTCGGGCTAGTGCTCGAGCCGTTCGGGCAGGGCGCAGTCGCGGTGCGCGAAGTGCCCGCACTCCTGGGCGACACGGATGTCGGCGGACTCGTAAAGGATCTCGCCGCAGAGATCCTGTCGGAGGGTCAGGGCTTCTCATTGCGCGATCGTCTGGAGGCGATCTGCTCTCGCATGGCCTGTCATGGCAGCGTGCGCGCGGGGCGGAGGCTGGCACCCGAGGAGATGAACGCACTCTTGCGCGAGATGGAAGCGACACCCTATTCGGGCCAGTGCAATCACGGCCGCCCGACCTATGTGGAATTGAAACTCTCCGACATCGAGCGGCTCTTCGGTCGGCGCTGAATGCGCCTTGGTGAGCATAAGAAACCGCTATGGATCGCCCAATTTCCACCATCGATGTGCGCTCAATTCAATGCGGGCGGGCGCCCTTCAGTGATGCGTAACGGATATGCTCAAGATCGACACCTCATGCGTCATGCGCGGCTCGTTCATCGCCGCGGGACGCGTACAGCTCGACACCTGGTTCGAAGGCGACATTCTCTGCTCACGTCTCGACATCGGCCGAGACGGATACGTGCTCGGCAACATCACGACGCGCGAACTCTACGTTGAAGGTCAGATCGTTGGCACCGTGCACGCCGGAATCGTACACCTCATGGATGGCGCGTTCATCGAAGGTGACGTTCACCACCACGTTCTCTCGCTTCATCCAAACGCATCGCTAATGGGCGCGGCCCTGCGCTCGACACGCATGCCGTTTCCGCAGGAATTGCTGGCGCTGGAGGCTCGTGCCGCAAATCCGATCGCCAGATTTCCCGTGTCCGTTGGGCGCGATCTGCGCGCAGTCTGACTAGACCGCTTCAAAACGCCCGAAAGCAACCTGCGTGTCGCCCCAGGTCCTCCGGTCAATCTCGCGGAACCCTTCGGGCCACTCAAGCGCGCTCGATGCCCGATCCTCCCACACCACGATTGCACCGGGCACGAGCCACTTGCCGTCGCGCAGCGAGGCGATAGCCTTCTCGCCGAGACCTTTTCCGTAGGGCGGATCGAGAAACGCGAGGGCGAATGGCTGCATCGGTGCGACCGGGCCCAAGTCGGTCGCATCGCGCCGAAAGAGGCGCGTGATGCCGGTGAGCCCGAACGCCTCGACATTCTGGCGGATCAGCCCGCGGGCCTCCGCACCCTCCTCCACGAACAGGCAATAGGATGCCCCGCGCGAGATCGCTTCGAGGCCCAACGCACCTGTTCCGGCGAAGAGATCGATCACGCGCGCGCCGTCGATCTCGAGGCCATCGATCCCGTGCAGGAGAATGTTGAACACACTCTCGCGCACACGGTCCGACGTCGGCCGAAGGCCCTCGTGCTCGGGGCTCGCAATAGCGCGCCCGCGGAACCGGCCGCCGACGATTCTCACGAATTGTCCCCTTCCCCGGTGGCCGCCTTGCCTTTCCCGCGCGCGTGGCGCTCCTTGCGCGCCTCCGCCGTCTCGGTAAGGCCGAATTCACCGGCAACCTTCGTGCCCAACTGCTCGGCTAGATGCCTTCGCCGCACTGCATCGACCGCCCCTGGCGTCAAATCCCCCAGCTCGAACGGCCCGAACGAAATGCGGATGAGGCGGGACACATCGAGACCGAGGAAGGCCATCACCTTGCGAACTTCCCGGTTCTTGCCCTCACGGATGCCAACGGTGAGCCATGAGTTGGCGCCTTGGACGCTGTCGATCGTCGCCTCGATGGGCCCGTAGCGCACACCCTCTATTTCCGCGCCATCCTTCAGCTTGTCGAGATCGGCCTGCGTCACCCGGCCCCGTGCACGGACGCGATAGCGCCGCAGCCAGCCCGTCGCCGGCAGTTCCAGATGACGCGCCAGCGCGCCGTCGTTCGTCAGCAGAAGCAGCCCCTCGGTGTTGTAGTCCAGCCGCCCGACGGAAATGACCCGCGGCATCTCCGGCGGCAGCTTTTCGAACACGGTTGGCCGGCCCTGCGGATCGCGGTGCGTGGTCACCAGCCCCTTGGGCTTGTGGTAACGCCAGAGCCGCGCGGTCTCAGCGGCCGGCAGCGCACGACCATCGACGAGCACCGTATCGCCCGGGGCAACTTCATAAGCCGGCGTCGTCAGCACCTTGCCGTTCACGCTGACGCGCCCTTCCGCGACCCACCGCACCGCCTCGCGGCGCGAGCACAGCCCTGCCCGCGCGATCGCCTTTGCGATCCACATGGGCTCGGCACGAGCGGCCTGGGCCGGAGCAGGCGAAGCCGCCGGAGCCGGTTTGCCCCTGGGCGCCCTGCCTGCCCGCGCGGGCTTGCGCTCATCGGTGGATCGTCCGCCTTCGGGATGTTTCCCCCCAGAGCGCGCAGGTCTCGGACGTTCGGGGCCGCGGGGTGCACCCTGCTTGGACTTTCCCCCCGTCCGCTTGGGGCCAGGTTGTCCAGGGCGTCCAGATCGTCCAGGGCGTTGACCGGAATTTGGTTTGCGCATCAGATGCGGGCTCTTTTCTTGAGGATCGGCGGCGCGGGCCGCCGTGTTCGGAGCCACTTATGACATCGCCCGTTAAGCCCGGCCATATGGAACTGGCGCTCGTGGAGGCGCGCCTCGCCGCAGCCCGAGGAGAGGTGCCGGTCGGCGCGGTGATCGTGGCTCCCGACGGACGCACCGTTGCAGCTGCGGGGAACCGGACGCGCGAACTGTCAGACCCGACGGCGCACGCGGAAATCCTCGTCATCCGCGAGGCGTGCCGGCTGCTCGGCAGTGAGCGCCTCACCGATCATGATCTCTACGTCACGCTCGAGCCATGCCCCATGTGCGCGGCGGCGATCTCGTTCGCCCGAATCCGCCGGCTCTATTACGGGGCCAGCGACCCCAAGGGCGGCGGCGTCGAGCATGGCGCGCGCGTCTTCTCGCAGCCGACCTGCCACCATGCGCCCGACATTTATCCGGGGCTGAACGACGAAGCGGCCGGGGAGCTGCTGAAATCTTTCTTTGCCGGCCGGCGCCCCTAGGCCGGTGGCTTCTTTTTGCGCTTCAGAGACTTCAATCGGCGAAGCAGGCGCGGACGCTCCGCGGCCACAATCTCCTTGCGCACCTCGCCGGTCACCGCTGGCACGGTCTTCTTCTCCGAAGCGATCACCGGCAGGGTCTCGGAGCCCGTAAGCCGCAGGAGCTTGGTTTTCAGCTCCTGTTTTGCGGGCTCGGCTGCACTCAGGATGTCGTCCAGGCGCCAGATGTCCAGCAACTGGAAATGGCTCGTACCCGCCTGCATCAGAATGTCGGGCTGCTGCGTTTTCAGCTTTTCGCGGATGATGGTGCGCTCGAAGATGAAGGACGCCGCAAACAGAGATTCCGTTGCGGTCGGGTGCGCGCGGTCCGGGGCGGGAAATGGCACGCCCGAAACGTCGATGGCCACGGTGAAGTCGGTGCCCTCGCGAACGAGGTCGAAGGGAAGCGGATTGACGAGGCCGCCGTCGACATAGGCCCGGTTGTCGATAACGATTGGCTCGAATATCGCCGGCAGCGCCATGCTCGCCGCCACGGCCTGACGCAAGGGGCCCGTTTCGAAGACTTCGGCCTCCAACCCATAAAAATCCGTAGCCACGATCTTCAAAGGGATCTCAAGTTCGGAAAAATCACGAGCAACGCGAGACGGATAGATTACGTCCAGGAGCGCCTCGGGCGAGAGCACCGCGTTGAGCGGCGAGAAAAAGCGCGAGACGCGCGGCAGCGTGCGGGCCCGCGCGGTGAAGAGATCCCGGACGAGGTCGAGCCGGAGGGAGAGGACCTCCTCCATCTGGGCGCGAATCTCGCGTGCGGAGAGGCCCGAGGCATACGCCGCACCGATGACGGCGCCGATGGATGTCCCCGCGATCACTTTCGGCCTGAAGCCCAGTTCATCGAAGGCTTCCAGCATGACGACGTGCGCCAGTCCGCGCGCACCACCCCCGCCCAGCGCCAGCCCGATCGACGGGGCCTTCTTCACCGCTGGCACAGGGGGGACCGCGGAGACTGTCACAGCCCCGGACGCTGGTCGTGTCGTCATCGTCTGCCTTCCCTCCAGGCGGCCGTTTCAGCCTGCCGCCACAATGCAAAGATGGCCTCACCTTGCGCCAACCGCAAGAAACGCACCGACGGCGGGCCCGGGCAGACAAAAAGGGCCGGGTGGCTGTCCACCCGGCCCATGAGACCTGTGACCTTTAAGATTTGGCTTAGGCCAGCTTGAAGGGCATGTCCTTACCGGCAAAGAAGGCGTCGATGTTGTCGAGCGCCTCGAAGCCCATCTGGTTGCGCGCCTCGATGGCGGCCGAGCCCAGATGCGGGAACAGGAACGTGTTCGGCAGGTCGTAGTAGCCCTCGTTGATCTTGGGCTCGCCCGCGAAAACGTCGAGACCAGCATACGCCAGGCGGCCCGACTTCAAGGCCGCGATCATGTCTTCGTCGTTCACGAGGTCGCCGCGCGCCGTGTTCACGACAATGGCACCCTGCGGCAGCTTCGCGATGGTGGCCTTGTTGAAGAAGCCTCGCGTCTCAGGCGTCGAAGGCGCGTTGATGGAGAAGAACTCCGATACCGCGAGCAGGCTATCGAGGCTGTCATGATAGGTGGCGTTGTACTTCGCCTCGACCTCGGGCTTGGCCCTGTAGATGTCGAAGTAATGAATATCCATATCGAACCCGCGGGCGCGCTGCGCCAACGCCTGGCCGATCTTGCCAAAGCCGTAGATCCCCAGAACCTTGTTGTCGAGCCGCCGGCCCACGAGTTGCAGAGGCTGCCAGCCTGGCCAGGAACGGGTGCGGATCATCTTCTCGCCTTCGGAGGCGCGGCGCGCCGAGCCGAGAAGGAGCAGCATGGCGATCTCAGCGGTGGCGACCGTGACGCCATGGGGGGCATTGCCCACCTTGATGCCGCGCGCCTTGCAGGCCTCCAGGTCGATGTGGTCGAAACCGATCGAGAACGTGGAGATGCACTTGATGTTCTCGGGTATCCGCTCGATGACGTCGGCACGGCACTTTTCATTGAGCGTCAGCAGGATGGCATCCACCGACTTGGCTGTCTCAAGCATCTCGTCGATGGTGATCTTGGGGTCGTCGCCGTGCGCGATGACGTCATAGGTCTCCCTGGCGCGGGCCATGACGGCTTCCGGAAGAGGCCAGGTGATCAAAATTTTCTTTTTCATGTTGTACGGGTCCTCCCCCGGGTTCGACTTTGGTGCTGGATCGGCGTTCATGCCGCAAGGAGGGGCGCCTGACAAGGCCCTCCAGGCGGGGCGGGCCCTTACTCTTTCTTCACCATGAGTGTTGAGACTGACGCTTCGCCGCGGGGCAACGGCTGGCCCACCGCCTCTGCTCAGAAGCGGGTTTTGTTCCGCTTTTGTCTTAACACACCCGAGGGCTCGAGGGAGGCGCATCGTGCGTGCGGTCTTGATCGTTCTGGCGTTGCTGGTCGCGGCCAAGGTGTGGACCCAGGACCAGATGTACCGCGAAGCAGCCGGCGAAGCCCTTCTGGCCGCCTACAAGCTGCATGCGGTCTCCGCCTGCGCGGGCCGGCCTCAGACAGATGCGCGCGGCATGCCGATCGCGGTTGGCTCGGTCAACTGGAAGTCGGCCGAGACGGCCGAGGTCCTCATCGGGAACCCGCGGCTCAGTGTTCCGATCTGGCAGATGGAGCATCCGCTCTGGAATGCCCGCTACAAGAACCCGATCGTGCGACTGACCGTCGGCGACCGCTTTTCGCGCCTGGCCTGCGACTACGACGTCATGGCCGGCTCGGCCGAACTGCTCGTTCTCTAGGCCGGCCTGCCTGAAGGTACCACCCGGGCCCGCAGGCACAGACCCATCAGCGACGGGTCGCCTGAACCGAGATCTGCGTCATGAAGAGATGGTCAAGACGGCCCGACGACCAGCGCGAGATCAACTCGACGCGGGGTGAGAAGGGATTGACCGGCCCGACGTGATCCACCCGGAAGCCGGCGTTCTCGAAGAGGCCTGCAAACGTGGTGGGCGTGAACCAGCGCAGATGCGTGCGGTCGAAGACGCCCTGATCCGCCAGTTCGAAGCGGCCCTTCAGAAGTTCCCCGATCACGCGCCAGTGCGAGATGTTCGGCGAGCTCGCCAGCACCATCCCGCCGGGACGAATGAAGCGGGAGAGCCGCTTCAAGAGCGCGGCGGGCTCAACCAGATGCTCGAGCACTTCCGACATGATGAGTGCATCGAACTGGGCCGGCTGCCAGTCGAACTCCATCCGCTCCACATCGCCGACGCGGACCTCGGAGAGAACCTCTCGCGCCTGAGCCGCAGCACTTTCCATGAGTTCCACGCCGACGTACTGCCCGGCCCGGCCACGCGCCATGGCCAGCGCACCGGTGGCGCCGGTGCCGCAACCGATCTCCAGAATGCGCGCGGTGGGATCACGGGGCAAAAGGCGGACGAAATCCGCTCGCGCGTTGGAAAAATAGGTGGTGGCCTTTCCCTCGTAGGCAGATACGAGGTGGGTGGCTGGAGAAAGCGTTTCGCTCGTCACTTTTGACTCCCGCATACATATATAACGCGGTGCAAATTAGCAGGCACGTCTGAACGGGGCGTTTATTTGGAGCGAGCAATAAGACAGTTTCAAATAAACCTGCCGTCTGAAATTACTGACAACACGTAAACGTCGAAATTTATTAGCAAAATTCATCTCAGCCATTAGCTGCAATTTAACACTAACAGCGCTCTTCTACACATTGCGGTGGAGTTGTGCCCGAAAGGACCAATTCCCTGCAATCGACCCTGTGCTCGTGCAATTGAGTAATGCGTATGTTACCGAGTAGAGCGTTTGCCGGCTTTTTAGCCGCCATTGTGGCGGGCTGTATTGCTGCAGCCTGTGCAGAAAACATCGGGCCTCCGCCGCCGGGATTTGCCCCGGATGCTGCCCCATCTGCGCTCGGTGCCTCCTACCGTCTCGGCATCGGCGACAAACTCAAGGTCACCGTTTTCGGAGAAGACAGCCTCTCCGGACCCGTCGAGGTGAACGCCGCCGGACAGGTTGCGCTGCCGCTCGCCGGCGAGGTGCCGGCAGCGGGCAAAACGCTGGCCCAGTTCCGCGACGTCGTCGCCCGCCGCCTCAGCGACGGATACCTCAAGAACCCCAGGGTGACCGTCGAAATCACCAACTACCGCCCCGTCTACATCCACGGCGAGGTCAAGAGCGGCGGTGAGTTTCCCTACAAGACAGGCCTCAGGCTACGCGATGCCGTGGCCATGGCCGGCGGCTACACCTATCGCGCCAACCAGTCTTACGCGGTCGTGCTCCGCGAGGGACTTGGGGAGGCGAGCATTCCCGCGAATGGCAACGTCATTCTTCTTCCCGGCGACAACGTCCGCATCCCAGAGAGGTTCTTCTAACACCAGGAAAAGAGCCGTTTCGCCTCCAACGTGAACCCGGAACACCGATAGACAGATGCTTTGGTCAGACCAGATCCGAACGCACAGGCCGCGCTCCCCGGCGCCGGCCCTTGCGTGCATGGCGACGGCCGCTGCGGTCTCCGGCATACCTTTCGGCGCGGCCCTCGCGCTGGACGTCGACGATAATGCGGAACTCATCACCGATACCATCGCTGGCCAGGAACTGCGCAGCGAATGGAACCTTGCCAAGGTCTATGGTGCCAACACCGTCGGATCGGCAGACCGCGGCTTTGCCGCCCCGGAAGGCGTCCGGCTCGGCAACTTTACCTTCTACCCGTCGGTCGGAGAGGAAGTCGTCTGGGACAGCAACATCTTCGGCACGCCCGAAGATGCCATCGCCGACTGGCGTTTCATCACCACGCCGACACTGAGCATCCAGTCGGATTTGCCTCGCCATGCCTTCGACATGACGATCTTCGGCCGGTTCATGAACTTCGCCGAGAACACCGACCAGAATTACGCGAACTACGGCGCCCTCGCCCGAGGAGCCATCCACATCGATCACGCACATACCTTGGCGGCAACCATCCGGGCCAGTCGCGAAAATGAGGAGCGGGGCGCCAGCACCGCACCCCGTAACGCAAGCGAGCCTGTCCCTATCGACAGCTTCTTTGGATCGGTCGGGATCACCCGAGACGTCGGCCGACTTTACGGCACGCTCGCAGCCTCCGCCGAGCAACAGGACTTCGGCAGTGTCCGAGCGCTCGACGGAAGTACGCTCGACCAGAGCTACCGCGACCAGACCATCTACAGCGCCCAGATCTGAGGACCGGCTACCGGTTCTCGCCCGGCTATGAAATTGTCACCAAACTGCGCGCCCTGCGCCAGTATAACGAAGGCGAGACGCCGACAACCGGAGACCGCAATTCGAACGGCTACGAGGCGGCCGTCGGTCTCGCCTTTGAAACGGACCCGCTGTTCCGCTGGCGCTTTCTCGGCGGCTGGGGTATCCGCGACTACGACCGCCCCGACCTGCCCGATGTTCGAACCGGTATTTTCGAGGCCCAGATGCAGTGGCTCCCGTCGGAGAGACTGACGCTGACAGCCCATGCCAGCCACGAGATCGTCGACGAGTTCGGTGCATCCGACAACGGCCGCATTGAAACATCTGCGGGGGCGCGGGTCGAATATGAGATCCGCCATGACCTGGTGGCCACCACAAGCGTGGAATTGGCGGATCTGGACTTCATCGGTTCGACACGTGAGGACCGTGTCCTCGTAGCCAATATCGGCCTCGACTACTACTACACGAAAAACTGGCTGTTCACGGCAGGCTACGCCTTCGAGACGCGCAACTCGAACGAAGCCGAATTCGACTTCGACCGGAGCGTAGTGCGGATCGGTGCGAAGCTGAAATTCTGAGGAAACAGACCAGATGCGAGAGATGGAGCACAACATTGAGGAAGGTGGCGCGGGGGCGATAAGCCTCGAGCGTGTCCTCAATGCCGTGCGCCGGCGCCTGCCTCTGGTGGTGATCGTTGCGAGCATCGTCGTTGGCCTCGGCATTGCCGTGGCGCTCATGCTGCCCAACCGTTACGAAGGTGTCGCGATTATTCAGATCGATCCTCGCAAGAAGACGATCTCGAATATAGACAACGTCGTCGAGGATCTGAGAGGCGACGCCGCATCGCTGGATAGCGAGGTCGAGGTCATTTCATCGCGGGCCGTCGCGCTCAAGGTGATCGATATCCTCAAGCTTCGCGAAGACCCCGAATTCGATCAGAAGTCGCTCGTTCAGAAGCTCCTTGGCGCACTGAGGCTCGACCGTTTCTTGAAGACGTCGCGGGCAGGCCCCGAATATCAGCCCAGCCGGCGCATCGACGGCGATCCGATAGGCAGCCTCATCGGGTCCTCGCCCCCTGGAACCGCAACGCCAGAACGCGACGACATCGCAACCGCCTTCGGCGACCGCCTGCGTGTGGGGCGCGTAAGGTCCACACTGCTTATCGAGATCAAGTTTTCCGCCTCCGATGCCGAGAAGGCGGCCCGCATCGCCAACACGATCGCCGAGGTCTATCTGGCCAATCAGCTGGCGGGCAAGAAGCAGGCTTCCTCCTTCGCCACGGAGCTTCTCGAGCAGAAGCTTCAGGAGATGCAGGTGCGCGTGTCCGAAGCCGAACGCCGGGTCGCCCACTACAAGGCCGATAACAACATCTTCGATTCCGAAGGCCAGCTCCTTTCCGAAAAGGAACTCGCCCGTCTGATGGAGCAGACGGTCAACGCGCGCAATGCAACCGCGGAGGCCAAGGCCAAGTACGAGAATGCCCAGCGGCTCATCGCTACTCCGGATGGTGTCAACACAATTGCGGAAGTGCTGGACAGCAACACCGTCCGGCAGATGAAGGAATCCGTCGCAAGCGCACGCAAACGGTCTGCCGAGCTAGCCACCCGCTACGGTCCCCGCCATCCGGAGATGCAGAAAGTCCAGGCGGAGCTTGCCGAAGCGGAAACGCAGCTCTCCAACGAGGTGGCCCGCCAAGTCACCAATTTGCGCAATGGATTTATCGTGGCTCAACGCCGCGAAATGCAGTTGTCCCAGGCGCTCACCACGCTCAAGGAACAGGAGGCGACGAGCAAGGAGGCGAGTGTCAGGCTGATGGATCTTCAGCGCGAGGCCGCCACCTCCAAGCAGCTCTATGAATCCCTCCTCGCACGCTACAAGCAGACGTCCGAGACCCAGGAACTACAGTTGCCGGACGCCCGCATCGTCGAGCAGGCGGATGTGCCCCCGTTCCCCGCATCACCCAAGCGCAAACAGTTGGTTATTCTCGCCCTGATCGCCGGCCTCGTTCTTGGCGTGGGCCTGGTGCTGGTTCTGGAATTCGCAACACCCGGCGTCAGCCATCCCGACGACGTGGAACGTAATCTGGAGATCGCCCATATCGCATCCGTCCCGGCCGTAACGGCGGAGGGGACAAACCTCGATCGCCTGCGCGCGATCCGGATGGTTCTGGCCGAACCGCGGGGCATTTTCGCCGAATCTGTGCGCGGAATCCGCCACGAGATCGACATGCGGCACAGGTCAGGCAAGCCGCGGGTCATCATGGTGGCCTCCAGCCTGCCGGGCGAGGGTGCCGAGATCATCGCCTCGAACCTCGCGCATCATTACGCACTCACTGGACAGCGTGTCCTGCTGTTGGATGGCGATCTGCGACGCGCACCACTGACGAAACAGCTCGCACCCCAGCGCACCAACGGCCTGCTCGATGTTCTTGTTCGGGGCCAGCCCGTGGAGACTGCCATTCTCCACGACAAGGCGACCGGGCTGAACTTCCTGCCGGCCATGAGCCCTGCACCGCTCGAGACGGCCCGTCCGGAACTGCTGGCCTCTCGGCAGATGGCCGAGACCATGGAGCGGCTGACCGGCCAGTTCGACACGATCGTGATCGATGCGCCGCCGCTTCTTCCCGTGGTCGACGGCCGCATCCTGGCCGACTACGTCGATCAGATCGTTTTCGTCATGACCTGGCGCCGCACACCGAAGCAACTCGCCAAGCGCGCGCTGCAGACCCTCGGCTTCAACCACGACAAGGTGGCCGGCGTTGTTGTGAACAGCGTCGCGGTCACCGCACTGGAGGACACAAACGCCCTCGGCACGGGGATGGGTCCGACAGGCACGAGCCGCTTACGCCGCGCAGCCTGAACCGGAAGCGAATTCCGACACGGTCCTGGCGCCTGGAGTGCGCTCGCTTGGCTTCGACCCAGCGGTTAAAACGCATTCATCCTAAGTATCCGCGCATTGAAGATATTTGCTTGTTTCTTCAATAAAATTTTAGCCAGTTGGACATATGCTCGGCAGCGATTTCGTAGGTCCGAAAGCGTAGAAAAATACCGGACGCGTATCAGGAGTTTACATGTCGACCACCGTCACCGAACCGCAGATCGCCCAAGAAGGCACTGTCCCCGCCGTACCGGCGTCGCGAACCAAGACAAAGATGCGCATCTCGCGCAAGGTCGCCGCAGATCTGGTCGGCGTCGCCGATCTAATTGCCGTCGTGATGGGCTTCCTCTTACCGGCCTTCATCTATAGCCGGGCCGGCGGAATCGTCGCGGATTGGCAGTTGCTTCTTCAGGCCGGCTTCGCCGCCGGCATCATCGTGCACATGCTGCTGCGCTTCAACGGCATGTACGCCACCGACAGGATGCACGACTTCCCACACAATCCGGGCAAGATATTCGTCATTATAGCGCTTACGATGGGGGGCCTCATGGGGCTGGGCGTTCCCCATGCGATCCGCGCCGGACACCAGTGGATCTGGTTCAGCGTCGCGCTGTCGGCCGGTTACACGCTTCTGCTCTTCAATCGCGCATTTGCCCATCCTCTCTTTGGATACCTGACCCGCAACGGGGCCTTCGACGAGCGTGTCGCCGTGTTCGGTGCCGGCCAGATCGCCCGCCGCGTGAAGGAGCACCTCTCGGCCGGCGCTTACGGCATTCATTTCGCCGGCGTTTACGACGATCGTATGGGCGACGACCGCCTCAATCCCGAAGGCCTGCCTGTTTCGGGCCGCCTGGATGATCTCATCAAAGCCGCTCGCAATGACGAGATCGACAAGATCATCATCGCCCTGCCCCAGTCGGCTGACCAGCGCATCGCATCGGTAGCCAACAAGCTCGAGGCGCTGCCGGTCAGCGTGCATATCGTGACGCACATTTCTTCGGATCTCGTCGATGGTGGACCGGCTCACAATGTCTCCGCCTTGGGATCCGTGGGCCTCCTCGACGTAAAAAAAAAACCTTTAGGTGATTGGGGCCCCGTCCTGAAGCGGGCCGAAGACATCGTTTTCGGCTCGCTGATCCTCCTCGTGACTCTTCCGCTGTTTCCGCTGATCGCACTGGCAATCAAACTCGAAAGCCGGGGTCCGGTTCTCTTTCGTCAGTACCGCAGCGGTTTCAATCTGCGGCCTGTCGAGATATGGAAGTTCCGCACCATGACCGTGCAGCGGCCTGAGGACGAAGCACGTCAGGCTACTCCAGGCGACCAGCGAGTCACCCGCGTCGGCCGGATACTTCGTCGGACCAGCCTCGATGAACTTCCACAGCTCTTGAACGTGCTCAGGGGTGACATGTCGCTCGTGGGGCCAAGACCGCACCTGGCCGAGCACGACGTAAGATTTGGCGAGATTGTCGAAACCTACGCGCACCGGCATCAGGTGAAGCCCGGTCTGACCGGTCTTGCGCAGGTAAAAGGTTTCCGCGGCGAAACGCGCACACAGAATTGCATCGAAGGACGGGTCAACGCCGATCTCGACTACATCCGCAAATGGTCTGTCGGACTCGATCTGCAGATCCTGGCGCGGACCATCTGGGCGGTGCTCACCGCCCGCAACGCGCATTAGCTGAGGCTGATCTAACGCCGCGACGACAGCGGGCCAGGATCTCACGGCCATGATGGAAGCTTTCAGGAAAACGCTGCTTGCCATCGCCGCCCTCGCCATTGCAGGTGGCCTATTTCTCTACGGCGACCTCCTGATGAACCGCGTTGCGCAGGATGGCGTCATTGACGGTGGCCGCAAGGCGGTTTGGCCGATGATCTGGAACGCTATCCTTGCCAATCCATGGCTCGGATATGGTTATGGCGCATTTGCCGATGCTTTTCCCATGGTACGGGATGGGTCGCTGGATATTCGCTATGTTTGGGACAAAGCACATAATTCCTGGCTGGAGACCCTGCATGGATTGGGGATACCGGCGGGCCTGGCCTTTATTTTTCTGTATCTCGGGAATTGTGTGGAAAATCCTGCGCGGCGCGCGGGCACGGCACAGGGCTATAGAAGTGCCGGCCGTAGCTGTAGCAAGCGCTGCACTGATCGCGAGCCACGCATGCGTGGATTTTTCATTGCAGTTGCAAGCTATTACCCTGCATTTTGCCGCATTGCTCGGGGCCGGGCTGGCGCAATCCTTCTCGTCCAGCCAGGACACGGGCGACCCGTCATCGGGACAATGACTGTCGCCGGGCGATACTGGCGCTGAAAGAGCCGTCAGCCCTTTTTTCAGCATCAGAACAAGCTCACGGATTTAAGGATTCGATTGCCAAAAGCTGACGACGAGCGATCGCAGGAATTGCCCTGCGGAGACCGTGCACGGCAGATACGCGCTGCATGGCAGCACCCCAGCCAGCGCCAGCGGGACGCAGCGTAATTGGCGCGCTACAATGCACGCCCAATCAGGACGGACAGGGCACAGGAGCTGAAACCGATTTGCTGAATAACTTGCGCATCAGCAGTCTGAAACGAAACTCGGAAGATCTTTTGATCTTCGTGAGCTTGTTGGCTTTGCCTGGCGTCATTATCACCTGATCGTGTTCATGACCCTGGCTGGCCTGATGCTCGGGGTCGTACACCTGTCGCGACAAACCGCTTATTTTACAGCCTCGGCGCAAGTGCTGCTCGACCCGCGCAAGGAAAACAACCCCAATTCCGGTGAAACAACACCGCAGCTCAATCTTTACGACGTCGGGACAATCGAGAGCCAGATTGCAATCATCAATTCTTCCTCGCTGCTGCGTCGCGTTGTGGAGAAACTGGATCTTGTCAGGGATCCTGAATTCGGCACAGGCGATAGCGCAGGCAAGAACGGCAAATCATGGATCGCCTCACTTTGGTCCCTGCTTCCAGTTCAGACAAAGGAAAGCCCTGCCGCCAAGCCAACTCAAGCACAATCGCGAAACCTCGATGACGAGGCTAACGCCAGCGCCGCGCGTCTGGCCGGCGCGGTTTCTGTCAGGCGTTCAGGCTATTCTTACGTGCTGATCATTTCGGTATCTTCGCGTGATCCGGCCAAGGCTGTGCGCCTGGCCAATGCGGTGGCCGATGCCTATGTCGTGGATACGCTCGACGCGAGGCTGGATGCAGCCAAGCGTGCATCTGTATGGCTCAGTGATCGCCTCGTGTCCTTGCGCGAGCAATTGCGCCTATCGGAAACCGCAGTTGCCGATTTCCGCTCAAGCAACGGGCTAATCGGCGCCGGCGGACAAGTCACGATGACCCAGCAACAGCTCGGCGAGATCAACAGCCGTCTGGTTGCGGCACGGGCCGATCTGGCCGAGAAAAAGACACGCGTCGATCTTGTGCGTGCGGTGCGCGAGAAGAAAGGCAATCTGGCATCGCTCCCGGATGTCATGCGTTCGCCCACCATCAGTAATCTGCGCACTCAATTGTCGACTGTTACACAACGGGAGGCCGATCTGGGCGCACGCTATGGCGCACGCCATCCGCTGGTGGTGAATGTTCGCGCCGAACGCGCCGACGTGCAAAGCGCGATCAATGGAGAGATCAAGCGCATCGCCGACAACGTCGAAAACGAATACCGGCTGGCGCTGGCGCGTACCGAGGCGATTGAGAAAAGCCTGCGCGAAGTTACCGGCCAGGGCGGTGCTGACGAGAAAACAATGATCCGGTTGCGCGAACTGGAACGCTCGGCGGCCGCAAACAAGACATTGTTCGAAAACTTCCTGACGAAGGCCAAAATCGCATCAGAACAATCGACGTTCGAAGCGCGCGAAGCACGGATGATCCGCACCGGCGCGCGGGGCGGGCCAGACTGCGCCGCGTTCCAACCGCATATTGTTTCTCTCGGCGTTGATGGGGCTGCTTGCCGAAATCGGAACAGCTTTCTTGCGTGAACAACTGAATGGAGGCTTCACACGGCCCGACCAGATCGAAGCCATTCTCGGTGTTCCCCTGCTGGCTTCCATTGTTGAACTCAAGAACAGACAATTGATTGTCGATGGCCAGTCGCTTGACCCGGCCGCCTATGTAATTGCCAAACCGCTGTCGCAGTTTTCCGAATCGATCCGCGCCCTGCGCTCGGGCATTCAGATGTCGGACGTCGATCATCATGTGAAAGTGGTGCTGGTCACGTCTGCATTCCCCAATGAAGGCAAGACAACCATCGCTATGTCGATGGCCACCTCTGCAGCACTGGCGGGCCAGAAAGTCCTGATTATCGATGCCGACCTGCGGCATCCCGCAACGACCAGGTATCTTGGCCTGTCAAACGAAAAGGGCCTCGTCGACGTGCTGGCCGGAACGGCCGATGCCAGCGAAGCGATCCGCTATGTGGACCGATTGGGCGTCTACGCCATGCCGGCGGGAACAAATCGCCCAAATCCTTCAGATATGCTCGGTTCCGAGCGCATGAAGTCCTGGCTCGATTCTGCCCGGGAAAATTTTGACTATATTGTCCTGAACTCGCCGCCCGTGGGGCCCGTGGTCGACTCCAAGGTGCTGTCGCGACTGGTCGACAACACTGTTGTTGTGGTTCGCTGGGGAACAACTGATCGCGATGCCGTTCAACGCACCATCCGGGACCTGGAATCAGGTCAGCGCATTTCCGGTGCGGTGCTGAATTTCGTCAATGAAAACAAGCAGCGCAAATATGCCCGCTATGGTTATGGCAGCGGTTACGGTACAAAACCCTATGGGAAGTATTATTCCAACTAGCCAGCGCTTGGGCATCGCCGGACTTTTACAAACACGCCGGAAATGTTTCCCGGCAATTTTCCCGCCAGGGTTGGCCATGCGGCAATTGACCGGTGCGATTGCATTCATACTGGCGCTTGCGATGCTCGGCTCGCAGCGCCCGAGGCTGCAAGACTTGCCGGGCTATCCGTCCTTTGCACGATCTGGCCTGCCAGCCATTTTGCCTGCGGCGGCACGCAAACAGCTAGACGTAGGCTCCAGAGACGGCCGCTGGCGGCCGTTCAATGGTTGATGCTTGCAGAAACCGCCGCCCGTGAAAGCGGAAAGCAAGACACTTTCCGGCAGGCTTTGTCGATGGCATTTCTTGCTGCGCCAAACGAAGGCAATGTCATCCTTCCACGTGTCATGCTTGGACTTGCAAACTGGAGCCAACTCGACCGTTCCCTGAAAGAGCGCGTCGCTCGAGATACCGCCATTGGCTGGCAACACATGACAGCCTGGCATATGTCGCGACTGACGCTGGTCATCGCTGCAATGCCCGAACAAGAGCGAATCGACATGCAAACGCTTCTTGCCGGAACCAGGGGCATGTCACCTGAAGCCCTGCGGCGTATCGGTTTATTACCTTAAGGCGAACCTTTTGCAGGTTAGCCATTCCGCATGGCCGTGACGCGCACACGGGAATCATCTGCCAGGCTCGTTGCCATGATCCAGTCCTTGCACATGCGCGGAGAACGCTGAAAATTCAGGCGTTTCCTGCAGGATCGTCATCAACGCCGAAAACGGGTGCAACATCGTTGCACCCGAACGGCGGTAGCTTGCCCAAACCGCAAGGCACGACCAAAACGCAAGCCAGTCATCCACGCATCCTGGTGGCCTCGCACCAGTTTTTTCCCCACCCTTGGCGGCATACCGGTGATTGCCGATCTCCTGATGCAGGCGCTGGGCGACCTCGGCTGTCAGGCCGTTCTTCTTACCAGCGAGGACGCTGGCGCGGCGAAGCAGAACTTTTCTTATCCTGTCGTGCGCACCACAAACCCCATGCTCCAGTTGCAGCACTTTCGGGAATGCGATGGCAGCATCATCCTTGGCCCCTCCGTGCGAACGGGATGGCCGGTGTTTTTCCAAAACAAGCCAACATTGATTTTTCATCAGGGCGGCGCCGTGCAGGGCATGATGCAACATTGCCTGATGCGCCGGACACGCAATGTTGCATGCAGCGCATTCCTGGCTGGACAGATCGGCTCGCACGACGTTGTTCCCAATCCATTCGATGCCCCCCTGTTTGCCGCCACAAGCGGCATCGCCAAAACCCGCGATTTTGTCTTTCTCGGCAGGCTTGTTCCGGACAAAGGCGTGGACGCAATGCTGCATGCGCTGCAGATACTGCGCCAAGAGAATGTGGACTTTACAGCGACAATCATCGGCGATGGCCATTCGCGGCCAGAGCTGGAAGCGCTCGCTACGCAATTCGGAATTCATGAAAACATCGACTTTGCAGGCGTCAAACGCGGCGAAGCGCTGGCGCAATTGCTGGCCAGTCACCGTTACGGAATTGTACCGTCTCGCTGGCAGGAGCCGTTTGGCATCGTGGCGCTGGAGCTGATCGCGGCGGGGTGCCCGGTCATCGCATCAAAAGCCGGTGGTCTGCCGGAAGCTGTCGGCACGTGTGGCATGACTTTCCGCAATGGCGATGCAGCTGATCTGGCTGCCAAGTTGCGAACCGTGCTGGAACACCCTGCCATGGCCACATCTCTCATGGCCGGAGCTGCAGAACATCTGGCGCGCCACCATCCGCACGAAATAGCGCGCGCCCTGCTGCACCATCTTGGAATTTCCTGCCCATAGAGTCTGCGCCGGGCTCTTCTGGTCAATCTACAGGTGACCTTTCTGGGGCGACTGATCGCTGCGCTATCACCTTTGCTGCTGCTTCCCGTGATGGTCTGGCGCTGGGGTCCGGACCTGTATGGAGAATGGGTGCTCATTTCCGCGCTGGTAGCAACAGGCATGCTATCGCCGGATCTCGGTTTCGCGCATGCAGCGGGCAATCACATTCCCCGGCTTGCGGTGGAGGGAAACGAGCCTGAGGCCGCCCGGCTGTTTCGCACGACGCTTGTATATTTGCCGGTGCTCGCTGGTTGCTTCGCTGTGGCGGTTGTCGCCCTGGCCGCAATGACGGGCCCCGAAGTTGTTGGCGCAAAACATTTTGGCCGCGGCGAGTTCGTCGCCATCGTCGCCTTGCTGGCCGCCAGCCTGGTGATCGCACAGCAATATTTCATGCTCTCACCCGTCTACAAGATTGCCGGCCGCAATGCGCGACTGTCGCTCATCTTGTCGATGGGGCTTGCATTGGAGTTCATTGGTGGCATGATCATCATAGGCACAGGCGCTCAACCTCTGCACTTCGCATCCTGGCTACTGGTGTTTCGCGCGATACTGCTTTTTGTACTGTGGATCGATGCGCGCCGATTGGACATACGGATTTTCGCTGCCGCCAGAACACCTGGTCCACGCAGTGCAATTGCACTCCTCGCGCCCATGGGAAGTGCAGCCGCAGGACAGGCGCTCACCCCAGTCGTCAATGGTTTCCAGACACATGGCCTTACTCTTGTTGCAGGCTTGTGCCTTTCGCCAGCAGTGGCCGGTAATCTTCAGGCGCTGCGGACGTTGGCAAATTCGGTCAAGAGTGTCGTGACAACCATCAATGTCCCGGTTGCACAGGAATTGCCGGTTCTCATTGGCCGCAAGCAAACCCGGAGAATACAGAAGTTGAGTATAGTAGCCATTCATGTGGGCCTTGTAGCAGCGCTGTGCATCATCGTGCCGCTTCTTCTGTTTGGCGACAAGATCATGACGGTGTGGCTGGGTGCACAAATGACCTATCACCCGGCTCTGGCCGCCTTCGTCTTTATCAGCGTTCTGGCCTTTCCATTTCATTCTGCAGCTTCGGTGCTGCTACTGGCGGCCAACCGTATCCAGGCAGCAATCATCGCGATAGCCTTACTCACTGCAATTGCAGTTGGCATAGCCACGCTGACCGCGACGCGTACCGGTACACCGGTCATTGGACTGCTGCTGGTAGTCCTCGAATTCGGCAATGCAGCCATCACAATATATTGGGTCAACAGATATTTCTTCCGCCCGAACGGAATTGGCGCGAAACTCTTGCAACTCAACGAAACATGGGCTGTGATCACGAGCACAGCCGCCGGCATGATGCGCGGCGTCACAAACTTGCGTCGGCGCAGCGACGGAGACGCGTGAGCATGTTTCTGGATCGGGACAGCTGGTTCATTCTGATAACGCTGCTGGCGCTTGGCGGCATCGTCTGGGGCATGCGCGACACCCGGCGGATCATCGAAGCGCCGATGCTGTATTCTATCGGCTTGCTGATTATCGTCCTGCCGCAAATCTACATCACAATTGCCAATCCCTGGCGCGTTCCCGACGAAGCATTCCAGACCTTCGCAATCATGGTCATTCTATGCACGGTTGCACTCTTTGCCGGATACCTGACTGCCGGCCGGTCACAAACGCAGACCCCACGAACCTATGAAGTCAATGACAAGGCTCTTTTCCGAATCGCCTTCGCGGTGAGTGCTGCCGGCGCATTCGGCTCGTGGCAACTCATGCAATTAGGTCAAGTAACTGAATGGCGCGGCTGGCCTGTCTATTGGGCCACCCTTTCGCGATTGAATCTGGCCGGCATTTCACTGCTGCTTTTTTGTTACGTACGTTCTGGCAGGAAACTCCAATTGCTACTGGCCATAGTCATGTGCATTTTCCCAGCGCAGGAAGTACTGCAATCCGGCCGCAGATCGGCATCGCTTCTTTTGCCGATAACGCTGATCGCTCCATTTGTCCTTGCCGGCCGCTTGAAAATTCCGCGATGGAGCATCGTTCTGGGACTGGTAGCTGCCTTTGTCATCGTTTATGCCTTCCCGTATTGGCGCGACCGTTTCGGGCAGGATGCCTATCTCGATATTGTCAGCGATGTACCGCTCAGTGAAATCGTTGCAAACCTGTTTGCGCCGGACAACCGCAAGGTGCTCGAAGTGGTCGATGCCATGTTGCTTGTTGGCGCATACGATCTTACAGGGCGCTTCGGATATGGATTGTTTTCGATCTACAACAATCTTATCGAACTATATGTTCCCGGCTCGCTGATCGGGCACGATCTAAAAAATAGCCTGCGGCTTGGCCCCGGCATTTCTTACGACTGGGTCAATGAAATTTATCCAACCGGCGTAGCTTTCTATACATCCAAGACCGGCTATTCGGATCTTTTTGGCGAGTTCTACTATTTCGGATCATTCGTCGTGTTCTTGATCGGGCGGCTTTTCGGCAATGTCGCAAAACTGGCTCAGCCTGATGGAAATCCGCGTGCCATTTTATTCCTGTGTCTGTTTCTCAGTCTTCCGGGAACAATTCCCTATGCACCCGTATTCTTCTATGTCTCAATTCAATTACCGCAATTGCTGATTTTCCTGACCATCGCCTATTATTGCATACGGGAAACTGGCGCAGGAATTCCCGGCGCCGCCAAGCTTTCTCCTGCAACCGCAAATTCCGCCTATGCATAGCGGGTGCAAGACGCCACTGCGCTCAAAGTCTTTCGATGCGGCTCAGCGATGCGGCCGCACCATGGGCGGGTTTCAGTGACAAAGACTTCTGCAGACATGGTGTATCTTGGTTATGGCCATACGGATCGCGAAGCGCCGCATCAATGTATGGCTGCGCTGCATATGGCGCGAAGAGGTTTGGCGATCGAATTCATCGCCTGGTCCAGGGGGCGCACGCAGCCCGCCGATATTGTCAATATCACGTTCCGCACGATCGAACGCAAAGGCATAATGTCCCTGCTTCAGGCGGTTGTCCAAATCGTGCGAAGCCTGCAAAATTCTGAACGCAAAATTCTCTATGTTCAAGGCGCACCGCAAGCACCACTGGCGTTGCTCGCCAGCCTGTTTGTTCGCGGGGGCACAGTCATTTATC
>CAWGTZ010000026.1:0-184174 GCA_963825555.1 uncultured Alphaproteobacteria bacterium | reverse complement strand
ATGGCGTTAGCGATGAGGACTTGGTCGATGTCGTGCCCAATCTCAGGGAATTGTTCGAGAAATATCCGATTATACAAGAAGTCGCGTTGCGAGATATCCGGACGAACACCCTCGTAGGTCCGAGCGATGTCGGCGTAGGCCTTTCCCAGCTCATCCCGGTCATCGTGTCGCTCGTCTCCGAAGAAGAGGGGCTCGTTGCCATCGAGCAGCCCGAGCTACACATCCATCCAGCGATTCAGGTGGGTGTTGGAGACCTTATTGCAATCTCTGCAACCGCCCAGCGCGCCAACTTGGACGCGGAACGCTGCTTGCTTATCGAGACGCACAGCGAACACATCATGCTCCGGCTGCTGCGACGAATTCGGGAGACTACAGATAGCGAGTTGCCGCCAGGCGCCCCATCGCTGACGCCGGAGCAAGTGGCAGTGATATACGTTGAGCCGACTGAGGACGTTCTCAAACTGACGCCGCTTCGTATTACCGCGGACGGCGATTTCCTGGATCGATGGCCACGTGGCTTCTTTGAAGAGCGCGGGGAGGAGCTCTTCTGATGAAGCTATGGAAGGAATACGCAATCGAGCCCTCCCTGTTCGCCAATTATCACTTGGGCGATGCGACCCTTGCCGGTATCGGAATTCGAGCACGGCAGGATTGTCGGTGCTATCCCGCGTCGCTGGGAGCGGGAGGTTCGTCGCGCGACTGTCGGGCAACGAGACATCCAACGTCGCCGCATCGAGCAGCGTCTCGTCGAGCTCCGCGACGCGATCAACCCCCGACAGAAACAGTGGAACGGCGAGCGCACTTGGAAGGAGCAAGCCTTCGAGGTCCACGCGACGGAGCCTTTCGACTGTATATTGCTCGATGGTGCCGATGGTCACCCGGCGACAGTCGATGCGTCATTAGGGCTCGGCGGGGTCGCGTGTTGGGACACGTCGAGGAGCTTAAATGTACCCACGCACAGCCTCGGATCTGGCAGCAGCGGTCCAGCCAATGCTCTGCCAAGCCCGCACGGTCATCGTTGTCGATGCGTATTTCAATCCCTCTGGACAAAGTGCAGCAGAGCAAGTGGCTGCGACCGCTCCGCGCTCTTGCTGCGACGCTTGCGACGGACGGGCGGCTCGCGCGCTTTGAGATTCACGCTCTGAACCATCGGGAAGTGCGACGTCGATGGGATCCGGGACTTTTTGCGGCCAACTGCCGAACCGATCTTTGTGCTGCCCTACCGAGGGGCGTCACAATCAACGCGTTGCTCTGGAGTGAGCGCAACGGCGGCGAGCAGTTCCATGAACGACTGATTGTGACCGATATTGGCGGAGTTGTAATCGACCCAGGAATTGACGACGGCCCTGACGGTGAAATTTACAAATTGCGTCTTATCAGCAAACTCGACGTGCCCGGTTATCTATCCGAGTTGTCCTGGCACAGGCCCCTACGATCTCGTCGAACAAGAAAAAGTGACAGGCGTCTAGCTAAAAATTCCGACTGGACTTCCTCGGCACAGCAAGCATTGCTGTGGTCATGACAAGGCCGAATGCCAAGTGGGCCTCGGGACAGTGCCTCGCGGACATGCGGGGCTTCAGTTGGTGCGGGCATCGCGATTGGCGAGATGCCCGAGACCTGGAGCCCTTACCATGCCCTCGAAGCCCCGCAAGTCCGCTGATCCTGGTAAATCCCGCCCCGCGCGCATTGATTCACCCAGGAAGTCACTACCGAGCAAGAACATTCGCTCTGTTGAGGTGCCCAAAGGAAGTTCCGTGCCTGCAAGCACGAGCAAGCAGCAGCGGTGCCTGGATCTCCTAGCCCGCCGCGACGGCGCGACCCTGAAAGAGCTGGTTGCGGCGACCGACTGGCAGGACCACAGCGTTCGCGGCTTCCTGTCCGGAACCATAAAGAAGAAGCTCGGGCTTCCCATCACGTCGACGCGAGACGCTGACGGCGCTCGACGGTACCGCATTGATCGAGTTGGTCGGGGGCGCTGATGAGCGCTCGTTGCACGGAGGGTGAGGTCAGCCGGGAACTGGCTGGCCTCGCAGAGCTCGATCTCGAAGCTCTGCAACGCCGATGGCGGCGTCTGACCGGCCGTCCCGCGCCAGCGCACATCACGAAGCAACTACTGATCCGGCTGGTCGCATATCGCATCCAGGCTGATGTTTTCGGCGATCTCGACAACCAGAGTATCAAACTGTTGCGCCGGATTGCCGAACAGCGAGCGAAGGGCAAGGCTGGTACTGGTGTACCGACCTTGGAGAGCCTGAACGTCTCTTCTCGCGGCGCGAAATCTCTCGCGCCGGGAACCGTCATCGGCCGCGAGCATGGCGGAACGATGCACCACGTCATGGTTTTGGCCGAAGGCTTCGCCTGGAACGGAGTGACCTATCGCAGCCTTTCCGAAGTCGCATTCGCCATCACTGGCACGCGATGGAATGGCCCGCGCTTCTTTGGCATCAAGACCGGGGGAAAGGCGCGCACTGCCGATCGAGTGGGGGATAACCCATGACGGCGCCAACTCCCAAACCACTGCGCTGCGCCGTCTACACCCAAGTCTCGACAAACTCAGGATCTCCGAACAGGACTTCAATTCTCTCGACGCGCAGCGTGAGGCCTGCGAAGCCTACATCAAGAGCCAGACGCACGAAGGGTGGCGGCTGATCAAGATGCGGTTCGATGATGGCGGATTCTCGGGCGGCAACATGGAACGGCCCGCGCTGCAGGCTCTGCTCGACGAGATCCGCCAGCGTCGGCTCGATATCGTCGTAGTCTACAAGGTCGATCGGCTGACACGATCTTTGGCGGACTTTGCGAAGCTCGTCGAACTGTTCGATGCCAACGGCGTCTCGTTCGTCTCGGTCACGCAGTCATTCAACACGACCACTTCGATGGGGCGTTTGACACTCAACGTGCTGCTCTCGTTCGCCCAGTTCGAGCGGGAAGTGACCGGCGAGCGCATCCGCGACAAGATCGCGGCGTCCAAGAAGAAGGGTATGTGGATGGGCGGGGTGGTCCCGCATGGCTACAGGGTGGCAGATCGGAAGCTGATCGTCGTTCCTGAAGAGGCCGCGGAAGTCCGGCTGATCTTTTCGCGCTACCGGGATCTGCGCTCTCTTCCGGCCCTGACAGCGCGACCTGCGCGAGCGCGGACTCGTGACGCGGACGCGTCGTCTTGCAACCGGACGCACCATTGGTGGCATTCCATTCATGGTCGGAGCGCTGGATCTCCCTCCTGCGCAATCGAACCTATCTCGGCGAGATCAACCATCGCCGTCAGAGCTACCCGGGCGAGCACGATCCGATCATAGATCAGGATCTCTTTGATCACGTCCAAGCGATCCTCGAAACCAACCGGAAGGGGCACCGCCAGCACTGGCGGAAATCGAATGCCCTTCTCCTTGGTAAGATCTACGACGATCGAGGAAACCGCATAACTCCGAGCTACGGTATCAAACGGGGCGTCCGCTACCGCTACTACGTTTCGGCCGCCCTTGTGCAGGGGAACAAGGCGGACGCCGGTTCAGTTGCGCGGGTCGCGGCGCCGGACATGGAGCAACGTGTGATCAACAGCCTCATCGAAAACGGAATACTCGATAAATCGGACGGGAACCTGGGCGAAACGTTACATGGGGCGGTCGACCGTGTCATCAATCGGATGAGCGAGATCACGATCACGGTTCACAAGCCGGGAGATGCGCGCGAATCGCGAGAACTAATCCGAATTCCCTGGACGCCGCCCGTTCACAGACGTCGTCGGTCCTTCTCAACTCCTGATACAGAAAAGCCGACCACTGTGTCTCCCAGTCGCAAGGTCATCCGATCCGAGGCTCGCGCCCGTCTGCTAATAGCCATTGCCACAGCTCGCCAGTGGTTGGACGAACTCATGCGCGGCGCGGTACCTGATCTTGACGCGATCGCCCAGCGGGAAAGCCGGAGCGAGCGGTCGGTCCGCATGATTTTCTCACTGGCCTTTCTGTCGCCCGACATCGTATCCGCCGCGATCGCCGGCACACTTCCCCGTGGGCTCGGCTTGTCCGACATGACCGACCTGCCGATGGATTGGGCAGAACAGGATAAGAAGTTGGGCCTATCCCGCGAACTCGCGGCTGACTACACGCATCATCCCATATGCAAACTGAGCGTGCGCAGCGTAGCCCTGAGATCTACGACGGCTGTGCCGAGTAGAGCGGACATGGCAGGAAGCCGGGTGAATGCATCGGGCGGGCCGGGGCGGCACGTCGCCAGTCCCGACCAAAGCAGACTTGCCGTTCACTTTTGGTCGTGAACTGCTAGTAGACGTTGTGGCACAATGAGATCGGCCTGCGCGCTGACGGCACGACGGTTGCCGACATTCGGCCGGAAGTTCGGTAGGTTGGCCCGGCGACAGCGCGTCGCCAGCGGGACAAGCGAGACGAGTATGACGATCACCAAGCACGAGATGCCGGAAGACCTCGAGGCGACAGCGTACTGCCTCTTTCCGCAAGCCCTCGAGGATGACCCGCTCGTCCTGTTCCACGCCACGCCCTTAAAGAACTTCGCTGCGATCGATGCCGACGGCTTCAAGATCCCGAATCCCGACGGCCGCCCAGGTGAAGGGTTGGCATCGGTATCGTTCGCCAAGCGCAGCAGCGCGTCACTCGCACACGCGGTGACGAAGCGCCAAACATGCCCGGGAGATTACTGCGTCTTTGTCGTGCGGTATGAGAAGCTCGACCGGACCGGCATCGTCGTCAACACGAGCGACATTCACGACTATACGCTCGATCCGCCGCCCGAGATCATCGGCTACTGCATCATCCCCGCGACGTACGTGCATCGATAGGGGTCAGGCGGCCATGCAGGTGACGGACGCCAGAAAGCCCTTCAGTGCGGCGCGGCGTTTGACCTTGGGTCGCAAGGGCGACGGGCTTTGCCCGTCGATGACGACGGCCGCGTCACCGGAGCGGAAACGAAGCAGGCCATTGTGGTTGGCAAGGCCGCGAAAGAGATCATCGAAACCGCGGCCACGCTCCGGATCGCCAGTGCTCGTACAGCCCGTTTGCAGGACGCGCGGAAGAGCATCACGCGAATTGGCCAGCTCGGCAAATTTAGGGTTGCTTCGCAGGCTGCCAAGCGCTCCGATGCGCTGATCGGCGACGACGAACTCGAACAGGCCGCCTGAGCCGCGGAACGCCACTAGGCCAGTATGGGCCGCGCCGGAATGCTCCATGATGTTGGACATCATCTCCTCGAGGGCGACGGCCAGCTGCCCGGCGTCGCGCGGAAATCCTGCGTCCAGCGCCGCCTGTTTGGCGCGGATCGAGAGGCGCGTCCACTGGATCTCTGGCAAGGTGTCGTAGGCCAAGCGTAGAACCGCGGTGCCGTCGCTAAGCTCGTGCAGTCGATTGGGAACCGCGCTCAATACCGCGTCGGCGAAGGACGAGGCCGGCATAGCCGGCAAGGTGCCCTGGTGGGCCAGGATCAGGTATTCGACCTGAGGACCCAGCATGTCAGGGCGCAGCAGCGGTGCCGCCAACGGCTGCTCGGCGCTGACGCATGCGATGGCGTGATCATCGAGTGCCGCAAAGGTCAGGGCGGCGCCCTCGCCGGATATCGACGGCGGATCGCTCATGCGGCCGCGCCCAGGGCAAAATGGGCACGGCCCTCATCGACGTTGTGCGCCAGCAGTTCGTGGAGCGACTGGCCGGGCGCCGTCGGCTCAGACATCCAGACGAGCTTGCCGTTGCCCGAGCGCGTTGCGCGTTTGCGGTGGATCGTCTTCATGAAGCTGGTGGTGTCGACCCACGTCACGCGGGCGAAGGCGGAACTCAGAGGTGCTACGACGCGCCTATCGCCAAAGACGATGATGTCGAGGGGGCGGCCAGCATTGGCCGCAAGATCGCACAGCCAGGTGACGTGACGCTCCCGGCGCTCACCGTAGGCGGCGCCGGTCGTGAACTCGTAGGCGAGATGCGTGATCGCATCGATGCGCTGGATGACCGTGGACCAGCGTGTAAAATCATGCGGCGTGCGGCCGTTGACGTGGAGCGCCGTAGGCAGGCCGCCGGTCATCATCTCCTCGGTGTAGCAGAACAAGATGCGCTTCATGGCGGCCTCATCGTCGAACGGCGCCGCCAGTTCGAGGCTGAACGAACAGCGAGGGGTGGCTGGCGGATCGCTGATGCTCATGTCGGCAAACTCGCCATGCACCTCGTCCGCGGCCTGGCCGTCAGACTCCGCCACCAGCGCCTGAATCGCGGGCATCCGCCTCGACTTCGTGCTCGACGATCAATCGCGGTGGCCTCCGCGATCATGAAGTGCTCCAGCAGGGCCGTGCGGCTCTGCGTAACGCGCCATCCGCTGCGCTTATCGCAGCCGCGCGAAGTCGATGGCGACGGCGGGCGTCACGAAGAGGATGGGTCGCAGGGAGGCGTGGAACACCTGCGGCGCGTAGATTGGCAAGGCCGGCGGCTGCGGCGCGACCGGGATCACCACCTTGTCCAGGCTCAGGCCGCCGATCTCCTGCATCTGCTGGCGAAAGCGCGGATTGCGCCGGCAGACCCACGGACAGCTTTCGGGTTGATTGCGGAACTGGATGCTGCAGTCGAACAGGCCGGTTGCGGAGCGGATCGTGCCGCATGTCGGGCGATCCACGCACCCGGAGCAGCCGGGGGCGGGCAGGTGCCGTTCCGGTCGTCATGAAGCTGGTGGGGCTTCCAGCGAGGCGTCGGGTTCGTGGGAGGCAAGCGCTGCGTCATTTATGATTTCGATCTCCGCAACGCGCGCACTTGCGAACACCTCATCGACTTGGCCGCCGACCACGCCGTATTCGGCGAGCATGTCGCGGAGTGCCGCGCAGGGCTGATCGATGGTTCCAACGATGCGGTCGACCTGCACGGCCACGACCTCGTCGCCGTGCACCTCGATGTTGACTTCGTCGTCGGGGTAGAGCTGCACGCCCGGCTCCATGCGGAGCTGCTCGTGGTAGTCCGCCATCTCGATACAGCGCGTGAAGAGATCACGCTCGGCGATGGCTTGGCGGTCCTTGTCGCGGGCGATCTTGATGGTCCGGCCGACCTTCTGGAGGAATTCGACGCCCATGCGCTGCTCCTTAAATGGCGACGCGATATCGCTTGGCGCGCCCGCGTGGGATTTCGACGAGGGCACCAAGCTCGGCGAGTTTGGCCAAGCGATTGTTCCAGGCCGTCTGCACGATCGGCGCGGTGTTGGGTTCGGCGTCGCTCTGCTCCTTGAGCTCCTTGGCGTCGGTTTCACCGCGCTCGGCGACGAGGGCAAAAGTGGAGGCCAAGTGCGGATCGAGCGCGCCCAGCAGCCTGATGTCGGCGAGGATGCCGTCGGCGTCGGCGGTGGCGACGAGGATGGCATCGTTCGCGGCCGTGAAGGCGTTATGCAGATCCTCGCGCACGTCGGCCGAAGCGTTGACAAACACCGGCGCGAGAGTGGAGCGTTGGGCACGAAGGAGGGCTCGCATGCTGACGAAGAATTCCCTGGCAAAGCTGGCGCTGATGACCTCGATGCCCGAGCAGTCCCACAACCACGGGATCGGCTTGGCGGGGCGCTCCTGCGACAGGCGCGAAAGGTGTGCGAACAGCGCCCTTCCGGCAGCGGCTCCGCCGAGCACGGGGGAACCGGTCATTTTGGCTATGTCTGATCTCATCTCACCATCCTCATTGTCTCAGTGAGATACATGACGCGATTTCGGAAATCAAGGGCAGTTGTGAGCGCGGGAAGCGACCGGTGGTAAAATCTTGTGGAGAACTCTGGCGCTAGTCGCGCCAGTTCGCTGGTGTTGGCACAGCGCCGCCGTTCGGCAGGGCGAATCGTGGCGATGCTGTCTTCCGAGAAAAGCCGAGCGTGGGTTCCATATTTGTTCCGAGCCCTCGTAACCCAAGGAATGTCATGGCTGGATTAGACCTTACCGCCCCCGACAGCGTCGTGAACGCGATCTCGCCGATGCTCGAACTCGGCGCCTACGAGGCGTTGTGGGACACGAAGGGCGCGTCGTTCAAAACGCTGTCCGAGCGCTTTGAGAGGGAGCCCGGCGCGCTGCCGTCCGACTTCGTGTCGCGTTCGCGCGCAGAAGCGTACGCAGAATACGTCGTACGTCGGTTCAAGGAGACCGGCGTCACGCACTACGGCGTGCGCGTGCACAGCGCCGGCGAGTATCCCGAGAAGCTGCGCGACGCCGATCATCCGGTCGAGCTGCTCTACTATCGCGGCTTCTGGGACTTGGTATATTCGCGCTCGATCGCGATCGTGGGAACGCGCAATCCGTCGCCCGAAGGTCTGGCGCGTACGCGCAAGCTCGTCCGCAATCTCGTCAACGATGGCTTTACGATTGTCTCCGGCCTCGCAGCCGGCGTCGACACGGAGGCGCACACCACCGCGCTGGAATCCAACGGCCGGACCATCGCGGTGATCGGAACACCGCTGTCGTTCGCCTATCCGCGTGCGAATGCCGCGCTTCAAGAGCGCATCGGCAAGGACTTCCTAGTCATAAGCCAAGTCCCGGTTCAGCGGTGGGAGAAGCAGGATCATCGCTGGAATCGTGCCTTCTTCCCGGCGCGCAACGTGACGATGTCGGCGTTGACCGAAGGCACGGTTATCGTGGAAGCGGGTGAGACCTCGGGCACGCTGATCCAGGCGCGGGCCGCGCTGAAGCAGGGCCGCAAGCTTTTCATTCTGGATAGCAATTTCGATAAGCCCAAGATCACGTGGCCGAAGCGATTTGAAGCGATGGGCGCGATCCGAGTGCGAACATATAACGATGTCAAACGGCACCTTTCCCAAACGTCTAACTGAGATCGACGACCTCACGCGGCCGGACCATCATTTCCTCGGCGCGCAAGACCGCTGCTTCTATTTTGGCGAGTATTCAGCGCGCGAAGGCTATCAGGCCGGTGCGACGAACCAGCTGATTCTCAACTTCAAGAAGGGCATCGACCGCAAGGGCCGCCCGGAGTGGAGGTATAAGGAGCGCAGCATCACCGAGGCCGCCGCCGGGTTCGTTGGAGCGATCAAGGCGGAGTACGCGGCGCAAGCGACTTTCGTGCCGATGCCGCCGTCCAAGGAAAAAACCGATCCCGCTTACGATGATCGCCTGCTACGTATGTTGCAGCAGATGAAATTCCTTAAGGCACCGGACATTCGCGAACTCTTGGTGCAGAAGGGCGCGCGCGATGCTGCGCATGACGGCAGCCGGCCGGGTCCGGACGAGCTTGCCAAGCTCTATCGCATCGATGAGAAGCTCGCGAAGCCGGCACCTACACGGATTGCTTTGTTCGATGACCTTCTGGTGACGGGCGCCAGTTTCGTGGCCGCCAAGCGCGTGCTCCAGGCGAAATTTCCCACGGTCGATGTGATTGGCTTCTTCCTGGCGCGGCGCGCGCTCCCCGATCCGGCGCAGTTCTTCGACATTATCGACGACTTCTAGTTCGGTGTTGCGCTCATCCGGTTTCATTTGGGGGCGGGGCCTTGACGATAAAGATGACGCTGTAAGGCTCCGTCGGACGGGTGACGTCGAAGCCGACAACGAGGCCGTCGTTCGTCTTGGCAATCTCCATCGTTTGCATGGCATGGGCGCGTGAGCGCCGACGCAACACCTCCTTTTCCAGAAGTGATAGACGGATCACCCAGCTTTGCCGATCAGGCAGCGCACGATGTCCGCTATTCGGACGATGCGTCCAGGCGCCGCGCACTATCCCTGACTTCGTGTTCGGCTGCTTCCTCTGCTCTTTCGTCCTAGCGACTGCAGATCCGCCTTGCGTGATGCCACCGAGTTCGAAACCAAAATCTTGGACATCCAAGATGAAGCCTGCGAAATCGTGTGCGCTTTATCTTGCTCTTGCGGGTTCAGAGGCGAGCACCACTCTCAAGGTGAGAGCATCGCGCTCAGTCGTCGACGGCCTTAAGCAATTCAGGGGGACGCGCCTCTTTCAAACCGGTCTCAGTTGGGCTGCGAACTAGGTCTCTGCGGTGCAGCTGCGGACGGCGCCCGGAAAAGGAATTTCGAGGCCAGAGACAGCGGGTCATTTGGCGCGCGAAGACCGGCACTTCGGGGCGCAGAGACCGGCCAAAACGCCGATACGTATTCGCTAACCCGCGGTTAGTGCGTGTCAATTTGCGATGCTAAAATAACAAGTAAAATCAATGTGTTATGGTTGGTGGAGCCGAGGGGAATCGAACCCCTGACCTCTGCAGTGCGATTGCAGCGCTCTCCCATCTGAGCTACGGCCCCTTTGTTCAAGGTGCGGGGCATTTAGTGATGCGCCTGAGACCTTGTCAAGAAACGGGGCAAGCCTCTGGCCGGACACGTCATGTCCGCTTCGCCTTGCCCCCGCAAGGACGCAGGGCTACATCAGAGGTGCGCCGCCACGGCGCGGGAAAGCAACGCGGGGACCGATGATCGAGCTGCTCTATTTCATCAATTACGTGATCAACCTTTACAGCTATGTGGTGTTCGCGGCCGTGATCATGAGCTTCCTGCTCGTATTCAACGTCATTAATGCCCGCAATCAGGTGGTGCAGACCATCTGGACGGTCCTCAACGCGCTCACTGAGCCGTTGCTCGGCCCTATCCGGCGGGCGCTTCCGGATTTTGGCCCGATCGATCTGTCACCCGTCGTGCTGCTGCTCGGGCTCTACTTCATCCAAAGCGTCATCATCCCGAACATCGCCAAGGCCTTCGTGTGATGAACGCAGGGACGCAGCCGTGGCGCATGGGCGCCGGGTGCGTCATCGTGCGCGTGCGCGTCAGCCCGAAATCGTCCAAAGATACAATTGACGGGGTCGAGCCGACCGCCGAGGGGCCAGCCTTGAAGGTTCGGGTCCGGGCAGTGCCGGCCGACGGGGAGGCCAACGCAGCCGTGGAGCACCTGCTCGCGGAGTGGATTGGTGTTCCCAAGAGCAGCGTCTCGGTGTCCTCTGGCCACCGATCACGTGTGAAATCCCTGCAGATATTGGGCGATTCGACGAGCCTTCAGACCCGGCTCGCCGCTCGCCTTGGTTGATTGATCTAGGAAAAACAGCAGCCCAAGAAGGAGGAGAGCCCATGCACCCGCGCGTCATCGACGGAAAGGCCGTCGCCGCCAGCGTTCGAGCCGAAGTCGCCAAGGAGGTCCAGAACCTCAAGGCCGCGCATGGGCTGACCCCTGGCCTCGCAGTTGTGCTGGTCGGCGAAGATCCGGCAAGCAAGGTCTACGTCAAGAACAAGGGCGAGCAGACAAAGGAAGCTGGCATGAATTCGTGGGAGTACAGGCTCCCTGCGGAAACGAGTGAGGCCGACATCCTGGCCATCGTGAACAAGCTCAACAACGATCCGGCCGTGAACGGTATCCTCGTGCAGCTTCCCCTGCCCAAGCACGTCAACGCCGAACGGGTTCTAAACACCATCGACCCCAACAAGGACGTCGACGGCTTCCACCCCGTCAATGTTGGACGTCTGTGGATCGGCGAACGGACCCTGGTGCCCTGCACCCCGACCGGCTCCGTCATCCTGGCCAAGACGGTGCAGCCTAACCTGTCCGGCATGAACGCCGTGGTCATCGGCCGCTCGAACATCGTCGGCAAGCCGGTCTCCGCGCTCCTTCTGCGTGAAAACTGCACGGTGACAGTGGCTCACTCGCGGACCCGCAATATCGAGAGTGTTGTTAAAGGAGCCGATCTTCTCATCGCCGCCGTCGGCATTCCCGAAATGGTGAAGGGCGACTGGGTGAAGCCCGGAGCGATCGTGATCGACGTCGGGATTAATCGCGTGCCGGCCGACAACGGCAAGACGAAGCTCGTCGGTGACTGCGATTATGCGGATTGCTCGCGCGTTGCCGGCGCCATCACGCCCGTCCCCGGCGGCGTCGGCCCGATGACCATCGCCTGCCTCCTGCAGAACACCGTCGAGGCGGCCAAGATGCAGCACGGTATCAAGTAGGCAGCAGGCCGGATCTGCCGGTACAGCCGACTGCGGCGGGAGCACCCCACAAGGCGTGCTCCCGTTCGCGTTTTTGGTGATAATGTAAGCGAGAATAATTAGTTAGACGGCTGCGCAAGGGGGCTTACAGCGCCCGCCGAGGTGCGGTAGGGTGCCCCAACTGGCCCCAGTCAGACGCCGGATCGAGCGTTGTCTCACCAGCTCACGAGCACTGGGGCGATTGCTGATCCTGAGCCGATCCTAAAGAGACCATCCGTTGAAACCCCTTGGACTATGGACGCTTCCAAACGCGATCACCTGGTTCCGCGTCCTGGTCGCCGTACCCATCATCCTACTACTGGTTGATGGTTCTGCGGCATCGCTCTGGACAGCGCTTGGCCTCATGATCGCGTCCGAAGTGTCGGACGGAGTCGACGGATATGTAGCCCGCCGCTATGGCCAGGTTTCCGCCGTCGGCAAAATCCTCGATCCCATGGCGGACAGTCTTTACCGGATCTCCGTCTTCTCCGCGTTCGTCGCCAACCAGTGGATGCCGGTCTGGATGTTCCTGATCATGGCGTGGCGGGAGATCGCAATGTCCTACCTGCGCATCGTCGCCGAGCAGAAGATAGGTACGATGGCCGCCCGATCGAGCGGCAAGGTGAAGGCGTTTTTCCAGGGCGCAACGCAGCTTCTAGTCGTGTTCGCCTACGCCAGCATGGGGCCGACCTTGAGCCCGGACCTGGGATTGGCCGTCTGGCTGGCTCTTCTCGTCTCGACTGTCCTTTCGGCGGGGTCGCTGATCGACTACATTCTGGTGATCATTCGCGGCCTGCGCGCCGGATCGAATTGAGGCGCGTCCAGTTCGCCGCTATCCAGGCCGGTCATCGATTATAGGTAGGTTTGCGTACCCGCCCCATGCGTTGGTAAACAAGGACGCAGGAGAGCACCGCCGAGATTGCGATATTCTCGGTACGCAGCCTATGTTGGACATCCGACCAACACGAATGAAACAAGACTGCCCGGCGTCGGCTCTCCAGACGCCCTCCGCAACACGATGCAGGTGACATGCCGGCCACAGACGGACATGGGCGACAGCCCCTCGCCCCCTCATCTTCCCTGTTCAACGTCCCGAACAGCCTGAGCGTCGCAAGAGCTTTGGCGGGACCGGTCGTCTTGGCGCTCATTACGGCCGGGACGGATGCCGCTCTATACAGCGCTCTTGGCCTGATGATCCTCGCCGAGCTTTCTGATCTCGCGGATGGAGAAATTGCACGCCGGTACGACCAGGAGACCGAGATCGGACGCTTTGTAGATCCCGTCTGCGACAGCGTCTATCACCTCAGCGTGTTCCTCGCCTTCCTCGCAATGGGCTGGATGCCTGCCTGGATGCTGTTCGTCCTCTACGGCCGCGAACTCGTGGTTCCCTACCTGCGAACCTTCGCCCGCCAAGCCGGCCATGATCTGCAGGTACGAGCGTCGGGAAAAACCAAAGCCGCCGTGCACGCGGTCGTCCAGATCGGAATCGTCGCCATTGCACTCGGTCTGTTTGGTCCCAAGTTGACCATAGACGGTGTGATGCCGACGATCCTTCTTCTCGTCGCGATCGGCGCCTCGATCTATTCGCTGGCCGACTACGTTGCCGCGGTCTACCGGCTGCTCCGGTCCTGAAGGATCGCCGCATTGCACGACGGCGTAACACCAACGCGGTCTGCTATTATTGAAATCAATTGGCCGACACCTGAAAATCTGACCAAGGTCAAAAAAATCATTCGCGCGACAAAACTTGATTAAACGCAAACCGCTTTTCGGTCTCTGCGGGATCGGGTAGATTGATGTCCACGCTCCTTGACATCGGACGCTGCCTTTTGCGGGTCAGACAAGGCTTGGCGGTGGAGACCAAAGATCCAGCTTGAAAATAGCGGGATTGAAGAGATCGTGCGACGCATTTCATGATGCACGACTGGCGTTGATCAGTGCATGATTTTCGAGGCCTCGATGGTTGAGCATATCCTTCGTTGCGACAGTTGTTCTGTACGTCACCGTGCCGTCTGTGGAGCGCTAAACCGGCCGGAAATCGAGCGCCTGAATGCTATTGCGCATCATAAGCTCCTGCCGCCGGGACAAGTGATTCTGCACGACAATGCAGAGATGACCTACTTCGCCAATATTGTCTCTGGCGTCGTCAAGCTGACAAAGACTCTTGCCGACGGCCGCCAGCAGATCGTAGGGCTGCAGTTCGCATCCGACTTTCTCGGCCGTCCTTTCCGTTCGCAGAGCCCCTACCACGCCGAGACCGTTACCGACGTGCATTTGTGTACCTACGACAAGGGCAAGTTCGAGCGCCTCGTAAAGGAGTTCGAAGGGTTCGAGCACCGACTTTTCCAGAACACGCTCGATGAACTGGATTCCGCGCGTGAGTGGATGCTTCTGCTCGGGCGTAAGAGCGCCGGCGAAAAAGTCGCGAGCTTCCTGCTGATGGTCGCACGCCGCATGGAAACCATCGGCTGCAAACCCGCGCACGATGCGGAACACCCGACTTTCAACCTGCCCCTGTCCCGCGCCGAGATTGCCGACTTCCTCGGCCTCACGATCGAGACAGTCAGCCGCCAGATCTCACGCCTGAAGGTCGACAAGGTCATCAGCCTCGAAGGTAACCGGACCATTTCGATCCTCAACATGAACCGGCTTACGGCGCTCATGGAGCAGGAGCGCGACTGACCGCGCTTCGCAACTGCCTCTTTCACGTCAAGTTCCAGGACGGGTTGTGCAGGCCGTCTCGACGGATTCCTGGTGCATCGAGAGATCGCGGATCGTGGGACTTTGACCCGACAGGGCGTTCTCCGGATCCCAAGCAATGCTGACGCGCTCGAACCGGGCATCCTTGGCATCGTAAATGAGGAGGTGTCCGGCGAGCGTCTCACCAGTTCCTGTGATCTCTTTGAGAACCTCTACGGTCTGCAACGTACCCACCACGCCGACGATTGCGCCCAACACACCAACCTCCGCGCAGTTTGCTACCGTGCCCGGCGGCGGCGGCTCAGGAAAAAGACAGCGATAGCTTGGATAGGGCGTCCCGTCGGGACGCTTCTCATGCGGCTTTAAGACAGTCACGTATCCATCGAACGGCCCGACGGCCGCAAAGACCAGCGGACGGCGCGCAAAATAGCAGGCATCGGAGACGAGATAGCGCGTTGCGAAATTGTCCGAACCGTCGGCGACAATGTCGTAATCGCTGATGACATCGAGCGCGTTTTCCGCCGTCAGCCGTTCCGCGTATGTCACGACTGTGATGTTGGGGTTCAGGCGCTGGATCGTCTCTTTCGCACTTTCAACCTTGAGCACGCCGACGTGTGCCGTATCGTGTACGATCTGGCGCTGGAGGTTATCGAGCGAGACGCGGTCATCGTCGATGATGCCAATGGTCCCCACGCCTGCTGCGGCCATATAGAGAAGCAACGGCGAACCGAGCCCACCGGCTCCGACGACCAGAACGCGCGCTGCCTTGAGCCGCTGCTGTCCCTGGCCGCCGATCTCCTTCAGAACCAGATGGCGCTTGTAACGTTGAATTTCCTCAGGCGTCAGCATGGCTGTCTCGTCGTGGTCTGCTTCCGGCCCGCACCTTGCCCGACGCGGCTCCGGGGAGCAACACAGCAAAGCGCCGGCCAGATGAATGGCCGGCGCTCGATATCGTTTCTCGCAAGCTTGTCGGTTTACGATCCGTAACGATATGGCGGGCCCGCCTTGCGCATCGTATCCCGGTACTTCTTGAGGATCTCGACGACCTTGGCATTGCGCGGACTCTGGGCGGCGATCTCGTCCCAGAACTTCAGCGCCTCTTCTTCGATCTTGCCCCACTCGGCTTCGGGAATGGATGTCAGCTCCAGCTTGCCGCCTGTCGTGCGGTAGTGCGCCTCGCCCCACCAGTACCAATGCTGGCGATAGTAGTGCGAACTGTCCATGCTGAGCTTGAAGAGCGTCTTCAGATGCTCAGGAACGGCGTTCCACTTTTCGGTGTTGGCAAAATACGAACCCGCCCAGGCGCCGGAGATGTTGTTTGTGAGATAGTACTTGGTCACGTCGGCCCAGCCGACCGTGTAGCACTCCGTGATTCCGGACCAGGCGATGCCGTCAATCTCGCCTGTCTGCAAAGCAACCTGCACGTCTTCCCACGGCACAGTCACCGGAACCACGCCGAACCGCTGTAGGAACTTGCCGCCCGTCGGAAAGGTGAAGACGCGCAGTCCCTTCATGTCTTCCAGGCTCTTGATAGGCTTCTTCGTAGCGAAGTTGCACGGATCCCATGCGCCTGTTCCGAGCCAAGTGACACCCTTGACCTCCGAATAGGCTTCCTCCCAGATCTCCTTCAAGCCGTAGTGGTTCCACAGCACGGGGACATCGAGGCTGTAGCGTGAGGCGAAGGGGAAGTAAGCGCCGAACACGGCAACGTCTACGGGCGCGGCAATCGAGTCATCGTCGCTCTGCACGGCATCGATCGTCCCCGCCTGCATGGCTCGGAACAATTCACCCGTCGGCACCAGCTGGTCAGCCGTATAGAGCTCGATCACCATCTCGCCATTGGCAACCTTGTTGAAGGCATCGATGGACGGCTTGATGACATGCTCGGCAAGTGCAGGCCCTGCATAGGTCTGCAGACGCCACTTGATGGCTTTCTGCGCACGTACTGCGGGCGCTGCAAGGGTCGTTGCCGCGGCAGCCGCCGCGGTCGCCGCGCCGGCGGTCTTCAGGAAGTCACGTCTGCGTGTGGTCATGGCATCGCTCTCCTTATCCGACTTCAGTTTGAAACGTTGGCTTCAGTTTTCCCCGCCTGTCGTTCGATGCACTTATTCAATTGCCGTAATAGGTGTTTGGCAGCCAGAGCGCGATCTGCGGAAACACCATGAGAATGACCATGGTGAACAGCAGGATGCCCACGAACGGCCAGATCGACCGGTATATATCTCCCAACGTTACGTCCGGCGGCGCCATGGCGCGCATAAGGAAGAGGTTGTAGCCGAAGGGAGGCGTCATGTACGCGATCTGGCATGTGATCGTGTAGAGCACGCCGTACCAGATGAGATTGAAGTCAAGACTCGCGGCAAGAGGTACATAGAGCGGCGCTACGATCACCAGCATGGCCGTGTCATCAAGGAACATGCCCATCAGCAGGAAGGTCAGCTGCATCAGGATCAAGACCTGCCACGGCGTCAGATTCCATTGCTCCAAAAACAGCCACTGAATTGCTTTGACGGCACCAAGGCCGTCAAAGACGGCGCCGAAACAGAGAGCTGCCAGTATGATCCACATGAACATGCAGCTCACATTGAGCGTGTTCCTCAACGTTTCGTGCATCACGTTGAATGTGAGGCGGCCCCGGCCCCAGGCGGCAAGCATTGCCGCCAGAGCGCCGATTGCTGAACTCTCCACGAGGCTCGTGTAGCCCATCATGAAAAGTCCGGTCATGGAGAAGAAGATGGCGAGGGGAATAAGACCGGCCCTCAGGAGTGCGAGCTTTTCGGACAGTGGAATATTGCGATCTTCGGGAGGCAGAACGGGTCCCAGTTCCGGCCGCAATTTGCATCGCACGGCAACGTAGACAATGAAGAGTGTGGCCATGAGAAGCCCGGGGAACACGCCGGCCAGCCACAAATGGCCCACAGGCTGGCGCGCGATCATCCCATAAAGCACAAGCACGACGCTGGGCGGCACGAGAATGCCGAGCGTACTGCCGGCCTGTATGACGCCCGTTACCATCTTCTTATCATAGCCTCGCCGAAGCAGTTCCGGCAGGGCGATGGTGGTGCCGATAGCCAAGCCAGCCACGCTCAAGCCGTTCATCGCCGAGATGATAACCATGAGCAGAATCGTCCCGATGGCGAGACCACCATGCAGCCCGCCCATCCAGACGTGAAACATCTTGTAGAGATCTTCTGCGATTCCCGATTCAGAAAGCATGTAGCCCATGAAAACGAACATCGGCAGCGTGAGCAGCGGATACCATTTCATGAGTTTCATGGCAGCGCTGAAGGGCATCTCCGTTCCGCCCTCGCCCCACAACAGATAGGCGGAAACGGCCGCCACGACGCCGATCACCCCGAAGACACGCTGCCCCGTGATGAGGAGCAGCATCATGGACGAAAACATCAGAAGAGCGATGATTTCATAGTCCATCAGATGGGCTTTCCAAGCGCTGCCGCAACATCACGGAAGAAGGTCGCGATTGCCTGCAAAAGCATGAGCGCGATACCGAAAACCATCACAACTTTGATCGGAGCCATATAGGGCGCCCAGGACGAGTAGCTCTGTTCGGAATATTCGAATGCGTAGATCGTGCTAGAGATACCGCCAGCGAGCAGAAGCACCAGATAGGTAATCAGGAACAGGATGGTAAAGCTATCGACGATCGCGCGTGTCCGTGGACTCCAGTGCGTGTAGGCGACATCCATGCGCACGTGCGCATTCTGCTGCATTGAATAGGCGCCTCCCAGCATGAAGTAGGCGGTCATGACGAACTGGGCCATCTCCAGTGTCCAGGCTGCGGGGATCGTGAAGGCCTTGGTGAACGAGGAATAGAGAAGGATCGCGAGCATCGCGAACACGAGGTACATGGCAAAAAGGCCTATGAACCAGCCCAACTTCTCAACGACGCGCACATAAGCCTTGATGAAATTAGGCACCGGATTACACCCTCCCACACATTTTGAGTGCGCGAAGCGGAGGAGGGCACCCAGCGAGAAGGGGACCGATGAAATAGCCAATGCATACCTGGTCCACTGTCGCGCCGTGCGGCCTTGAGCCCGAACCAGACAATCCATGAGAGTTCCCCTCGGCTAAGGGAGCAAGACTACGTGAGCAATCTCGGCCTGCGCAAGCGCCTTGAAAAGTAGACTGAGATGGCAGCCGTCATGGCTATTTGGACCGCCGATCGAAAAGGCAAGAAACGGAAGCTTTAGAAAACGGAGGCGATCAGTCACAAAAGGAATTTGCTGCGTCTGCGCTTCGGCAGCGCAAATCAAGACATGCTAATGCCGGATGGAAACGCACCAGGCACCGCGCGATACAGAAAACGCCGTATGCCACTCAAATAGCGAAACAGGTCCCCGCTCAACGCGGAGACCTGCTTTCAAACCCGCGCTTCTTGGAGTTTCACGCCTTGGCGGCGCCCGGTTCGAGGAAGAGTTCGCTCGTGTAATAGCGCTCCGCGCAGGAGGGTGCGAACGTCACGACCGTCTTGCCATTCATGTTCTCGCGGGTGGCCACCGAGATGGCGGCCGCAAGATTTGCCCCCGTCGAGATCCCGCCGGGAATGCCTTCCGTCTTGGAGAGCAATCGCGAAACCTCGAAGGCCTGATCGTTTGAAACGGTGATAATCTCGTCGATCAACGACGTGTCGAGCACGCCCGGTACGAAGCCGGCACCGATGCCCTGGATCTTGTGGGGGCCGCGGTTGCCCCCGGAGAGAACCGGGCTGCCTGCGGGCTCCACGGCGATAACCTTCAGGCTTGGCTTGCGCGCTTTCAGCACGCGACCGCACCCCGTCAGCGTGCCACCCGTGCCAACGCCGATGACCAGCACGTCGACATTGCCACCGGTATCATTCCAGATCTCTTCCGCCGTCGTGCGCTCGTGCACGGCCGGGTTGGCAGGATTTTCGAACTGACTCGGTTGGACGGCGCCCGGCGTCGTTGCTACGATCTCGGCCGCTCGTGAAATCGCCCCCGGCATGCCGGCGGCCGCCGGTGTAAGCTCAAGTTCGGCGCCCAGGTGCGCCAGGATCTTGCGGCGCTCTATCGACATTGATTCCGGCATGACGAGGATCAGCTTGTAGCCGCGCGCGGCAGCGACGAAGGCGAGACCGATGCCCGTGTTGCCCGAGGTCGGCTCCACCAGCACACTCTTGCCGGGCGTGATCTTTCCTTCCGCTTCCAGCACGTCGATCATGGAAACGCCGATGCGATCCTTGACGCTGGAAAGCGGATTGAAGAACTCCAGCTTCATCAGAATGTCTGCGCGGGCGCCCGCCTGCTTGGCAATCTTGCCGAGCCGAACGAGCGGCGTATGGCCAATCGTCTCTGTAATGTCATCGTATATCCGGCCGCGCCCCCACGTCTTGGTGGCTTCAAGCGTCTTGATTTCCGGAACCTGGGTCATGGGATGTGCGCTGCCTTCTGTTGCCGAACAGCTGAGGGGGAGAAAATGGACGCCGAACGGAATAACCTTCCGGCAGACCCGCCGCAACTTGGTAGCTTGAGAATTTTTGTTCCCGCAAGGGCAAAAGATTGGAAACTGTTCACGTCATTTCGGGTGCTTTGCGCCCTTGCGTGATGCTGGCGTGGCCTTCCCAGGGATAGGCGTCTTTTTTCGCGCCGCCCGGCTGGTCTTGCCCGTGGATCCAAACCCGCCGGTGCCGCGCTCCGTATCGGTGAGGGACTTAGCCGGTACGAGCCTTACCTTTACGTGGGCCGCGACGACCATCTGCGCGACGCGCTCGCCGCGCCGAATGGTGAAAAACTCGTCCCCAAGGTTGATAAGGAGCACCTTCACCTCGCCCCGGTAATCGCTGTCGATCGTGCCAGGACTGTTCAGCACCGTGATGCCGTACTTGACGGCGAGACCCGAGCGTGGCCGCACCTGCGCCTCCGTTCCCAAGGGCAATTCAAGGAGGAGGCCGGTCGGCACGAGTTCGCGTGCACCAGGTTTCAAAATGATCGGCTCATCATCGGGAACGGCCGCCAAAAGGTCGAGGCCTGCCGCGCCCTCTGACTGGATTTCCGGCAACGGGAGGCCAGAGGCGTGCTCAAGAACCTTCACACGCACCTTGCGAGACGTCGACTTCGTTTTCGGTCTGGCCATCGTCACACGTCGATCTGGTTCTCTTGGAGGTACTCGGCAGCGCGCGTCACGAGCCTACGCGCGACCTCCTCCTTGGTCTGCGGCGGCCAACCCTCAATATCGCGCGCGGTGACGAGATGCACGGTGTTGCGATCGCCACCGAACGTTCCCGTCTCTGGGGAAACGTCGTTGGCGACGATCCAGTCCGCGCCCTTGTCCTTGCGCTTCTTCTGCGCGTGAGCGACCACGTTTTCCGTCTCGGCAGCAAATCCGATGACGAGAGCGGGACGCTTCGGCCCGGCCGCTGCAATCGTTTTCAAGATGTCGGGATTCTCCACCAGAGCCAGGGTCTGCGCCGAGTTGCTTTTTGTTTTCTTCAGTTTCTGATCAGCGGCAGCGGCCACGCGCCAGTCGGCTACGGCGGCTGCAAAAATCGCGATATCGGCGGGAAGTGCGCGGCGCACGGCGGCCAGCATGTCTTCTGCGGTCTCAACGGTGATCGTCTCTACGCCTTCGGGCGGCGGCAGACTTACGGGGCCGGACACGAGCGTGACCTGCGCGCCAAGCACTGCTGCTGCGGCCGCGATGGCATGCCCCTGTTTGCCGGAGGACCGGTTGGCGATGTAGCGGACAGGGTCGATCGGTTCGTGGGTCGGCCCGCTCGTCACCACCACACGCCGTCCGGAAAGCAGCCCCGCCTTTTTCATCGCAGAGGCATCGCCGCCCAGGAGCCGGTCGACGGCATCCGCGATTTCTGTGGGCTCCGACATGCGTCCCGTGCCGGCCTCACCTCGTTCGGCCATCTCGCCTTTGTTGGGGCCGATGAATTTTACGCCATCAGTTTCGAGCTGCCGCATATTGCGGCACGTGGCCGGATGCGCCCACATGCGCGGGTTCATGGCAGGGGCGACAAGAACGGGCTTATCGGTGGCAAGCAGCACGGCGCAGGCCAGATCGCTGGCCTGCCCGGTCGCCATCTTCGCCAAAAGGTCGGCGGTGGCCGGCGCAACGACCACAAGATCGGCGTCACGTGACAGTCGGATGTGGCCAATCTCCCGTTCGTCATCGAGATCGAAGAGGTCGGTGAACACACGATCGTTTGAAAGTGCCCCCGCTGCCAGCGGCGTCACGAATTCCTGCGCCGCTCGGGTCAGCACGACACGCACGCCATAGCCCCGCTCGCGCAGCCGGCGGATCAGATCGAGGCTCTTGTAGGCGGCGATGCCGCCGCCGATGATCAACAGAATGCGTCGTGCCACGTCGCGCCTGGAAGAAGAATGGTTAATACCAGAGGAACTCTCCCGCTGTCTTTAGCATGACCACTGGACGCATGTGTTAAGCGGCTGGGCCGACGGGGCGGGCAGGGCCGAGGAGAACAAGATCTACTTGTCCGTCCCTATTTCCGCCTCAGAGTACCCATTGTGATGCGGCCATCGTTCGCAGGGCCTTTACGCGATCCTCCGAACGTCCTTGATACCTTCTGACTGATATCAGAAGCGGGATTGAATTGGAGATCAAACTATGACCCTGCGGATGGCGCTGAGCGGCATGGCAGCAAGCCTGGCTCTGGCTCTCGTGGTTCCGGGCCCCGCCCAGGCGCATGAGTACGAGGCCGGTGATATATCGGTCGCGCACCCGTGGGCAAGAGCAACGCCAGGCGGCGCCAAGGTTGGCGCAGCCTTTATGGAAATCAAAGCCAAGGACGGGGTTGCTGATACTCTGGTCTCCGCGTCAACGCCCGCAGCAGGGCGAGTGGAGATCCACACACACATCATGGATGACGGCGTGATGAAGATGCGCCGCATCGAAAATCTCCCCGTGGGGGAAGGAAAATCCGTCGTTCTGCGCCCGTCAGGCGATCACATCATGTTATTTGACCTCAAGGCACCCCTTAAGGAAGGCGATCTTCTGCCGTTGACGCTCGTGTTCGAGAAGGCCGGCGAGATAAAGATCGAAGCGACGGTGGAGCCGGTAGGGGCCAAAGGCCCGCATGGGATGGACCACCAACCGGGGCATGAGGCAGGCGGCGGTTCGGACCACGGCCAGCACTAGGAACAAAAGTGGATTGCGGGCCCGTCACTGGGATTAAACCGGCAGGTTCGGCGAACCTGTCAACCCGTCTGCTCGCTGCCTTCTTGAATATCGAAAAAATCTTCCGACACTGACCGGTCCTGCTTGACATGCGTCAGTCTGTCCAACATCCTCCGCCCCGTCGGGAAGGACGACCCGATCCGAAAAAAAAGAATGGTCCAAGTCTGGGGAGACGGAACGGGGCAGGGCTCTCTTAGGGAGCCCTGCCCCGCTCTCGTTCAAGGCGCTCGGACGCTTGCCGGACCAAAACTGAGAGCGGCGTCAACTCGAACGGGCCACCCGTGCGATCCAACGAACTCAAAGCGAAAATTGCCGCCGGCAAGCCGGTGCTGAATGCGTGGTGTTCAATCGCCAGTTCGCATGTCGCGGAGGCCATCGCGCATCAGGGCGTGGACAGCGTCACAGTCGACCTCCAGCACGGGGCGATCGAATTCGCGGCCGCTTTCCAGATGTTGCAGGCCATTTCCACATCGCCCGCAATACCGCTCGTTCGCGTGCCGTGGAACGAGCCTAGCATCATGACAAAGGTACTCGATGCCGGCGCTTACGGCATAATCTGTCCGATGATCGAGAGCGCAGCCGAAGCGGAAGCCTTCGTTTCTGCCTGCCGCTACCCTCCCCTGGGAACACGTTCTTACGGACCCAACCGCGTCACATTCTATGCCGGCAGCGATTATCTCCAGCATGCCAACTCGGAGCTGCTTCTGCTCGCCCAGATAGAAACGCGAAAAGCGGTCGAAAACGTCAATTCCATTCTCGCGGTGACCGGACTGGATGGGGTCTACGTGGGGCCTGCGGATTTGTCTCTTTCACTCGGAGCCTCCCCGAGCATGACGCCGAGTGACCCACATGTTGTAAGTGCCATCGGCCAGGTTCGCGAACGGGCGCGCGCGGCCGGGCGCATTGCGGCGATTCATACCGATGGCGCCCGCACGGCCAAGCAACGCTTCGCGGAAGGCTTCCAGTTCTGCTCGCTCCCCACCGACATGCGCTTTCTCATCAATGCCGTTCGGGCCGCCGTCCACGAGGCCAAGCGCTAGGTCCGCGCGGCCAGAAACCGTGTCGGAGATCCAGCCAGCCAATCTCCTGCCCTTTTCCCCCGCCACCGCATTGACTACTGTCACCGGATAAAAAGGGACATTCGCTCATGCGCCACATCGAGATCGGGCTTGGCGTCCTCGTCATCGCAGCCGCCGTGGCGCTGGCTTCCGGCTATACCGATGCAAAGCTGCCCGTTCCCCCGATCGGATTCGCCGGCACGCTTGCCCTCGTCACCATCGGCGCAACGCTCGTGGCGCATGGGTTGATTGGTCTCAGGATCCGACGCGACATCGCCAATTCTGCGCCTTTGCGCGTCCTCGGCCGCACGATTTTCACGCTCACTCTGGCGCTTCTTATCGTGATCGCCGTACCCGCGCTCGTCGCGCCTCTGAACCTTGGTACTGTGGCTGGTTTTCCGGTGGGGTTCTATCTCGCTGCGCAAGGGGCACTTCTGGCCCTCGCCGTTCTGGCCTTCCGCGCTGCGCAGCGGATGGATGCCGCCGAAGCGGGCCTCGATTCTGACCAGCGCGTTGCATCAACCGGCTACGGAGAACGCTAGATGGCCATCGCGACGCTCGGCGGCATCGCAGGTGAATTGACTGGCGACGACGGCAACATCGTCATCAGCTTTCTGGCTCTCATCCTCCTACTGGCGGCATATGTTGCGTTAACGGCCCGATCGAGTTTGGCAGGCGATCATTTGTTTGCCGGGGCCGCGCTGTCACCGGCCGCGAGCGGCATGGCAACCGCCGTCCTGTTCGCCCTTCCTGTAACAGTCCTGTTGCCCGGGCTCGTCTATCAACATGGTTTCGATGGCTTGATCCCCTTGATCGGCATTCCAGCCGGGCTGCTTCTCATGTTGTGCTTGGTCGGACCCGCGCTCGGGCGCGCCAGAGCCGCCACCGTCCCGGAGCTGATCGGCATGCGCTTCGGACCGCTGGCGCGCATCGTGACGCTTCTCATCGCGGTATTGACCACAGTGGGCCTGCTGCTTGGGGCCTTAAGCGCCTCCACATCCCTCGCCGCGCGCCTTTTCGACCGACCAATAGGAGAAGTCGCGCTCGCCGCTGTCGCCCTGCTTCTGCTGCTGGTTCTTCCCGGCGGCATGCGCTCTACCAGCGTCACCGGTGTGCTCTTCTATTTATTGATTGCCGTAGCCCTCGTCGGTGGGCTTGCCATCGTGTCGTTTGCTCTCCTCGGCAATCCGATCCCTCAGCTCGCCTACGGCGCAGCTTTGAACGAGATCGCCCCCGCCGAAATCGCTCTGATCGAAGCGGGACTCGTGGACTTCGGTGTTTTCAAGCCGTTCCTCAGGGAGTTTCTCACGGTCGATAGCTTGAACTGGGCGCTTCTGTCGTTTGCACTCATGGCCGGAATCGCCGTGCTGCCACCACTCCTGCAAGCAACCCGCGCGGTGCGGGTGCCAGGAGAGGCGCGGCGCGGGATAGCCTGGAGCCTGATGTTCGTGATCCTTCTTTTGACCGCCATACCAGGCCTCGCGGCCATCGCACGACTGGAGGTCTACAAGGTTGTAGCATCCCAGCCCGCCTTTTCGGATCTGCCCGATTGGATGCGTCGCGCGTCGGCGATCGACGCAATGCGCATTCATGGAACCTCACTCGGCATGGTAGACGACGCCGCGCGCGCTGTCGGGCAGGGCGTCGACAGTCTCGGCGGACTTGCAACATACATGGCCGACCGAGGCCATACGCAGGAGCAGGTCTGGCAACGTCTCGACCCGTCGGTTCAGCAGGCAGTATTGTCGGCCGCCAAGGAGATGGCAGCAGCGGCGCCAGAGAGCGAATCTGCGCGCTGGTCGCGCTTTGCCGAGATCGTTTTGCCCGTGGCTGCACAAAGCGCCGGAAACGAGACGGGCAAACCCGATCTCGCAGCCCTCTCACTCGATCCGCAAACCCTGATGCTGGCCTTGCCGCGCGCAGCCGGCCTGCCCGCGATATTGACGGCCATGACGATTGCCAGTGTGCTCGGCGCAGCCCTTGTACTTTGCGCCACGTTGATCGCTTCAATCTCCGGCATGCTTGTTCATGATGGCGGGGGAACGTTGCGTGGATACTCCCTCACAGACCGTGACCTCGTCATGGCCACGCGTGTACTCGCTATCGGGATCACGATACTGGCCGCCGGAACGGTGATCTTCGTGCCCATGACACCGGACGTCGTACTCGTCGGCAGCCTCTCTCTGGCGGCCGCGGGACTCATGCCGGCCCTGCTGCTCGGTATCTGGTGGCCACGCGCCAACAAATGGGGTTGGCTCGCCGGCGTTGTCGTCGGACTGGGCGTGTGCGCCTACTACCTTGTCGGCACCGCAATCTTCAGCGTCACCTTCTATGACATGTGGTCTGGCCTCTCTAATGCCGGACCGGAAGCGCTGGAGGATTTCGAAGAGGCAAAGGCCCTTTGGCTTGCGTCCGATGGCGATCAGCGCGCAGCGGCCTATGCCGATCTTGCCGCCCGGGCAAGCGGAGGTCTGTGGAGCCCGGGGCTCGCCAACTGGTTCGGGATCGCACCCGCGGCCGCGGCCGTGCTCGCCATTCCCGCAGCCCTCACCACAGCCATTCTCGTCAGCCTTGTCACGCTACGGCCCGGCCATGAGGCCCGCACACTCACCGCGCGCATGCACGGTTGGCGCATCGAGGATGCGCCGCAGCAGCAGGACGCGCCTTGATGGACGGCGAACTCTTCGACCTCCTCGTCATCGGCGGCGGGATCAACGGAACGGGCGTTGCCGCAGACGCTGCTGGGCGCGGGCTCTCGGTTCTCCTCGCCGAAATGGACGATCTTGGCGGCGGCACGTCGTCAGCGAGCTCCAAACTTATCCACGGCGGCTTGCGCTATCTGGAAACCTGGGAGTTCCGCCTTGTGCGCGAGGCGCTTGCCGAGCGCGAGATTCTTCTGGAACGCGCACCCCACATCATCTGGCCAATGCGCTTCGTTTTGCCCCACGGCCCCGGCATGCGGCCGCGCCTTATGGTTCGCGCCGGCCTCTTCCTCTACGACCACCTCGCCAAGCGGCGGCGAATTCCCGCGTCAGCGAGCCTCGACCTCGCCCGCGATAGCGCCGGCGCTGTTCTGCGCTCCGAATTCCGGGCGGGATTTGCCTATTGGGACTGCTGGGTGGATGACGCGCGGCTGGTCGTGCTGAACGCCCGGCTCGCCGCGGACAAGGGGGCGAGGATCATGACCCGCACCCGTGTGGCATCGCTCGAACGCGGGCCGGACGGCTGGACTGCAACTCTGGAAACCGCGGGAAGCCGCAAGACCTGCCACGCGAGGGTGGTTGTGAATGCCGGTGGTCCCTGGGCCGACCGTGTCGCGGCTCTCACCCGGCGAAACAGCGCCACCACGGCCGCCCCAAGACTGCGACTGGTGAAAGGCAGCCACATCGTGGTGCCTCGCATTGCGGGCGCAAACGATGGCTTCCTGCTTCAGAACCCTGATGGCCGTGTCGTCTTCGTACTCCCGTTCGAAGGCGACTTCACTCTTATCGGTACGACAGATGTGCCCTTTCAGGGCGACCCTGCAGACGTGACCTGCTCCTTTGACGAGGAAACCTATCTTATAGAAGCGGCCAACCGTTTTTTGGCCCGGCCCCTCGACACCTCGCAGATCGTCTGGCGGTTTGCGGGCGTGCGCCCCCTGCAAGGGAGCGAGGACGAACGCAATCCGTCCGCCGTGAGTCGCGACTACCAATTGGAGGTCGATCGTGTCGATCAGAGCGCCACGATCCTGAGCATCATCGGCGGCAAAGTCACGACCTACCGGCGGCTGGCCGAGGCAGTGATGGAGCAGCTGCGTCCCGATTTTCCGGCGATGCCGCCCGCGTGGACCGCCGGTCGTCCTTTGCCGGGAGGCGACATCCCCGACGCGGATTTCCAGCTGCTCCTAGAAGCGCTGGCCGGGCTTTATCCGGGCATACCGGAAGCCAACCGGTTATTGCTCGCCCGGCGTCACGGATCACTCACCGACGAGATCCTGGGCGATGCAAAGAGCCTCGCCGATCTTGGTGCCGATCTGGGCGCAGGACTTACCGAACGGGAGGTTCGCTACTTCGCCGAACGCGAATGGGCGCAAACCGCGACCGACGTTTTGTGGCGGCGCACGAAGGCCGGTCTTCACTTCACGAGTGACGCTGACCGCGAGGCTGCGGCCCGCCGCATCGAGGCGCTCCTGTGACACGGCGCTGGATGCCGGAAACAGAGGAAGACAAAAAATCTACTTATCAACAACTTTAGCGCCAATTCGGACCGCTAGTATTTCTCCGCTTTGAACGATATTCACATGTCTACCTTACTATAATTCTCCCACACAACAGAACTCGAGCGCCAAACTGGGCCCGTATAAATACTTATATGCAATGTAGTTCATGTCTTTTTGTGAGATCTTGAGAAGTAAATCGGCCGATATTTTATTTCCAACGATGGTGCGACAAAAAATTTCTCTGGAAAATCTGGCAAGGCCTGTAGGTCACCCCTGTCTGTTCTGAGTTTAACTAGCTCGCCGTCCGGAGGGAGACACGCGAAAGTGTGACCGGGCTGACGAGTGCAGGTGGGAGTACCGTTCATGCGTCGAGTTCTCATTTCGTCATCCGCATTCTCCAGGATCGGAGCACACGCCGCAGCCCGTTCCGCAGGTCGATGGCTGGCAACCGTGACGACTTTCGCAGCCGCAGCATGCTGGCTGACGGTGGCTGCCGAAGCTAAACCGACGGGGTGGCAGAGCGAGTCCGAGATGCGCTCCAGAGGCGCTCAGGCTTGGTCCGGCTACGGCAACTCAGGCTACGTCGGCCGCCCAGCCAAGTCGCGCAAGGCCAACTCGAACAGCGCGAAGTCGAAGGCTCTCAAAGCATACGGCTCAACGTACGGCTCGAAGAAATCGGCCAAGTCGAAGAGCTCTTCCAAAAAGAAGTACGCCGCCCTCGATACCGGCGCGATGATCGACACAACCCCGTCGAAGAGCATCACGGGAGGTGGCGTGCGTTGGGCCGCAAACCGCTCTTGTCTCAACGGCACCCTGGTGGCCGTGGTCGGACAGGTGGCCGCGAACTATGGCCCCGTGACAGTCAACTCCACGTGCCGGAGCAAGTCCCGCAACCGCGCTGTCGGCGGCGCGAAGAAATCGCACCATCTGAGCGGTAACGCGGTGGACTTCCGTGTTCGCGGCAACGTCCGCGCCGTCTACGCCTATCTGCGCAGCCACGGCTCGCTCGGCGGTGTGAAACACTATGGTGGCGGCCTCTTCCACATCGACACCGGCCCGAAGCGGTCCTGGTAGTCGCCCGCCGGGCCAGTTGAGGCGCTAGGTCAGGCGCTGCCCGAGCCCGGGCGGCTGCCGGCCACCGTCCAGTGCAACAGCAGAACCGGCAACAGCCCGGCCAGAACAATCGCGAGAGCACCCAGAGACGCGTGCTCGAATTGCTCGAGCGAGGTAAGCCCGTAGACGTGTGTCGCGAGCGTCTCAAAATTGAAGGGACGCAGCAGCAACGTCGCGGGCAACTCCTTCATCGCGTCCACGAACACCAAGAGTCCCGCAGCACCGATAGCCGGTAGAAGCAACGGCAGATGAACCCGCCGCAGCGCGGACAGCGGCGTCTCGCCCAATGTTCTCGCCGCAGCGTCGAGATTTGGCGAGATGCGCTGCAATCCAAAGTCGATGCTTCCCAGCGCCACAGTGAGGAAGCGAACCGTGAGTGCGAATACAAGCGCCACGAGCGTACCCGAAAAGATGAGGCCGGTAGCGGTTCCAAACGTGGACCGCGCGATGGAATCGATCCAATTGTCGAAAGCGGCGAACGGAATGAGCACGCCGATCGCAAGCACGGTTCCCGGAAGGGCATAACCCAAGCCCGCCATGCGGACGGCAGGGCGCACAATCCTGTTTCCGGCGATCCGCGCCGCATATCCCAGCAGGAGCGCAACCGCGATTGCCACTGCTGCAACGATTGCAGCCAGCAGCATGCTGTTGAAAGCCGCTCCGAGAAATCCTTCCTCGAATGCTGCGCTGGCGTGCGTGAGCGCGTGTCGCCCCAGCACCATAACCGGGACAAGAAAGCCCAGCACGACGGGCAGCCCGCACAAGGCGGCTGCAAGATAGCCTTTCGCACCGTCGATGTCCTGGAACGGGATCGCCCTGAAGCGCCCGGTTGTATGGTGAAAGCGGCTGTCTCCTCGCGCCAGCCGCTCGACAAAGAGGACGAAGACCACCGCCAGAAGGCCCAAGAGGGCAATTTGCGCGGCACCCGGTAGATTGGAGCGCTGCAGCCACGTGGCATAGATCGAGACCGAAAGCGTCTCCACACCCAGGTACTGAACCGCGCCGAGATCGTTCAACGTTTCCATGACGACGAGCGCCGTCCCAGCGGCCAGTGCGGGCCGCGCCAAGGGTAGCGCCACGCGCCAGAATGCACCGAGAGACGTTTGCCCCAACGTGCGCGCCACCTCGAGCACACATACGGACTGCTGAACGAAGCTCGCCCGGGCCGTGAGATAAACATAGGGGTAGAGCACCGCGGACATGACGATGATGGCACCACCCAGCGATCGGATATCGGGGAACGCGTAGTCGCGCGCCGTCTCAAAACCTCCGGCGCTGCGCACGAAGCTCTGCACCGGACCCCCGTAATCGAGCAGCTCCACATAGCAATAGGCGACGATATAGGTTGGGATCGCGAGCGGCAGGACGAGCAGCCGGTCGAGCATTTCGCGTCCAGGGAAACGGTACATGGTTATGAGCCACGCCGTCGCCGTACCTATGACGAGTGAGATAATCCCCACGCCAGTGGCCAGCAGAATAGTCTGCAGCGTTGTATTCGGCAGAACGTGGCGGACAAGATGCGGCCAGGCGTCATCAGAGGCCGTCAGCGCCAGCACGACGATCGCGACGATGGGCACCGCCATGAGTACGGCGACAAGACCGACCGAAATCGTCCATGCGGGCGAGGCGAAACGGATGGACCGCCAGTCCCGGCCGCGAGCCGGAAAGCCACCGCCCGCGGCACCAGGACCCGGCGACAGGGAGCCGAAGGAGGCTTCAGGCATGCGGCACAGTCCGGCCGGATGAAGCGGGCATCAACGCCAGCGCATTGCAGACAAGATCAGCCGACAACATCTGTCCTGCCTGCCGCAGCCCCTCGCTGAAGGCACCGGCCGATCGGATGCAGGGCTCGACCTCCCAGCTCTGCAGAAGGGCGAAGGCGCAAGCCTTGAGTGCTGGGCAAGCACCTAGCTGGGACGCGGCAATGATGGAGACGGCGAGGCATTCGTCGCGGCACAATCCTGGGCACCCCGCAGGCAACACCTCGATCGGACGGGCAGCCGACGAATCGACCTTTTCCACGAACGTCGCCAGACGGCCGACCAGCAGGTCCGCGCTTTGCGAACCAGTCAGGCCGGCGAATTCCTGCCACGCAAATGACCATGACGCTGCATTGCCGCCTTTGCGCGCAAGCATTCCGCAGCGAAAGGAACGGCCAACCATCTGCGCAATGCGCAGATCCGACCGCGGCGTCCAGGGCGGCGCGCCGCTGCCATGTGAGTGGTCTGAAAAATGTCGCGACACCGGATCATTCCTCGCGATGAAAACCATCGGCCATGCCTGCGATCGCCATGATCACGACCCCGGCCCGGCGTCGAATTGAACCTTATCTACGAGTTCAGAGGCTTCCTTGCGCAGTTCCGCGAGCCTCTTGAGCGGCAAAGGATCCGCTTTCAGCTCACCCCAGCTGCGAACGATCTCGGAGGGCTCCACGCCTGCAACCACAGGATACTCGCTGTCGGCTTCCGAATAAATCTTCTGCGCCTCGGGCGAGACGAGATAGGTCATGAGCTTTTCCGCCTCGGCCCGGTGAGGTGCATGCGCCGCCATCGCCATGCCGGAAATGTTGACGTGCGTACCGCGGCCGTCTGCATTCGGGAAAACGATGCGAACCGCATCCGCCCACGCCTTCTGCTCGGGATTCTTGAGCATGGCGGCCATGTAGTAGGTGTTGCCGATGGCAATATCGCAGAGCCCTGCCTGAACATCGCGCACCGCCTCGCGGTCGCCGCCTGCCGGCTTGCGAGCCAGATTGGCCTTCACGCCGGAAAGCCACGCCTCGGCCTTTTCCTTGCCGTGGTGCGCGATCATCGATGCGATGAGCGCAACGGAGTAGGTGTGCTGCCCCGAACGCGTGCAGATACGCCCCTTCCACTTCGGATCGGCCAGTTCTTCATACGAAATCATCTCATCTTTGACGCGATCCTTGGACACGTAGAGGACGCGCGCGCGCCGCGTGAGACCGAACCAGTGGTTTTCCGGATCGCGAAGCGCCGGCGGAATGGCAGCGGCAAGCTCCGGCGACGTATTGGCGGCCGTGACCCCGGCTTCCTTGGCGCGTGTCAGGAGACCGAACTCGTTGGTCAACAGCACGTCGGCCGGGCTGTTGACGCCCTCCGCCTGCATACGCTCAACCAGACCATCCTTGGCAAAGATCGAATTGACCTTGATGCCCGTCTTCGCGGTGAAGTTCTCAATCAGCGGCTTGATGAGGCCGGGCTCGCGGTAGGAATACACATTCACTTCGGCGGCTTCGACAGCATGAGCCGCGAACCCGAGAGAGATGCCGAAAGTCAAAACGGGAAGGGCCCAGCGCTTGGCCTTGGCCGTGCGCGCCATAACGAACGTGGCAAGCATATGGTATCTCCAATAGGCGGGATTCAAAGTCCCGGTATCGGCTGCGTTTGATGCCGCTGCAGTGCGATCGAGCGCTGCCGCCGCGCCGAATAGAGCAGTCGCGGTCGGAACGGTCAACGGAATTGCGTGGTTCTAAAGCACATTAGAAATGATCTAATTCCAACGTCTTAACCTGATCAGATCGGGATGATCGGACCACCGGCGAATGTCAGCGTGATACGGGTGCCTGCACCGGGCGCGCTGGCGATATCGAACCCCGCTCCGTTCGCCTCGGCCAGTGCTCGTGACAGCGGCAAGCCGATGCCGAGTCCGCCACCGGCCCGCACAGACCTTTCCGACGGCGAAACCGGGCGCATCGCATCGGCTATGGCGACGGGCGACATCCCCGGTCCGTTGTCGACAACCGTAAGCATTTTAGAACCTCCCGGCTGGCCGCGCGCAGTGACCCGGATCGTCCCGCGCGCAGGCGTGAACTTGATCGCGTTGGTGAGAAGGTTCAGCAGGATCTGCCGCAGGCTCGTCGCATCGGCCGTGACGTGGAGCGGGGTTCGGGAAGCATGCGAAACGAGATCCACGCCCTTCGCCTCCGCCAGAGGACGCACGGAGGATATGCATTCTTTCACGATGGCATGGAGGTCCAGGCGCTCGAACTGAAGCGCGGCCGCGGAAGCCTCCGATCCGTCCGCCTGCGGATGCAGCATCCGCTCGATCAGCGTGAGCGCATGCTGGGCGCTTGCATAAATATCGCCAACATAGCCGGCGTAGCGCTCGTTTCCGACGGGGCCGAACCGGGCGTCCTTCATGATCTCGGCCGCGGCCGCTATCGCGCTCAGGGGCGTTTTCAGTTCGTGCGCCAACTTGCCGATGTCGATTGGCGGATACCCTGCAGCAGGCGGCGCTGATTCCGAAGGAGCGTTGTCTGAAAACTGCAGTTCTGACTGCGTTTCCGTTTCCGGCGGGACGTCGGCTACAGGTTCGGTCTGAGTTTGCTGGGCTTCCGCCTGAACCTCGGAAAGCTGCGGACCCAAAGCCGCGCTTTCGGTCATGACCACACTGGGATTCTCATCAGCTGCCCCCTTGAGCGGCGCGGCGAGCCCATGCCGCTTCTGACCTTCGCGGATGCGGCGGGCAATCTCTTGCAACGTCTCGCTGTCGCTGCGCTGTGAACCGGCCGCGAGCGCAGGGCCGGCCGCATGCTCAAAGTCCTGCAACTCGCCGCCGCTGGTCGCCGGGACTTCCTTCAGGAGCAGCAGCGCAACACCTCCGCGGCCCGAGACCGCCTCCACATGGCACCTCAATGAGCGAGCGCCCTGGGCCGTCCAAAAGAGCAGAGGCAGGGGCTCAGCGGTGGGGCCTCCCGCTCGCAAAATGTCCCGCAAGCGCCGGACCGCGGGCATCGCCCCGTCGAGGGCCAAGCCGTGCTCGGTTCCCAGCATGGGATAATGCACGCGACCCCGATCGTTGACGGCCAGCAAATGGGCCGCGCGCGGCTCGATAACAAACGCAGCCCCAGGCGCGGCCTCCAGCGTGGCGCGGAGGCTCTCTGTCACAGCACGCACGGTCGGGGCGCTGTCCGGCTGGGTCATCGTCTGGAAAAAATCCATTTTGGGAGTGTGTTAGCGCGAAACCCTCGCCTCGTCTATGAGCCGAGAGCACAACCCCCAGCGGCTCGAAAACCCCACCGCACCGGTCGGAGAGGCCCGCAGACGGGCTTCCTGCTGAACGAGCGCCTGGTCTTTCCGCTCGCGGCCCCTCCCACGGCCAGAGGCACGTTCGTATGGGCCAGTTTTTGCTTGACGGGAGCGGCGGGTAGCGTTTCTTACGGGGTCCGCGCCCAAGCGCGCGTTCCCCTATGCCGCCTTAGCTCAGTTGGTTAGAGCGCTAGATTGTGGATCTAGAGGTCCCCCGTTCGAGCCGGGGAGGCGGTACCATTCATATCAGCACGGAGCGTTCAACAGCCCCCGGCCTGGGTCCGCGCTACGCTGTTCTTTCACAGCTTACCCTTGCGCTGCTGGATCATCATGTAGGTGTCCATGGTGTGCTCGGAAAGCTGGTGCCAGAGATAGTTCTCGCGGCGCACTGCGGTCATGGCTTCGTAGGTCGTCTTGAAGTCGGGGTTCTTGGCTGAGAGCTCTGCATAGACCTCGTTCGAAGCAGCAAGGCAAGCGTCAAGCACATCCTGGGAGAAGGGCCGCAGAATAGCTCCGTTCTTGACGAGCGATCGCAGCGCCGCCGGGTTCTGCATATCGTAGCGCGCCATCATCACCGTATTGGCGGTGTGGGCGGCGGCGCGCACGATGGCCTGATAGCTCTTGGGCAAATCGTTCCACTTCGCGAGATTGAAGAAGAAGTGCAGCATCGCCTGCCCTTCCCACCAGCCCGGGTAATAATAGTAGCGCGCCACGCGGGCGAAACCGAGCTTCTCGTCGTCATAGGGACCGACCCATTCCGCCGCGTCGATCGTGCCCTTTTCCAGCGCCGGATATATGTCGGCTGCCGCAATCTGCGTCGGCACGGCGCCGAGTTTGGAGACCATCGCACCGCCGAACCCGCCGATGCAAATCTTGAGGCCCTTCCAGTCCTCCGGCGTGTTGATCTCGCGGCGGTACCAGCCGCCCATCTGCGCGCCCGAGTTGCCACCAGGCAGGCCATAGATGTCGTATTTCTTGTAGAAGGCATTCATCAGCTCGATGCCGCCGCCTTCCCACATCCACGCATTTTGCATGCGGGAATTAAGGCCGAAGGGCACGCCGGTCGCGAGAGCAAAAGTCGGATCTTTCCCCCAGTAGTAGTAGGAGGCTGTGTGGCAGCTCTCCACCGTTCCGTCGGTGACCGCATCCGCAGCCTGCAGGCCGCCAACGATCTCGCCCGCCGCGAAGACCTGGATCTGGAACCGGTTGTCCGTCATGTCGGCGACGGCCTTGGAGAACACCTTCGCCGCGCCGTAGATTGTGTCGAGAGAAGGCGGGAAGCTCGAGGTCATGCGCCAGCGCAGTTCCGGCCTCTCGGAGACGCTCGCAGGCGCGGCGGGAACCGACTGGTCACAGGCGGCAGCAGCGAGTCCCACGCCGCCGGTAGCGGCACCGGCAACGAACTTGCGGCGGGAAATGCGCGTCACGGATGGCCCCTCGTATGTTCCCCGATGTCGGCCCGGCGGCCGGTCGCGCCCCTTATAGCGGGGCGAAAGGCGTTCTCAAAATCGCCGATCATCGGATTTGGCAGTCGACGCGGCCTTTGAAGGCCGTCTCTTTGGCCGCAGGGCCCGTGGCGGCGCCGAAACTCGACACCTTGCCCTGGTAAAGGCCCGAATAGGCCGTGCGGTCGCGCTTCTCCTGTCGTGTCTCAATAAGAAGATCAAGTGTCTCTTGCGGCTCCCCCTTGGTCTCGCGGTAGAGGCGCAGGTTCAGCTCCTCCCCGTTGAACCAGAACTGGGTCACGAGCGCACGCTCGAGGACAAACGGACCGAATCCGGACGACAAAGCGGGGATCAGTGGTGTGAGATCGCCCCGCACGCTGACGAGGCCCTCGCCTGCGTTATCGCTGATGGTGCCCTCCATTACGAGGGTCAACGACTTGTCGACGATAGAGCAATGAAGCGTGCGCGTGGCATGGGCCGGAACCGCCAGCGTCAGAGCCAGGAGCAGAAGGGGAGCACGCAGCATCATGAGTCGTGGTCCGATGGCTTTGCTGTCCGGCCATGCTAAATGAGCGCTGGCGATCGCTGCAATCGGGACAGGGCGACACGATGAATTGCCGAACACGGATCAGGCATGGGACAACTCACTTGCTGCAACTTGCCCTGATGGCCACGACAATAGCGCTAATGCTGCCGGCGGCGGATGCGTACGCAGCCGATCCCAAGGTGCCGCCAGGACAGGATCCGGGCGGAGAGCCCATTGCCCTGATCACGCGCGGCATCGACTACACGGAGCCGCTGATAGCGGCGCGTCTGGCGCGCGACGGAGAAGGCGAATTGATCGGCTGGGATGTTGTCGAGGACGACCGCTTCCCCTACGCGGCCGATAACGCCGGTGACACCGGGTTCGTGCGCGGACTGGTGGCCGTGGCACCAGGCGCCGAGCCGCTGACGCTGCTGCCCGTCCGCGCCGATCCTGCCGACCCCGTTTCGCTGGCCAAGGCGCTGGCGTTTGTTACGCGCACGCCCGCGCGCAAGGTTCTGGTGCCCTTTTGGAGTACGCGTCGCGAGGACTGGGAACCGTTTCTTCTAGCGGCGCGGCTTTTCAAAGACCTGAGCATCATCGTTCCGGCATGCGCGCAGATGCCGGCCGGGTCCGGCGCAGCGGTCTACCCGCGCGACCTGGGAGCGCCAAACATCGTCTTCTCGAAGCCTGGAGACGGCGAGCCATCAGCGGACTGGATCGGCAAGATCACAGACCTGCCCTGCGATGTGGCTAGTGCCCGTTGACCGCGTCGCGCGAAAACAAAACCCGCTATTGCAAGTAGGCCGAGTGCGGCAACGACGCTGGCGAGCCAGACACCAACCATGTCGGGTGCCTGGGCCTGTGATCGACGCCGAACGACAACCGAGCGCTGTAGAACGGATTCCGCCAACGTGATCGGCCGCTTGGCGTGTACCGCCGACGGCAGGACGCGGAACTCTTTCAAAACCGTATCGTCCATCCGGTCGACCATCGCGCGGCCATCGTCGCTGAACACGGTCAGCCCCGTGATCCCCGCAAAGAGTGCCCCACAAAGCCCTGTAAAACGCATCGAACTGCCTTAACGCCATTAAACCGAAATCCGGGGGTAGGCGATGCCAGCTCCCAAATTGATGGGAACAGAACGGTCGCCGTCTCCACCGTCTTTCAGAACCCGACGCAATTCGAATGCCAGATCGGCGTCCCCCGCCGCCGTTAACGCTACCCCAGACGCTTTCAGCGACCGTCTAGTGAAAGAGCACCAGAGCCTTATTCAGCGTATTCCAAGCCCCCCAAATAAAGGGAATGCCCACCGCCAGCCACGCCAAAAGCACCGGGATGCTGAAACCGCCAAATCCGATGCCGTGCGAGGCTGCCTGGACCTGCCCCTTGGCGGCTTTCGCGCGCAGCTCGGCAAGGCGCTCTTCAGACATCATCCACTTTTCGCTGACGGGACGAATGAGGAAATTGGCGATGAACCCGATCAGCAGGAAGCCAGCCAGAATGTACATCGTCCGGTCATAGACCTCCGCACGAGGCACGCCAGCCGCGATCTGCGCATCGCGGATGTAGCCGATCACCAGAGGTCCAAGCACGCCGGCGGTGGACCACGCCGTCAGCAGGCGGCCATGTATCGCTCCAACGAATTGGGTGCCGAACATGTCGGCAAGGTACGCCGGTACCGTGGCGAACCCGCCGCCATACATCGTAAGGATGATGCAAAATGCGGCCACGAACAGAGCGATAGACCCCATATTCGCAAGGGTCGGCGCTAGAGCGTAAAGGATCATGCCGAGCGCGAAAAAGCAGAAGTAGGTCATCTTCCGGCCGATGATGTCGGAGAGAGACGCCCACAGGAACCGGCCACCACTATTGAAGAGAGACAGCAGGCTTACGAACCCGCCCGCAATCACAGCTATGGCCGTTCGTTGCGTCTCATCGAGTGCGCTGAATTTCACGTCCGGCTGGCCGATCAGAGAACCGGCAAAGATCTCCTGGAGCATCGGCGAGGCCATCGCGAGCACGCCAATGCCGGCCGAGACGTTCATGCACAGCACGATCCAGATCAGCCAGAACTGAGACGTCTTGTGCGCGTCATCAAGGTGCACATGCCCACGGGTGATCATCGCATGGCCCGCATCGGTGGGCATGGACCAGCCATCCGGCTTCCAATTGTCCGGCGGCACCCGGTAGCCGAACGCACCACCCAGCATGAACAGCAGGTAGATGACGCCCATGACCGCGAGGGTCTGCCACACTCCGACACCCGCATCGGTCTTGAAGTGATTCATCAGCAGGATCGCAAGCGGCGAGCCGATCATGGCGCCACCACCGAACCCCATGATCGCCATGCCCGTCGCCATGCCGCGACGGTCCGGGAACCACTTGATAAGCGTGGAAACCGGGGAGATGTAACCCAGCCCCAACCCAATGCCGCCGATAACGCCGAGACCCAGCCAAAGCAGCCAGAGCTGATGCAGATAAACGGCAAGAGCGCCGATCAGGAACCCGCCTCCCCAGCACAGCGCTGCCACAACTCCCGCTTTTCGCGGCCCTGCCCGCTCCAGCCAGCCTCCGAAGGCCGCAGCTGAAAGCCCCAGGAAGACGATGCCGAGTGTAAAAACCATAAGAAGGTCACTGACACGCCAGTCGCAGGTGGTCGTGAAGAGGGCGTCCAACACGGTCATGTCGGGACATGTGACCGGCTGCGTGATTCCCAGAGACTGCGACAAGGGCAGCCAGAATACGCTCAGGCCATAGCTCATGCCGATGCAGAGATGGATGGCCAGCGCCGCCGGTGGCACCAGCCACCTGTTGAAACCGGCCTTGGCGATGATCCGCTCGCGATCGAGCAGCCCAGCACCGGTCTCGTCCGGCTTCGCGCGTGCCTCGGTCATGCCTTCCCCCCTTGTCCACGGGCAGCAGGCCTTCAGGCCATTGACCACCGGGATCGTTGTGATTTGTGGGGGTATCAGTAACGCGCTGAACCGTCATCGACAAGCAGGAGCAGCCTGGGGCTCGCCCGTAACGTCCGCAGCCCTCCTAACGTCCGTCTTGCGCTGGCACACCGGGTTGTTAGATAGAGGGCTCAATACTTGAACTCCAATGCCACTCACCCCACAAATTACTAAGAAAAAGTCCCCGGAACAAAGAAAGTGACAATGGTGCCGCCCAATCACGCATCCACGCCCGGTTTGATCGACCCGTTCGGACGAGCCGTGACTTACCTGCGTGTGTCCGTGACGGACCGTTGCGACTTCCGCTGCGTCTACTGCATGTCGGAGAACATGACATTCCTGCCCAAGCGGGACCTGCTGACACTGGAAGAGCTTGACCGGCTTTGCTCGGCGTTCGTCGCCAAGGGGGTGCGCAAACTGCGCATCACGGGTGGCGAGCCACTGGTGCGCAAGAACATTCTCTGGCTGTTCCAGGCACTCTCGCGTCATCTGGAGGCGGGCGCGCTCGACGAACTGACGCTGACGACGAATGGCAGCCAGCTCGCCAAGTATGCAGCGGACCTGAAGGCCTGCGGCGTAGAGCGCATCAACATCTCCATGGACACGCTGGATCCAGTGAAGTTCCAGGCGATTACCCGCTGGGGGGATCTGCGCACCGTTCTCGACGGCATGGACGCAGCCCAGCGCGCGGGCCTCAAGATCAAGATCAATGCCGTCGCTCTTAAAGGGGTCAACGAAAATGAGATCGACGATCTCATTCGTTTCGCCCACGGGCGCGGCGCCGACTTGACGCTCATCGAGACCATGCCGCTCGGCGATATCGACGGCGATCGGACTGACCAGTACCTCCCGCTTTCGATCGTGCGCGCACGCCTGCTAGACCACTGGACGCTCGAAGATATTCCATACCGCACCGGCGGTCCGGCTCGTTATGCCACAGTGAAGGAGACGGGCGGACGGCTCGGCTTCATCACGCCGATGACCCATAACTTCTGCGAAAGCTGCAATCGCGTGCGCCTCACCTGCACGGGCACGCTCTACATGTGCCTGGGCCAGGACGATGCGGCGGACCTGCGCGCCCCCTTGCGCGCTTGCGCGGATGATACGCTTCTTTATGAGGCCATCGACGGCGCCATCGCCCGCAAGCCGAAGGGCCATGACTTCATCATCGACCGCACGACCCGAAAGCCCGCCGTTGCCCGCCACATGAGCGTGACCGGCGGCTGAAGTTCCTGAGCCGCGACGGCTCCCGCACCGGAAGGCCGCATGAACCGCTTCGACGTGATCGTTGCCGGCGTAGGCGGAATGGGTGCGCAGACCTGCTTGCAGCTCGCGCGGCGCGGCCAGCGGGTTCTGGGCCTGGAACGCTTCGACATACCGCATACGATGGGCTCGTCCCACGGCGTCAACCGCATCATCCGTCTCGCCTACTTCGAGGACCCGAGCTACGTGCCGCTCCTTCGCCGCGCTTATGAATTGTGGCGCGACCTCGAAACGCGCGCCGGCGAACAACTGCTCTGGATCACGGGATCACTCGACATCGGGCCAAAGGGCGCACCCGTCATAGCGGGCTCGCTGGCCAGTTGCCGGAAACACGATCTGCCCCACGAGTTGCTCGACAGTGCTCACGTCATGATGCGCTATCCTGGCTACCGGCTTCCTGACGGCTACGAGGCGGTGTTCCAGGGCGATGGCGGGTTCGTGGCTTCAGAGCGCGCAATTATCGCGGCTGCCGGGCTGGCGACGGAATCAGGCGCGATTATTCGCACCCGCGAACCGCTCGTCGACTTTGAGCCATTACCCGGCGGCGGAGTACGTGTGCGCACATCCAAGGCGACCTACGAAGCGGGCCGCCTTGTCCTTTCGTCCGGCGGGTGGATCGGCCAACACGTGCCGGACCTCGCCGATGTCGCCATCCCTGAACGGCAGGTGCTCGGGTGGTTTCAGCCCATTCGTCCCGAGCTCTTTCGTGTCGGCACGTTTCCCGTCTCGAACATCAAAACCGATCTCGGGCACTTCTACCAGTTCCCTGTCTGGCATGTGCCTGGCTTCAAGATCGGCCTCTACCACCACCTGCATGAGACGGGATCAGCCGACACAATCTCGCGCGAACCCACCCCGCGCGACGAGGAGGTGCTGCGCGAAGGTATCCGGCGCTATTTCCCCGACGCGGACGGCGCATGCCTGGCCATGCGTGCCTGCCTCTTCACAAACACGCCCGACGAGCACTTCATTCTGGATACGCTGCCGGGATTTCCAGAAGTCCTCGTCGCCTCGCCCTGCTCGGGGCATGGCTATAAGTTCGCCAGCGTCGTTGGAGAAATTCTGGCCGACCTCGCCATGAACAAGCGGCCGCGATTCGATATCTCTCTGTTCCGGATTGGGCGTTTTCTCGAAGGCGCGTGCTGATATCACGCCAGGAGTGCTTCCAGACGCCGGCGGATTTCGTCGATCGAACAGGGCTTCGTCAGAACCTCGATGCGGCCGCCGATTTCGGTGATCCCACGTTCCAGATGCTCCGGGTATCCGCTCATCAACAGAACGCGCAGACCGGGCCGCGAGACGCTTAGCCGCTTCGCCAGCGAGATGCCATCGAGACCCGGCATCTCAACATCGGTGACGAGAGCATCGATGTCCGCGCCGCTCTCTCCCAGAGCCAGCGCTTCCTGGCCATCCTGGGCGGTGAGAACGCCGTGCCCGCCGGCCACCAGCACTCTCTCGACCAGATCACGCACCGTGGCATCGTCGTCCGCCAGAAGGATGCGCGCCATGAGGAAAGCCCTCCGCTTGGTGCTTCGTGATTACGTCTCGTCAATGCTTTGTGATGCGCCCCACGAACGGCAGTTCGCGATAGCGGTGGGCGACATCCATGCCGTAGCCGACGACAAACTCGTCGGGACACGTAAACGCGCTGAAATCGGCCTTGACCTCCACGGCGCGTGGCACCTGTTTCTCAAGCAGCACACATGTCTTGATGGCCGTCGCCCCGCGGGCCGCGAGCAGATCCTTGGCGAAGGCCAACGTGCGGCCGCTGTCGAGAACGTCGTCGATTATAAGAATGTTACGCCCTTCGACCGTCAGGTCGAGATCGCGCAGGATCTCGACCCTTCCCGACGAAATCTTGCTCTTTTTGTAGCTCGACAAGGTCAGAAAATCGACCTCCGGCTCGAGTCCCGCCCGGTGCAAAGCCCGGATGAGATCGGCAGCGAAGACGAAGCTCCCCTTCAGAATTGCGACGACGAGAAGGTTTTTGAGGTTCGCAGCCTTGACCTCGGCCGCCAGCTCCTCGAGGCGATTTTCGATGTCCTCAGCCGAGTAGACTATCTCCACGCCGCTGTCCGCCGTGTTGGCGCCCGTTGCCATGCCAGCCGGCCCCTTTTGTTACCCAAGTTCCTGATTCGCTTGTTATGGTATCGGCCTCCCAGTCCTAATCTGCAAGTCTCACCGTGGGAATTTGCTTTGCCGAAGCGCGTACACGACAACGCCACAATCGTAATCGATTGATCCCAGGGTAGCTTTGGCTGCATAAACCGCCCGAATCTGTCGTAAGCTCCAACTTCCGCAGGAAACCCGTGATCCGGTTGTCGAATGTCGCGCTCCACTACGACCGCGGGCCCGACGTGCTCTCGGATGTGAATATCGAGCTCAGACCCGGCTCGTTCCACTTCCTTCATGGAGCATCGGGTGCCGGCAAGTCGTCCCTTCTGCGCCTGCTCTTCATGTCGATACATCCCTCGCGGGGTAGGATCGAGATGTTCGGCCAGGACATCAGTCGCGTCACCACGGCCAAGCGCGCACAATTGAGACGCCGGATCGGCATCGTGTTCCAGGATTTCCGCCTGCTCGACCACCTGACGACTTGGGAGAATGTTGCCTTGCCGCTGCGCGTGGTCGGCAAGAAAATCGACGACTACCGGGAGGATGTGACTGACCTTCTACAGTGGGTTGGTCTGGGCGACCGCATGCATGCCTATCCGTCCGTACTGTCGGGCGGTGAGAAACAACGCGCCGCAATCGCCAGGGCGGTTATCGGCAAGCCGGAAATTCTGCTCGCCGACGAACCGACCGGTAACGTCGACCCGCAGATGGCGCGACGTCTGCTGCGTCTGTTCATTGAGCTCAACAGGCTCGGAACATCCGTGGTGATCGCGACCCACGACCATCAGCTCATGCGGCAGTTCAAGGCGCCGCGATTGGAATTGCACAACGGCCATGTCCGGATCGTATGACAAGATACCGGCGCGTCCGGGGGCCGCTGGCCGCTACCGGACCGAGGCCGACGAATACTACGACGACCCGGTCACGGGACCCGTGACGGGTCCTGCTTCTGCGCATGGACCGGCCGCTCATCCGACCGAATTCGGCGACCGGGATTATGCGACCCATCAGGGCTACGTGGATGCGCCGCCGCGCCTTGAGCCGGAACCGCGGCCGGAAATCGTCGAGGCGCCGCGCCGTCGAGGCCGGGCGCAGATGAACGCACCTATTGTGCCGGCGGGCTCCGTGACGGGCCGCTCTCTCACACTCGTCATCGCGATCATGTGCTTCCTAGCCTGCCTCACCGCCGGCGCCGTCTACATGGTGAACCAGTCCGCAGACGCATGGCTGAAGGATCTGGCAAGCGAAGTCACTGTCCAGATCGAGCCCAAAGATGGCGTGGACACGAACAAGACCGTGGCGGACGTCGCGGCCCTTTTGTCCCAGACGGGCGGCATAACGGCAGCCCGGCCGCTCGACATCGAAGCCTCGGCCGCCCTTCTGGAACCCTGGCTCGGCAAGTCCGATGCCTTGAAGGCATTACCCGTGCCCCGGCTAATCGCGGTCGAGCTTGATCGCACGTCCGGGGTGGATCTACAGGCCGTGAGTAAGCAACTCACCGAAAAATTCCCGGGCGTGTCGCTCGATGACCATCGGCAGTGGCAGCGCCAGATCCGCACCGTCACCCGCTCGCTCGCCCTCGGCGGCATCGCGATCCTCGTTCTCGTCGCCGCGGCGACGACGGCCATCATCATCTCGGCGACCAAGAGTTCCATGGCTTCGAACCGCGAGATCGTAGAGGTCCTGCATTTCGTCGGTGCCACGGACCGTTTCATCGCCCGCGAATTCGAGAAGCATTTTCTGCGCCTCGGAATCCGAGCCGGCTGCGTGGGCGCGGCGCTGGCGGCGCTGGTCTTTCTTACAATGCCGCTCGTCATGGAGTTTCTTGGAGGCGGCCCGATCATGATGGCCGAGATGCACCGGCTTATCGGGTCGGGTTCTCTCGACACGGCCGGGTTCGTGCTGCTCGGCATCGTGGTCGTGATCATTTCGGCCCTTTGCATGTTGACGAGCCGCCTAGGCGTGTTCCGGATTCTCAACGCCAAGCGCTGAGTTGCTGATGCCCTAAACAGTTTATTTGCTCTGCGTACGGTCACTAGCGAACCGCGTTTAATTGCAGGTCACAACGGTGACGAAATCGGATAGTTTGTTACAATTATCCGCTCTTCGAAGGAGATATGGCGCCGAAGCGCCCCCAAGCCGATGTCGCGAACGCTGCGCATATCTGCCGTGATCATGGCGCTGGCCGTCTGGGGCTTGGCGCTCGGCTTCATCTTGTTCGCATCGAACGTCATGCGCGCACCGGTTGCCGCCAGCGACAAAGCCGACGGCATCGTGGTGCTGACGGGCGGACAGTCCCGCATCAAGGAAGGCGCGCGACTCCTGGAGGAAGGCTTCGGTCGGCGACTGCTCATCTCGGGCGTGAACACACAAACCAGCCAGTCGGATCTGCTGCGGCTCTCTGGCCTCGACAAGCAGAAATTCAATTGCTGTGTCGATCTCGGTTATACTGCGCTCAACACCATCGGCAATGCATCAGAGACGCGGACTTGGGTAGAGGAAAACCGCTACGCCTCGCTGATTGTGGTCACTTCGAACTACCACATGCCGCGCAGTCTCGTGGAACTCTCCCGATATCTGCCCGGCACCCGTCTCATTCCCCATCCGGTCACACCGACTGTTTTCGACACTGAGGCTTGGTGGCTCAGTCCGGTCACTCTGCGAAATCTGGTTGCGGAATACCTCAAGTTCCTGCCATCTGCGGCACGCTTTGCTTTGCACCGCGCGATGACCCCCTTCGAGAGTGGATCGGTCGCAGCGGCCGGAAGCGAGCCCGCGCCCAAGTCGTGATACCCAAATCCCGACTGGCGCCCGCATCCGGCGTGGGCGCGCGGTCGCAACCAGTCCAAGCCCCGGGATTCCACAGCCGATGCTGCGCTCCCTTCTATACGCCGCCGCGTTCTACCTCGTGACGGGCCTCATGCTCGTTATGCTTTCGTGGCTGCTTCTGGCACCTAGAAGCTGGGCCATGGCCGGTCTGAAGCTCCATGCCCGCATCGCGACATGGCTGCTGGCGACGATTGTCGGTACGAAAATGGAGGTGAGAGGGCGCGATAAGCTGCCAAAGGGCCCGGTGCTCATTGTCGCCAAACACCAGTCGGCCTGGGACACCTTCGCCCTCATCCCGCTGTTCGACGATCCCGCCATCATCCTAAAAGACGAGTTGAAGTGGATCCCCTTCTACGGCTGGTTCTGCGTGAAGTTCGCGCACATCATGGTCAAGCGCGACAAGGCGGCCGCCGCTTTGAAGGCAATGGTCGCAGACGCAAAGGACCGCGTTGCGAAAGGCCGCCAGATCCTCATCTTCCCAGAGGGCACGCGCGTGGCGCCAGGCGCCCCTCCCGACTACAAGCCGGGCTATCTGGCTCTCTACGACGCCCTCGGCGTGCCATGCGTTCCTCTGGCGCTCAATTCCGGGCTATTTTGGCCGCGTCGACGGATGATGCGCTATCCGGGCACAATCGTGGTCGAGTTCCTGGACCCCATTCCACCGGGCCTGCCGCGCAAGGCGGCCAAGGAACGGATCGAAACGGCGATAGAGACCGCCAGTCACCGCCTCATGAACGAAGCTCTCGCCGCCCCGAACCCCCCACCGTTCTCCTGTTCAGAAAAAGTGACACTCCAAAATTGACATACTTGAGAACAAAATTAAAACATTGCAGGAACATTCATTGACTTTTAAGGCGTCGCCCTCTATTTTTTGTCAGAGCTTTCCCTGAGTTCGCGGCGTCGCCATGACTGACAGCGTTTCCTTCCCTGCTCCGATCTCCCGGGAGATCTGGGACCAGAAGTACCGGCTCAAGGTGCCGGACGGGAACGGCCGGGCGGGTCAGCCCTCCGACGCCGACCTTCAGGACACGTTCCAGCGCGTGGCCGATGCCGTGGCCGCGGCCGAACCGGGCGGCAGGAAGTCCCGCAAGGCGTGGGGCAAAACCTTCTACGAAGCCATCTCCGATTTCGGGTTTCTGCCCGCCGGGCGGATCCTCGCAGGCGCCGGCACAGGCCGTGAGGTCACCCTCTTCAACTGCTTCGTCATGGGCCGGATCGAGGACGATCTGGGCTCGATCTTCGAAAACGTGAAGGAAGCCGCGCTCACCATGCAGCAGGGTGGCGGCATTGGACACGACTTCTCGACGCTACGCCCCAAAGGCGCGCTCGTTCGCAGCATTGGCGCAGATGCCTCAGGACCGGTGAGCTTCATGGACGTGTGGGACGCGATGTGCCGCACAATCATGTCGGCGGGGGCGCGGCGCGGCGCCATGATGGCGACAATGCGCTGCGATCATCCCGACATCGAGGCCTTCATAGACGCCAAGGCGGATGCCGCACGCCTGCGCAATTTCAATCTCTCCGTACTTGTCACCGATGGGTTCATGGACGCGGTCACGCGAGATGCACCCTGGCCGCTCGTGTTCGATGGCAGGGTCTACCGCGAGGTTTCCGCGAAAGCCTTGTGGGAGCGTATCATGCGCGCCACGTACGATTATGCCGAGCCCGGCGTGATCTTCATCGATCGCGTCAATCATCAGAACAACCTCGGCTATGCGGAAACGATCCACGCCACGAACCCGTGTGGAGAGCAACCGCTGCCGCCTTACGGCGCCTGCCTGTTGGGCTCCATCAATCTCACGCGGTTCGTCACCCGTCCGTTCGCCGCCGATGCCGCTCTCGACATACCCCGTATCGAGGAGCGGGTCCGTGTCGCGGTCCGCTTCCTCGACAACGTCATTGATGTGTCGGGCTTCCCGCTCGCCGCCCAACTCCACGAGGCCAAAGCCAAGCGGAGGATCGGTCTGGGGATCACGGGACTAGCCGATGCTCTCATCATGTTGGGCGCGCGCTATGGATCCGACCGCGCTCAGGCCCTTGCCGGCGACTGGATGGCCGCGATATCGCGTGCCGCCTATCTCGCCAGCACCGAAATTGCCCGCGAAAAGGGCGCCTTCCCGTTGTTCGAGCCCGATCTTTATCTGGAGCGTCCGCATATCCAGGCGCACGATAAAGAGGTGCGCAAGGCAATCGCCAAGCACGGTATCCGAAATGGTTGCGTGACCTCCATTGCGCCCACGGGCACGATTTCGCTCTTTGCAGGCAATGTTTCGAGCGGCATCGAACCCGTTTTTGATTTCCTCACGCGGCGGCGAATTCTGGATGCCGCAGGCCACGCGCGCGAAGAGATCCTCGAGGACTACGCATTCGCGCTTTACAAGGCTCAAGGCGGTAATACAGGCGACCTGCCCGAAGCGTTCGTCACCGCGAACGATCTCACGCCCCGCGATCACCTGCGGATGCAGGCCGCTGTGCAGCGGCATGTGGACAGCTCCATTTCCAAGACTATCAACTGCCCGGTCGACCTGCCCTTCGACGCCTTCATGTCTATCTATCGCGAGGCATTCGAACTGGGCCTCAAGGGCTGCACGACCTACAGGCCGAACCTCGTGACTGGTGCCGTGCTCGCTCCGGTGGATGCTCCCGCTGTGTCCGGGGCCGAGCCAGCCGCGCCTGCCGAAAATGAAATGGTTGCCACTCCCGCTGCTGCTCCCGCGCCGGCTCGCACGGGAACAGGCGACATCGTCTATCTCTCCAAGCCGCTTGAACGGGCACCGGTCCTGTCCGGCTCGACCTACAAGTTGCGCTGGCCCGACAGCGAGCATGCCATCTACATCACCATCAACGACATCGAGGTGGAGGGGGGCGAGCCCGGAAGCGCGCCGCGAAGACGGCCGTTCGAAATCTTTATCAACACCCGCAATCTGGAGCACTACGCCTGGACCGTCGCGCTGACACGCATGATCAGCGCTGTCTTCCGCCGCGGCGGCGACGTCTCGTTCGTAGCCGAGGAATTGAAGGCGGTGTTCGATCCGCAGGGCGGACGTTTCATCGGGGGGCGCTATGTGCCGAGTTTGCTCGCCGCCATCGGCGACGTGATCGAGACCCACATGCGTCGGATCGGCTTCTTGGGCCCGGCGGAGCAAACCGGACCCGCCGGCACGCCGGCAGGCGATTCTGGAACGCTGGAGATGGCGGCCCAAGGCGGAGCCGATCAGGTCAGAAAAGTGGCAGGCGGCCGTCCCTGCCCCAGATGCGGCATGGCCGCGTTTGTCAAACGCGAAGGGTGCTGGACCTGCGGCATCTGCGGTTTTTCTCGCTGTAACTGAAAGTTAGACCGCCATGGCCCCTACCTCGCAGTGCCGAGAACAACGGAACGGCCACGCCCGTTCAACCCCGAAACAAGCGCTAACGCCCCATTCACCCTGCCACAAAATCACTGGGATCGAGCCATACTTCATCCAGAAATTTCGATCATGGTGGCAGGTATCAAATCAGGGCGTCAAAGGCCGCTCAACGGCTGGGTTCAGGGACTTCACCATCATGGCAGCGCAGATCATCTCTTTCGCCGATTTCAAATCCCGCCGGACGGCACCGGCTCAGGCCCTGCGGTCAGAGCCAGCCATGCTCGACGGCGCGGCGGACATCGCCGAGCGCTTCCACTTCTGGAGCGGTGCCTCAGGCCGCCGCTACGTGCACACGATCTACAGCCTGGTCGAGTGCCCCGCAATTCCCGCCGGCAACTATATCCTGGTGCATCGTGATGCGCATGACCGCCAGCTGGTGCTCGCAGTCGGCCGCGTTGGCCATTCCGCGGCCTCGCTGAACCTTGCTGAAATCCGCCGCCGCGGCGCCGAACTCGGCGCCAACGAGGTGCACGTCCACCTGCTCGCGCCAAATGCCAAGCTGAGCCGTCTCATCGAGACCGACCTGCGGTCGGGACAGTGCAGCGGTATCGTCGCCAGCCTCGCGGCTGGGATGTAGTCTCCCCAAAAGACTGTGAGCCCCCAAATTCTCCGGCAGCTGCGCTCCCCCGCAGCTGCCGTTTTGTTATGCCGGTCCTGCGCCGATCACGGCGCCAGCCGACGGCGAAATGCGAAGGCATGCCGACGATCGTTTCGGACGTGGCTCGGTTGGATCCCCGTCCGAGCGGCAAAAGCCCGGCAACGCGCCTCGAGACATTGGAGTTCCTTCTCCCCCTCGGCACCGACCTGCCCGCAGACGCCCGTGATGGCCGCCAGCCGCTCGAGGTCACGCTGCCGGATGCCCAGCGCGGCAAGCTTGCGCAAGGTCGCAACGAGATAGATGAGATTGCTGCCGGCGACCCCGCGGGCCGCGCGGATAATTTCCGACTGCCGCTGAAGCGGCAGACCACCGGCAAAGCTCGGGTGGCAGGACTCCGCCACGTAGGTGAGCACATCCAAGCGTTCCGGCGGACCTTCGGCCCGAACGTTGCCCAGAACCCCTCCCATGAGATCAGCAGGAAGCATCGCCTCGCGGTAGACGCCGTAAATGAGTTCCCGCGCATGCAGATAGTCGCGCACCGCATTGGCGTCCTCCTGTGCCACCCGGAAGGCGATGCCTTCGCACATCCCCCCGCGCGCCAGACCGAGGACGAGACCCGGGCGGGCCTGCGTTCCGCGATAATGCAGGGAGTAGACGCAAAAGGCGCGGCGATAACCTTCGAGCCGCGCCCGGCGGGCCTCGACGAAGGGAAAGCCCGGCTGCCACATCAACGACCCGTATCCGAAGACCCAGAGAGGCCGCGCTGACGGGCCGGCGCTCACGCCTCGCTGTCTCCGCCGGCCTTGGTGCCCGATGGCGGCCGGCCGAAATTGGGCGCCGGCGTATCCTGACCAGCCTGAATGACCCCGCGCCGGATGGAGCGCGCATCGGCGAACATTTTCTGAAGCGTCTCGCCGTCCCCAAAGCGGATTGCGCGCTGCAGGCCCGTGAGATCCTCGCTGAAGCGGCCGAGCATCTCCAATACCGCCTCCTTGTTGTTCAGGAACACATCGCGCCACATGACCGGGTCGGACGCGGCGATGCGGGTAAAATCACGGAAGCCGCCGGCCGAGAACTTGATGACTTCGCTATCCGTCACCCGCTCGAGATGCGCTGCCGTATTGACGATATTGAAGGCGATGAGATGCGGCAGGTGGGAAGTGATCGCGAGCACCAGATCATGGTGCTCCGGCGACATGATTTCAACATTGGACCCGAGCCGCTCCCAGAAAACCTTCAGCTTTTCGACCGCTGCCGCATCCGTTCCGCTCTCGGGGGTCAGGATGCACCAGCGACCGTCGAACAGTTCTGCAAAGCCCGCTTCAGGGCCTGATTGCTCGGTGCCGGCGATCGGATGCCCCGCCACGAAGTGCACGCCTGCCGGTACGTGCGGGGCCACATCGCGCACGATCGAACCCTTCACCGAGCCCACGTCCGTCAGGATCGCACCCGGGCGCAGGACCGGTGCGATGTCCCTTGCGATGGGGCCACACAGGCCCACCGGCACACAAAGGACCACGAGATCGGCACCCTCGGCTGCCTCGCGCGCGGTAGCGAAGCCTTGGTCGATGATGCCAAGCTTCAAGGCAGTCTCGACCGTTGCAGGCGTGCGCGCAGAACCGACGATCGCATGCGCGAGACCCGCGCGGCGAGCCGCATGACTGATCGACGAGCCGATCAGCCCGATACCGATAAGCGCGATGCGTTCGAACATAGGGGTGGCCTGGTCCTGCATTACGCGACCTGTGCCCGGAATTCGGCGAGCGCTGCGACCACTTTCCGGTTCTCCTCCTCAGTACCCACGGTAAGACGCAGGCAATCGGGCAGGCTATAGGCCGCGACCCGGCGCAGAATGATGCCGCGCGACTTCAGGAATTCGTCGCAGGCAACCGCCCCCTGAACCGTATCCTTCGGAAAATGAATGAGGAGAAAGTTCGCCACGCTCGGCGTGACGGTCAGCCCGAGCTTGGTGATCTCCTCTGACAGCCAGCCGAGCCAGCGATCGTTATGCTCAACAGCGTCTTGCGTGTGAACGACGTCCTCCATCGCCGCCGCCCCCGCGAGGATGGAGGGGGTGGACATGTTGAACGGCCCGCGAATCCGATTAAGCGCGTCCGCGACCAACTCGGGGCAATAGGCCCAGCCGATGCGCAGCGCAGCCAGTCCGAAAATCTTGGAGAACGTGCGTGTCATCACGGTGTTATTGGTCGTTGCCACGAGTTCGATACCCGCTTCGTAGTCATTGCGGCGCACGTACTCGGCATAGGCACCGTCGAGAACGAGCACGACGTTGCCGGGCAGCGCGTGGCGCAAGCGGCGCACCTCACTGAGCGGCAGGTAGGTCCCGGTCGGATTGTTGGGATTGGCGAGGAACACCATCCGTGTCTTCGGCGTCACTTTGGAGAGGATCTTGTCCACGTCCGCCGTAAGGTTAGTTTCCTTCGCCACCACGGGGGTCGCGCCACAGGCCAGAATTGCGATCCTGTAAACGAGAAAGCCGTGCTCGGTGTAGATCGCCTCATCGCCTGGACCAAGGTACGCGTGAGCGAGCATGGTCAGGATCTCATCCGAGCCTGCCCCGCATACGATCCGCTCGGGATCGAGGCCGTAGCGCTTGCCGATCGCCTGACGCAGAGCCGTCGCCTGGCCGTCCGGATAGCGTTCCAGCTCCATCGCCGCCGCTTTGAAAGCGTTAACGGCGGCCGGGCTTGGCCCGAGCGGCGTCTCGTTGGACGAGAGTTTGACGGGCTTCAAGCCGCCGGGAATCTTGCTCTCACCGGGCACATAAGCCTCGATAGCGAGAACACCGGGACGGGGGCTGGGAGCGAGCGACGGCATGCGTTTCCAGATCTTTCGTTGTGCGGAAGACCCGCCGGGCCTTCGGCTTGCTTGGTATACGACGGCGGCCCGCCGGAAAAGACGCTAAATTCTCGCGCACGGGCTCCTTCAAGGATCACCAAGGCCGAATGGTAAAGCGGGCGAGCCCGGCAGCTGGCGCTTGCACCAAAAGCCATGTTTCGTTATCAGTTAGGCTTCGTCGTGGTGATTTGGCCGGCCGGCTTGCAGCCACGTTAAACAACTCGCTAAAAAGGCCGCGCGCTCCCGGCAACGGATGGGCCCGGCCAGCAGGCAGGGCAAATCGGCCGGGATTTTTCGTTTTAGCCCCCCGGTCATGCGGGGGGTCGGAGCACGAAGCGCGCAATGGCCTCCGAAGAGCCCCTAATTGTCCCGACCACACGGCGCCCGTCGGCCGTGGTGCAGGACGCTGCGCTCAATCAGGTGCATCATCCTGAAAGCGAGCTCGTCGTGTTTCCGGCGGATCAACCCCTTCGCCTCGACAGCGGACAGGAGATCGCGCCACTCGCCGTCGCCTACCAGACATATGGGACACTGAACGCGGACAAATCGAACGCGATCCTTATCTGCCATGCGCTGACCGGCGACCAGCATGTCGCCAGTAAGCACCCCGTGACGGGCAAGGGCGGCTGGTGGGAGACGCTCGTCGGTCCGAAAAAGCCGATCGACACGGAACGCTTCTTTGTTATCTGCGCCAATATCCTCGGCGGCTGCATGGGCTCGTCCGGGCCCGCGTCCATCAACCCGGCCACGGGCAAGCCCTATGGCCTCGATTTCCCGGTCATCACCATCGGCGACATGGTCAATGCTCAGCGCCGCCTGATCGATCACTTGGGCATCGACAAACTCTTCTCTGTCATCGGTGGTTCGATGGGTGGCATGCAGGTGCTGCAATGGTGCGCCCGCTACAAGGACCGCGTAGTGACCGCCATGCCGATCGCGACCGCCCCCTGGCACACCGCCCAGAACATCGCCTTCCACGAAGTGGGGCGCCAGGCCGTCATGGCGGACCCTGATTGGCAGGGCGGCAACTACTACGCTGCCAACGTGCGTCCCGCACGCGGGCTTGCCGTGGCCCGCATGGCCGCACACATCACCTACCTGTCGGAGAAGGCGCTTCAGGACAAATTCGGCCGCGGTTTCCAAAATCGCGATGCGCGCTCCTTCTCCTTCGACGCGGACTTCAAGATTGAGAGCTACCTGCGCCATCAGGGCTCGACGTTCGTCGATCGCTTCGATGCCAACAGCTATCTCTACATCACACGGGCCATGGACTATTTCGACCTCGAAGCGGAGTACGGCGGCCTTCTCGCCGCTGCATTCCGGGGCACGAAGACCCAGTTCTGTGTCGTCTCGTTCACCAGCGACTGGCTCTATCCCACGCGCGACAACAAGGAAATCGTGAAGGCGCTGAACGGCGTGGCCGCAAACGTATCGTTCGTCGAGATCGAATCCGACAAGGGGCACGACGCATTCCTGCTGCACGAGCCAGAGCTGTTCGCGACAGTGACCGGCTTCCTCAACGCCGCCGCCCAGAAGCGGGGCATCGCATGAGCGGGAAAGCGACAGAGATGACGCACCGCTCCGAAGCACCGGCTTCCGTCCGCGTTGACCACCAGCTCATCGCCGAAATGGTGGAGCCCGGTTCGCGCGTCCTCGACGTCGGCTGCGGCGACGGCGCGCTTTTGCAGCTCCTCATCAACGAAAAAGGCGTCGACGGGCGCGGCATCGAGATCAGCCGCGAGAACGTGAATGCCTGCGTGGCCCGCGGTCTTTCGGTCATCCAGGGCGACGCGGACCAGGATCTTTCCGGCTACCCCGACAATGCATTCGACTATGCCGTGCTTTCGCTGACGATCCAGGCGACGCGCCAACCCAGGGTCGTTCTGGAGAACCTCTTGCGCATTGGGCACAAGGCCATCGTGTCATTCCCGAACTTTGGCCACTGGAAGATTCGAACGACGCTTCTTCTCACGGGCCGCATGCCGCGCACGCCCAACCTTCCAGAAGCATGGTACGAGAGCCAGGACTCGCACCTCTGCACGATCAAGGACTTTTCCGACCTCGTACAGCTCGTAGATGCCGAAGTGGAAGATGCGGTCGCTTTCAATAGCCGCGGACAGCGGCTTGCGATCAAGAACTCTCTCTCACTGCAAAATCTGCTCGGCGAGAAGGCGGTTTTCCTTCTGGCTCCACGCCGATCGCGCTGAATATCTCGACCTTTCGGGATCCCATAATCACATCGCGATCGCGCCGCACAGCCACCAGATCCCGCAGAGCGCGCGCGGCGGCGCGTTTGCCGCCGATCGGCGCCATCACTTCCTTACGCGCTTCCACGACAAGTACGCCGCCGAAGCCCGGCCAGAGGCGGGAGCCAACCCGCTCCCAGATCGGTGCGGACCTGAGTAGTATGCGCCGGTTGATCGGAGGCAGGTGTAGAGCCGAACCCCAGGACACCGGCGTGAAGAGTGAGTCGACCAGCAGGCGTTCCAGCTGCGACCGGCTGTAGGGGCGGCCATGCCCGAATGGGGTCGTATCGATGCGCGCCCACACACTGCGACGGTTCGGCACCACGATCAGCAGACGGCCTTCAGGAACCAGCACGCGCCAGACCTCGCGCAGGAGCGTTGCGGGACGGTCGGTGGCTTCCAGGCTGTGCACGAGCAAAAGGCGGTCCACCGAGTTGTCCGGCAGAGGGAGTTGTCTGTCTTCAACGAGGACACTGAGCAATGACCCGGCCGATGGCCAGACCAGTGCACCCTGCGTCTCGGGCATGAGCGCCGCGAGGCAGGCCGCGTCCTGACGGAATGGCCCCAGGTAGGGAACGCCATAGCCGAGCGCAACGACCATGCCGCCCCGCGTGGCGCGCCAGCGGGCGCGCACTTCATGCCCGACAATCCGGCGCACGGTCAGCCCGAGCGGCGATTGGTAGAAATCCCTGAGGTCAACGACGTCGAGATCCATGTGAGCGCGTGGCTTTCCTTGAGGCCGGAGAGCCGCCTTGGGTGCGGCGCTTCCTCCAGTCCTTGAGCATTATATGCACGCGAAATGCCGCCTTTCGAGGCACCCGCATTGAAATGGTTGGTTGCTCCAGCTACTCTGCGGATCAATGTTCAGACTGGCCAAGGCCGCCACCCCACAAAAAAGACTGCATGCCCGACCTCGAGATTCACGTTTTTCTCTGCCGTAAGGACAACATCGGTGTTCTGATCCACGCTGAGGATGGGACAACGGCCTCCATCGATGCTCCGGACGCAGCCGCCGTCATAGACGCCCTTGACGCCAAGGGATGGACTCTCACCCACATTCTGACGACCCACCACCACGGCGATCACACCGCCGGTAATCTGGAACTGAAGGAGCGCTTCGGTTGCCGGATCGTCGGCCCGCGGGAAGAAGCCGCCCGCATCCCCGGCATCGATGTGGAAGTCGGCGATTCCGATACCTTCGACCTCGGGGGGCATCGCGTTCAGGTGCTGGGAACGCCCGGCCACACGATGGGCCACATCACCTACGTTTTCCCCGACGACAAGCTGGCCTTCGTTGGCGATACCCTGTTTGTCATGGGCTGCGGACGCGTTCTGGAGGGCAATCACGAGATGATGTGGCGCTCGTTGAGCCGCATCGCAGCATTGCCGCCGGACACGCGGATTTACTGCGGGCACGAGTATACGGTGGCGAACGCCCGGTTCGGCCTCTCCATCGAGCCAGACAATGCGCTGCTGCGCCGTCGCCTGGAGGAAGCCGAGGAGACCGTGGCCGGCGGCGGGCTGACAGTACCGACCCTCCTGGAGGACGAGTTGCAAACGAACGTCTTCCTCCGCCCGCACAACATAGCCACGCGCACGCGTCTCGGCATGGGCGCCGTGGCGGATTGGCGGGTTTTCGGTGAAATGCGCGAGCGGAAGAACCGTGCATGACAAGCGCCGCCGCGAACGTCACACCAGACGCGCAAGCCATCATTGCCGCCCTTGGCCTTGAGCCCCATCCGGAAGGCGGTTTCTATCGCGAGACGTTTCGCGACCGCGCGACCGACGCCAGCGGACGCGCAGCTTCCACCGCCATCTATTTTTTACTTCCGGAAGGCCAAGTCTCCCGCTGGCACAAAGTCGATGCAACGGAAATCTGGCACTGGCATGCTGGGGCACCTCTCGAGCTCGGCCTCGCGCCGCCGAACGGGGCTGCCCAGAACGTCACCCTCGGGTTTGATCCTGAGGCCGGACTGCTTCCGCAGGGCGTCGTGCCCGCCGGATGGTGGCAACAGGCGCGCAGCCTCGGCGCGTGGACCCTAGTCGGCTGCACGGTCGCCCCGGGCTTTCGCTTCGAGAGTTTTGAGATGGCCCCCGGAGGCGGCAAGCCGCCGTTACCCTGATTCGAATGCCGGGGAATCGCGCCTCTCGCGCAGGGCTACGACCAATTGTGGCGGTTGGACTTTTCCACCACTAATTGGATCGAGGGCTGGACCCAACATATTGAAATAATTGTTCTTTTATCGCAGCTCCCGGCGTGCGGCGGAAGCCTCCTTGCCGCCCCAAACCGACTCATCAAGAGTGGCTCGCAACGTATTGATCCGGCTAGCGGGGGTTGCCGATATGAAGGTCCAGAGTCCTGGTCCGCTCTTGAGCACTGTCTTCATTGACTACGACAACATCTACTTGTCGCTCAAAAGGAAGAATGAAGAGGCATCCAAGCGTTTCGCGAAGGATGCCAGCCTGTGGCTGCGCGAAATCGAGAGCGGCCGCCTCATCACTTCGACCAACGGTCTCGAGACGTCAGTGCCCCGGCGCATCGTGATGAACCGCTGTTACGGCAACCCGGTTCCGCGGCGCAATGCATCGGATAACTCCACCGACATGAACTCGTTTCCGTTCGTGCGCCATCACTTCCTGCGCGCAGGCATGGAGGCGATCGACTGTCCGCCGTTGACGTCGCAGCTGAAAAACTCGGCCGACATCCGTATGGTTATGGACGTCCGCGACCTTCTCGGCCACGACACGTATTTCGACGAGTTCGTCATCCTCTCGGGTGATGCGGACTTCACGCCACTCCTGCATCGGCTTCGCGCACATGCCCGCCGCACGATCGTTTTCGCCAACGATCACACGGCAGCTCCCTACACTGCGATAGCCGACGGTGAAATCCGCGAGTCGGACCTCATCAATCTTCTGCTTGAGGGCAGCACCGCCGCGACCTCCGAGACGGGGGGCGAGGCCGCGCCAGCGGCACCGCAACTCGATGCAGTCCGTCGTGAGATCCTGGCCGAAGTCGTCGGTTGGGTGCGCAGTGCCGGGCAGCCAGTCCCTCTCGAGGCACTGGCCGACCGCGCCGTGCGGACTCTCGGACATGATCGCACCGTCGGCACCGGATGGGCTGGCGCGGGGAGCTTCAGCAACTTATTGACCAAGGGCCTGCCCGCCGACATTCGGCTGTCAGATCAGCCGCCCTACTATGTATTCGACGCCAGCCGCCAGATCAGCCCTCAGGCGGCTGAGGAACCGCGCCGGGCCGAGCCCGCCCGCGAGACGCTGCGTCAGGAACCCGCCCTGCCGATGCCTGATCGCGCACCCCGCGCCGAGCAGCGGCCTGATCGTCCCGCAGCGGCTCCGGAGATGCCGGCGGCAGCGCAGCCGCGCGCCCAGCCTGCCCTTCAGTCCCCGGCGAATCCTGCCCCGGCACCTCGAGCGCCGGTAGCTCAACCTGCCGGCCTTGCTCGGGCCGCGGCTCAACAGCCGCCTCCGGCACCCAAGCCGGCTGCGGCCCGCTCGGAAGCTGCGCCGTCCATCCAGCAGTCGATCACGCGCATTCATGATGCCTGCCAGGCCCCGCCGCTGGCACCGCCGGAGTATCGTGCGCTCTTCGAGGTGATGGCACAGGAAATCAACACCAACGGCCTCACGGGTGCACAGACGCTGACGAACATCGCCCACCGGGCTGCCGACCTCGGCGTGAACATCAAGCGCGACGACGTCCGTTTCGTGCTCGAGGTGGTCAGCGAGACTGATCCCTGGTTTGAGCAGGGGGCCTCTGCCAACCTGTTCTCCAGCCGCTTCCGCAATTTCGTAATTGCCCGCTGCCGCAGCCAAGGCCTGCAGCTTTCGGCGGAGGAACTGGACCTTATTGATGCCTGGTTTGGCGGTTCGCCCATGGCGCAGCGTCCAGCGGCGGCGTCAGCCCAGAACCGCCCGGCGGAGACATCCTCCTATCAGCAGGGCTATACGCCCGCAGCGCGTGCCACTCAGCAGCAGCCGGCACCGGCGTCGGATCGGTGGTGGAGTGCCGGTGAGGGTCGCCAGTTCGGTGCCGACTCGGATCCGCAGGACGAGGAACTTCCACTGATCGTCCGCAACCGCCTGAGAGGCTGATCAGGTCTTCGATCTTCGACCACCTCTGCGTTAACCCATCGCCCCGGCCCTTGCGGTCGGGGTGATGCATTTTGTCCATACGGAGCCGGACCTGCTGTCACACGCCTGAAACAGATTTCAGGCTTCCTCCCGCCAGGATGAAAAAGACAGCGAATCGAGGCGCGCCGTGACAGACGCCCGAGCCGAGACGGCCTTCCGGACGATCTTCATCTCCGATATTCATCTCGGCACAAAGGCCGCTCAGGCCCACGCTCTTCTCGACTTTCTCAAGGAGAATGAAGCCGACACTTATTACCTTGTCGGCGACATCGTAGATTTCTGGAAGGTGAAGCGCGGGCCTCACTGGCCGCAATCCCATAACGACGTCATCCAGAAGCTGCTGCGCAAGGCCCGCAAGGGCGCGCGTATCGTCTTCATTCCCGGCAACCACGACGAGGCGCTGCGCGACTATTGCGGCCTCAACTTCGGCGGAATCGAAATTCGCCGTGATGCCTTATATACAACGGCGACCGGCAAGACGTACGTCGTCATGCACGGCGACGAATTCGACGTTGTCGTGCGCTACGCCAAGTGGCTCGCGTTTCTCGGCGACCGCTCCTACGAGTTGGCGCTCTGGACCAACCGCCCACTCAACTGGGCGCGCCAGAAACTTGGTCTGGGCTATTGGTCCCTTTCAGCCTTCCTGAAGCGGAGGGTCAAGGGCGCGGTCAATTTCATCGGCGAATTCGAGCAAGCGCTGTCGGACGTCGCGCGCCGGCACAATGCGGACGGAGTGATCTGCGGCCACATTCACCACGCGGCCGACCACATGATCGATGGCGTGCATTACTTGAACTGCGGCGACTGGGTGGAAAGCGCGACAGCCATCGTGGAGACGCACGCAGGCGAACTCAAGATCGTGCATTGGAGCATCGGCGACGCCGTCCGGCAGACCACCGAAGCGACACACGACAACCTGACGGCGGCGGCCTAGATGAAAATCCTCATTGCCACCGACGCCTGGTCCCCGCAGATCAACGGTGTTCTGGCAACCTACAATCGGCTGGCCGCCGAAGCGCCGAGACTCGGTGTGCGGATCGCGTTTCTGACGCCCGAGGACTTCTCGACCGTCGCTCTCCCCCGTTACCCGGAGATCGAGGTCGCCATTCCCAACGCCAAGCGGGCAGAGCTCCGGATCAACGAGATATGCGCGGACCACATCCATATCGCCACAGAAGGGCCGGTTGGATGGATGGCACGGGCTTACTGCCGCAAGAGGAGGCTGCCGTTCACCACAAGCTTTCACACGCGCTTTCCTGAATATCTGGCCGCGCACATGGCCGTTCCCAAAGCATGGACGTATGCGGCCTTGCGCCGGTTCCACCGGCCCAGTGCCGGCATGATGGTGGCCACGCCGTCCCTGAGGCGCGAGCTTGCCGCGCGAGGGTTCCAATCTCCGCTGCCCTGGACGCGAGGTGTCGACACTGATCTCTTCCGGCCGCGGCCCCAGCGCCTGTTCGGCACCGAGGGCCCCGTCTTCCTCTACGTCGGACGCGTGTCGCGCGAGAAGAACATCGAGGCCTTTCTCAATGCCGACGTTCCCGGAATCAAGGCCGTCGTCGGTGACGGTCCACATCTATCCTACCTTCAGGAACGCTACCCGCATGTCAGGTTTTCCGGCCGCCGGCTGGGAGAAGATCTCGCGAACCATTACGCCTCTGCGGATGTTTTCGTCTTTCCCAGCCGCACAGACACATTCGGGCTCGTCATCCTCGAAGCGCTGGCATCCGGACTGCCCGTCGCCGCCTATCCGGTGACCGGTCCGAAGGACATTCTGGAACATGGCATTAGCGGCTACCTCGATCAGAACCTCTCGGTCGCCATGGTGGGCGCCTTGAGCCTTGATCGCCGCAATGCCCGCGCCCGCGCGGAAAACTTCACGTGGCGCCGCACCGCCGAAATGTTCCTGAGCAACATCCATGAGGCGCGTGCCGCGCTGCACGGCGCACCGCAAACCGCGATGTTGTCCAGGAAGGCACATAGCTCACAGCATCAAACATGCGGCCCTGCCGCACTCCGGAGATCCTGACAGATGGAACGTTTGCACCCCGCGGCTGGGCTCGAAATCTCACGTCGGCGCAGCAGTTCACTCGTGGGGGCCGCGGTGCATCGCAACCGGCTGCTTTCACGCGCAGGGCTGACCGAGCGCGCGTTCACCTTCGCGTTCTCGAATCTGGTCTATCCGCAGATCTGGGAAGACCCTGTTGTCGATATGGAGGCGCTTGAGATCGCTCCGCATCATCGCCTGATTACGATTGCGTCCGGTGGCTGCAACGCCCTGTCTTATCTGACTGCTGATCCGGGCGAGATCATCGCTGTCGATCTCAACACTTCGCACATCGCTCTTAACCGCCTGAAGATTGCCGCCGCGCGGCATCTTCCTGACTACGAAGCCTTTCTGAATTTCTTCGGTGCGGCCGATCAGGCAGCCAACATCGCAGTCTACGATCGGCATATCCGCCGCAGACTGGATGAGGAAACGCGGAGCTACTGGGACAGCCGCGAACTCAGCGGACGGCGGCGTATCGAGCGCTTCGCGCGAGGCTTCTACCGTACTGGGCTTCTCGGCCGGTTCGTCAGCGCGGGGCATCTTGCAGCTCGCCTCTACGGGCGCGACCCCGGCGTCATCATGAAGGCCCGCTCGCTCAACGAGCAGCGTGAAATCTACGAACGCGAACTGAAGCCGCTTTTCAAGAAACGCTTTGTCCGGGCCGTTCTGAACCAGCGCTCATCCCTGTTCGGGCTGGGCATTCCGCCCGCTCAATACGATGCACTGTCGGGCGGTCGTCCGATGCACGAGGTCGTTGAAGAACGACTGGCCCGCCTGGCCTGCGGCTTCGATCTGAAAGACAACTATTTTGCCTGGCAAGCTTTCGGCCGCTGCTACGACACGCACGGTAACGCAGCGCTGCCGCCCTATCTGCAGAAGAAGAACTACGAATCCGTCCGCGACCGGGCTTACAGGATACAGATCCGCAACGCCTCCTTTTCGGATCAGCTGCGCGCGCTGCCGCCGGGGCATATCGACCGCTACGTTCTGCTCGACGCCCAGGACTGGATGACCGATGAGGTCCTCGCCGATCTCTGGCGTGAGATCACGCGCACGGCGAGGCCGGGGGCTCGCGTCATCTTCCGCACCGCGGGCGATGAGACAATCCTTCCGGGCCGCATACCGGACGCCATCCTCGATCAGTGGCGGTATGAAGAGGAGGCTTCCCGCCGCTACATCGCGCGCGACCGCTCGGCCATCTACGGCGGGTTCCACCTCTACATTCTGAAGGAGCGGTCGGCATGAGCAGCGCCAGCCTCTCGGATGCGGAGCGCATGGACCGGCACTACCGCTTCCAGCGCTTCATCTACGACCTGACCCGCACCCACTACCTCATAGGCCGCAAGCAACTGATCTCGAAATTGGATCTGCATCCCGGCGAGACCGTTCTTGAAATTGGCTGCGGTACCGCATGGAATCTTGTCCGGATCGCCGAGGCCTACCCGGAAGCGCGCATTTACGGCATCGACGTTTCTCGCGCCATGCTCGAAACGGCCTCCGCGTCGATCAGGCGACGGGGCCTTGCGACTAGGATCCGGATCGCACAGGGTGACGCGACAAACTTCTCCGCGGCCGAGGCACTCGGTGTTCAGTCCTTCGACCGGGTCTTCTTCTCGTATGCCCTCTCGATGATCCCTGGCTGGCAGAAAGCTCTCGCCACTGGGGCTACGCACGTTGCGCCTGGCGGGCAGTTGCACATTGTGGACTTCGGACAGTGCGAGCATCTGCCAGCCACCTTCAAGCGCGCCCTATTTTCATTTCTTGATCATTACACCGTCACACCTCGATCCGATCTGGAGGCTGAGGCACATCGTGTCGCCACTCACCTAGGTCTCAGCTTGTCGTTCAGCCGCTTGCACCGCGGCTATACTGATTATGCCGTACTGTCGCGTCCCCCGAACGCAAGCAACCACTGAAGCGCAGAAAGCGCCCCGCAGCCTTCGCCGCGGGGCGCTCCAATGTCGGGTCGATGACGCAAGGCGCCTGAATCTAGGAATTCTGTTTAGATGAAGTACTGACCGCCATTCGCGGTAATCGTCGATCCGGTGATGAAACCCGCATCATCGGAAGCGAGGAAAACGACGCAGCGCGCGATCTCGCTTGGCTCGCCGAGACGGCCGACAGGGATCTGCGGGAGAATGTTCTTCTCCATGACTTCCTGGGGCACTGCCTTCACCATTTCAGTAGCGATGTAGCCCGGGCAGATCGCGTTGACGGTGATACCGGCGCGGGCGCCTTCCTGGGCAAGTGCCTTCGTGAAGCCAAGGTCACCGGCCTTCGAGGCGGAGTAGTTCACCTGGCCCATCTGACCCTTCTGCCCGTTGATGGACGAGATGTTGATCACGCGGCCGAACTTGCGCGCGCGCATGCCTTCCCAGACGGGACGGGTCACGTTGAAGAGACCATTGAGGTTGGTGCCAATGACAGCGTCCCAGTGCTCCTTCGTCATCTTGTGGAACATGGTGTCCTTGGTGATACCCGCATTGTTCACGAGCACGTCGATCGGACCGAGATCTTTCTCGATCTGCTTCACCGCCTGATCGCTGGCCTCAAAGCTCGATACATCGAACTTGTAGACGGGAATGCCCGTCTCCACCTGGAACTGCTGAGCCGCGGCGTCATTGCCGGCATAGCTCGCAGCAACGCGATAACCAGCATTCTTCAGCGCGACCGAAATCGCATGCCCGATACCGCGCGTACCGCCGGTGACGAGGGCAACTCGTGCCATGTGAAACCTCCCTGGAGTAGATTTTGATTTTCGAGATCAGGTGATGAAGAAACCGGGTCACTCTGTTCGGCGGCGACCCGGCTCTCAGTTCGGAAGCAGTCTCAGTCGCGGGCGACGCAGACAGCTATGCCCATGCCACCACCGATGCAAAGTGTAGCAAGGCCCTTCTTGGCGTCTCGGCGCTGCATCTCATAGAGCAGCGTCGTCAGCACACGGCAACCAGAAGCGCCGATCGGGTGACCGATGGCGATAGCGCCGCCATTGACGTTGACCTTGTCCGTGTCCCAGCCAAGACCCTTGTTGACTGAGATCGCCTGTGCAGCGAAGGCCTCGTTGGCTTCGATGAGATCGAGATCCTGGATTGTCCAGCCGGCGCGCTCAAGCGCCTTCTTGGAGGCCGGGATCGGTCCTGTGCCCATGATCGAAGGATCCACGCCAGCCTGGGCCCACGACGCGATGCGCGCCAGAGGCTTCAGCCCGCGCTTCTTGGCTTCACCAGCCGTCATGAGAACGACGACGGCCGCACCGTCGTTGATGCCCGAAGCGTTCGCGGCCGTTACAGTGCCTTCCTTGGGATCGAATGCCGGGCGCAGTTTGGCAACGCTCTCCAATGTGACGCCTTCCTTGATGTATTCGTCGGTGTCCACGACCGTCTCGCCTTTACGGGTCTTGATAGTGACGGGCGCGATCTCGTCCTTGAACTTGCCGGCCTTGCGCGCAGCTTCCGCCTTGTTCTGCGAGGCGACGGCGAACTTGTCCTGCTCCTCACGAGTGATCTGCCACTGGCGCGCGACGTTCTCTGCCGTCGTACCCATGTGGTAGTTGTTGAAGCTGTCCCAGAGACCATCGCGGATCATGGTGTCGATGAGCTTGCCGTCACCCATCTTCGTGCCTTCACGCAGCAGCATGGCATGGTTCGACTGGCTCATGCTCTCTTGACCGCCGGCAACAACGATGTCAGCTGCGCCTGTCTGGATCTGCTGTGCGCCCAGCGCGACAGCCCTAAGTCCGGAGCCGCAGATTTGATTGATGCCCCAGGCTGGTGCGTCAACCGGAATGCCGGCACCGATCGCTGCGCGGCGAGCCGGTCCCTGGCCCTGGGCTGCGGTCAGAACCTGACCGAGGATGACCTCAGAGACATCACCTGGTTTAACATTAGCGCGCTGAAGCGCCGCCTTTATGGCCACGATCCCCAGCTCGTGTGCAGGTAGGGAGGAGAGTGAACCGCTGAATGACCCCACGGGGGTCCGCGCAGCACTGACGATGACGATATCGGTATCCTGGCTCATTGAAATCCGGCCTCCTCCCGGCGTAAAGACTTTGGCGCTTGGGGTCTTGCGCGGCGCCTATCCATTTTGGAAACTTGTGCGCCGTCCATAGTGAACCCATACCAGCAACCTTCGCGCAATCGCAATTGCACATGCGGGCGGCAAAACCGCCCAAAAGAGGTGCACGAGGCTCTGGCAACCTGCGCTAAGCGTGTGCTACGATGCCGCACTGCAACACGCAAAAGAAAGCACGGGCATGGCCACCCTGAACAAACTCGAGTCTCAATCCGAAAAACGCGAAGCCATCGTCATCAAGAAGTACGCGAACCGGCGTCTCTACAATACCGAGACCAGCCAGTACGTGACGCTCGACGATCTCGCGGGCATGGTTCGCGCGGACAAGGATTTCGTGGTCTATGACGCCAAGACTGGCGACGACCTCACCCACTCCGTGCTCACCCAGATCATCGTCGAGCAGGAAAGCCGCGGCGATGGCCAATCGATGCTGCCGACGCCGTTCCTGCGCCAGCTGATCCGGTTCTATGACGATCAAATCGGCCGCATGGTCCCGAGCTATCTGCAGTTCAGCCTGGAAAACCTCGTCAAGGAGCAGGAGAAGATCCGCTCCCAGTTCACGGCTGCGTTTACCAATCCTGCAGCAGCCTTCGAGGCCTATCAGGAGCAGGCTCGCAAGAACATGGCGATGTTCGAGCAGGCAGTGGCCATGTGGACCTCGTTCGGCGCCGCAGCGCAGCCGGGCGGCCGCAAAGCCGATGCCCCGGCTGGTGAGACCGGGGATGAAAAGCCCGCCATCCAGGCCGTGGCCGGAACGGGTGAGCGGGATGAAATTTCGGAGCTGAAGTCGCAGCTCGAATCGATGCAGCGCAGCCTCGAGCGCCTGACCAAGGATCGGACCTGAACTTCAGGTTCGATCATTCATCCGTTCTTCGGACAGAAAAAGCGACCCATCACGGGCGCGTGCATCCACCCGGATCTGCCGGGCGTGAGTCACCTATGTCTTCTGGCAACCGTCAGGTTGCCCGCGCATCAGGCAGCTCCTCAGGCGGGATCGGCGCCCCGAAGTGGTAGCCCTGTAGATAGTCGACACCGGCCTCGGTCAGGAGACGCACCGTCGTCTCGTCGCCAACCCACTCAGCCACCGTTTCCATATTGAAGGTGCGGGCGATGTCCACCATCGTGCGGATAAAGGCCTGATCAGTCTGATCCGCGGCCAGATCCCTAACGAACGCGCCGTCGATCTTCACCATGTCGACCTTGAGCGCCTTGAGGTTCTTGAAGGACGTGTAGCCGGCCCCGAAGTCGTCGATGGCTATGCGGCAGCCCAATTCGCGCAGGGTATCCACGAAGGTCTTCATCGAATCCATATCGACGATCACACTGGTCTCGGTGATCTCAACGATCAAGCGGCTTGTGATGCTGCGATCCTCGCCGGTCAAGCTGCGTAGGCTGGTCATCCAATCCGGCTCGTTCGCGGTGAGGCTCGACACGTTGACGGAGAGCGTGAGATCCGGGTGCTGCTTCAGGAGCGCCACGGCCATCTCCAGTGCGCTCTTGTCGATATACCGTGAGAGGCCGAGCTGCTCAGCGAGCTCGATGAACTGGCCGGCGGAGACCATCTCGCCGTCTTCGCGCTCCATCCGAAGCAGACATTCGTAGATCCGCGGCTCACCGGTTCGCGAGTCCACCATCGGTTGGAGCACGAGCCGCATGCGGCCTTCCTCCAATGCGCGGATGACATCGTCAACCATGGCCATATTTCGCTGGCGCAAATCATCCGCAGCAGAATTGGGCTCGTACGCGACGAACCCCTCGAGGCGGTGCTGCTTGGCACGATCCAGGGCCTGCAGCGCGCAGCTCATAGCCTGATGCACTGTTTCGGCCTGCTCCAGAAGGACGACGCCGCCGATGGAAACCGTGGCCTGAACCTGCACGCCGGTGGTGCGGATCGTGAGTTCGCGTACTGCGCGCAAGAACCGTTCCGCCGCCATGGCCATGGCGCCAGGACCGCAATCATGCAGAATCACGCCAAACTTGTTGGCCGAGTAGCGGCCGAGCGTATCGCCGCCGCGCAGCTTCGACTTTATGGAGTTGACCACAGCGGCGATGACCTCATCGCCCACGTGGTGTCCGAACGTCTCGTTGACCTTGGCCAGGTTATTGATCGCCACCATCAGAAAGGCCGCCTGGCCTTCCGAGCGCATGCAGCGCGCGATAACCGAGTTGAGCGCCTCCGTAAGGCGGGCCCGGTTGAGCTGGCCGGTCAGCTCGTCATGATCGTTGCGATACAAAAGCCGCTGCTCTTCCATGATGCTGTCGGCCACGACGCGCAGAACGCCACGCGCACGCTGAGGACGGCCGTCGGCATCAGGCCACCAGCGACCATGATCCTCGATCCACACGGGTATGCCCCGCTGTCCTTGGGGCAGAATCCGGTACTGCATCCTGTAGGGCGTACCGGTCACCTGTGTCTTGGGAGATCCGCCATTGAAGGCTGACATTCTGATGTGGGCATGCTCGGGCGCGATGAAGCGATCGAATCCCGCGCCCGTCTGAATCTGGGAAATATCATCGACGCCGAGCACCGCAATAGCGTTGCTCTCCCACTCGATGCGATCGGTCGCGAGATCCCAGATGTAAGCGGTCTCGTCGATCGACGACAGAACACCCACGAGATCAAAGCCCTCCGTCTCCGTCAACGGATCCAACTCCGTTTCGGCGACGGCGGCGTTGGCGCCCGCGGCAGAACCGATCGACTTATGAGAACAACTCACTGAGGTCCCCGTACTCGGACAAGAAAAGGCGGCCTCCTGATGCCGCTACCCATCCCAAACTTGCCATGAAGCTAGTTCCAAATTCCTAACAACACTTAAAATTTGGATCGAATAGTAAGGTTTCATAGCGAAAACGGCACGCCAGGGAACCGGCGCGCCGCTCTATTTCTCGACAACTGATGCCGCGATGATGGGACGGCTCAATGGTCTCCGGCGCCGAAGCCGATGTCGCGGCGCGCCACCCGGATACCGATTGTGAAACCGGCGATGACATCGATCAGGGCTGACATCATGAGCAGGAAGAAGACTGACGTAGCGGCCTGCTGAACCATCAGGAATTCGACCAGGAATGCGATGAACACAACCATTGAGAGGCCATGGTTCATCATGGACGCCGTGCCCGTGTATGTTGCCTTCACGATCTCGATAAAAAGGACGACCATTGCGAGCAGCAGAAGGAGATCACCCCAGGTCAGCTTCCACACACCCCCGCTCAGCATGGTGATGCCCTCGCCGATCATGGACGCATTGAGGTCCACCCCGAGGAGTACGAGGAGGTTGTAAAGTATGAACGGAATGATCGTCAGCGGCAGTGCGGCAAGCGTCATCGGTCTCTCCCCTCGCGTTTCCCCCGGTAAACCGGGCTTTCCAACCTAGCAGTTCCACGCCATTAATCGACGGACGCCCGCGCGATGCTGTCGCGCTCCCAGATTGAAAAAGACCGGTTCAACAGTCCTTAGACGTCGGCCTTGGGCGCCAGAATCTGACGGCCACGATACTTGCCCGTCTTCAAGTCAATATGATGGGGACGGCGGCGCTCACCGCTCTCTTTGTCCTCAACGTAGGTAGGACGCGTGAGCGCATCGTGTGCCCGGCGCTGCCCGGTCTTCATCCGGGATACTTTCTTCCTGGGTACGGCCATTTTCGTTACTCCGCTCGCATATCAATGGGTTTTCTCTTGCGAGAAGAGGTGCTAAGCCCCTGTGAAGCAAGGAGAAAATTCCCGAATTTCAAGGCTCTGGCCGTGCCCGCTAGCGCGCAACTCACCGTTGCGGCAGGGGCAATCCAGGCCACAGAGCGCGCCTTATACTACAATCACGGAGGCGCGCCAGCCCTGTTCTTCACCTTCGTTTCCCAGCCAGAGCTGCTTTTTGACGAGGACTTCGCCCCCCTGGGGGCTGGCATGACGCAATCGGCCACGGGCCCCGCCGCCCTCATCCGCGACTGGATCACGGTCGCCTTTTTGCGGGTCAGCCTTCCCGGATTGCCGGCATCCCGGATCATTGGATTAGGCAGTACCGAGGCCAGGAGGGCCGCCTCCCGCTCCGACAGCTTCGCGGCGGACTTGGAGAAGTGATGCTGGGCAGCGGCCTCAGCCCCGAAGACGCCGGGGCCCCACTCGGCGATGTTCAGATAGATCTCAAGCATCCGCTTTTTCGACCAGAAGAACTCGGCCACGAAGGTGAGAGGGATCTCGACCCCCTTGCGCACGTAACTCTTCGACTGCGTCAGAAAGAGATTTTTGACAACCTGCATGGAAATCGTGCTCGCCCCGCGCGGGATTTTGCCTTCACCGGCCTGTTCGAGAGCCTTTTCGATCGCCACGAGATCAACACCGTAATGATCGCAGAACCCCCAGTCTTCAGCGATAACGACCGCCCGGATGAGGTTGGGCGACATGCTGTCTATCGGCACCCAGGTCCGCTGAATGCTGGTTCCGGAAAACCATTGATAGATCATCAGGGTCGACGCAGGCGGAGGAATGAAGCGATAGAGGAAGATGAGAGCGACGACCAAGGCGAAGTAGCCACCCACGAGCACAAGCGCGGCCTTCGACAGCCGTTTCCAAGTGAGCCGGGGGAAACTGGACCCCGATGGCGGAGCTTCTGCCGGAGGGACGTTGTCGGCCTGAGTTGCAGCCGCTTCGGAGCGCGGTAGCGCAATCGGCATGGCGCCCGGTTCAGTTGATTTGAGTTCCCCCTCGGTTTGAAGATTCGTAGGAGGGGACGCGTTATCCGCAGCCGGATTGGGTATCAACTGCGGGGCGGGCGGCTCGGATCGCACCGCAACCGGGCCGTCCCCTCCGGGCGACTGCACCAGCGAAACATCTTGCGACTCCAGCACGGGCGTTTGTTCGGACGCTTGCGCAGGAGGCACTGGGGCCAATGTGCGATGCTGTGCCCTCTGCACCGCTTCGGCTATCCGGCGGGCAGCCATGGCGACAAGGATGTCCACATCTTGGGAAGAACTGTTTGTTTCGGATGCCGCCCCGCGCATCAGATCCGCACCCATCGGAGGCTCACCATCGCCACTCACGTCAGGGAGTTCCTCATACGATCCGGGCGAACCGGATCATCGGATTGCACATCATGCATCGGCTTCAGCCACGCTGCCCCCTCGTGAGACAGACGTTCGCTCGCACCGGGTCCTCGATGCATGATAAGGCTTCGCCCCACGCCATACAGCCACCACCCGCCGACTAGGTAAGCCCTTCATGACTTTTGCGCAAAGCCTTGCCAGCGCCGCTCAGCTGACTGAGGCCGCCCTCGATCGTATTCTCAGCGAAAAAAGCCTTGCCGGCGAGGCGCCTGAGCAGCAGGCGGGGCGATTGATCGCGGCCATGCGCCACGCTGTGCTGGGCGGTGGCAAGCGCGTGCGGCCTCTGCTGGTCATTGAGACCGCGGCGCTATTTGGCGTGCCGCCAAAGCAGGCGGCCGAAACGGGCGCCGCGCTGGAACTCGTCCACTGCTACTCGCTGGCCCACGACGACCTTCCGGCGATGGACAACGATACGCTCCGACGCGGGCAGCCTACCGTCTGGAAAGCCTATGACGAGTGGACGGCCATTCTTGCTGGCGACGGTCTGCTGACGCTGGCTTTCGAAGTTCTGGCCCGACATACCACGCATCCCGATCCGGCCGTCCGGGTGGCTCTCGTTTCGGCACTGGCGCGCGCGGCGGGTGCAGCCGGCATGGTCGGCGGCCAGGCGCTCGACCTGATGGCCGACAAGCTTGGCGACCCGGTATCGCCCACGTCTGATCACGTGCGGCGACTTCAAGCCATGAAGACCGGTGCGCTTCTTGTCTTTGCCTGCGAGGCAGGCGCGATCCTCGGCGGTGCTTCGGAGCAGAATCGGCGTGCACTCGTTGATTTCGGCACGGCTCTCGGACTTGCGTTTCAGATCGCCGACGATCTTCTCGATGCCGAGGGGGACGTGGCCACCGTCGGCAAGGCCGTGGCCAAGGACGCCGCGGCCAACAAGGCAACCCTCGTATCGCTTATGGGAACGGACGCCGCGCGAGAGATGCTGCGGGAAACGGAACGGTCCGCCAGCGCCGCACTCGCCCCGTTTGGGGCGAAAGCCGATGTACTGCGCAAGGCGGCGCGGTTCGTCGTCAATCGCAAGAGCTGAATGCACCCCACACCATTCTGGCGGCTACGGCTTCCAGGCCAAGAAGTTGGCGATGAGCCCTAGCCCCAGCGTCTGGCTTTTCTCGGGATGGAACTGCGTGCCGGCAATATTGCCATGCGCCACCATCGCAGTGACGGGGCCCCCATAGTCCGTCTCTGCCACCACATCGGCGCGGTCGGCCACAACGAGGTGATAGGAATGCACGAAATAGGCATGCAGTCCGTTTGGGCCGGTCGGCAAATTCTCGAGTAGAGCGTGATCGCGAAGCGACCTCAGCGTGTTCCAGCCCATATGCGGGATCTTAAGCGTAGGATCGGCGGGCTCAATCGCGCGGACTTCGCCATGGATCCAGCCGAGCCCGTCCGTGGCGCCGTGTTCCAGACCACGCGTGGCGAGAAGCTGCATGCCCACACAGATCCCGAGAAAGGGCCGGCCTTTGACGCGTACGGTCTCTTCCAGAGCATCGCGCATACCCGCCACTGCTTCGAGACCGCGCTTACAGTCGGCGAAAGCGCCGACACCCGGAAGCACAACACGATCGGCTGAGCAAACATCTTCAGGATCGGATGTGACGACGATGCGGCTTTCGCGAGCGCTGTCACGTGCTGCGCGCTCGAAGGCCTTGGCCGCCGAGTGAAGATTGCCCGAGCCGTAATCGATGATAGCGACGCGCTGCATTCTGCCCCGTCAGGCCCCGGCTCCAAGGAAGCGACGCCATCCGAAAACCCTCCGGGCGGATTCGTCGAAAGACGACCCGAAAGGCGCAGCCTCGATTGAAGGTGCAGCCTCGCCCAAAAGCCAAGCGTCGAAGAAGCGGCGCTCGCATTCGGGCAGATTACGACCGGCCACGGTGCCGATCTCATTCCAACCCCGAAAACTCAGCCAAGCTTTCTCGAGTGTCGAAGCTTCAAAACCGATGAACACGTTCAGTGCGAGAACCGCAATCGAGAACCACTGTTTATCAATGCCGGTGCTCCACAGCATGGCAGAGATGAGGACGATGGTGACTATGTAGGCCAGCAAGGCGACCCATTGGCCCTTAACCAGAAAATAAAAGGGCGAGAACAGGGCGGCTCCCCAGGAGAAGCCATCCCGGACAAAGACCAAAGCCGCAGCCCTGTCGATCCTATCCAGGGGCGGCCCAGGTGGCTCATGCACGGTATATACGTTCACGTCGCTGTTGTCCTTCGCGTGAACCAGTAACCACATCATACGCTCAGAGTTCCCTTTGTCGATGGCACGCGGCCCGCCTGGCGCGGATCGGCTGTCAGGGCCAGACGCAAAGCCCGGGCCAGACCCTTGAAACAGGTCTCGACAATGTGGTGATTATTCTCACCGTAGAGATTCTGGATATGCAGCGTAATCCCGGCGTTCTGGGCAAAAGCCTGGAACCATTCGCGAAAAAGCTCCGTGTCCATCTCCCCGATCTTGTCGCGCGTGAAGGTCACGTTCCAGATCAGATAGGGCCGACCGGAGATGTCCAGGGCGACACGGGTCAGCGTCTCGTCCATCGGCAGGTGCACATCTGCATAGCGGGTGATGCCCACCTTGTCGCCAAGCGCCTTGGCGACGGCCTGGCCGAGCACGATGCCGGAATCCTCGGTTGTGTGGTGAAAATCGACGTGCAAGTCGCCCTTGGCGACGAGCTTGATGTCGATCATCGAATGACGAGCCAATTGCTCCAGCATGTGGTCCAGGAAGCCGATGCCGGTCCCGATCTCGAATGCGCCGCTGCCGTCCAGGTCGATCGCCGCCTGGATCTCGGTTTCCTTCGTCTTGCGCGAAATGGTGGCCTGCCGCTTCACGGTTCGTCCTCTTGCCGAACCAGGATCAGGTCGACGGACCCCGCGCCCGCGCCGCCCCGGTCAGACGAAAGGCTCTAGCAGTGTTTCCGCGTTCGTTCCAGCATCGGTAACCAATCGCGCCCATTCTTGATTTACGGGCGCCCTGGGCCTAGATCAGAGGTGCACATGAGTACACAACAGCCCCCCTCCGGAATCCCATCTTGGCACGGCACCACAATTCTGACCGTCCGCAAGGGCGGCCAGGTCGTGATCGCGGGCGACGGGCAGGTCAGCCTGGGCCAGACCGTTATCAAGGCCAACGCGAAGAAAGTCCGTCGGCTCGGGCGTGACGACGTGATAGGGGGGTTCGCCGGCGCCACGGCCGATGCCTTTACCCTCTTTGAGCGCCTCGAAGCCAAAATCGAACTCTATCCTGGGCAGCTGGCCCGCGCCGCCGTTGAACTCGCCAAGGATTGGCGGACGGACCGCTACCTGCGACGGCTGGAAGCCATGATGCTCGTGGCCGACAAGCAGACCACACTGGTGCTAACCGGTACCGGCGACGTACTGGAACCCGAAAACCATGTCATGGGTATCGGGTCGGGCGGCATGTATGCGCTCTCGGCCGCGCGCGCTCTGATCGATCAGCCTCTCAGCGCTGAAGAGATCGCGCGGCGGGCCATGGGAATCGCCGCCGAAATCTGCGTCTATACTAATTCAAACCTAATCGTCGAAAGTCTCGAGGCATGATCTCGGAAGAGACGCTGTCGGCTGCGGTCGAAGGCGGCGTGCTGTCGCTTAGTTCCGGCTGGCGCCACCTGCGCATGTCGCCAACCGGCCTGCTTCCTGCGGATATCGCGCGCCGTCTGCCCAATCCCATGAGTTCTCTGTCCCCATGACCAACTTCTCACCCCGCGAGATCGTATCCGAACTCGACCGCTACATCGTCGGCCAGAACGACGCCAAACGCGCCGTCGCTATCGCATTGCGCAACCGCTGGCGCCGCCAGCAGCTGACCGGCGACCTGAAGGACGAGGTTCTGCCCAAGAACATTCTGATGATCGGGCCGACCGGCGTCGGCAAGACCGAGATCTCCCGCCGCCTCGCCCGGCTGGCGGGCGCGCCGTTTCTGAAAGTGGAGGCCACGAAGTTCACGGAGGTCGGCTACGTCGGCCGCGACGTGGAAAGCATCATACGCGATCTCGTGGAGGTAGGTCTCGGGCTCGTCAAGGAGGTCAAGCGCAAGGAGGTGCGCGCGAAGGCGGAGAAGAACGCCGAGGAGCGCGTCCTGGATGCGCTGGTGGGCCCGACTGCCTCACCCGGCACGCGCGACAGCTTCCGCCGGAAGCTTCGGGATGGTGAACTGAACGACAAGGAAATCGAGATCATGGTCGCCGACAGCGGCGGCGGGTTGCCCATGTTCGAGATCCCCGGGATGGGCCCGGGGATGGGCGGCGCCGGAATCAACATCGGCGAGATGCTGCAGAAAGCCATGGGCGGGCGCATGAAGCCGCGCCGACTGACTGTGGGCGACAGCTACGATGTTCTCATTGCGGAAGAGAGCGACAAGCTGATCGACAACGACAATCTTGCCGCGGACGCCATCCGCTCTGTGGAAAATAGCGGCATCGTCTTCCTCGATGAGATCGACAAAATCTGCTCACGCGGCGACGGCACCCGCGTCGGGGCGGACGTGAGCCGCGAGGGCGTCCAGCGCGATCTGCTCCCCCTTATCGAAGGGACCACCGTCGCAACAAAGTACGGGCCGGTGAAAACGGACCACGTTCTCTTTATCGCATCCGGCGCGTTCCATGTCTCCAAGCCATCCGACCTGCTGCCCGAACTCCAAGGCCGACTACCGATCCGTGTTGAGCTGAAGGCCCTCTCGCGCGAGGATTTCCGCCGGATCCTGACAGAACCGGAGGCGAGCCTTATCAGGCAATACGTTGCGCTCATGCAGACGGAGGGCGTGACGCTGTCGTTCACAGACGACGCGATCGACGCATTGGCCGACGCGGCCGTGCTCGTCAATTCCACCGTCGAGAACATCGGTGCACGGCGACTGCAGACCGTGATGGAGCGCGTACTTGACGAGATCTCGTTTGAAGCCTCCGATCGCAGCGGTGACGCGATCCCGATCGACGCGGCCTACGTGAACACCCGCATCGGCGCGCTGGCCAAAAACGCGGATCTCTCGAAGTTCATCCTATAAGTTGTCTGAATCGACGAACATTTCGCGCCATAGCAGGCGTTGCGGCACCCTTGACCGTTTATGAATTGCTATACATAAAAAGGGATGTCTCATGCGAAACCCATGCCCGGAAGGCCGCGCTCGTTCGATGAAGAGCAGGCGCTGGCAGCAGCGATGCAAGTCTTCTGGAGCAAGGGATTCAACGATACGAGTTACACAGACCTCGAACACGCGACGGGCCTGCGTCGCCAAAGCCTGATTTACGCCTTCGGCGACAAACAGAGCATGTTCGAAAAGGTTGTGGCCCACTACGTATCCCAGCGGGTCTCTCACATCATTGGCCTCCTAGAGAGCGCAGATTCCCCAATGGCCGGCATCCGTTCCGTCTTCGCCGCATGGTCTGAAGACGCTGCTCACCCCACGAGGCGCGGCTGCCTGTTGGTCAACGCCGCAGCCGAAATAGGAGCGAAGGACCCCGCAATCGCAGTTGCGGTCCGTGCCGCCACTCATGACCTGACGGCAGCCTTCGAAAAGGCCTTTAAGCGAGCGCAGGAGGCCGGGGAAATCGGTGCCCAATGGAAGGCCGGCGACCTGGCCCGTCTCGCCGTCGCCGCGGGTGACGGCGCCCTACTGCATGCCCGCGTCAACGATAGTGCGAAGGATACCGCCCGAGCTTACCGCGCTTTTGTTGCTCTCCTCACCTGAGTTTGCGCAGGACTAAGTACCTTGCACGCGGACCCATTGTGACCACCCATCCACGAAATCCCGAGGACGCCCGATGAACCATGCTGACTTTAGCGCACACCAGAGGCACGTCGAAATCGAGGGCGTCGCACACTCGCCCCTGCGCATCGCCTACACCGACATCGGCTCGGGCGATCCGCTCATCCTGATGCACGGCATCCCGACGTGGTCATACCTCTACCATGACGTCATCGACGAACTTGCCAAGACCCATCGCGTAATCGCTCCGGACTTCATCGGCCACGGCAACTCCGACAAGCGGGATATGTTCGATCGTTCTCTTCTTGCCCAGCGGTCGATGATCCTCGGACTTCTGGACCATCTTGAGATCGCGTCGGCTACTCTCATCGGCCATGACACGGGCGGCGGCGTCGCTCTCATTATGGGGGTGGAGAACTCGGAACGCGTGAACCGCTTGGTCCTGTCGAATATCGTCGCCTACGACAGCTGGCCCATCGACGATATGATCAACGTCGGTCACCCGAAGTGGAAGCACAAATCCAATGCCGAAATCCGCGACTTTCTCATCGGCGGCTTCAAAGACGGACTATCGCGCAAAGATCGGCTTACGCCAGAGTTTACAGAGGGAATTATCGCGCCCTATATCAGCGATGAAGGGAAGATCAGCCTCATTCGCAACGCGTCGGCGCTGAACACAAACCATACGATGATGATCGCACATCGCCATGCTGACATTACGGCCGCCACACTTCTCGTTTGGGGAGTAGACGACCCATGGCAACCTGTCAGCGACGGCGAGCGCCTGGCAAGCGAGATACCCAACGCGCATCTGGTCAAGGTAGAAAACGCCTCGCATTGGATTCCTCAGGACGCACCCGCCGAGTGGCTTTCTCACGTCTCGGCATTTCTTCGCACGTCATAAGAGCGGCGCTTCAGACGTCTGGTCCTTACCCATCAGAGCCGGCACTCACACGGCCTCTTGGTGCTTCATCGCACGATGCCTATATCGCCAGGGAGAGGCCACAGTAGGAGTTTGCTATGTCCCGCCCTATCCTTCCCGAGTGCCGCGTCATCCGCACGGCCGAGACCTATGACGGCAAGCAGGGCCTCACGTATTTCTGCGGCGTTGCCTCCGAGACCGTCGGCTCGAAAGGTATCTGCATGCACCTGGTAACGGTGCCGCCCGGAGGCCGGGCCAAGGCACACCTGCACGAAAGCCACGAAACTGCACTTTATGTACTCGAGGGTGAAACCGTTACGCTCTACGGCGACCGGCTGCAGCATCATTTCGTGACCCGGGCGGGCGATCTCGCCTACATCCCCGCAGGCGTGCCGCACCTTCCGGTCAATCTCTCCGAGAGTCCGGCTTCGGCCGTCATCGCAAGGACCGATCCCAACGAGCAGGAAAGTGTCGTTCTGCTGCCTGAACTCGAAGACTTGGCTGACGCCGCTATCGCCCGGCTGCGCGAAGCCAAAGGCTGACGCAGCGCCCTCATCCCGGGCGCGTTTGCCCGGTTCCACGCACAACGTATTTGAAGCTTGTCAACTGTTCGACGCCAACCGGGCCGCGCGCATGCATCTTGCCCGTCGCGATCCCGATTTCGGCTCCAAAGCCGAATTCCCCACCATCGGCGAACTGCGTCGAGGCGTTGTGCAGGACGATGGCGCTGTCGACGTTGGTGAGAAAGCGGTTTGCGGCCCCATCGTCGTTGGTCACGATCGCATCGGTGTGCTGAGAGCCGTAACGCGTGATGTGTTGGATCGCCCCGTCCACACCCTCGACCGTCTTCACCGCGATAATCGCGTCGAGAAATTCCTTGCCGAAGTCTGTCTCCGCCGCTGGCTTCACGCGCGAGTCGACAGACTGGGCTGCCGCGTCGCCGCGCACTTCGCAGCCGGCTTCCAGCAGAGCCTTCACGACATCGATGAGAATGTCCTTCGGTGCGGAACGGTCGACGAGCAAGCACTCGGTGGCGCCGCAGATGCCTGTACGCCGCATCTTCGCGTTGACCACGATCTCGCGCGCCATCTCTGAATCGGCAGCCTTATCGACGTAGGTGTGGCAGATGCCTTCCAGGTGCGCGAAGACCGGGACGCGAGCTTCAGACTGTACGCGCTCCACAAGGCTCTTGCCTCCGCGGGGTACGATAACGTCGATGGCCCCGTCGAGACCGGCCAGCATATGGCCCACCGCTGCGCGATCGGTTGTCGGGACGAGCTGGATGGCCGCCTCTGGAAGTCCGGCCGCCTTCAAGCCGGCAACAAGGCTTGCATGGATGGCCCCGGCCGAGCGGAAGGCATCCGAACCTGTGCGCAGAATGGCGGCGTTGCCTGACTTCAGACAAAGCCCGCCCGCATCCGCCGTCACGTTGGGACGGCTTTCGTAAATGATCCCGATGACACCGATGGGGACGCGCATGCGCGCAATCGTCAAGCCGTTTGGGCGAGTCCACTGGGTCAGCACGGCGCCGACCGGATCGGGAAGCTCCGCGATCTCTTCCAGGCCCCGCGCAATGGCTTCGATACGCGCCTCATTGAGTGTGAGGCGGTCAATGAAGGACGTGGCAAGACCAGCAGCCTTGGCAGATTCCACGTCGGCGGCGTTCGCCTTCAGAATAGCCGGCACACCCGATCGCAGATGCGCGGACATGGCGCAGAGCGCAGCGTTCTTGGTCGCCGTCGACGCAACCGCCAACTCGCGCGCAGCCTCGCGCGCGGAGCGTCCGATACGCAGCATCGTCTCATGAAGACTTTCCGTCACTTGCTCCGGTCGGTTCACGGTGTCACGTCCTCGACAAGATCACTTACGAGACAGGGCCATATCGTCCCTGTGGACGAGTTCGTCGCCGCCATCATAACCGAGGATGGCTTCGATGTCGGCACTGCGCTTGCCGATAATTCGCGCTGCTTCAGCTTTCGCATAGGCCGATAGGCCGCGTCCGAGTTCCCGCCCATCGGCTGAACGGATGATGACTGCGTCGCCGCGATCGAACGTCCCGTCGAGGCGCGTGACGCCGGCCGGAAGAAGACTTTTGCCCGAGAGCAGCGCCTTCTCGGCGCCGGCATCGATATGCACGACCCCACGCGGCTCCAACTTACCGGCAATCCAGCGCTTCTTGGCCGTCACCGGATCCTGGCTCGCCAGGAACCATGTAACCTTCGAGCCCTCTGCGATGGCACGCAGCGGATTGAGAATGTCGCCGGTGGTGATCACCATGTTGGTGCCGGCGCCAAGCGCAATCTTTCCGGCCTCAATCTTGGTCTTCATGCCCCCCTTCGAAAGCTCCGTGCCCGGCGCGCCGGCCATCGCCTCGATTTCCGGCGTGATCTCGGTAACAAGCGGGATATGGCGCGCGGTGGGATCACTCACCGGCGGGGCGGTATAGAGCCCATCGATATCGGACAGGAGCACGAGACAGTCGGCCGACACCATTGACGCGACGCGAGCCGAGAGGCGGTCATTGTCACCGTACTTGATCTCGGCTGTAGCCACCGTGTCGTTTTCGTTTACGACGGGAATGGCGCCAAGCCGCAAGAGCGTCTCCATCGTGTGGCGCGCATTGAGATAGCGTCGGCGCTCTTCCGTATCACCCAGGGTCAAAAGGATCTGCGCCACGGTCAGCCCGTGGCGCGCCGCTTGGGCCTGATAGGCCGCCGCGAGACTGATCTGGCCGACCGCTGCCGCAGCCTGGCTCTGCTCCAGCTCAAGCGCCCCCTTGGGCAGGCCGAGCCTGTAGCGCCCCAGCGCCACCGCGCCGGAGGACACAAGCACGACTTCCCGCCCCGCTTTGCGCAGTTCCGCCACATCGTCCATGAGCGAGGAGAGCCATTCCGACTTCAGGTTGCCGGTGGCACGATCCGCAAGCAGCGCCGAGCCGATCTTGACAACGATGCGGCGCGCCCGCTCCCACTCGGGACGGGCGGCATTGGAAAGTACGGCAGGGGTCGGCGGGCGGGCCATCGTGGGATTCAGACCATACGGGAGCGTTTGGCTGGGGATACGCCTCAACCGGCTCGAGGCGCAAGAATGATTATTCCGGCGCCTGCCAGACAGAGCGCGGCGCCGCAAAGGTCGAACCGGTCGGGCTTAAGCCCCTCCACGACCCACATCCAGGCAAGCGAAGAAACGATGTAAATGCCGCCGTACGCGGCAAAGGCCCGACCGGCGGCAGCAGCGGGGATTTGCGTCAGAAGCAGCGCGAATGCGACGAGAAGGACCACTCCCGGCGCCAGCCAGAATACGCTCTGTTCGCGCTTCAGCCAGTTCCAGAATGCGAAGCAGCCGCCGATCTCGGCAAGCGCCGCCAAAAGGTAAACGGCGTAGATCTGCATGGACTTCAGGACTCCTTGCGCGGCGCGCGACCGCGTTTTTCTGGAAGCGGGGCCTTCTTCCTGGCCCGCCGGCCGAGCGCCTCGATGCCATCGAGCATGACGCCGAGCGTTGCCTCAAAGATCTGATCAGTTTCCAGCCGCCGGATCTGCGGTAACAGACGCCGCATCGCCTCCAGTTCCGGCTGTTCCCCAATTTCTTTCATTGTCTCGGGGCCAGGACGCCCGACGAGCCCGCCCGCCTCAGCCGCGCAAAGGCCGAGCAGCGCCGCATAAAGGCCGCACTCCGTGGCGGGTAGCTTGTCGTCGGGTACGCCCGCATCCGCGAGCGCACGGAACGTATCGTCGGCGATGGCGAGATCCCGGGGACCAGTGGTCCAGTAGCGCATGAGGATCGGAAACGTCCGCGGATAGTCACGCGCCAGAGTGCGATACTGCCGCGCGATGCCGAGAAGGCGCTCCCGCCAGGGCAAGGCGGGATCGAGCCGGACGATCTTCGCATGCAGGCGGTCCGCAACCGCCCTCTCCAGCCCCTCCCGAGAACCAAAATGATAGATGAGCGCCGCCGGATCGCAGCCGATCGCCCGCGCGGCCGCACGCAGTGAGAAATCCTCGACCCCGGCGCGCTCCATCTCGGCGAGTGCGCCCTGCAACAGAGCAGCATCGTCGAGGCCCCGCTGGCCCCTTGGCTGTCCCCTCGTCTGTGCGCCCGTTTGTCGCCTGGGCTGCTTCTTTCTCAACATCGTTGACCGAGGCTCTTGCGTCGTCTGTCCAATGGCTCTATTTCAACAACGTTGAATAAAGGTCCTCGCTTATGAGCGCAACCCCCGATCGCCTTTCCACACCCCAAGCGCGGCTCAAGAGCCTCGCCGCCGTCATTCTTTCCTCGTTCGGTGTCGGGATCTCCTTTGGCCTGGGCTACCCGCTGACGGCGCTCGTGCTTGAGCAGCGAGGTGAGCCGTCTTGGATCATCGGGCTTGCAGGCGCGGCCCCCTCGCTGGCCATTCTTATTCTGCTGCCGATGCTGCCCCGCATGGTCGCGCGGATCAGTCCAATACACGCAATCATTTTCGGCTGCCTTTCGGCAGCAGCTGCCTATTGGGCACTGTACGTCCTCGACCATACGATTTCTTGGATCGTAATCCGGTTTCTTATGGGCGCTGCGATCGCGCTGCCCTGGATCGTCGGCGAGACATGGGTCAACCACGTGGCTACAGAGAAGAACCGGGCCCGTGTCATTGCCTTCTACGCCATGGCCTTTTTCAGCGGCTTTGCTATCGGCCCGCTGCTGATCGATCAGGTCGGCACCTCCGGACTCTTGCCGTTTGCCATTGGCGGAATCGGCTCCATCGTCGCCGCGTTCCCGATTGTGATGGCGCGGGAACTCGCACCCGACCTTGCGCACGAGCCGGCAACCGGCCTTTCAGGTGGCATGCGCATGGCGCCAGCCGCAATGGCGGGGGCATTCCTAGGCGGCTTTCTGGAAACTTCGCACTTCTCGCTTCTGACCAACGTCGCCATCGGCGCGGGAGTCGACGAATCCGCCTCACTCAGGTTTCTCACCACGCTGCTGGTCGGCGGTCTCACGATGCAATTCCTGCTCGGCTGGATAGGCGACAAGACCTCGCGCAAGGGCGTACTTGTCTGGCTCGGCTTCGCCTACGTCGGACTGATTGGTCTACTTTCCCAGTCGTTCGGAACGCCGCTTGTAGCAATGGCCATCCTGTTCCTCATCGGCGCGGCGGTGATCGGCTTCTACACGCTGGGCCTTGCCATGCTGGGGCAGGACGTACCGCCGAGCCAATTGGCAACCGCCAATGCGGCGTTCATCATGATGTACACAATGGGCAGCATCGTCGGACCGGTTATATCGGGTGCCGCCATGACGCATGCGCCGCTCGCGGGCTTTGTCGTCACAACGGCGGTGGCCTCGCTGGTTTTGACGGTGGCCATGCTCTTCGCCGACCGGCGCCACGTTGCGTCTCAATCCGCAGCCATCGCAAGCGCCGGGGTGAGAACAAACCCGGCTTGCCCTGATCCAGCGCCCAGGCTAGGTGACGGAGCATGACCCTCAAGACCCGCATCATCCCCTGCCTAGACGTCAAGGACGGCCGTGTCGTCAAGGGCGTCAATTTCGTCGATCTGATCGACGCGGGCGACCCCGTCGAGGCAGCAGCCGCCTACGATGCCGCGGGTGCCGACGAACTCTGCTTCCTCGACATCACAGCCAGCCACGAGAACCGCGATACCATCTTCCACATCGTCGAGCAGACAGCAGAACGATGCTTCATGCCGCTTACCGTCGGCGGCGGCGTACGCACGGTTGAGGACATCCGCAAGCTGCTTGAGGCGGGGGCCGACAAAGTCTCGATCAACACGGCCGCCGTGTTCAACCGCCAGTTCGTCAAGGAGGCAAGCGAGAAGTTCGGCGCCCAATGCATCGTCGTCGCCATCGATGCCAAGAAGGTCTCCGGACCCGGCGAACCTGACCGCTGGGAGATCTTCACCCACGGGGGCCGCAAGCCGACCGGGCTCGACGCAATCGAATATGCGAAAGAGGTTGTAGCGCTCGGCGCAGGCGAGATCCTCCTCACCTCCATGGATCGCGACGGCACGAAAGCCGGCTTCGACATCCCTCTCACACGCGCGATCGCGGACGCCGTGTCCGTTCCCGTCATCGCCTCTGGCGGCGTCGGCAATCTCGATCACCTTATCGAGGGCGTGAAGGACGGCCATGCGAGCGCCGTGCTGGCAGCCTCCATCTTCCACTTTGGCACGTATACGATTGGGCAAGCTAAACAGCGCATGGCGGAAGCGGGCATCGCCGTCAGGCTCGATCAGTCCGCAGCCTGAAAGGTCTTACGGAGCGATAGGGCGATTCTGCTCATCGCGATTATCGCTCCAGACGTTGCCGGAGCCGGGCCCCGAAAGCCAGTAGGTAACGGGTCCGAACGAGCCCACCTTCGGGAAGTAAGTGCGCGAAAAGATGTTGTCCGCGACGCGAACTCCCGAGGCACCCTCTCCACCCTTCCCGTTGCGCAGAGCGCCGCCGTAAACGGTCCATCCACCTCCTGCAAGCCGATTTCCCGTAATGGTGACATCCCTGCCAAGCACGGTAATTGCGCTCGTCTGCGGATGCGGGTTTTCGATGCGGTTTCGCGCGATGTAGACGTCCGCCGCCTGCTCGAACATCTGGATGGAATCATTGTGATCCCCCGGTCGGGAGAGGAGGTCGGCAATCAGGCACTCGGTGATACGGATATCCTTCGCCGCGATCTGGACCCCGTCGGCCGCAGCTCCGATGCGCGAACGATGGACGCGCGCGCCGTTGCCCCTGAGGGCCAACGCAACACCGACGTGCGGAGAGGCGCTGCGCTCGCGCATGACACCGCCGATATCGGACCATAAGATAGTCACCGGGCCGGCCTCTGGCCGGACGAGAACGAGCCAGGGCACATCCTGCACCGCGCTCACCGTCACGCGATTTAGAACGACCGGTCGCCGCGTGCCGATATCCAATGCGCCCTCGATCTCGACATCCTCCATCAGCAGATGCGGACCGGAGACGGTGATGCCGTCATAGGTTCGGCTTTCCGCGACAGCCTGCACATAATCGGGGCGAGTTTGATCGGTGATCGTCGCGCTTTCCACCCGCCGCACGATTTTTGCGCCGGCGGCGTCTGGCCCAACCGCGTCTGCCCCGATCTCGCGGCCGTGTGCGACAGCACGGACATCCTCAGCCGCGAGCCCCGTTGGAGACACAATTGCCACTAGCCCCAGAACGGTTGCCCGCAATCCGGACCGCGATAGCTGCCTTTTCATGTGGTCTTGTCCCTGGAGCGGCAAAGGTCGGCTATCACGCAGCGCCCGCAAGCCGGTTTGACGGCCTTGCAAATGTAGCGCCCGTGCAGGATGAGCCAGTGATGGGCGTGCTGCAGGTAGGCCTTCGGCACACATTTCAGGAGATCCTGCTCCACGGCCTCGGGCGTCTTTCCGCGCGAAAGCCCGAGCCGGTGCGACAACCGGAAGACATGTGTATCGACCGCAATCGTCGGCTCGCCGAAGGCGATGTTGAGCACCACGTTGGCAGTCTTACGCCCGACCCCCGGCAGGGCCTCCAGCGCTGCGCGATCACAAGGAACCCTGCCACCGTGCTCGGCGACGAGTTTTTCAGACAGCAGGATGACGTTCTTGGCCTTGTTACGGAATAGACCGATGGTCTTGATGAGGTCGCGTACCTTGTCCTCGCCCAGCGCCAGCATTTTCTGGGGGGTGTCGGCCAGCTTGAAGAGCCCGCGCGTGGCTTTGTTGACGCCGGCATCCGTCGCCTGAGCGGAGAGGACGACCGCAACCAGAAGCGTGTACGGATTGGAGTGCTCCAACTCCCCCTTGGGCTCGGGATTGGACTCATGCAGCCGGCGAAAGATCTCCTCGATCTCAGCCGGCGTAGACTTGCGCGAACGGGGAGCCGCACGGGGGCGCGACGGCTTGTCTCCGGGGGTTACCCCCGAGGTCGTCTTTCTTTTTTTTACGGCAGAGGGCTTCATGTACTTATCTCTAGCGCCTAGACTCGCGACATGACGGAAAACAAACCTCCGATGCAAGAGGCCCGGACGTTCCGGGCCGTCCTTCATCCCCACCGCTCCCTCTCACAGAGAGGATTTCTGCTGGTGATGGGCTTCATCGCCTTTGTGAGCTTCGCCTCGGGGGTGGCCTTCTACACCATGGGAGCCTGGCCGGTTCTGGGCTTCTACGGTCTGGACGTGCTTGCGATCTATATCGCCTTCAAGCTCAACTACCGGTCAGGTGCGGCCTACGAACTCGTGGAGCTTTCGCCTGAGTTGTTGAAGATCACTCAAGTGCAGCCCTCGGGCCGCAGCCGAAGTTTCGACTTCAATCCTTACTGGGTGAAGGTCCTTCTCAACGAGTGGCCCGACGGCAGCGCCGACTTGAAGCTCACGCTGCACGGCCGCGAGTTCGAGTTCGCCCGCTTCCTCAATACGGATGAAAAGAAAGATTTCGCTCTAGCCCTGCGCAACGCGCTGATGACCGCGCGCACAGCGCCGTCCGTTTGATCGCGTTAGTCGGCGAGCATCGCAAGTGCAGAACGCCGGTCGCTCGGCTTCAGCTTCAGGAACTGCGTACGGGCATCCTTTACGTCCTTGTCCGCCGCTGTCTCCCCGGCCTTTTTAAGTGCGACGGTCGCAGGATGATCCGCCCCGCAGATGAACGACAGCGCCTTCGCGAGGCGTCCCATCATGGCCGGATCGATCTTCGTCTCATCTGTCATTTGAAGCGGCCGCGGCGCTGAAGGACCTCGATCTTGTAGCCATCCGGATCCTCGATGAAGAAGAAACGCCCAAAGGGCTGACCGTCGTGCGTCATCTCCTTAATGTCCTTCGGCTGGAATCCCTCGGCCTTGATCCGCGCGTGCTCGGCGTCAAGATCGTCCACCACGAAGGCCACATGTCCGTAGCCGTTGCCTAGGTCATAAGCCTCGGTGCGGCCTTTGTTGACCGTTAGTTCGACTTCGAAGTCGTTTTCCGGATTGCTCATGTAGGTGAGGGAGAAGTCCGGCCACTCGCGGCGCTCGGCCACCTTTAATCCGAAGCACTTTGAATAGAAGTCGACCGAGCGGGTCTCATCGAGCACCCGCACCATCATGTGAACTGCTTTGGCCATTTCCGCCTCCCGTCTCAGAGCCACGGACGCGAGGCTGCCGTCTGCTCCTCGAACGCCTTGATCGCGTCCTGCTTCTGCATCGTCAGCCCGACTGCATCAAGGCCGTGCAACAGGCAGTGCTTACGGAACGGATCGACCTCGAACTTGATGACCCCGCCATCCGGACCACGGATCTCCTGAGCGTCCAGATCGACGGTCAACGTCGCATTCGAACCACGCTGCGCATCGTCCATCAGCTTATCGACATCGGCCTGCGGCAGCTTGATGGGCAGGATGCCGTTCTGGAAGCAGTTATTATAGAATATATCGGCGAAGTCCGGCGCGATCACACAGCGGATGCCGAAGTCGAGTAGGGCCCACGGCGCGTGTTCACGCGAGGAGCCGCAGCCGAAGTTTTCGCCCGTCACGAGGATTGTGGCGTTGCGATAAGCAGGCTTGTTCAGAACGAAGTCCGGAATTTCCTGACCCGTGGCCGGGTCGTAGCGCATCTCGAAGAAGAGCGATTTGCCAAGCCCCGTCCGCTTGATCGTCTTAAGGAACTGCTTCGGGATGATCATATCGGTATCGATGTTGCGCAGGGGCAGGGGAGCGGCAACACCAGTGAGCTTTATGAATTTGTCCATCGCGTCCTCGTTGGAGGGCGCGCGTCACGCCCTCAATGCATCGGCCAGGGCACGGAAGTAGCCCTCCGCCGCCGTGAGCCGGTCGACCGCCGCATGGTGGGCGGAGGCCTCGGGCGGCGCAGGCGGAGCCCCCCGGCTTTGGCCGGGCGAAGCTGTTCGAGGCGCCTTTTAACGCCAGCAAGCTTGCGGCCGTCAAGATGGCGATGAAGCACGCCTACGATGGTTTCCAGATAGCCGGAAATTCGGCCGAACTCGCGCACCAGCACTCGTTGTGCGACGGCATTGCCCGGCTCGGCTTCCAACTTTTGGTGCGCCTCAGCCGCTCGAGCCAGCGTAGCGGCGATTTCATCGGCGTAGCAGGCCACCTTCTCCCGCCGCACCGCATCGAGTTTCATGAGCTGCCCGACCCAGCGGTGCAGGAGTTCGGCCAGGGCCAGAATTCGCCGGGAATAGTCGGTTGCCCGCATTGGGGATGCCTCTTGAAGAAGGCGGCCGGAATACGGGATTCAGTCTAGACTTATGGATCGGCGCGGGGATAACGCCAGACGACTCCGCAGAGTTTGCTAGCGGATCGTGGGGTCGTCATAGCACTTGCGCATATATGCGCAGCGGTGCGAACCCGACAGATGCATGCTCGAACCCTTGGCCGGCGAGATGAACTTGCAGACCTCTTCCAGCCCATCGGGTGTCAACCAGCCCTGCCGGCGTCCGCGCTGCACGGCGAAACAGTCAGCCGTCTCCTCGTCGGGGCCCCGAAACTGGTGACCGCACTCGTGCGCGTAGATCCAGAGCTTGACCGGCGTCGAAACGCGTTCGATCAGCCGAGGGTTGAGGATCAGGAAGCCGGGGTAGGCGGCCCCGTAGTCGTCGAGGTTGCGATCGATCACCGTGGGCCGCTGGCCACAGATCTGGCGCCGGCCGTCCAGCTTCAATTCGCCCGGCTTAAGAACCGGTGCGCCGCCCACATGAGCGGCGTATTCCTCAGGCGTCGGTATATCGTCGGCATGCGCGGACGACCACCAGGACTCACCCAAGGGCCCATGCAGACTCAGGGCGAGGAGAACGAGCGCGGCCAGTGGAAGGCGCAGGCGGGTCAGCAAAGACATGGGTGATCCGAAAACCTGCTTTCGATTCAATGCGGAGTATCGCAACAACCCTAACATCGCCTACCCGGTTCCCTGATGCAAGGGCGAGATGATTTTCCTGATTTCAATCAGTTGATCCTGCGGGTGCCTACTCCGGGTACGGCTTTTTTAGCCCGCCGCCTCAGCCTCGATCTCGGACATATCGGCGTCAGAAAAGCCGAAATGATGGCCGATCTCATGCACGAGAACATGGGTGATCAAATCACCGAGCGTTTCGCCTTCCTCGATCCAATAATCGAGTATCGCGCGCCGATATAAAAAAACCATGTCAGGGTCCCTGGGGCCGTCAAGCACGCTCTTCTGATCCAGGCTCACGCCCTGGTAGAGGCCCATGAGATCAAAGGGACTTTCAATGCCCAATTCATCCAGGACGTCGTCCATGGCGAAATCTTCGCAACGGATGATCAGATCCCCGCACATCTGGCGGAATTCTGGCGGTAGTCGGCTCCAAGCCGCGGCGGCCATGACTTCGAAGTCGGCCAGGCTGGGAACAACCGCCGACTTCCAGTCGATTTCGTGGTCCATCGCAGCCCCCTCACGCCTCAATGCATGCCAATTCGGCCGGGAGGCGTACCACTCCGCTTTCCTGGCAACAAGACGGACTTCGCGTGAACTTCTTCTACCTGCGACGTACCGGACGTGAAAGCTCATCTGGGAAGATGATATGGTCTATTCGCGCATGGACGTCGCGCGCCTTCCGCGCCCCAGCCCATGGTCGATGGGAACCATTTTTACTGTTATCTTCGCCAGCCGTGTTGCCTGCAAAGCCCACCATTCCCCTGCGACCCAGCACGCGAGTCTGGGCGTCAGCCGAAATGCCCGATCTGGGCCTGTTGAGCCGACGCGCTCCGCAGCGCGCCGGCGACATCGCTTTTCGCCATTTTTGTGAGCCGCATCGGTCCGAGCGGCGTGAGGCGGGTCACACATTTCTCGTCCGGCGGGCACGCCGTTTTCTGAAAGATGCGACGGAAACTTGGATCGGCTCCAACCAAGGGCCGGTGCCCGTGCACGTGTTCGAGCCCGAGACCAACCCACCGCGTGCCACGGTTCTGATCACTCACGGCTGGACTGCGGAAGCCTCATTCATGACCCTGTTCGGCGAACGGCTCCGCCATCTGGGTTATCGCGCCCTGCTGCTCGACGGGCCGGCACACGGAAAGTGCCCGCGTAGACGAGCCAGCCTCGTGGACTACACGCAAGCCGTCTTGACCGTGGCAGAGACCTTCAAGCCCGACTTCGCCATCGCCCACTCGATGGGATGCTTCGCGGTCCTGCACGCTGGTGAAGGCGGACCGCCTTTTCACCGCCCCTACCATTTCAAGCGATACGTGCTGGTCGCTGCCGCCAACCGCTTCTCCGATATCACCCGCGGCTTTGCTGACATGCGAAAGATGACGCCGCCGGCACGGGTCGCCTTCGAGCGGCATCTGGAGCGCATTGCACACCGTCCGCTTTCCTCATTCACTGGCGCGGATCTGCTCAGCGCGACCGGCCGGCCCGCATTGCTGTTGCATGCCCGCGACGACTACGAAGTGCCGATCAGCAACGCAGCGGAAATCGTCGCCCGCTGCACCAACGCCCGTCTGCAGGCATTCGATGGCATGGGGCACCGAAAAATCCTTTCGTCTCCACAAGTTGTGCGAGCAGCCGTTGCGTTTCTCCAGGCACCATGACCCCCGGGTGCTCCCGGGCGGCGGGGGCTCGCGAATCCCGCCCGCCGGGGCTATATGAGGGGCCTGCACCCGCGGTTGCCTTGCGCCGCCCCACCCTTCAGACTTTCCCCGGGACATTCCGATGACAACGCCGAAGCATTCCAAAGTCGTGATTCTGGGCTCGGGCCCCGCTGGCTACACGGCCGCCATTTACGCCGCCCGCGCCATGCTGAACCCCGTCATGATCCAGGGTAGCCAACCGGGCGGCCAGCTCACCATAACCACCGACGTGGAGAATTATCCAGGGTTCGCCGACGTGATCCAGGGTCCCTGGCTGATGGAGCAGATGCGAGCCCAGGCCGAGCACGTCGGCACCGAAATTATCATGGACCACATCATGAAGGTGGATCTGAAAACCCGGCCCTTCCGTCTCGAAGGCGACTCGGGCGACATCTATACCTGCGATGTGCTCATCATCTGCACGGGTGCGCAGGCGCGCTGGCTCGGCATTCCTTCAGAGGAGGCTTTCAAAGGGTTCGGCGTGTCCGCATGCGCAACGTGCGATGGCTTCTTTTACAAGGGCAAGGAAGTCGTGGTGGTCGGCGGCGGCAATACCGCAGTCGAGGAGGCGCTGTTTCTCACGAACTTCGCGAGCCGAGTCACCGTGGTTCACCGCCGCGACAGTTTCCGCGCGGAAAAGATCCTGCAGGATCGCTTGGCCAAGAACCCCAAAATCGAGGTCATCTGGGATACGACCGTCGAGGAGATCGTCGGCAGCGCCGATCCCAAGACCGTGACCGGCGTACGGTTGAAGAACATGAAAACGGGCGCGATCACCGAGCGCAAGACCGACGGGGTCTTCGTCGCCATCGGGCACGCGCCGGCCACGGAGCTGTTCAAAGGTCAGCTTGCAATGACGCCGGGAGGTTACCTCATCACAAAGCCGGACTCGACGGCGACCGATATCCCCGGCGTGTTCGCCGCCGGCGATGTGAAGGATGAGGTCTACCGGCAAGCCGTGACAGCGGCGGGTATGGGCTGCATGGCCGCTCTGGAATCCGAGCGCTTCCTGGCTCATGCGCCCTCGCATGCCGACGCCGCGGAGTAGTGGGAGGCCGCGATTCCGCCATTTCGTCGCTTAACGTCTCGCCGGAACAGGGAACTACGCGACGCGCCCCCCGCATCGGTCATCTGATTGCTGGTATCCGCTCAGAACGGAACGCTGAACTTTGCAGCCCCACCGTGCTGGGTGGTCTGATCGCCGAACTGGCCGTCGTACTGCAAGCGTAGAACGGCACCTTCCGCAGAGATGAAATCTATGCCCGCGCCGATGTCGGCGACCACGTCGTCGATCGTCGTAATGGTATCGAAACCAGGGGTTCCGGCTGCGGCTCCAGCGAATGCGGCCGATGTCACGAATGTATCGGTGTCCAACCACGTCAGACCGCCCCTTACATAGGGCCGTGCGACACCGACGACGGCCAGGTCATATTCGGCGCCAAACTCGATCGACGGCGAAACCGAGAACACCGTCTCGTCATTGCCGTCCACGGTCAGTGCCGTGCCGCCAGTGGAGGCTTCCGTGTAGCCGTCCCGCTCGAGGTGCGTCAGTGCGAAATCGATCTGCGGCTTGGCATACCAATGGCCCCGGCTCAGGAGGTAGGCTGCCGTAAGCCGGCCCGACAGGAAGCTCTGGTCGCTCTCGGATGTCGCGACGTCGCTAAACCCGCCGAACGACACGAAGCGTGAATTGTCAGACCAGCCATAACCACCGGTGATGGACGCTGCGAGAAGAAGAGGTCCCGGATTGTATTTGAGAACGGCACCCAGGTGGAGACGATCCGTCTCGGACTGAGCGTTGCTCGTCGTGCGCAAATCGGCCTGCTCGAAACCGACACCGGCGCCTACACGCCAAGGCCCCCCGATGTCGAACTGCGCACCGGCCGAGTAGAATGTCCCTGTCTCCTCGAAGCCGACGCCTCCAGCGCCGCTATCATTGTCGAATCTGCGCACGCTGGCGCGCGCCCACACGCACTGGCCTTCACGGATGAACGCGTTCGCGTCGCCGTCTCCCAGGACACGGCACGAGAGCAGCTGCCCGGCAAAGGAATTGCCCGTTGCCATTGCTGAGCCGAATTGGCCTGCCTCACCCATTGGGGCCAACTGATCGAGCGCATTAGCGAGTTGACCCTGCGTGATGAGAGACGCAAGGGGACTGAAGAAATCGAGAGCACCGCCGCTATTGACGACATCATTCAAGCTGGTGCCGACCGCTTTTTGATTATCTGTCAGACCGGATGAGTTGAAGCCGAGAAAGTTGATGGTGGCTTGTAGATCCATCGTGTTGGCATCGGGAAACAGCAGCTCATAATCCACGGCCGCCGTATCGACAGCCGTGATCCCGTTGTCCGTCACGCCGCCGCTTGCCGTCAGAATCGTGAAAGTCTTGCTGAGCCCGAAGTTCGCCGGGTCGCCGGAACTGGGAAAATTGATTGGATTGACCATCACGCGGCCACTCAGCTCCGCCGCGCCGGAGACATCGATCCGGTCGGCGGTCTCCGCATCCCAATCCGCATCGACGAGCAACGAACCCGCCTGACTGCCATTCGTAACTTGGGCAAAGTTGCCGCCCATTAAGGTGGTCTGGATGTTGTCGGCTCCACCCGGCGAAAGGACGCCATAGTTCGTCAGGGTGCCGCCACCCAGTTCGGCGAAGGCACCGCTCTCGAAACTACCGCCATAGAAATTGCTGAAGATGCCACCACCGGTGCCCTGGAAGCTTACATTTCCTGCAATTGCTCCGAAGTTGCTGACCTCGATGGATTGGCCGCGAACGAAGATGGAATTCCCCGACAAGGCCGTTATGGCTCCCTGATTACTCAGGATGGCGGAGGTTCCCGCATCTATGGAAACGCCCCATCCGCTTCCAGAGCCGCCCTGAATCCGGCCTCCTGTCACGTCGACCGTCACCGACGAGCCCGCACCGTTGATGCTGGCTCCATTGATCGCACCTGTCGCGGCGACACTGAGCGCACGAATACCGGTTCCATCGCTGCCTTCGACAGTAATGTCACCCGAATTGTTGACCGTTACGGCTCCGGAGTCGCCTCCCGTTCCATCGCCATTGATGCCGCCGATTCCACCGGAACTCCGCGCCAATATGCCGTCCGAGTAATCACCTTGAAGGGAAATACGACCTGACGACGTGACGTTGACCGCCCCACCATCGCCACCGGTCCCTGAACCATTGATGCCGCCGTCACCGCCCTGGCTGATCGCCTGGAGTCCATGCGAAAACTCGCCCACGGTTGAGATGGACGCGCTGGACTGCACAGTCACATCACCACCGGATCCGCCTAGACCGGAGCCATTGATTCCCCCAACGCCTCCGCGGCTTAAGGCAGAAAGGCCGTTCGAGCTTGCTCCAATTCCAAGCACCGTAATCGAGCCACTCACATCGACATGCACCGCGCCTCCATGACCACCTGTTCTACTTCCATTGATTGCACCCGTACCGCCACCGGAAAACACCTGAATGCCGCTATAGTCGAACCCGTCGGCCAAGATCGTTGCGGTTGACGTCAGCCCGATATTTTCGGCATTGCCCCCCACACCTCCTGAGGCATTGATCGTACCCACTCCACCAGATCGGGCAGCCTAGACCGCGGCTCCTGCGAACGCGCCAATGTCCGATATTTCACCGTCGCAAGTCACAGATAGGGTACCGGGCACGGAGGTGTCTTCCGCGCAAGCGGCCAAGGCGCGGGCCGGCAGCATCGTCCACAGCGCAAGCGCCGACACACCAGCCAGCAGCACCTGCCGGCCAACCCCGAAAATCACGCCCATCTAATGTCCCCGCTGCTGCGACTGCTTCCAGTCCACACGGCACAGGGCAATCAAGCACGCGACCAAACACGGGCCCTGGACGATGCGTACACTGTCATAGGGACGGCTGATTTGGTTAACAAAGGATTAATCTCTAAGCGGAACATTGGAGTGGGAACTACTCAATCTTGTAGCCGTAGAGCATGCCGGTTTTCATTTGCGGGATGAAAGCGGTCGCGGTTTTGGGGTCATAGCCCAGGTCCGCAGCGCCCTGGCCCAGTTCGAGCAAGACGCGCGCCTTGCCCTTTCGGCCGATGCGTATGACCTTGCCCGTCATCCAGTCGCTGACGAGATAAGCGCCATCACCGAAGGGCTCGAGGCCATCCAGGTTGCCGATCGGCGAGCCGTCACCGTGCGAGGTGATCGACTTGTCGGCAAGCCCGACCTTTTTGAGATGGCCGGGAACGTTGGTGGCGAAGCCGTCCGTCATCACGCCCCAGGCGCCGACCAGAAGGGTGTCACCCTCGACCAGAAGGCCATTCGGGCTTTCGAGGTTGTCGTTCTTGAGGAAGACATCGAACGTACCGCCGGACAGACGCCAGATGGTATTCGTCGCCATGTCGCTGACATACACGTTACCTGCCGAATTGGCTGCGACATCGTTCAGAAATTTGGCATCCTTCGCCTCGTAGCGGTTGAGCACCTTGCCCGTCGCTATGTCGACCTCGACCAGCTTGTCGATGTCGGACACGTAGAGCTTGTCGCCAACCTTCGCCAAACCCTTGGGCGCGTCGAGGCCCGTGACCCATTCCATCGTCACGACCTTACCATCGGGCGCCACCTTCGACAGAAAACCATTCCCATCCTTGCCCGTCGGCTCACCGTTCACATTGCTGACATAGACGATGGCGCCTGCATCATCGAACAGCGCCGATTCAGGATTTTTGAATCCACCCGTTTCCCAGAGTTTCGTCGCTTCGCGAGGGCCAGCCTCTGCGACAACGGCAGCCAGCGGGAGAAGAATTGCGACAAGGGCGTGACGCGCGAGAAGCATGGACAACCTCACTCTTTTGAAAACTATGACTCTGCTCGACAGGCTTCCTGCCCAAAAAACAGGACAACCACGCATCGATTCGACACCTAGGGTGTGCGGCGTCCGGACACAAGGCCGCATTGATGCGCTGCCCCGACTTGCGCCCCACCCTGAGAGCGTTACATTCGCGCCGCGCACGGACCGACAGACAGGCCATGGCCAAGATGGATTGGGACAAACTCAGAATCTTTCATGCCTCAGCCGCCGCCGGTAGTTTCACGCACGCCGGCGAGACCCTGAACATGAGTCAGAGCGCCGTGTCGCGACAGGTGTCTGCCCTCGAGCGCGATCTCAAGGTCTCTCTCTTCCACCGTCATGCCCGTGGTCTTGTTCTCACTGAACAAGGCGAGCTTCTCTTCCGCACGGTAAGCGAGGTGATGAGCAAGCTCCAGACGGCCGAGTTGCTCCTCAGCGACACAACGACCAAGCCTTCCGGCGACATTCGCATTGCAGCTCCCGTTGGCCTCGGCTCGGTCTGGGTGACACCGCGCATGCGGGAGTTCATGGACCTCTACCCTGACATCCGGGTTGACCTGATCCTGGACGACGAGCAGATCGACATCGCCATGCGCGAGGCGGACGTCGCAATCTGGACCCGAGAGCCGGACCAACCCGAGTTGATCCGGCGCCCACTCTTCACCGCCAAGGTGCGAGCCATGGCCTCCACCCAATATGTCCGGCGGTATGGCACCCCGGAAACACTCGAGGACCTCGACGCCGGCCACCGTATTATCTCCTACAGCGGCCAGCCCTCTCAGCATCTGCCAGCCATCACGTGGCTCGAAACCGTGGGCCGGGAGGGGCGCGAGGCGCGCGTACCGTCCCTTCGGGTCAATTCGGTGGTGGCGATCAAATATGCGATCATGGCGGGGGTCGGGATCGGCATGATCCCCGACTACATGACCGAACAGGAAACCGACCTCGTGCATGTGCTCACGAAATCCGAGATCACCAAGCCATCGTTGCCGATACTGTTCGTGTACCCAGAAGAGTTAAAAACCTCCAAGAAAGTCCAGGTACTACGTGATTTTCTGGTTTCCAAGGCGCGCCAGCTGCAATATTGAGGGAGCCAGCGCCTTTTCAGGGCGTGATCCGCACCCGATGCTGGACGTTTACAAAACATCCGGTTTTGCGGAGAGGGTCGGTCAATTGCCACCGCCGCTCTTCTCCTCATAATTGGGTACGATCTGACCTTACAGAGCCGGGCCTTGCGCCCGGCTTCTTTTTTTCCGGCGAATATGGGCCAACGCCTCCCCTGGCTAGACCGGCCGGACCGTCAGCGGCGCTCTCGCAGAGTGGCCAAAGCGCGACTTATCGGCATCGAATCCCTGCCTGATTTGCGGACCGCAGAGTAAATCGCTATCTAAGGTCAGCTTCTGTCACAACCAGCGAAAAACCATGGCCAAAGACGCCCCTAAAACGCTCTATGACAAGATTTTTGACAATCATGTCGTCGACAGGCAACCCGACGGGACGTGCCTTCTCTACATCGACCGTCACCTCGTCCACGAGGTGACGAGCCCGCAGGCATTTGAGGGCCTGCGCATGGCCGGCCGCAAGGTACGCGCGCCAGAGAAAACGCTGGCCGTTGTCGACCACAACGTTCCGACCTCCGACCGCTCGCACGGCATCGACGACGCCGAGAGCCGGACCCAGGTGGAGACCCTCGCGCAGAACGCCAAAGACTTCGGCATCGAGTACTTCAACGAACTCGACAAGCGGCAGGGGATCGTCCATGTGGTCGGCCCCGAGCAGGGCTTCACGCTTCCCGGCACGACGATCGTATGCGGGGACAGCCACACCTCGACGCATGGCGCCTTTGGCGCTCTGGCGCATGGCATCGGCACATCCGAGGTCGAGCACGTGCTCGCGACCCAGACGCTGATACAGAAGAAAGCCAAGAATATGCTCGTCCAGGTGGACGGCACTGCTCCCTATGGCGTTGGTGCCAAGGACATCATCCTGGCAATCATCGGGGAAATCGGTACGGCGGGCGGTACCGGCTCAGTCATCGAGTACGCGGGAGAAGCCATCCGCGCACTGTCCATGGAAGGCCGTATGACGGTCTGCAACATGTCGATCGAGGGCGGAGCCCGCGCGGGCATGATCGCGCCCGACGAGAAGACCTATGCCTTCATCAAGGACCGTCCCAAGGCACCTAAGGGCGCCGCCTGGGATATGGCGATGACGCACTGGGAAACACTGAAGACCGACGAGGGCGCGCATTTCGACCGCGTCGTGAAACTCGATGCCGCCAAGCTTCCGCCCATCGTGTCGTGGGGAACGAGCCCCGAGGACGTCGTATCGATCACGGGCGTCGTACCCGACCCGGCGCAAGTAGAGAACGAAAACAAGCGAGCGTCCATGACGCGCGCACTCGATTACATGGGCCTCACGCCTGGCACCAAGATGACCGACATCCCCCTGGATGTAGTCTGGATCGGGAGCTGCACGAACGGCCGCATCGAGGACCTGCGTGCGGTAGCCAAGATCGTGGAGGGCAAAAAAATCTCTTCGCGTCTCGCCTACGCAATGATCGTTCCGGGCTCGGGTCTCGTGAAGCAGCAGGCGGAGGCCGAAGGCCTCGACAAGATTTTCAAGGATGCAGGTTTCCAGTGGCGTGAGCCCGGCTGCTCCATGTGCCTTGGCATGAACCCGGACCAGCTGAAGCCCGGGCAGCGTTGCGCCTCGACCTCAAACCGCAACTTCGAAGGTCGTCAGGGTTACAAGGGACGCACACACCTCCTCTCGCCTATCATGGCCGCCGCAGCCGCGATCTCAGGTCATTTCGTGGACGTGCGCACGCTGGGGCATTGAGGCTCAAATCAGCATCGCGTCATGAACAACAGCCCGGCGGGACGAGTTCCGCCGGGTTGCTCTTTCAACGCCCGCCGACAGTCGAGACACCCAAGCCCACTTGGCGTCGGTCCCGATTGAATTTTCCGATCAAGGATCGAATTCGCCCATTTAGGTCTTGATTGGTTTCACTCATCCGCCAATTGATGCAGTCGCTCCCAAGGACGACACGATGGCGACCTTGATCCAATCCCCTGAACCGCAACTTGCGCGCAAAATGAGACCATTGAACCATGTCAGAGCCGATCCCTTTCCCTGCCAATCGCGAGCACACTCGCGACTCCTCGGCGCAGTAGCTGGCGCGTTCGAGATCCGCGTCCTGATAAGCCTGCAGACATCGCGGAATCGGTTCGTCTCAGGTATCGCGCCTATGTCGACCACGGCTATCTGACGCCTTGCAGCTCAGGCGAATACCGCGACGCATACGATACATTGCCGACGACGGCCCTGCTCGGCGCTTACGACGACGATCGACTCATCGCCGCAATGCGGCTCTGTTTCTGCCTGCCTCAGCATCCGCTTTCGACATTGCCGTGCGCCCCGTACTATCCAAATCTTGCATCCCTTAAGGAAGGCCCGAACCGCGGGCTGATGGAGGTTTCGCGGCTCGCCATCGAGCCCTCGATTGGCAACACCTCATACCGCACGACGCTCTACGGCTTCATGGTGCGCTCTGCTTTCGCCGCTGCGTGGGCTGCCGAAGTCTCGACGATCCTCGTCGCGACCCTCCCCGACTGGGTGACTTACTACAAGCACCTACTCGGCTTCGAACAGGTTGGCTTGCCCGCTCTCTATCCGCCGGGCGATCTGCCTATCACGCTGCTGGCCGGCAGCCTCGAGGAGGCGGGCCGGCGCGTTAATGTACGTAATCGCTTTTTCCGGAACACCGACACAGAACTTGCGCGAATGCGCCAAGCCCTGCGGCCCATCCTGGAGCTCCCGGCCACGCAGGCCAATGCCTGTCAGTAGGGCGCCGCAGACCCTTTGCCATGAGACAGCCCGGCGGGATCACCCCCGTCGGGTTTCTTTTTATCATGACACACCGCGTCTGCGGGTCCAGATCCTTCGACAATTTCACGCGCGGTGCGTCCAAGGATCGGCACGTTTCGGGTAACTTTGGAAGCCAAGCTCTGCTACGGCTCTATATACTTAACAGATAGCCGAACGTCGGAACCATCGGAGCGCTCATGTTTCCCTTGTCGAAAATGCTTAAATCGTTCGTGAAGGTCGGGAGCCTCACGGTCATCGACGCCGAAGGCAAGACGCACGTCTTCTCTGGTGCTCCGGGTCCCGATGTCACGATGCAGCTGACGGACGCGTCGCTCTATCGCAAACTGTTCTTAAATCCCGAGCTCCATGCGGGCGAGGCCTACATGGATGGGCGCATGAGCTTTCCGGGCTCAAGTCTGCGCGCGTTCCTTACGCTGTTTTCTATGAACCGGCTGTCGCTTGGTAACCAGCCCCTACAGAAAGCACTGCGCCGTGTATCGCGCGGTTTGAAGCGATTTCAGCAGGCCAACCCCATAGGGAAGGCACAGCAAAACGTTGCGCACCATTACGATCTGGGCAACGCATTCTACAAATTGTTCCTCGATACCGAGATGTTCTACTCGTGCGCCTACTTCCGCGATGAAAGTGAAACACTGGAGCAGGCCCAGCGCAACAAGTGTCGTCTGATTGCCGCTAAGCTCAACCTCAAGCCTGGCCTAAAGGTGCTGGACATCGGATGCGGATGGGGCGGTCTGGCGCGGTATCTCGCCCAGATCGCCGACGTCGAGGTGACCGGCGTGACATTGTCGAGGGAACAGCATGCGCTGGCGGTGGACAGCATCATAGCGTCAGGGCTCGATAATCGCGTGACGATCAGACTCCAGGACTACCGCGAGTTGTCGGAGAAGTTCGATCGCATCGTGTCGGTTGGAATGTTCGAGCATGTGGGCGTTGGACACTACGGTGAGTTCTTCGCCAAGGTTAACGACCTCATGCACGACGACGGCATCATGCTCCTTCATTCCATCGGACACATGAGCCCGCCAGGAACGGCAAGCCCCTGGCTGCGCAAGTATATCTTCCCTGGTGCCTATTCGCCCGCATTGTCAGAGGTATTTCCGGCGGTCGAGAACAACAGCCTTTGGGTAACGGATCTCGAATTTCTGCGCGTACATTACGCAACGACTTTGAAGCACTGGCACGAGCGGTTCGAGAAGAACCGGGCGACGGTGGCCCAGATGTACGACGAGCGCTTCTGCCGGATGTGGGAGTTCTACCTGATCAGCGCGGAAATGATGTTCCGGACCGGCTCGCAAGAGGTCTTCCACATGCAGCTCGCCAGAAAGCGCGACGCAGCACCCATCGTCCGCGATTACGTCACGGACGTGCAGCGCACCTACGAAATGCTGGAGCGGGACAAGAGCATCTGAGAGCGGCGCAACGCTCTTCCAATACGTCGCGAAATTCCTACATGATCAAGATAACCTAAGATCCTGGAGGGCTTCGTCCGATGTCCTACAAATCCATTCTCGTGCACCTGAAGCCGCATCATGACAATGCGCCGGCGATCGACGCGGCCGTGCGAATTGCCAAAACGCACGATGCCATCGTAGCGGGCCTCTACACTCTGCGTGAGATCGCCATGCTGAAGCTGGTCGTGGGCGCCGATCACAGGGCCGTCCACGAAGCTGAGGAGCGGCTCGTCCCACCCATGGAGAAGACAGAGGCGTCTTTCCGCGCGGCATGCGAGGCGGCCGGCGTGCGGTGCAGCTGGGACGTGGCGGAGGGTAATTCAAATGAGGTTTTGTGTCTGGCCGGACGGTGCCATGATCTCATCATCGTCCAGCAGACGGCCGGGGGCCTCGACAACCTGGGCACGGATATCGCTGAGGAATGCGCGGTCGCCAGCGGCGTTCCAACCCTGGTTGTTCCGCGCCGGGGCATACTCGGCCCTATTGGCCAGCGCATCGTGATCGCATGGAACCATAGCCGCCAGGCGGCCTCCGCGGTCCAGGGCGCCATGCCGTTCATCGAGAGGGCGGAGAAGGTCATCGTGCTCATGGGTGAGAAGCGCGACCCCGCACCCAGCGTGACCCGAACACCACAGCATGACATTGGCGCGTATCTGCGGCTGCACAACGCCGAGGTCGAGATTGCTACGTTCGACTCCGATGGCGCGGAAGCCGGGGTCAAGCTGCTCGCCGCCGCCCATGGCGCGCGCGGGGATATGCTCGTCATGGGGGCATATGGCCGCTCAGCTTGGCGTGAATTCCTTCTCGGCGGTGCCACACGGCATGTCATTACCCATCTCGACCTTCCGGTCCTGATGGGCCATTGACGACGTTGCAATCGGGATGCGGCAGGACTGGCCGTGTCCGCTATCATTCAATCTTCCCCGCCAGCCTCGCGGACCGCCGCGCACCAACTTGAGCCCTGCCCTTGGTGACCCGTCCCGTCTTTCGTTTCGCACCGAGCCCCAACGGCGAATTGCATCTCGGGCATGCGCTCTCCGCGCTCACGGGCTTCGAGATGGCCCAGCGGTTCAGCGGGCGGTTTCTCGTGCGGATCGAGGATATCGATACGCAGCGCACCCGCGAGGCGCATGTCACACAAATCCTGGATGACCTCGCCTGGCTCGGCCTGACGTGGGAAAAACCAGTGGTACGCCAGTCACAGCGCTTTGCAGTTTACGCCGCCGCGGCGGACAAGCTGAAGCGCATGGGGCTGCTCTTTCCGTGCTGGGCGACGCGGCGCGAAATCGAGGACGCCGCCGCGGCGAACCCGATCGGCACCGATCCGGATGGCGCACCGCTCTATGCGGGCCTGTCGAAAAGTCTCAAGCCGGACGAAGTAGCAAGACGATTGGCATCCGGCGAGCCCTATTGCTTGCGGCTTGATATGGCGCGAGCTCTAGAAGAAGTGAAACGACGTCTCGGAAGACAACCGCTCACCTTTACCGAGTTGGACGAGAGCGGTACCCATCCGCAGACCATCCAGGCCGCACCGGAGCGATGGGGCGACGCGGTCATCATGCGCAAGGATACCCCGTCGAGCTACCATCTCTCCGTCGTGACCGACGATGCTGCGCAGGGCATCACACATGTAACGCGCGGACGGGACCTCTTCGCGGCGACCGATCTTCACCGCTTGTTGCAGGTCGTTCTCGGGCTCCCCGAGCCTGTCTACCACCATCACCGCCTCGTTCTTGGTGCCGACGGGCGCAAACTCGCCAAAAGTCTGCGCGATACCTCGCTGCGCCAGCTGCGGGAGGATGGGGCCTCTCCCGCGGATGTCCGTGCCATGGCAGCGGGTTAGCCCCAAGCATACAGGCCTGTATCCTGGCCTGGGCTACGGGGTCTTTTCATATGGTTTCCCAGCATCTTACGAGATAATATCGATTTGGGGTGATGGGGCGAAAGGCGTGAAGAAACACAGAAGGCCAAGGTCGGGACCGCGCAAGGGGCGGGCGCATCGAGCCGCGCCGCCGGGCGTTTCTGCGCTTGCCGTTACGCCGCTTCCCTCCAGCCAATCACCGACGCGATCATCCACGTCGAGCCGCTCTCAGAAAAAGCGCGCCAACGGAAAGACTGTCTCCCGGCAAGCAAGCACTCCCCATTCTACCCGGCGGTACATCGCTGCCCAGACGCTCAGTTCCCTGGTGCAGGCGCCACTGAACCGGCTCATGCGTATGAACCGGTCCGAGCGCGCCGATGCCATCATGTTGGTCCTTCCGGTCGCGCTGGTGTCATTGACGATCGCCGTGGCGCAGTGGTCCGAGGCTGCCCGCAAGGCTACTCAGCCCTATGCCCAGCAATTGACCGCGGGTGCGGCGCGCGCACTGGTGGGCCTGCCGCGGCCGATGGCCATCACAACAGTGGAACGCCGGCTCGATACGCTCCATCCCGCGGCGGCAGTCCTCTCTGAAGCCGTACGCGCGAACGACCTCAGAACCACGCTTAAAACGCATGACGCGCAGCCTGACGAAGTGAGAGCCGCCTCGGCGCCCTCGACGCCCGTTGCACTGGCCGGAAAGCCGCCGACAGCCAACACCATCCAACAGCCCGAAAGCACGGCCGCCGCAACCCCTGCCGGCCCCCTCGTCGCCGCGCTTGATTCAGCGGCCCCCCAGGTGCCGTCTCCCGTTGCGCTTAGCGACGTGCCGGTTTCATCGGGACAGGTCCCGGATCCCCTGACTGGCGTTCCGGCACCAGCGGGCATCATGGGTAGCCGCACTCCGGAAATGACCGTCGCCGTCCGCACCCCGATCCCCGGACCCCTGGGAATCGACGACGGTGAAACGCAGTGCAGCGCATCTTCAGATACGCCCCAGGCCACCCAATTCCTGGCCCAGAGTGCCGTCGGCATATCGGATCCTGAAGCCTTCGGGGTGGTGCTGGCCCGAGCCGCGCGCGAGCAACTCGACGACTTCGTGATCTACAATGACCGATACACGCGCATCCCCTACCCCATGGGGGATGTGCACCCGATGTACGGCGTATGCACCGATGTCATTATCCGCGCCTATCGGCTGCTTGGCATCGATCTGCAGGAGCTGGTGCAAAAGACACGTACGGGCTCAGGCGATCCCAATATCGATCACCGCCGCGTCGAGACCTTGCGGAAATTCTTTTCGCGATTTGGCGAAAGCCTGCCGGTGTCAGGCTTTGCCGAGGACTACCGCCCCGGAGACATCGTCACCTACTGGCGCCCGCAAAACCGCAATTCCCGCACCCATATAGCCATCGTCTCTGACCTCTCCGGACCTTCGGGCAGACCTCTCATCATTCACAACAGAGGGTGGGGAACGCAGCAGGAAGATGGCCTGTTCGTCGACAAGATCACGGGGCATTTCCGCTTCACGGGGCTAAAACCGTCGCCCGGCGTCAACAATCCCGCCCAGGCTACGACGCGCTCAAAGCGTGTCTTGAACAAGCCCGCTGTGACCCAGTCCAAGGTCATCCGCGCAGGTCTCTCGGTGGAGACGGACCCCGCATCAGTGAAAGCGGCAGATACGGTCGCCCCCCGCTGACGGCCTAGGCGGACTGCTCATTCAGGACATGCGATCGCTTTTCCACCCATCATCCGCCGCCCCTTCGATCGTCGAATAACCCTTTTTCCCTTAAACGGCACAATTACGAGCACAAAACACTTGTGTAATTCGCCGAATAGGTTGATTAAATTTTTTATGCCCAATTTCAATTTCCCTCGTTTTTGACGGCGGGAAATCGATGTCAGTGTGCCGTGCCCTCCCTGAGGCGCATAAACGGTAGACAGTTAGCGGGATTCCAGGCGCCACATGTTCGGCATTTCGAACATTGCGAACCGTTTCGAGACCGTCTCGAACCACTTTCGTGGTTTGGGGAGATTTTTTGTGCGCCGCAATATTCCTGCATTGACCGTGGAAGAAAAAATCCTGCCGCAGCGGCTGACGATTGACGAGCAATGGTCGCGGACTATCTCCGTGCTTCAGCAAACCCAAAAGAGAACTATCGGTGTGACGCAGTTGCAGGGAGACGCGGCCGCCCAACTTGATGCAGCCACGTATGCACTTCAGCGTCTAAGGGATGAGATCAGGCCTGCCCTGATGCTGACCCAGCCCACAAAGGCCGTCGCCAATTCTGTGACGGCAAAGCCGTTGCGCGAGCCCTTCCGCCGCCGGGACCCGATCGCGGCCTGATCTTCACACTTCCCGCGCTTGCGCCCCTCCGCGTGCCGCTTCCTCGCCAGCAAATGGCTCTGGCGATTTGCTGCCGATCGGGCGAAACAGGCATTGACGGGCGTCCGAACTACGGAAGCCCCAAGCCAAGAACCGGCGGAGGCAGGCCATTCATGCGGGATAAGGGCAAGGTTGGTCAGATCGCAAAAGCCGGGGAACCGGCCGGCAGCACTGCGCCAGAGGTCCTCGCCGCACGGGTTGGGGCGGAGGTGGCCCGGCTTGCCGCTGAACCCCTGTCGAGCGGCCTCTATCTCGTGGCGACACCCATCGGAAACCTTGGTGACATTTCGCTCAGAGCGCTGAGCGTGCTTGCCCGGGCCGACGTTATCTACTGCGAGGACACGCGCCACAGCCGCACGCTCGCCTCCCATTTCGGCCTCGGCACACCGCTGCGGCCCTACCACGAGCACAACGCCGAGGAGCAGCGGCCAAAGATCCTGGCCGAGCTTTCCGCCGGCCGAAGCATCGCGCTCATCAGCGATGCCGGCACGCCGCTCGTTTCTGACCCTGGCTATAAGCTCGTGCGCGATGTCATCGCGCGCGGGCATACTGCGATCGCCATCCCCGGCCCAAGCGCCGTCATGGCCGGCATCACCGTGGCTGGGCTTCCTACGGATCGCTTTTTCTTTGCTGGTTTCCTGCCTCCGCGCAGCAGTGCGCGCCGGGCCCGCCTCAGTGAACTTGTGTCGATCCCTGCAACGCTCGTTTTCTTCGAGGCACCGACACGGTTGGGCGAAGCCCTAGAAGATATGGCTCAGGTTCTGGGCCCGCGGCAGGCCGCCGTGGCGCGAGAACTGACGAAACTGCACGAAGATGTCCAGCGCGGCACACTCGCGGAACTCGCGGGCAAATTCGCAAACCAACCGCCCAAAGGAGAGATAGTCATCCTCGTCGGACCGCCCGTGGGCACTGAGGCCACTGAGGAAATCATTCAAGGAGTGCTCACCGAGGCGCTCCGGACAATGAGCCTGCGCGATGCGGCCAAGGTCGTGGCCGAGCGGCTGTCTGTTCCCAAGGCGCGCGTTTACGACCTTGGCCTGAAGCTGCGCCGTGAAGATGGACCATGACCGCATCCGGCGATCTCCCACCCGAATTGGCCGCCCGCGACGAGCGCCGGGCACGTTACCGGGCAGGTCTGCGGTCGGAATGGCTCGCGGGAACCGTCTTGCGGCTGAACGGCTACCGGATCCTGGACAAACGCTGGCGCTGCGCCGGCGGCGAAGTGGACATCATCGCGGTCCGAGGAAGGCGGCTCGTCTTCGTCGAGGTCAAACGGCGCCGGAGCCTGGATGATGAAGAGGCACATGCTGCCGTAGGCCCCGGTCAGCGCACCCGCATTGTGCGCGCAGCCGATATCTGGCTCGCGCGAAACCCCCGCTACCGGAACCACGACATCGGGTTCGACCTCATGCTTGTTGCCCCGTGGCGCTGGCCGCGGCGGATCGAGAACGGCCTATAGAAATATCGGGGAACCTAGAAGCGCTGGCTCATGGCTGCGCCGCCGAGGGTCGTTTGTGCGCGCCTGTTCTGCGACCAGCACGAGATGTCGTCACATATCGCTACGGGCCGCTCCTTGCCGTAGGAGATCGTGCGCATACGCGCGTGAGAAACGCCTTGCGAAGCCAGGAAGTTCCGCACGGACTGGGCGCGCCGCGCACCCAGCGCGAGGTTGTATTCGCGGGTGCCGCGCTCATCGGCGTGACCTTCGACCATGACCTGATGCTGAGGATACTGCTGAAGCCATCGGGCCTGCTGGGCAAGCGTCTGCTGGGCTTCGGGGGTGAGGTCAGATGAGTCGCTGGAGAAGTAGACGAGATCCCGCGCACCGATGCGGAAGTCCTCGGGCGTTCCCGGCATGGCGCGACTGGTGCCATAGCCGCCCGCGCCGGCTGCGTCGGAACCCAGCAGGTTCGCGGAGGGCGCCTCGTTCGTCTTGGAGCACGCCCCCAGCGCTGCGGCGATAGTCATAGCCGCGAGACCTGTCGCGACACGCCGCGACAACAGGTCCGAAAAAAAGCCGAGAGACATTTTGGAACTCCACGCACTACCAGACGGGCGACTTTGGCCCGACGTGGTTAACAACCTGTGAACGGAAAGCCGCGCACTTTGCGTTTGCCCCCGGCACGGTTATCCCTGTGCCATTGAAATGGGGCGGCCAAGGGGTGAGACGTGGGCAAGACGCTGAAGATCGCGTGTCAGATGGACCCGATCGACCGGATAGACATCCTGGGCGATTCAACCTTCGCAATTCTGCTGGAAGCCCGCCGGCGCGGGTACGATATCTTCTACTACACGCCCCAGGCGCTGGCCCTTCACGGCGACCGGCTGATGGCGCGCGGGGCGACGCTCGATGTCTACGACCGGATCGGCGATCACTATGCGCTGTCCGATCCCCGCGCATTGGATCTCGCCACACGCGATGTCGTGCTGCTGCGTCAGGATCCGCCATTCGATATGGCCTACATCACCTCCACACACCTGCTGGAGCGCATCCACCCGCGTACTCTCGTGGTCAATGATCCAGCGCACGTGCGTAACGCCCCGGAGAAGATCTGGGTGCTCGACTTCCTCGACTTGATGCCGCCGACGCTCGTGACGCGTTCTCTACAGGACGTGCAGGAGTTCCGCGCGCAATATGAAGACATCATTCTGAAGCCACTCTACGGCAACGGCGGCGCGAGCGTGTTTCGCATCCGCCCGGACGACAGCAATCTGGGATCCCTCGTCGAGCTATTCCAAACCGTATTCCGGGAGCCGTTCATGGTGCAGCAATACCGCCCCGAGGTGAGGAACGGCGACAAGCGCATCATCCTGGTCGACGGCGAGGTGGCCGGGGCTATCAACCGGGTCCCCGCCGAGGGCGAAACACGCTCGAACCTCCATGTCGGCGGCACGGCGCGGCCGACAGAACTCACGGCGCGAGAGCGCGAAATCTGCGACCGGCTGGGCCCCGAGCTAAAAAAGCGCGGCCTCATCTTCACCGGCATTGACGTGATTGGTGACTATCTCACGGAAATCAACGTCACCTCTCCGACCGGCATCCGGCAGGTCAAAGCCTTTGGCGGCAACGATATCGCGGCCATGATCTGGGATGCTGTGGAGGCGCGGCTGGGCCGCTAATTCAAGACGTTATTACTTGAGCGACGGATTATGCCGTGCTCGAACGTTCTCTCTGCGGATCAGGTGCGGAGGGAGTTGTCATGTATAGTCAGATTTCCACGTTGGCGTTCGTAGGCGTGGAGGCGCGAGCGGTCGAGGTACAAGTACGCATCACGCCGGGGCGGGCCAATTTTTGCATCGTCGGACTTGCGGATAAGGCTGTCGCCGAAAGCCGGGAACGGGTCCGAAATGCCCTCCACGCGGTCGGCCTAGGGCTCCCCTATAAACACCTGACTGTGAACCTCGCGCCCGCCGATCTGCCCAAGGAAGGCAGCCACTACGACCTCGCCATCGTCCTCGGCCTGCTGGTTGCCATGGGCGTTATTTCGCCCGAAGCGATTTCGGGATACGCGGCAGTCGGCGAACTGGCGCTCGATGGCTCGATAAGGGCGGTGCCGGGCGCACTGCCCGCGGCCATCGGTGCAAATGCGCTCGGCAAGGGCCTCATCTGCCCGGAGGACTGCGGACCGGAGGCAGCCTGGGCGGGCGAGAACGTCGATGTGCTGGCGGCCCCCCACCTCCTTTCCCTGGTCAATCACTTCAAGGGACTTCAGACACTTGTGCGGCCTCGGCCCAATCTGGAGCGATCCACAACATCCCTGCCCGATCTCAAGGACGTGCGCGGACAGGAGAGCGCCAAGCGCGCCTTGGAGGTGGCCGCAGCCGGCGGACACAACCTGCTGATGGTCGGCCCGCCAGGTTCGGGCAAATCCATGCTAGCCGCCCGCCTGCCATCGATCCTGCCGCCATTGACGCCCGAGGAGATGCTCGAAGTATCCATGGTCCATTCGCTCGCCGGCGAACTGATGGGAGGAAAGCTATGCCTCGACCGGCCGTTTCGCTCGCGCAAATCACCGCATCCAGTATCCGGCACGCATTCAACTCGTGGCGGCGATGAACCCCTGCAAGTGCGGCGGCTCTCCAGGTACGAGTTGCAAGCGCGGCCCACGCTGCGCAGCTGAGTATCAGGCCCGCATATCAGGCCCGATGATGGATCGCGTCGATCTGCACATCGAGGTTCCCGCAGTGACGGCCGCTGACCTTGTGCTGCCGCCGCCCGTCGAAGGCAGCCAGCACGTCCGGGCCCGCTGCCGGTCGCGGGCGGCCGTGACGCGGGCCCGGACGTGCGGCCAGGGGCATCAAAGGCATCCGAACTAATGCGGAACTGACCGGCCAACTGCTCGATGAGATTGCCAAGCCGGACGTGGCCGGCCTTGCTCTACTTCGGCAGGCGGCGGAGACCATGAAGCTGAGTGCGCGCGGCTTCCATCGCGTGCTTCGCGTTGCCCGCACGCTTGCCGATCTGGACAGCGCCGACGACATCGGTCGGCTGCACATCGCGGAGGCGCTCTCCTATCGCGGAGAGGCCCTGCGCGAACGGCAAGTCGCCTAGCTCCGCTTACGGCTACTCTGCAATTGCGATTTTCCGGGAGACATCGGGAACCTTCCGCGTCTTCCACAGCGACAGCAGGATTCCGCCAAGCAGGATAGCGATCGTGATGGCGAGACTGATAGCCGGATCGATCTTGCCGATGAACTGCTGAACGAAGATCTTGCCGCCGACGTAGATAAGCACCAGCGACAATGCGTACTTGAGATAGTGGAAGCGGTGCACCATGGCAGCCAGCACGAAGTAGAGAGAGCGCAGACCCAGAATCGCAAAGATGTTCGACGTGTAGACGATGAAGGGATCCTGGGTGATCGTGAAAATCGCCGGCACCGAATCTACGGCGAAGATCAGATCCGCAAACTCGATCAGAACCAGCGCTGCGAACAGCGGTGTCGCGAAGGCGGCGATCTTGCCGGTCTTTGGATCCGCCTGACGCACAAAAAACTTCTCGCCCTCGATCCTGTCGGTGATGCGCATGTGTTTGCGCATGTACTTCAGAACCGGGTTGGCTCCGATATCAGGCGTCTCGTCGGCCATGATGAACATCTTCACGCCCGTGAAGACCAGGAAGGCCGAAAAGACGTAGAGGATCCACTCGAACTGATGGATGAGCGCAGCGCCAAGGCCGATCATGATGGCGCGCAGGACGACGACGCCGAGAATGCCGTAGAAGAGAACGCGGTGCTGATACTGCGGCGGTATGGCGAAATAGGCAAAGATCATCGCCATGACGAACACGTTGTCGAAGGACAGGGTCTGCTCCACGACCCAGCCGGTCAGATACAATTCCCAGGCCATCCATGCTCGATCGCTGTCGGAGACGGCAGCTGCAATATCATCGTCCAGCGAAATCGGCACGCCTGTGTAATAGAGCCACCAGACCACGATGGAGAATGATACGCCCAGTGTCATGCAGCACGCGGCCATCACCGCGCTTTCCTTCAGACTGGGCTCATGGGCCTCGCCGTGCAGCAATCCCAGATCAATCGCGAGGATAACCAGAACGGTTGCGATGAAAGCGATCCATACCCACAGCGGGACGCCGAAAAACAGTGTGGCGAATAGTTCGAACACGAGGGACCGCTCCCGCTAAATCACAAATCTGCTTGTCAGCACTTGGGTAGCTACCCTTTGCAGGTCAAGAAGTCGCATCAAGAAAAGTTGGAATGTTGCTCAAGAGGCGCAAGGCAGCGGCCAAATCGGCGCACAAGGTGAGGAGAAATGAACACTGTGCCGTGACCCAACCGACGTATTCGCCGAATTTCACGAGCTAAAGTCACAGCATTCGAAAGCCGAGTCATGCGATCGGAATATAACGCCTAATCGAACGGGCATGGTTTTTCAGGCGTGAAGGAAATTCGAAAAACGCGTGAGGCGGAGCGATGTCCGCTTCGTGACCAGAGAGGGAGATCAACGCTGGAAGCTGAACCGGTAGGTCAGACCCAGTCCGCCAAAGAACTGGTTTTCGCTCTCCACAATCGGGCTATCCGCAGCATCGCCGATCAGGCGAGAATACTGTCCAATAAGCTTCAGCGTCCACTCGGGGCTGAGCGGGATATCAGTATTTAGACCAATGTAGATGTCTTTGACACCCGATTCCGCATCATACTCACCCAACGGCGATGCGGCCGCCTGCGCGCTGTTCACTGAGAAGAACGCGTCCATATAGTCATCGTCGGCCCAGGTCGCGCCGACCTGACCGAATATTCTGAAGCCAACGAACTCCACAGCCGGAGCCTCAACACCAAACCGAAGAAGACCGCCGGTGTTGTCCCCCGTCACCTGATTACTGTAAGAGATGAACGGCGTGGCGAAGCCGAAGCGGTAAGCGGCATAGCCACCCAAAACGAGACCGCCATCGACATCACCCAAGCCGGTGAGCCGCGAGGAGTCATCCTCGTCGCGATCAAACCTCCAGCCCGTCAGCGGGCCAGCTTCAAAATTGCCAAGGTTGATAACTCGGAAGCGCAGGTCTTCGGGGCCGCGGAACTGAATGAAACCGCCGAATGCGTCGGGGCCCGCGGGTTGCACCAGCGGCACTCCGAAAACTTCATAGTCCTTCGAACCCTCATACTTCGGGGTCACGATCACCATGCCCCCGATCCCCAGATCGATCGGGCCGCTACCGAAGAGGTCGGTCGCGCGGGCTGGCGAGGAGGCGATCAGCCCCGCGATAGCAGCTGCAACAACCATACGGGCTTTGGTATTCTGCATAATTTCGCGAAATCCGCATGAAAGAGGCTCAACCTGGGCCCGGTCTGCAGACCCACTCAAACACAACGATTGTTCTAGCCCGAGTTGGTTGACGACGGTTTACTTTTCGAGACGGGCCGTCGCAGTCGGCTGGAACGTGTTGCGCGCGCGTAACACGAGCCCCCTCACCGTCCTTGGATTAAACCGGTTGCCCCCGCAAGTTTCAACCAACACGCACGGCACTGGCCGGGCCCGTTGCTTAAATAAAACCGCCGGATGCAACGCATCCGGCGGATCATTCGGGAGTCTTCGAGCTTCAGCGGATCAGCAGTTCCCTTTGCGCATGCAATCGCGCATTTTCTCGCGCAGGTCCTGCTTGAAATCCTCGGCGTCGTCCTTGCCGTCCTGCTTGCCTTCCCTCTTGCCCGCCCTGAAGCCCTTTGGATAGGCATCGATATAGCCCGCCTTGTAGCCGGCTGCATACTCTAGGCTCATAGTGCCGTAGCCCGTTAGAGAGTCATTGTATGACTTCCTATAGGCATCGATATAGCCGTCCTCATAACCGGCCGCGTAGCCGGCCTTTGACCCATCGGAGTAGCCCTTACTGTAAGCAGGCGATTCGGCGAACGCCGGCGCGGTGCCCGCAAAGCAGAGCAGCCCCAGACCGAGGACGAGCGCGAACATCATCCGCCACAGGAGGGACTGGCGGGAAGCGGGGCCAAGGGTTGAGGTGTTGAGAGCTGAAAGCATTTCTGTTCTCCTAAGTTTCAGGTGTTTGCTACAAAGTTTGAGAACTGATCGTGATGTCGCCACAATTGCCGAGGCCGCCTGAACGTATTCTGAGAGCACCGTTCATTTTTGGTTCATTTCTTCAAAAAAGATCACAACCATCTGGTTTTAATTACAAAAATTATATCCAACATATCCGCTATTCAGTAAGCCTAGCATCTGCCCCCACTGGGGACGACCCCAAATCCGGCGCGGTTTGGTCATGAAGGCGATGGTGCTTAACAGCCCTGGTACACCTCTCCAGGAGGTCGAACGGCCCATTCCTGAACCGGCTGCCGGCCAGGTGCTCGTGAGAGTCGCGGCATGCGGGGTCTGCCGCACCGATCTGCATGTGGTCGATGGCGATCTAACCGAACCGAAACTCCCCATCGTGCCGGGGCATGAGATCGTCGGCTATGTCGTCGCGTCAGGCGCCGGTGTGGCGCACTTGAGTGAGGGGCAACGTGTCGGCATTCCCTGGCTCGGCGCGACTTGCGGACATTGCCGGTTCTGCCGAAGGGGCCATGAGAACCTATGCGACGAGGCGGGATTCACGGGCTACACGATCGACGGCGGCTACGCTGAATACACAATCGCGCAGGCCGATTATTGCTTCCCGCTAGACGTCGATCGGCCAGACGCGGAAGCGGCGCCGCTACTTTGCGCAGGACTGATCGGATACCGTTCACTGCGGTTCGCAGGCGAGGCCGACGCACTCGGTATCTATGGTTTCGGCGCGGCCGCTCACATTGTGGCCCAGGTCGCGCGGCATCAGGGCCGGCGCATATTCGCCTTCACCCGCCCGGGTGATGTGAAGGCGCAGGACTTCGCCCGCTCGCTCGGCGCAGAATGGGCCGGCGGATCTGACCAGCCCCCGCCTGTGAAACTGGACGCCGCAATCATCTTTGCACCTGTCGGCGCGCTCGTCCCCACCGCTCTGATGGCCACAGAAAAAGGCGGAACCGTAGTGCTCGGCGGCATCCATATGAGCGATATTCCCGCGATGCCATACGCGATCCTCTGGGGCGAGCGCACGCTGCGCTCGGTCGCAAACTTGACGCGCCAGGACGCGACCGAGTTCCTCCAGATAGCGGCACGCACACCGCTCCAGATGCATGTCGAAACACTGCCGCTCTTTAAAGCCAACACCGCTCTCGATCGACTACGCTCGGGCGCACTCACTGGCGCGGCAGTGCTGGTGCCGTGAACACCTGAATGCCGATCAAGTCTCGCGGTTGCGCTTTTCAAGCGTGCGCAAACGTAGCGCATTGAGCTTGATGAAGCCCTGGGCATCCTTCTGGTCGTAGGCGCCGCGGTCGTCCTCGAAAGTGACGAGCGTTGACGAATAAAGCGACTTGTCAGACTTGCGACCGATGACGATGACGTTGCCCTTGTAGAGCTTGAGGCGAACCTCGCCCTCAACATGCTCCTGGCTCTTGTCGATCGCTGCCTGCAACATCTCGCGTTCGGGTGAGAACCAGAAGCCGTTGTAAATCAGTTCGGCGTAGCGCGGCATCAATTCGTCCTTCAAATGCGCGGCACCGCGATCGAGCGTGAGGCTCTCGATGGCGCGATGCGCTGCGAGAAGGATCGTGCCGCCAGGCGTTTCATAGACACCACGCGATTTCATACCGACGAACCGGTTCTCGACGAGATCGACGCGGCCGATGGCATTGTCGCGACCAAGGTCATTCAATGCAGCGAGCAGTGCAGCCGGGCTCATGGCCTTGCCGTTCAGCGAGACCGCGTCGCCCTTCTCGAAGCCGATGGTGATGACGGCGGGCTTGTCAGGCGCTTCCTCCGGCGAAATGGTGCGCATGTAGACGTAGGGTGGCGGCTCCTCGTTCGGATCCTCGAGAACCTTGCCCTCCGAGGAGGAGTGCAAAAGGTTTGCGTCGACTGAGAAGGGCGCTTCGCCGCGCTTGTCCTTGGCAACCGGGATCTGGTGTGCTTCAGCGAAAGCAATCAGATCCTCGCGGCTCTTGAAATCCCACTCGCGCCAAGGAGCGATGATCTTGATACCCGGCTCAAGCGCGTAGTAGCCCAGCTCGAAGCGAACCTGGTCGTTGCCCTTGCCGGTGGCACCATGACAGACGGCGTCCGCACCGGTCTTACGGGCGATTTCGATTTGTTTCTTGGCAATCAGAGGCCGTGCAATCGAGGTACCAAGCAGGTAGATCCCCTCGTAGAGCGCGTTGGCGCGAAACATCGGGAAAACGTAGTCGCGCACGAATTCCTCGCGCAGGTCCTCGATGAAGATGTTTTCTGGCTCTATGCCGAGCATCAGCGCTTTCTTGCGCGCCGGCTCCAGTTCTTCGCCCTGGCCCAAATCCGCGGTGAAGGTGACGACCTCGCAGCCGTACGTTTCCTTTAGCCATTTCAATATGATGGACGTATCGAGACCGCCGGAATAGGCGAGCACGACCTTCTTCACGGCGCCTTTTTTGGCGGATGCTGTGTCTGTGGTGCCTGCCGCTGCGGCCATCTTCAGATCCTGTGCGAGAGTTGGGTAGGGGGTGAAGTGCGCCGCACTATAGGCGGCAAAGTCCCCACATCAAGCCGATGCGGCGTTTGAGCGGGCCTCGAGGCGGAGGCCTGTCGCACAGCCCCGGTCAAGCCTGGAGGAATCCGGCCCTGGGAGGTTTTGTTTCCATGATCGGACATGTTGTGAACAAGAAATGATCAGCTTGCACGGTTGCCAGACGCTCCGATGAGCTATTTGTTGCGGCCGGGGACTCAGAGGAATCAGGAGGGACGCGCCATGAAGAGCCACAAGCGGCCGCTGGCCTGCATAGTGGGGGGATTGGTTCTGTCGGTGGTCGCGAGCGCCGCGCAGGCACAGGCGCCATCACCGGCGCCGGCCGCCGAAAGCCCAGAGATCCTGCCGTGGTTGGCAACAACGACACCGGCCGCCACCCCGGACGGCAAATCGACCGAGGCCAATCCGGTGGAGAAGACTGCGCCGGCCAAGACGGCGGCTACGAAACCAGCCTCCAAGTGTGAGGGTCAGCCGGAGGATGGCTGCCGCTCCCAGAAAGCATGTGCGTGGGTCGCTCCTATCCCGAAAGGCGATGGTTCCATGATGCCGGCCCGCTGTGCCGACAGGAATATCCCTACGGCCGAGAAGCCCAAATCAAAGCCGAAGCCAGCTACTGCTGCCGCGCCGAAAGCCAAGTCTAAGCCGGATAGCCCCGCCACAGCGGCGGTACCCGCGAGCAAGTCGTCTCCCAAGTCAGAAGCGGCGCAAGCGAAGACGGAAACAACCAAGCCGAAACCTGCAAAGGCAGAGGCTGCAAACACTGAGGCTGTCAGGATCGAAACGCCAGCCAAGCCCGATAAGCCGGCGGTCATTGCCACGCCCGAACCGGAAGCCCCCGCAGTCACTGCGCCGACCGCGGCTGCGAAACCGATCGAGCCACGAGCCACACAGGCAGCTGCACCTGCCGCACCCGCAAAGCCTGAGACAGAGACGTCTGCGCTTCCAAAGCGGGTGACAGGGCCCCAAACGGAGGTCCCGACGACGGCGGCGTTACGTGAGCCGGCAGCAGAGTCCGCAAAGGAAGCACTCGCAGACGAGAAACAGGCGATTGCTCCGGCAACGCAACCCCCCATTTTGCCGACGGTGGTCAACCAATCTTCGCCTGCGGCTGCCGAAAAGCCCGGGAACGAAGCGGCCAAGATCGCGCCAGAGGAGACCGGCTCCACCGAGCCAGCCTCTGCTGAGACCGCAAAGTCGGAAGCGCCCAGCGCCGACACGCCACCGAAATCGGCCGTTCCGATGATACCGGCCGCTGCCGCGGCCGCTGCGGCGGCGGCGATGAGGTCAAAGGCCGAGGCCGAGAACCAGGCAGCTCAGAGGGCGGAAGCCTCAGCACCGGCCGAAGCCAAGACCGAACCGGAACCCGCCCCCGCGAAGGAACCGGAGCCGAAATCAGAGACGAAGAGCTTCAGCATTCCGGGGTTGGTGGTCGTTCACTGACGGGGTGGCCCCCCGCCTCATGCGGCGTGTTTCAACCAGGGCCAAAGGATGGTAGCTGCCGGAGTTGCTGCAAACAGGGTCTGAACGATCCCTGTTTGGGTCCAGACCTGCGCGGATGCGAAGCCGTTATCCGATCGATAGACGGGAAACTGACCACAGGTGGCCTCGGCTGTCTTCTTGGCAGCATCCATGAGCGCAGCATTGGCCTCTGCCATCGGCCATGCAACGGACCCCGGAACGCCCGAGGAGATCATGCCATAGGCCCAGGGCCAAGTGGCCGGAACGGCCGATTGCGGCATCCAGCTCCACCAGGCGAAAGGCGAGGGAGCGCCGCTGAACCATGTGCGCCCGCTGGTTTCGATTATCTCTGACCAAAAGGCGAACGGGCCGGCTGCCGGTTTCTGGATATCTTGCTCCGCCGCAAGCAGTGTCGAATGCGGCCGGCGCGGCGCCCCCGACCACTCCCAGGTCTCCTCTGTTTCGGGTGCCCGCGGCGTCAAAGTCGCGGCCATTTGGGTGCACACCGTCAGCGTCCGGGCATTGACCTCGAAGGCCGCATTGATGGCCGCCAGCGCATAGCCAAAAGCGGCATCCATCCCGCGCTTGGTTATTTCGACCTGATCGTGCGTAGAAAGCATGGGTTCCTGGCCTCGTGATGGCGGCGCCAAACATTTTTTGTGCAGCGCACAACGTAGCCTGCCAGCCGGGTCTTAACAATCCGTATTTCGTACAACTTTACGGGAGGATAGGTCGGCGCATCGCCCTTATTCATGCCCAGTTTCGGAGGCCACACGCCGCCCGGTCCGGTGCCAAGCGCCCGCCCGCCGGCCAGCCACGAGCCAGTACACCATGCCGCCCACCAACCCAGCGGCGAGGAAGGCTTTGAAGGCATAGTCGTTGAGGATTGTCGCGGCGCCTGACTCCCCGGCAATGGCCACAAAATAAGCCGTCATAGCGATGCAGACACCCAGCGCGGCATAGGTCAGCCATACCCGGGCCGCAAACCATTCTGTGAGCACGATCGCAATGCCTGCAAATGGAATGGCAAAAACGGCCGTCTGAGTTGCAGCCATCGCCATCAAAACCGCTGCGCCGCCAATCCGATCCATGTCGGCTGCAAGTTCGGACGGTGTCACGACGAAGAGAGTCTGCGTGGCGCCGGCGGCGAGACAGGCCACAACATATCCCAACAGTATCCGCAGCAGTGAACCCACGATTAATCCGCTTTCGGCCAAAGCCCCGCGGTCCCATCGATAGCCCGCGCAACACCTTCAATTCAATTGCTGATTTGCCGGCGGCGCGAACAGTCAGGCCGGGGTCAGGCTGTACGTCCGGCGACGAGCCAGTAAACGAGCCCGCCCGCGAACCCGGCCGTTGCGAGAACCTGCCAGAGGGCGGTCGGCGGCATGGTCATGAGGTCGGGTGCGCCCGCCTTGGCAACGAGAGGCAACAGCCCAAGGGAGAGGCCGCCGCCGATCATGTAAAACAGCCAGGAGCGGATACGCGCGACTTCGCCGACTATGACAACGGCCAAAGCCGGAAGCATTGTCAGCCCCGCTATGAAGGCCCCTCCCTGCATGACGAGTTCCCAGTAGGCCTGGACGGTTTCGGCGCCCCCCTCTTTGCCCGACATGGCAACGGTAATCTTTTCAAGACCAAGGGTGACGGCGACAACCGCCGCCGTAGCCGCCGCCAGACAGAATGCAACGGGCACGAGTATCAAGCGGCCGAGCGTGCGGAGGATCATGGGTCGAAATCCCGGGCTCTCAGGCGCCGTCGATCGCGGTATCGGCAGGCGCTTTGCGCTCGCTGGCCCGAAGCCGCTGACTCTCGGACTTGAGCTGTCCGCAGGCGGCCAGGATGTCACGACCGCGCGGCGTGCGCACGGGGCTCGCATAGCCCGCCTTGTTCACAACCTCGGCGAACTTCTCGATCTGGGCCCAGTCGGAGCATTCGTAATCCGTGCCGGGCCAGGGATTGAAGGGGATCAGGTTGATCTTGGCGGGAATGCCTGAAAGTAGCCGCACGAGTTCGCGGGCGTCTGCGAGGCTGTCGTTTACGCCTTTCAGCATGACATATTCGAACGTGATGCGGCGCGGATTGGATACACCTGGATAATTGCGACAGGCCTCCAGAAGCTCGGCGATCGGATATTTCCGGTTGATGGGTACCAGCACATCGCGCAGCTCATCGCGGACTGCGTGCAGCGAGATCGCGAGCATCGTACCCGCCTCGTCGCCCCAGCGCCCGATCTCGGGCACGACGCCCGACGTCGAAAGCGTGATGCGCCGCTTCGACATGGACAGCCCCTCACCGTCGGACGCAACCTCCATCGCATCGCGGACGTTGTCGAAATTGTAGAGCGGTTCGCCCATGCCCATGAGCACAATGTTAGTGATCTTGCGCTCGCCCAAGGGCAGAAGGCCACCATCTTCAGGCAGATTGGCGCCCGGCCAGTCGCCGATGCGGTCTTTCGCCAGCAGGATCTGACCGACGATCTCCTCGACTTCCAGATTGCGGACCAGCCTTTGCGTGCCCGTATGGCAAAATGTGCAGGTCAGCGTGCATCCAACCTGCGAGGAGATGCAGAGTGTGCCCCGATCCTCCTCCGGAATATAGACACACTCGATCTCGGGCGGGTGGGCCTCGTGCCCGCGCTTGGGCAACCGGAGCAGCCACTTTCGGGTACCGTCGATGGAGACCTGCTCGGTGACGATCTCCGGCCGGTCCAGCGTGAAATGGGCCGAGAGCACGGCCCGCAGATCCTTCGACACGTCCGTCATGGCTTCAAAGCTCATGACGCCGGAAATGTACATCCAGCGCCAGAGCTGGGTCACGCGCATGCGCATCTGCTTTTCGGGCACGCCCACGGACCGCAGCGCCTCTGTCAGGCGCGTGCGGGTGAGACCCGCCAGCGAGGGCTTGGCGGAAGCAGAGACGTCCAGCGACTGACCGGTCGCGGCGCGCGTGTCGAGAACGGCAACCATTGTTCTGGGCTCGATCGAAGCTTTGCGGGAATTCCAGAACCCCTGTGTACCCGTTTCCAGCCGGAGGTGAAAGAGTGCCTGGGCGCGCAGGCCCGACCGGCCGGCTCGAACCCAATCGGCGGCGACTACGAACTCGTGATGATCCGTGAAGTGCTCTTTTTGATCCTGATCAACGGCTTGGCCCTCGATGCTGGCAACTTGCAGCCCGTCGAAAAACCGGAGGACGAGGCGGCGGCGCGTCGAACCTCCGTACCTGGAGGAAAAGCATGAACGAGTTCGTCCGGCGCTTTGAAGGCGTCAAACAGCCCTGGACCATCGAGGAATTCGAAGCTCAGATGCGGGCCGTCGGGCCCGAGCGCTACCACGATCTCCACCCATTTCACAAAATGCTGCACGGCGGCAAACTCAACAAAGGCCAAGTCGCGGCCTGGGCCTTGAACCGCTACTGCTATCAGGAGGCAATCCCGCGCAAAGACGCCGCCTTCATGAGCCGCGTCCACGACCGCGCGTTGCGCCGCGAATGGATCCACCGCATCCAGGATCATGACGGCACGCCTCCTGAGGAACAGGGCGGCATCGAACGCTGGCTGGTACTCACCGACTGCCTCGGTCTCGATCGCGAATATGTGACGAGCATGCGCGGCGCACTGCCCGCCACCCGCTTCGCCGTGGAAGCCTACGTCCGCTTCGTCGTCGAGCAGCCGCTTGTCGTGGCCGCTGCCTCGTCGCTGACCGAATTGTTCGCCCCATCGATCCACCGCGAGCGCATTACGGGTATGCTCTCCAACTACGACTTCGTGAACGACGATGTGATGGCCTACTTCAAGCGCCGCCTATCCCAGGCCCCGCGCGACGCCAACTTCACCTTCGAATTCGTGAAGCACAACGCCCACACCCGCGAGATGCAGGAAGCCTGCGTCGACGCCATTAAGTTCAAGTGCGACGTACTCTGGGCCCAGCTCGACGCACTCCAACATGCCTACGTCAACGGCCACATCCCGCCCGGCGCCTACCGCCCTGAAGGCATTTGAGGTTTCCAGCCCGGACGGTGAACGCCGTCCCAGAACAGCCCGCGGACCTGACCGCTGATCAACCCTCAGAGGGGCCGCTGGACGCAAGCTCCGGCGCCCCTCTCTTTCCTATCGGTTCCAGCCTGCCAAAGGGCCGCGGGAACGCCCCGCGGCAATCATTATGCCGTGTCCGGGGACGCGCGCCCTGGGAGGCTTGCAATCGGGGGGCGCAACGGGTATGCCCTGCGTCCTACCCAGCCGGATCGCCGCCTTAGCTCAGCCGGTAGAGCACATCATTCGTAATGATGGGGTCGCGTGTTCGAGTCACGCAGGCGGCACCACCTGACCGGTTGCTCCCGGTTCCGCGTCACTCAATTCCCATCGCGATCCATTTCCCAGTCAAGTTCCTGCTCGTCCCGCATTCCGGGTGAGACGATGTTGCGATCGTCGCGGCGTTCCTCCAATTCTTCCACCTCCTGACGGCTAAGGTCACCGTCCTTGAAGTCTTCATAGCCCGGCGGCTCGATTTCATTGTCCAAGCCCGATGCTCCGCCTGGGGCCTGCGCGAGAGCCGGCCACGCGAAACCGAACGACAGCAAGACTGCGAAAGTTGCGGCATGTGCGCGTCTCTGCATGGCATTCTTCTCCGGTCGTCTTCAGTCTTCAGCCTTGAACGGTCTTTGCATGAGGCCGGCGATGGCATCGTCGACGCTCGTGCGGCCTTCGATAATGGCATGGACAGCTTCGGAAATCGGCATCTCGACACCTTTCTCGCGTGCAAGGCGCACGGCGGCGGCGGCCGTATAGACGCCTTCCGTCACCGCAACCCGGCTCCCGAGAATCTCAGCGAGCGTCTTGCCGTGGCCCAGCGCCCGCCCGAGGCTCATGTTGCGCGACTGCGGGCTGCCGCAGGTGAGGATCAGGTCGCCCAGGCCGGATAATCCCATCATCGTCTCGGGACGCGCGCCCATGGCCTCTGCCAACCGGCGCATCTCCGCGAACCCGCGCGTCACGAGCCCGGCGTGGGCACTGGCACCCAGCCCCTTCGCGTCCACGATGCCGGCGGCAATCGCGAGCACGTTCTTCAGCGCGCCGCCAATCTCGACGCCGATAGTGTCACTCGACCAATAGAGCCGGAACTGCCTGTACCCGAGACGTTCGGCGAGTTGCCGTCCCATTTCCTCCCGGGCGCAGGCAATCGTGAGTGCGGCAGGCAGGCCCCGCGCGACATCGGCCGCGAAGCTCGGACCCGACAGCACGGCGAATGTCTGTTCAGGCAAGATTTCGGCAAGGACGTCGCCGAGCATGCGCCCGCTCGTCTGCTCGATGCCTTTCGCGCACAGGATGATCGGCTGGCTGGGTCGCATGAAGGAACGCAGCTGTCCGGCGATGGTGCGCACATGCTGGGCCGGCGCGACCATCAGCACCGCATCGGACTTGGCAACATCGGCGAGCGCGCTGGTTGCGGTCAGATCGGGATCGAGCGAAATGCCGGGCAGGAACGTGCGATTGACGTGGCGGACGTTGATGTCCTCCACAGTTTCGGGCTCACGCGCCCATAGAACGACGTGCCGCCCGGCCAGCCGCAGAGTCTGAGCCAGCGCCGTACCCCACGCTCCGCCACCGATCACGCCGACGCTTTCGATAGCCATACCTTGCGCCTCCCAAGCGCCCGGACTTTAGGCCGGAGAATGCCGCTTCACCAGTGGCCCTCTTCGAGCCCTGTCATCAGGCTTTCACACCGGCACCTATGGCGGCCGGCGCTTGAGCATCCAGCGGCCAGCGCGGACGGGCCGGCGCATCGAGTTGATCGGTCGAACCGCGCGCGAGCCGCTCGGCGCCCGCCCAGGCGATCATGGCACCGTTGTCGGTACACAACGAGGCGGGGGGAAGATGCAGCGTGTAGCCACGCTCACGGACGAGATCGTCAAGGCGCGCGCGGAGCACTTTATTGGCGGCTACACCGCCAGCCACGACAAGGCGATGCGGGACCCCGGGGCCCAATCGCTCTTCAGCAATGGCCATTGCGCGCGAGACGCGATCCGCCACCGCATCCATGGCGGCCAGCTGAAACCCGGCGCACAGATCGGCAATATCCTTCTCGGTGAGCGGCACGAGTTCCGTCGCGCGCCGGCGCACGGCCGTCTTCAGACCGGCAAAGGAGAAATGGGGATCCGCGCGACCCATGAGCGGTCGAGGGAAATCAAAACGCTCGGCATCGCCGCCCATCGCCCCGCGCTCGACAGCGGGACCGCCGGGCTGACCGAGACCCAGGAGCTTGGCGGTCTTGTCGAATGCCTCACCCAAGGCATCGTCGATCGTCGTGCCCAGCCGCTCGTAAACGCCCACGTCACGTACGAGCAGGAGTTGCGTATGCCCGCCCGAAACCAGCAAAAGCAGGTATGGCGGCCGCAGTCCCTCGGTGAGCCCCACGGTCAGTGCATGGGCCTCCAAATGATTAATGGCAAGAAACGGCTTGGCGTGCGCAAGCGCCAGCGCCTTGCCGGTAACCATACCGACGACGAGGCCACCTACGAGACCCGGTCCCGCCGTGGCAGCTATGGCCGACAGTTCCGCGAAACCTAAGCCAGCTGTGCGCAGGGCCTCTGAGATCAGGTCATCGAGACAGGTCACGTGCGACCGGGCCGCGATTTCCGGAACCACACCGCCAAATCGGCGATGCTCCTCCCACTGGGACCGCACAATATTGGACAGCAGCCGGCCCGATCCGTCGGCGGCCCGCTCCACGACAGCAGCCGCCGTCTCGTCGCAGCTCGTTTCGATACCAAGCACGGTCAAAGGTGGTGCCGGAGGCGGGGCAGCTGCCATGATTGGCCAGAATGTTCCAGGGGGCCGACGATCGGCGGGTTTGCAATGCAGGCAAGCCCAAGGCTAGAAAGGCTTGCCCGAAAACGTCGCATCGCCCTACCACCCGGAGAAACACCCTTGCAAGAGCGGCTCGTTCGCATCGGAACTCGCGGTTCCGCCCTCGCGCTCGCCCAGGCCAATGAGGTCCGAAGCCGCCTGATGGCCGCCCACGGGTGGCCTGAGACCAGCTTCGAGATCGTCATCATCAAGACGACGGGCGACATGATCCTCGACCGGCCCCTGGCGGAGGTCGGCGGCAAGGGGCTTTTCACAAAAGAGATTGAGGAGGCGCTACTCGACAAGCGCATTGATCTGGCGGTGCATTCCATGAAGGACATGCAGACTGTACTGCCTGACGGCCTGACTATCGGGGCCACCCTCCCGCGCGAGGACGTGCGCGACGCCTTCATTAGCCTGAAGCACAAGAGCTTTGAGGAACTGCCCGAGGGCGCCGTTGTGGGCACCTCGTCGTTGCGCCGTCAGGCGCAGATCAAGCGTATCCGTCCTGACCTCAAGATCGTCGGCTTCCGCGGAAACGTACAAACGCGCCTGACGAAGCTGCGCGATGAAATCGCCGAGGCGACGTTCCTCGCCTGCGCAGGACTGAAGCGGCTGGGACTTGGCGATCACATCACGTCGGCCATACCGACCGAAAGCATGTTGCCGGCTGTAGCGCAGGGCGCCATTGGTCTGGAAATCCGGATTGACGACGCGGAGACGGCGGAGATGATCGCTCCGCTGGACGACCAAACGACCGCGTTGTGCGTCACGGCCGAGCGCGCCTTTCTCGCAAAACTAGAAGGTTCCTGCCGCACGCCGATTGCAGGTCTTGCGCGCCTCGACGGGCAGACGCTGGCTTTCAAGGGCGAAACCCTGTCTCCCGATGGCCGGCTACAGGTCATCAGCACGCAGTCGGGGCCCGCCAGCTCTGCGGCGAACCTCGGCGTGACAGCAGCTGAAGATATCCTGAGCCGCGGCGGGCGGGAGGTCCTTCAAGGCTAGGATCATGAATCTCCTCGTTACGAGACCGGAGACCGAAGCGCGCACAACGCAGCGCCGGCTCGAAGCGATGGGGCATCATGTGCTGCTGGCGCCTTTGCTGCGCATCGCGCACGAAACGCCGCCGCTGCATCTCAACAAAGTCCAGGCGCTTGTGGTCACCAGCCGAAACGCCGTACGTGCGCTTCAAGTCCATCCCGATTGGGATCACATCGCCGAGCTACCTCTGTTCGCGGTCGGCGGTGGCACGGGTGAGGCGGCACGCAAGGCCGGGTTCCATACGATTGCCGAGGGGCCAGCCGGCGGCGCCGAGCTTGCCGAACTCATAGCCCAGTCACTCGATCCGAACGGCGGCACATTGCTGCACGCAAGTGGCGATGTCATCGCTTTCGATCTGGCCGAAGTGCTCCTACCGCTGGGCTTCACCGTCCGCCGGTCCATCGTCTACCGCAGCATTGCCTCTCAAGAGCTGCCCGAAGCCGTGCGTGTCGCACTCCGCGAACACAGCCTTGACGCCGTCCTCCTGATGTCGCCGCGAACGTCGGAGATTTGGGTGCAGCTGGTGCGCTTCGCGGACCTCGAAACGGAGGCCCGGCGCCTCGTACACGTTTGCCTGTCGGAGGCGGTGGCCGGGCCGCTGCGCCAACTTCAGGGTGCCGTGGTGCAGGTTGCCGTTCAGCCAAATTCAGAAGAAATGCTTGCTCTCATCGCGCACTTGTCGTCAACATCGGACCAATAGAAGCTAACTGCGAGAAAACGAACAGTTTTCCGGTTCAGACGTGATGCTGTAAAGACCTCGCAGCAGATCGCACGTCACTTGCGTTTGAGAGTTGGGTGTACCCCGAACATGAACGACAGACCAACCGACAAATCCACCGATAAGCCGACCGACAAGAAGGAGGCTGCGGCCTCCGATCCCAAGCGGCCGCACGCCACACTCGATCTCAAGGCCACCGAGGTCAAGTCGGCGGAAAACTCCAAGACCGGCGCGACGTCATCCGCGGAAACGTCTGCAACCGCGAAAGCTGGCAGCGCCAAAAAGCCGGCCGATACCGCATCGGCCGCACCAGCGGCGAACTCCTCAGGCATAGGACGCATCGTGTCTCATCTCCTCGCAGGGTTGGCTGGCGGTGCCGTTGTTCTATTCGGCGGCGAGGAGCTTTCACAGCTGACGGGCGTACCAACCCCCGGTCAGCGCGTCGATCAGGCGACAGCCGCACTGGAGCAACGTCTGGTCGCGGTCGAAAAGGCATCCAAGTCGGAAACCGCTGGTGTGCTGGCTGCGACCGAGGAGCGGCTTGCTCGCGTCGATAGCTTGGCCGTCGACGTCACAGCCCTGCGTGAAAATCAGGAAAAGCTCTCGGAGGCCACAACGTCTCTCAGCGAAGCAATAAAAGCGGGCCCCGATTTGTCGCAAACCGACGAGCGGATCGCCAAACTGGAGGAGCAGCTTAAGCTGATCGCCAGCGCCGCGTCTGGAGACGGGAACGCCAGCCCCATCGGCGAGTTGACGGCGCTGACCGCCAAGATTTCTGAACTCGAGACTTCTCTCTCTGCGGAGATTGCAAAAGTGCAAGAAACCGCACCGGCGGACCTCAACCAGCGTCTTGCCACCCTTTCCGAGGCAAGCGAGTTGGTCACGACGGCCCTCGCCCGTGTCACACAGCGCATTGAGACACTCAACGCCGACAGCGAACGCATACAGAAGGCGCTCCAGGCCGCGCAAGAAGAGACGGGCCGCGTGTCGAGCGCACTTCGTGAGGTCCGCGCCACACTCGACAAGCAAGCGAATACCTTCGCCAGGACGGCGGACGTGGAAGCAGCTGTAACGCCCGTCACTGGTCTCATTTCGAAGATCGAAGGGAACCTCGCAGGCGTTCTGAAGAACGAGGTAGAACGCCGCGCTCAAACGGAACGCATCGTGGTGGCGCTCGAATTGGGCAATCTCAAGCGGGCTGTCGAGCGTGGACAGCCGTTCGCCGCCGAACTCGAAGCCGTCAAAACCGCATCCGGAGGTAGCCTCGATCTTAAGGCGCTCGCCCCCTTCAAGGAGAGTGGCGTGCCGACACTTGCGGACCTGAAGGAACAGGGTCGCCCCGTGCTGCTCGCAGCCATCGACGCGGCTGCCATTTCGCCCGATTCTTCGGTCTGGGATCGCATGATGGCCGGCGCGAAGTCCGTCGTGCGTATTCGCAAAGTGGATGCCGAACCCGACGAGGTCAGCACCGAAGCAATCGTCGCCCGCATCGAAAAGTCCCTTGAGGAGGGGCGATTGGGCGATGTCCTGGCCGAGACTGACAAGTTGCCACCTCAGGCGTCCGAAAAGCTCGCCGACTGGCGCACCAAGGTCGCAGCCCGCCATAGCGTCGAGCAGGCGATTGCTGCGACCGAGAGCGAGCTGAAAGCCGCACTCGCACCGCCGGACGCGCCGGCAACCGCCAATCCGGCCCAGTAGAGGAGGGCATCATGGTGCGACTGGTCCTCTTTCTCCTCGGGGTTCTGTTGCTCGCGTCGGGGCTCGCGTGGCTAGCCGATCGCCCGGGCAACCTGCTCATTACGTGGGAAGGCTATGAAATCGAGACAAGCGTTTTCCGCGCCATCGTCATTCTTGCCGTACTAATCGGCGCGGCGATCTTTATCTGGTCCCTTTTGCGGCAGATCTGGTCGAGTCCAGCCATTATCAGCCAGAGCCTCTCGCGAAGACGCCAGCAGCGTGGTCTGGACGCGCTCTCAAGTGGCATGATCGCTATCGGTGCAGGCGACCGTAGCACTGCCACGCGCTATGCAATCCAGGCTCGCCGCTCACTTCCCAACGAACCCATGACACACCTCTTGCGTGCTCAGGCGGCCCAGCTGTCGGGTGACCGAGCCACGGCCCGCCGTATTTTCGAGGCGATGTTGGCCTCTCCTGATACCGAGCAGCTTGGACTGCGCGGCCTCTTTCTGGAAGCCAAGCGCGAGGGTGAACCAGAGGCCGCACGCCAATTCGCTGACCGGGCCGCACGGCTCAATCCGCGGTTGGCCTGGCCCCTGGAGGCGCAGTTCGAAATGCAGTGCAAAGCAGCGGACTGGGCGGCCGCCGCAGAGACCGTGGCGGTCGCGAAGCGCAACGGGCATCTGGAGCGGGATGTTGCCGACCGACGCCGGGCGCTGATGCTCGCAGCCCAGGCCCAAGCACTCGAAGAGAGCAACGCCGACAAGGCCCTCGCCATGGCGACGGAAGCCCATACCCTGGCACCCGACCTCATTCCTTCGGCCGCCGTGGCCGGCCGGATCCTGGCCTCGCGCGGACAAACGGCCAAGGCGGCCAAGATCATCCAGAGGACGTGGTCGCAGTCGCCCCATCCCGATCTGGCGGCTGCCTATGCCTACGCTCGCATCGGCGACAGTACCCACGACCGTCTCGATCGCATCAAACAGCTGGCTCTGCTCAAACCATACGATGTCGAAAGCGGGGTCGCATGGGCCACCGCCGCGATCGAAGCACGGGAATTCCGCGTGGCACGCCACGCGCTACAGCCTTTCCTGAAGGAAAAGCTGACACGCCGGGTCGCGCGTCTGATGGCGCGCATTGAGACCGAAGAGAAGGGCGACGCGGGCCGTGCGCGGGAGTGGATTGCACGGGCAGCGACTGCCGCCAGAGATCCTGTGTGGACTGCGGACGCCATGATACTGGATGCGTGGGCACCTATCTCTCCGGTCACCGGCACGCTCGATGCCGTCGAGTGGCGCGCGCCTGTGACGGTTCTGGATGAAGACGGTGAAACATCGACGACTGAAGGTGAGCATTTGATGGCCGTCGACTACATCGGCGATGGCGCGGATGACGAGCCCAAGACGATTGAGGCGAAAGTCGTGACCGCCTCGGACGACGTGGCAAAGTCAGCGGCAGCCGAGCGGCCCCACGCCCCCGACGATCCGGGCGCCGAAGGCGAAATGCTTGTGCCGGAAGTGCGCACAACGCGCACCGCACCCCCGACCTGAAGAAATTCAGCCACAAAGCCGCAGAATCCGGTCACGATCTCAACCGCAAATACGTCCAACTGAGAGACCAGGCTTGTCTCCGTTGTCAAACGGGCCCGAATTGCGCAAGTGCGTGGCAAAGGCCTGCCAACGGAGAAAGAGCGGCGATGTACAAACCCAATTCCGACTCCGAACCTGCTCCCCTGCATCCCGGCGAGGTCCTGCGTGTCGATATTCTGCCCCACCTGTCTCTAACGCGAAGAGAACTCGCTGCCCATCTGTGCATCTCCCAGACCGCACTGGATGCATTCCTGTCCGAGCGCGCTGGCATCACGCTCGATCTGGCCCAGCGCCTCGGATACGCACTCGGACAGGGACCCCGGTACTGGCTCGCGCTGCAAATGCAGTACGATTTGTGGCAGGCCGAGCGTAGTGTACCCGATGGCGTCCGGCGCGTGGCATGGCCCGGCCACGGGCGACGCCGATCGCGTTCGCTCTCATCCTTGACAGCGGCTGCATAGAACCACCGCGCAGCGTCTTTGATCCCCGCGATCGACTTCCAAGACGCTATTCCTGTTGTGCAGTGGCTTATAGACCGCGCACTATGCCCGCGCCCTCGGACGGAACACGACTGTCCAGAAAATGACCGCAGGTGCGGGCTGACACCATGATGTCATTCTTCGAAACGATCGCCACTTGGTGGATCTCCCGCCGGGCCTCTCGCGGCCCTAAGGCGGTCGCGGCCGCAGCCGGGCGGACGCCTGCGGTTGTCATTACCGGCGGCGGATCAGGAATCGGGCTCGCGATCGCTCGCCAGTTCGCGCCGCGCGCGTCTGCTATCGTTCTCATCGGACGCCACGAAAAACGGCTCCAGGTCGCTGCGCGCGGGCTCGCAAAGGCTCATAGCGGGCTACGAATTCTGACTCTTGCGCTCGATGTCGGACGGCCGAATGCGGCCGAAATCCTTCTTCAATGGCTGGAGAATGAGGAGCTCCTCTGTGATGTGCTCGTCAACAGCGCTGGTGCCGGTCTTTCCGGTCCGTTCGCGGCTTGCGACTCCAACGAACTGGAGGCCCTCATTGCGACAAATGTTGCCGGTCTCTCCCGACTGACGCGGGCCGTGCTGCCGGGCATGCTGGCGCGCGGCAGCGGTGGTGTCCTGTCCATTGCGTCCCTGGGCGGCGTCATCCCCGGTCCGTGGCAAGCGGCCTACTACGCAAGCAAGGCCTACGTCATCTCGCTGAGCGAAGCCATTTCGGCCGAGACTGCTGGACGCGGCGTCCGTGTTGCAGTCGTCCTCCCGGGTCCCGTGCTGACCCGCTTCCACGCCCGCATGGGTTCTGAAGCCGCTCTTTACCGGCGGCTGATCGTGGCCAGTACGCCCGATCGGATTGCACGTATTGCAGTCCGCAATTTCCGCCTCGGCCGTCGCGTGATCGCACCCGGGCCCATTCCCACCATTCTGGCCTACGCGCTCCGGATCTTGCCGCACACTGTAACGGTGCCGATCATCGGATGGCTGCTTGCCGTCAGGCGCGCACGTGGTCGCCCCCGTCAAGGACCGCCATGATCCGTGGCTTTGTGGTCTGCCCCGACGCAATTTTAAAAAATGCGCGCTCGTTTGCAGCTTTGAAACGAATTCGCGCTTCAATCGACCGCGTGCGCCGGCTTCATGTATCGCGTACCGGTGGCCATTGCGGCGATGTGCGGAGCTCGTTTGTAGTACACGCACGTCGCCGCACCGCTTTCAGGGCCCACTGCGAGTCCGCGTTGAACCCGGTTCTGACCAAAAAACGGTAAAAACCCAGACGCAGACAGACGATTAACCTTTTCTTGAACAGATACATGCCGGCTTGGTACTGATGGACCGATGCACGTAAACAGGGCCGGATGAGGTTTTAGCGATGACATCCATTATCCCCGTAGTCCTCTCTGGTGGCTCGGGCACGCGCCTTTGGCCGCTGTCACGCGCCATGTACCCCAAGCAGTTCATCAACTTCTTCAACGGCCGAGGGACTACACTTCTGGGCGCCACGCTTGGCCGCCTCAAGAGGGATGGCGGCTTCGAGGCTCCGATCCTCTTGTGCAACAACGATCACCGGTTCCTAGTCAAAGAGGAATTGGAAAAGGCAGGCCTCGACGCGAAGGCCATCATTCTTGAACCCGTCGCCCGCAACACGGCGGCGGCCATCACGGTTGCAGCGCTCGCCGCTATTCGCGAGCATCCCAATGCCATTCTTGTTGTAATGCCGTCCGACCATGCCGTGAAAGACGAGGCCCGTTTTGTCGAAGCCGTCCGACGAGCGGCCAACGTGGCCGCCACAGGGCGCCTCGTCCTCTTCGGCATTCAGCCGACCCAACCCCACACAGGCTACGGCTACATCAAGCAGGGCGACTCCCTTGAAGGGTTCAAGGGCGGCGCCTTCTCCGTCCAGGCTTTCTGCGAAAAGCCCAACAAGGATACGGCAAAGAGATATCTTTCCGACGGTGGCTACTTTTGGAACAGCGGCATCTTCGTCCTGAACGCACGCACGTTTCTTGATGAAGTCGCACGCCTCGATCCACGCATTCTCGAGGCCGCGCGCGGTGCGCTCGCCGGTTCGCAGGAGGACCTGGGTTTCCTGCGGCTGGAGCGCAAGGCGTTCGAGGAATCACCTAACATCTCAGTCGACTATGCCGTGATGGAAAAGACCGACATGGCCGCCATGTTGCCAATCGATGTCGGCTGGAATGATGTCGGCTCCTGGTCGTCCCTCTGGGACATCGCGCCTCGAGACGAGCATGCCAACTACGCCCACGGAGATACTTTTCTTAAAGATACAACCGGCTGCTATGTCCACTCCGAGCGGAGCCTCGTCGCAACCATCGGCGTGAACGATCTCATTATCGTCGACACGCCCGACGCCCTGCTTGTCGCCGACAAAAACCGTTCCCAGGATGTAACCCAGATCGTAGCCGACCTGAAGCGCTCCAACCGGAAGGAGCAGGAGCAGCACCTCAGGAACTACAGGCCCTGGGGCTTCTTCGAGACCATGAACATCGGTCCTCGCTTCCAGGTGAAACTTCTGCATGTAAAGCCCGGCGGCAAGCTATCCATGCAGATGCATCACCATCGGTCCGAGCATTGGATCGTGGTACAGGGCACGGCGAAGGTCGTGATCGGCGAGACGGAAAAGCTCGTGCGCGAGAACGAGAGCGTCTACATCGTCGCGACCCAGTGGCACCGGCTTGAAAACCCCGGCAAGGTTCCGCTCGAGCTCATCGAGGTCCAAATTGGCACCTACCTCGGCGAGGACGACATCGTGCGCACGGACGACGTCTATCACCGCGCGCCTGAAGAGACGCGCTAAGAAAAATTGTATACCCGGCAGCAATGCCCCGAGCCGGTCTTCCGGTGCCCCTGCGACGAAAGAGGCTCAGTCGCATCGGCATGCGACGGTCTGATGCTGCTCGCCAAACGAAAAGGACGCCGCCTTTTTCAGGTACAGCGTCCTTCGGTTCGCGATCCGGGTACCGGTTACTTTGGTGCGAGCACCATGACCATCTGGCGGCCCTCGAAGCGCGGCTCGCTTTCCACCTTGGCGATCGCCTCGGTTTCGCTCTTCACGCGGTTCAGGACTGCCATGCCAAGATGCTGATGGGCCATCTCGCGGCCACGGAAACGCAGGGTGATCTTGACCTTATCGCCTTCTTCGAAGAACCGCCTGATCGCGCGCATCTTCACATCGTAGTCGTGATCATCGATGCCGGGCCGCATCTTGATCTCTTTGATCTCGACAATCTTCTGGTTCTTGCGGGCCTCGGCCTGGCGCTTCTGCTCTTGGTACTTGAACTTGCCGAAATCCAGGATCTTGCAGACCGGGGGCTCGGCATCCGGAGAAATCTCGACCAAGTCGAGGCCGGCATCGGTGGCCCGCTGCATTGCGTCCAATTTGCTGACGATCCCAACGTTCTGTCCGTTCTCGTCGATCAGTCGTACTTCTCGGGCCCGGATTGCATCATTAATCCGTGGACCGGTTTGCTCGCGCACGGGCGCGGCTCGCATAGGTTTGCGGATGGGTCGAACTCCTCTAGCTGTTTCAATGTCTGACCATGTGGAAGGCCAAGGGCCACTCTTCGAAGCCTTAGCACCCCACACAATATCGCCGACTGTGCAAAAAAATCACAAAGCCCCGACGGTGACGCGCAGAATTGGGAAGAAAGCCGTACAAGTCAAGCCGTGACGGGGCACTACAACACGCCTTAACCATCCAGCTGTGGACGGGCGGACACGTAGGCGGCCGCCAGACGGCTACCCAGGATCTCGTCGTAGACCTCCAGCGTTTTCAGGCGCATCTGGCGGAGCGAGAACGCCTCGCAGGCGTGGGCCCGGGCACGCGCACCCAGCTCGGCCCGCGCCTCGCAATCGAGGCTCATTGCCCAAAGAAGGGCGTCGGCCAGGGCCTTGGGATCGCCTGGAGGCACGAGCCAGCCTGTCATTTGCTTCGGCCCATATTCCGGCGGCGAGCGGACGGTTTCAGGCGGGGCGCCGATCCGGGTTGCGATGACGGGGCACCCCATGGCCTGAGATTCAACGGCGGTACGCCCAAACGCCTCCGGCTCGATGGAAGCCACGATCGAGGCATCTGCGGCGAGATACGCGGCCGGCATGTCATCGACATGCCCCACGAGCCGCACTTGACCCTCGAGGTCGCCGGCCCGAATGGCCTCCTTGAGGCCTTCTTCATAGTCGTCGCGGCCTTGGGCATCGCCGGCGAGAACCACCACCGCCCCGAGCGGCATATTGTTGTCGGTCTTCAGCCGCCGCGCCGCCTCGACGACGACATTCTGACCTTTCCAACCCGTGAGACGCGCGGCCTGCAGAATGACACGCTCGCCATCCTTGACGCCCCATGCGGTGCGAAGCTTTTCCACCCGCTCCGAAGGAACGGCCGAGGGATCGAAGCTTTCGCCGTCGACGCCGCGATGGATGACGCGGATTTTTGACTCGGGCGTGCCGTAGCGCGACATGATGAGATCGCGCGTGTAACCTGAATTGGCGATCACCAGATCGCCCCGTGCCATGACCCCATTGTAGAACCGCTTGAACGCCGAACTCTCGGTGTACGCTCCATGATAGGTCGTCACATAAGGCCGGCCGGTGAGACGCGCCGCCCAAAGCGCACTCCAGGCCGGTGCGCGGCTACGGGCATGAACGAGGGCCACATTCTCCCGCCGGACGATCCGGGCGATCCGCACGGCGTTGGCGACCAGGCGCAGCGGGTTCTTGGTGGCGGCGGGGAAAATCCGCACGTCGGCCCCAAGTTCCTTGAGACGGGATAGCATACGCCCGCCCTCGGTGAGCACGATCGCCCGGCCGCCCGCGGTAATCACCGCCTCGGCGATCTCGATCGTTGACAACTCCGCGCCACCCGTATCGAGCTCCGGGATGATCTGCAGTATGGTCGGGCCAGGATTGGCCAAAGGCGGTATCTCCCAATCGGCGATGTGAAATCAAAAGATAGGCAGGCACTCATAGGATGACCGGCACCGAACCGCAATTCATCGAGGTGGGCAGCGGTGCTGCCCGACGTCGCATCGCCTTTCGGCGTGAGGAGGGCCGCGACCGCACACGACCTGGGCTTTTCTGGCTGTCCGGTTTCAAATCCGACATGGCGAGTACCAAGGCCACCGCTCTCGCGGAACGAGCTTGGGAAAAAGGCGTGGACTGCGTCCGCCTCGACTATTCGGGGCACGGACTCTCGGAAGGGCCCTTTGAAGAGGGTACAATCGGACGATGGCTTGAGGAAGCCGAGACCGTATTCACGCAGATTTCTAAGGGGCCGCAAATCGTCATCGGCTCCAGCATGGGCGGGCATATCGCGCTCATGCTGCTCAAACGGCTGCTAGTGTGTGCACCGCAAGAGGCCGCACGAATTACGGCCCTCGTGCTCATCGCGCCCGCGTGGGACATGACCGAGGAGCTGATGTGGCGCAAGTTTCCCGAATCCGCACGCAAGGATCTCGCAGAGAATGATGTGTACTACGAGCCTTCCAACTACGGCGAACCCTACACGATTACGCGCCGTCTGATCGAGGAGGGTCGCGAACACCTGCTGGCTCGTGAGCCGTTCGATCCGGGACGGCCGGTCCTGGTCCTGCAAGGTCTCATGGACGCCGACGTGCCGGCCTCGCACGTGCGCGAACTTGAGACCTTCCTCACGGGCGGTCATGTGCGCATTCTGGAAGTACCGGATGGTGAACACCGCCTGTCACGGCCGCAGGACTTGGCCCTTCTGTTCCAATTGATCGACGAAGCTTCAGAGAAAGCCTCCGGCGCTACGGCAGGTGGCTAGTTGCGAAGTGCCGCCTCGCGCTGATCGACCGCAACGAGCCCTCTGGCCAGCGCCGCCCGCAGAGCGCCCGCTCCGGCGCGTTCTGCAATACTCTCCGGCACGATCCAGGCGCGATAGCCCGGCGCTACAATCATGCGCTCGCAAGATAGACGACCAGTGATCACGCGGCAGGATGCATCACCCGAAACGGTGCGCACGGCGCGGCGGTCGTGTGCCAGAACCTTCAGATCCACGGGCTGGATCGAAGGCTCAGCGCCCGACAGTTTGACACCGCGAAATACGCAGCTGAGACTCCGCCGACAGGCCCCAGCGCGTTTTCCGAACGTGTTTCGCGTGCCGAGTGCACGGCTGCGTGTCAGAATACGGGCTGGTGTCGCCGCACCGGTGGATACGAAGCATTCGGCACCGTGGCAAAGCACGGGATCAGCCGTCTTGTTGAAGCGCCGAATGCCCTTTTTGCCGGGTTCCATGACGAGCAGAACCGTGACGCGCGAATCGTGTGCGTCAACCGGCTCGATGCCGGCACGGCCCAGTGCCATTGGCGGAGAGATCGGCGCATCTCCGACCAGATTCCTTCTGGACTTCTCGGCAGCGGCTGCCTTCAAGCGGCGCGCCTCTTCTGCCCGCTTCAGCTTCTCCGCTAAACGCTTTGCTTCGGCCTCCCGCGCGGCTTCCATCTCTAGTTGACGCAGATCTCGGGCTTGGCGCGCCTGCTCTTCCGCCGCGACGGCACGACGTTTCTCGGCCTCAGCACGGGTAGCAGCCTCCTTGCGCGCCCGCGCCAGCATCTCGTCTTCTTCGGCTTTACGGCGCGCCGCGTCCGCAGCCTTCCTCTCTTCGACGCTCGCGCCAGCGAATTTTTCGGCGAGCGCGTGTGCGGGATCGTTGTCCGCCAGAACGGGAGCAGCCCACGATAGCGCCACCATCAGAGACGCGCTTGCAAGATGACGCATAAGCGACGCGGAAGAAGCCATGACACGAATTTCCAATACCAATTCAGCGACCACATTGCGCTGTAATTCTGGCAGGAAAACGGATCCAATCTGAATGGACGCTGAACAGAGCCTCGGAGTGCCGCCGACTTGCGTTCAGGTCATTTCACTGGCGAGGGCCGCAAGACCTTCGCGATAGGTTGGAAATGCGAGTTCCACACCCAGCGCTGTCTTTATGCGCTCATTGCGCACGCGCTTGTTCTCCGCGTAGAAGCTGCGCCCCATCTCGGAAAGCTGGGCGTCCTCGAATAGCACCTGGGGAGGCTCAGGCAATCCCAAGATCTGCGCGGCATAGGCCGTCACATCCTGAGGCGGCGCGGGTTCGTCGTCTGTCACGTTGTAGATCGCGTGTGCATGCGGGCGTGATATTGCCGCCATGAGCGTCCGGGCAATGTCCGCGACGTGGATGCGGTTGAACACCTGACCGGGCTTGATGATAGAGCGCGCCGTACCTTGGCGCAGGTTGTCGATGGCACTGCTGCCCGGACCGTAGATCCCGGCGAGCCGAAATATCTCGACGCGCTTACCGCTCTCGCGCGCGAAATCGAGCCATTGCCTTTCGGCGAGTACGCGCCTGACCGACCGGGCGGAAGCGGGATTGACCGGCGTGTCCTCATCGACCCAGCCGCCGCCATGATCGCCATAGACTCCGATGGTCGACAGATATCCGATCCATTCCGCGCCCGACCGAGCGATATCGGGGCCGTGGTGACGCAACACCGGATCGCCTTCGGCATCAGGCGGCACCGATACCAAAACATGCGTCGCACGCTGCACTGCGGCCCCAACACCCATACTGGGCCCCGCACCGAGGCCCGGCGCCGTACCGTCGAAGACATAGCCCATGTAGCCGAGCGACTGAATGCGCTGCACCCCTGCGGATGATCGCGCGGTGCCCGCGACATGCCAACCCTCCTCGGATACGAGATCGGCGAGATGCTCGGCGCTGTAGCCCAGGCCAAAACAGAACAGATAGGACATTAGGTGGTCTCCAAAAGCCATTCCGCACGGACGGTCTCGTCGGCCTCCCGGCTGAGCCGCCGCGAGCGTTCGTCTTCGAATTCAGATTTGTCGATCAGCTGAGCCAGCGCCCATACGGCCATACCGCGAACCAGGGGCGACGCATCATCGAGCAGCGCGCGCAACCCTGGCACGAGAGCCGCGTCACCAGAGTTCCCCACGGCGATCAGCACATTGCGCACAAACCTGTCCCGCCCCGTTCGCTTCACGGGTGTGCCGGAGAACCTTGCTCGAAAACTCTCGCCGTCGAGCGCAAGAAGGTCCGCCAGAGGCGGATTGTCCGTTTCCACGCGGGCCGCAAACCGCGCCTCGCGCGAGGCCTCGGCAAACTTGTTCCACGGACAGACGGCCAGACAATCGTCGCAGCCGAAAATTCGGTTACCGATGGCCTTGCGAAATTCGCGCGCAATCTGCCCTTTGTGTTCGATAGTGAGATAGGCGATGCAGCGCCTTGCATCCAGTTGGTACGGCCCCGGGAATGCAGCGGTTGGGCAGACATCCAAGCAGCGCCGGCAGGACCCGCAATGATCGACTTCCGGACTATCTGGCGCCAGTTCGGCCGTCGTCAGCAAGGCGCCGAGAAACAACCAGGATCCATGCGAGCGCGAGACGAGGTTGGTATGCTTGCCCTGCCACCCGATCCCCGCCAGCGCCGCGAGTGGTTTCTCCATGAGGGGCGCGGTATCGACGAACACTTTTACGTCGGCCCCCGTCAGAGATACGAGCTTGCCGGCGATCTGCTTCAGCCTGGACTTCAGGATGTCGTGATAGTCCTTCCCCTTTGCATAGACCGAAATCGCTCCACGGTCTGGCGTTTCGAGCACGGCGATTGGGTCTGCATCGGGCGCATAACTCATGGCAACCATCACGGCACTTTTGGCCTCTGGCCAAAGCACGTTCGGATCGGCGCGCCGATCCGCTGTCGTTGCCATCCAGTCCATGTCGCCGTGACGTCCGGCGTCCAGGAATTCACGCAAGCGCGCGCCTTGGCCGCTCGTACCGTTGAGACGAAGAAATCCGACGGCGTCGAACCCGAGCGTGGCTGCCTCCGCGCGCAGCCGATCCTCGATCGGCCGATCCGGCCTATTGAGACTTCTCAGTTTTGGGCTCTGTTGCTGTCACGTTAGAAGTCGAGATCGACGTAGGTCCGATGCGGAGGCATTCCCGGCAGGCGATCGGTCAGGAGGCTGCGGAATGCCGGTCTTGACTTCAGGCGCATATACCAGGACTTCGCGGAGGGATGCTGCTCCCAGTCAATATCGCCCAGGTAATCGAGTATCGACAGGTGTCCCGCCGCCGCCATGTCCGCGAAGCTGAGCCGACCCCCCGCAAGCCAATCGCGGTTCAGCGCCAGATGGTCGATATATTTCAAATGATAGCGCAGGTTGTGACGCACCGCGCGCAGCGTCTCCGCATCCGGAGCACTGATCCGTCCCGGCTCGAGACGGCTCGTGATTTTGATGTCGATGACCTCTCGCGAAACCTCCCGCTCGAGTTTGTTCAAGAACCAGTCGACCAAGCGCCGTACCTCAGCCCGCTCCTGGGGTGTGCCAGGAAATAGACCACCGCTACCCGCGTCGCTTGTCTGTGCGAGCCCGCGCTCGTCGAGGTACTCGGAGATGGCATAGGCCCCGGCGACCGGCTGCCCCTCTGCAGGAACGAGCACGGGCAGTTCGCCCGAGGCGTTCAGAGCGAGCAGTTCCGGACGCCAAGCCCAGGGAAGCTCCTCCGAAAGCGTGACATCGTGGCCGAGTTCGGCCAACGCCAGACGAACAGCGCGGCTCCGAGGGCAGAAGGGATAATGAACGAGCAGCGTCATTGTAGCTTGATGAATGCCTGTCCCTGCGGTTGCGGCAAACGAAAAATAAAGGTGACACAATCAGGGTCTAGGCCAAACCGCACCAGTTGTCGTGCCGTTTGCTGCCCGGAGCGGCAAAAGTTCGGCTCAGGCTGGCGGTGAGGGAGCAGGTCGTGTCATATCCGTCTTGATTCGGATCGATACAGCCCATTTGAGCCTGTCGGGGGAATAAACACGAATGGAGACGTGGCAGGCTCTTGTCCTCGGCGTGCTTGAAGGACTGACCGAGTTCATTCCCGTGTCCTCAACCGGGCACATTCTGCTAGCCGGCCACTTTCTGGGCGTCAACTCGCCGGGACGAACCTTCGAGGTTCTCATCCAGCTCGGCGCCGTTCTCGCAATCCTTGCCGTCTACTTCGCCCGGCTCTGGCAGACGGCCATCGCACTTCCCCATGATGGTGAGGCCCGGCGCTTTGTCGGCTCGATCCTGTTGGCCTTCCTGCCGGCCGCGGTTGCGGGGGTCCTATTACATGGCTTCATCAAGACCGTACTCTTTGAGACCCCGACCCTGATTTGCGCAACGCTGATCATCGGCGGCATCGTGCTGTTGTTCGTCGACCGGCTTGCCCTTAATCCACGCTACGACAACGCTATGACGTTTCCGCCGGGGCTCGCATTCAAGATCGGCCTGTGTCAGACGCTGGCCATGATCCCAGGCGTTTCGCGATCGGGCGCGACAATCGTTGGCGCCTTGCTTTTCGGTGCGGAAAAGAGAGCTGCTGCAGAATTCAGCTTCTTCCTGGCCATGCCGACCATGGCGGGCGCCTTCGCATACGATCTCTACAAGAATTGGACGGTACTCGACGTCGCCGATACCAAAGCGATTGTGATCGGTTTCGTCACCGCCTTTTTCGCCGGCCTTTTCGTGGTGCGCATGCTTTTGGATTTCATCAGCCGCCACGGATATCAGCTGTTTGGCTGGTGGCGCATAGTCGTTGGAAGCGCGGGCCTGCTGGCCCTTTCGCTCGGCTACTGACCGCGCTGCTTGGAAAGCTCAAGCCGCATGCGAGGCTGCGGGCGTGAAAAGAACCCGGCGCAAACTTTCCACGTCATTGGCGCTGCGCAGCGCTTCGAGCGTCGCCGGCTCGCGGACGAGACGCGAAATCCGCGCAAGGGCCTTGAGGTGATCGCCGCTCGCATGCTCCGGCGCCAGAAGCAGGAAAACCAGATCGACGTCCTCGCCGTCTTGGCTGTCAAATGGGATCGGCTGGCTCAATCGTGCGAACAGACAAACAATCCCTTTGAGACCTTTGAATTTGACGTGCGGAATGGCGATGCCACGTCCGAGCCCGGTAGATCCCAGACGTTCGCGCTGCAGAAGTGCATCGAAGATTTCCCGCTGCTCGATGCCCGTAATCTCACCTGCGCGGGCGGCCAACTCCTGCAGCGCCTGCTTCTTGCAAGTCACATCCAGCGAAGGAATGATCGCATCGGGGGGAAGAATATCTGCAAGATCCATGATTGTCTTTCCAAGGGCCAAGACCGCTGCGCATCGGTCCCCCGATGCAGATCCTACCCATTAGCCTTCAGCCTTGCCGATCCCAGAGCGGTTTCCTGCCGCCCCTGCTTCGCAAACTCTATGCCTGATCGAACAGACCACACGAACCTGTCCAAAAGTGGGGAATAGCCAGGCGACCTATATACAATCTCTCAACCTGAAGACCCAGCGTTTCGCCGCACCTGCGTAAACAACTGATCACGCCGCCTGCTGAGCAGGCTTGCGCCACTTACACCGGTCCTTGCCCGTTAGCTACGCCACCCACCCTAAGCCGACCCCGAACCCCGCGGAGGCCGCGCGTTAAGCAGCATTTCCAAGTGGTTATGCGGACGCCCGCCGCACCCCCCAATGGCACGAACGCTAGTCTGTGTCGGGCCGTCTGTCAAACATTTGTCGGGGTCTACAACTTGTTGCGCCGCAAAAACAAAAGTACGCCCCGAGGGTTGTCTGAACGGGTTATCGGAGCCACTCAGGATGATGTCCTGGCAGGGATTGAGTTCGGAATATGGTGCGATTCTCAGAAAAGGCACTCAGGCATGGCGGCCGGTGCGTTCGAGTAGGCGCTTGTCCCGGCGCCGCTGGACCGAGGATGGGATCCGCATAGCCTCCCGGTACTTCGCGACCGTCCGCCGCGCAATGTCGACGCCGTCTCCCTTCAGCTTCTCGACGATCATGTCGTCGGACAGAATCGCCTCGGGTGGCTCGGCATCGATAAGTTGCTTGATTCGATGGCGCACAGCTTCCGACGAGTGGGCCTCCGCATCGCTGTTGGCGGCCGCGATGGCCGAGGTGAAGAAATATTTGAGCTCGAGTATCCCGCGCGGCGTTGCAATGTACTTATTCGAGGTGACTCGAGAAACGGTCGAACTCGTGCATGGAGATTGCGTCTGCCACGGTCTTAAGGTTCATAGGGCGCAGGTACTGCACACCGTGGGTGAAGAAAGCGTCCTGTTGGCGCACGATCTCCTCCGCAACCCTCAGGATTGTGCGTGCACGCTGGTCAAGGCTCTTCACGAGCCAATTCGCCGTCTGCAAGCACTCAAGAAGATAGCCCTTATCCTTTTCGTTCCGCGCCGTCTTGGAGACCTTCGCGTAATAGATCCTGTTTACGAGCACGCGGGGTAACGTGTCGCTGTTGAGTTCAATGATCCAACTACCGTCGCTGCCAGGGCGAACCATGATGTCCGGCACAACGGGCTGCATCTGCACCGAACCGAACTTGAGGCCGGGCTTTGGATTGAGCTGCTTGATCTCGGCGATCATCTCGGCGAGTTCGTCGGCGTTTACGCCTACCGCTTTGCGCAGGCCGCTGAGGTTGTGCGACGCCAGCAGGCTGAGATTGTCGAGCAATGCCGCGATCTGGGGATCGTAACGGTTCTGGTCTTTCAGTTGCAGCTCGAGACATTCGGCCAGGGTGCGAGCACAGACGCCGGGCGGATCAAAACTCTGCAAGACTGAGAGAACACGCTCCACCATACCCGGTGGCGCGGCTAGCTTGTCGGTAATGTCTTCCAGATCGGCGTGCAGGTAGCCGCCCTCGTCGACTGTATCGATCAGGTAATTGGCGATCAATCGCTCCGCGGGATCGGAAATCACCATAGTCATCTGCTCCGCGAGATGATCGCGCAGTGAGATGTCGGCGGTGGCGAAGGCTTCGAGGTTGCCGTCGTCGTCGTCGAAGGACGAGCCGCGATGCTTGACATCGGACCACTGGTTCCCGGCCAAGTCCGCCGCCATCTCGGCAGGCGCCGCGTCCGGGTAGACGTTCTCGAATTCGGTATCGAAGGAATTGGTCGCATCAGCCGCGGCCGGCTTCTCCAGATCGAGCCAATCCTCCGACTCGCCGCTGTCACCGGACTCCCCGGCCGCGGGCGCCTCGGCCGGCTCTTGTTCGGCCGGAGAAACGGGCTCGACCGACGATTCCTCGATCTCAAGCAGCGGGTTACGCTCGAGTTCCGTCTCGATGAACTGGCTCAGTTCCAGGTTGGAGTACTGCAAAAGACGGATAGCCTGCTGCAGCTGGGGGGTCATAACCAGCTGCTGGCCTTGTCTCAGCTCCAGTTTGGTCGAGATCGCCATCGTCTAAAGGCACCGCGGGTTCGGGACGAGCGTTGCCATACTTAATCAACGCCCGTTAACGAACATATCCCCCAGGTAGACCTTCCGGACATCTTCATTCGTTATGATTTCCGAGGGCTTACCGTGTGTCAGAACCTGACCATCATAGATAATGTAAGCCCTGTCGATAAGGCTCAGTGTCTCGCGGACATTGTGATCGGTGATCAACACCCCGATGCCCCGGTCGGTCAGGTGGCGGACGAGTTCCTGGATATCACCTACGGCAATGGGATCGATACCGGCGAAGGGCTCGTCGAGCAGGATGAACGAGGGCCGCGACGCCAGCGCCCGGGCAATCTCGCAGCGCCGCCGCTCACCGCCGGACAGGGCAATCGACGGGGACTTGCGCAGCCGGGTGATGCGGAATTCCTCGAGCAGGCTGTCGAGTTGCTCCTTCCTCTTGCGCTTGTTGGGCTCGACAAGTTCCAACACGGCCATAATGTTCTGTTCGACCGAGAGGCCGCGGAAAATTGAAGCTTCCTGAGGTAGATAACCGATGCCGAGCCGTGCGCGGCGGTACATCGGCAGGCGCGTCACGTCCCGCCCGTCGATGGTAATCCGGCCGCTGTCAGCGGGAACCAGACCCGTGATCATGTAGAATACCGTGGTCTTGCCAGCGCCGTTGGGACCGAGCAGCCCGACGGACTCGCCCCGGCCGACCGCCAGGCTGACGCCCTTCACCACCTGCCGCTTGCGATAGCTCTTCTTGACTTCGACGACAGTCAACCATCCTTCGCCGCCGATGGAAGCATCTACCGTTTCGACATCGCGGGCGGGCCCGTGGCCATACGCGCCGCCGTCTGCGAACGCTGGCCCACCCGAACCGTTGTTCGGCCCGCCGCGTGCCTGCGGCTTCACAAGACTGACGAGGGAAGTAAGCTTCACGCCATGATTCCTGATGATTGCGCCCACCAACACATCCGGATCAACGCGGCGGTGTTGTGATGGTCTCAGACGACCATCCGGAGGCGTTCCCCGTGCCGGATTTGCGTGTAGCCGAACCGCCTTGGCTGTTCCTCAGTTGATTGGGGAAGAAGATAGCGCTCGGCCGGCCCCCGGTCGAGCGCCCCGCAGCGCCACTGTCCGTTGACCAACCACCGCCAGCCGGCTGAGCAACCGTTTTGGGCCCGGCCGTGTCGATTGTCGCCTTGCCTGAGACCATGTCGATCAACAGCCGCGATCCCCGCACCACGGACATCCCCTGGGTCAACTCCACATCGCCGCCAACCGTGACCGCGTTTGCCTTGGCATCGTATTTCGCCCAGTCGCCCGTCACCTTGCGGCCGTCCGCCGTCGTCACGGTCACCTTGCCTTCGGTCTCGATCCGGGTCAGCTGCGTGCTGCCGTCTTGCCTGGCTGCAACTCCCTCGGGTTCTCCCGAAACGTCGGCAAGACGAGCCGCACCCGTATAGTAGGCCTTGATCGCAGCTGACCGCATGGTGACTTCACCCTGCCGGGCCACGACATCACCCCGGAAAATAGCGACCTTGGCCGTATCGTTCACGTCGAGAGAGTCGGCATCGATATCGAGTGGAGCATTCGGCGAGGTCCTGAAGTCCGCAACGCCTCCGGCACTCTTCTTCTCAGGCTCTGCCGGCTTTTTCGCATCTGCCTTCTTCTGCACGAAATGGGCCGCGATTCGTCCGGGGCCGCTGCCACTCATGGGCGGCGCGGTCATCGAGGTCCGCCCGTTCTTCCGGTCGATGAAGAGGCGCCGCCCTTTGAGAACGGTGTCCCCGTTCACGACAACAACGCTGCCCGTCAAAAGAGCGCTATCGGCGCGCTGATCGAGTTCCACGCGATCGGCCGTCACGCGACGATCAGGGACTGCCGTCATCACGATCCGGCCCTCGAGCAGAGCCGTCTCATTGGCGACATCGAAAGAGGCATTATCTCCCGTCACGCGGTCGGTCGTCCCACGCGTGATCACGAATGGCCCCTTCGCGTCGATGCGTTTCACCTTCCCGCCCGCAGCCGCGGCTGTCGAAGCCGCCGCGCCCGAAGGCTGAGCCTCGCCCTCATAGTTGACGGTCATTTCCGGCGTCTCGAGCTTCGCCTGCGCCTGCGCGGCCTGCACGTTGCCTGTGAAGATTGCAGTCTTCTTGGCGTCCTGGACGTCGAGCCGCGCGGCTGTGATGTCGACAGGGCCATCGGAACCGCCGAACAGAGTGCTGGCCGTCGTCGTAGCGGCTTTTGCCACCTCTTCCGGCTTTCGGGCCGGCGGGTTGAGCCGCGCCACCACTTCGTCGAGGAAAGTCACCTCGCGCACTTTCTGGCGGATCGTCAACTCGCGCGAGCGCACGGTGCCGGCCGGAAATCCGACGATCACCGGCTCCTTACTGGTGATGAGACCTTCCTTCGTCAGAACGGTGGCGCTCGTCAGATCTGCGGACAGACCGTCATCGGACCGGATCTCGATCTTCTCCATCAGCTCAAGAACATTCTTCTTATGATTGAACGTTCCCCGAACAGCGGCGAGAGTCGTTTTCGACTTCTCGCGAGACAACAGGTCGCCAGTGATCTCTTCGAGTTCGACGATATCGGTCTGCTTGAAGTCCTGCCGCGCGCGCGCAGCGCTCACGCGGTAGGTGCCGCCGTCTTCCGTCACGCCGTCGTAAGTGGGATTGTGCATCGAGAGGTCTTTTGTCGTGATCCGAGGGATCGAGACCTGGGGCAAATCCGCCGTGATGCCGGCCGTGCGCAACAGGGCAAATCCATAGAAGCCCAGAATTGCGATTGCCAGCGCGGGGCAAACGCCCCGCAGAACGCGTACGACTTTGGAGTGCCGACGGGCCTTTCGGAAATCGTCCGTCCGGTCCTGAACCACGACAATGCCGGCGCCCGTGGGGCGCGCCCCAGAACGGGTGCTGTCGGCATCGATGGTCATGGACATCAAAGGCGCTCGGGGGTGTTCGGGGGTACTGGGGACGGGCCCCACCGGTTCGGAACCTTACGTGGCGAACACTGATCGCCAATTTGGGTGAGATTGGGACTGAACTCAAGCCGCAAGGCGCGGCATACCGCGCCTGAAATCCATGCAAAATAAGAGGGATGGGAGCTTGAAGCGCCGTTCAAACGGCCGCCTAGTGGGAGAAAATATCCATGTCCGCGAAGCCCGCCAGATCGAGCTGAGTCCGGACCGGCAGGAAACGGAAGGCTGCCTCTGCCAGCGCCGTGCGGCCCTCGCGCGCCAGCATCGCATCGAGCTTGTCCTTGATGGCATGCAGATGGAGCACGTCGGACGCGGCATAAGCAAGTTGCTGCTGGGTCAGTTCGGCCGCGCCCCAGTCGGAGCTCTGCTGCTGCTTTGACAGTTCGACCCCCAAAACCTCGTGAGCAAGATCTTTCAGACCATGCCGGTCGGTATAGGTTCGCGTCAGCTTGGAGGCGATCTTGGTGCAGTAGATCGGGCTCGTCACGACGCCCAGATACTTTTCCAGCACTGCCACGTCGAAGCGGGCGAAATGAAAAATCTTCAGAACCTTTGGATCGGTCAGAAGAGCCTTGAGCCGCGGCGCGTCAGGCGCATCCTTTGCGATCTGGACCAGATGCGCTGTCCCATCGCCTGCGGAGAGTTGCACGACGCAGAGGCGGTCCCGGTGGGGATTGAGTCCCAAGGTTTCGGTGTCGATGGCGACACTGGAGCCGAAGCCCACACCCGCCGGCAAATCACCCTTGTGCAGCTTGATGACGGGAGAGGTCATATGCGTTCAGTCCTGTTGCACGAATTGAAATTGGGTGGGACTGGCGTTAGCGGACCGGCCGCCGGGCTGCCGAGCGGAAAATAAGAGATCCGATAGCAACACGAGCCGTACCGAGACGGTGGCGGCTCGCTGAAGCCGGAACTCAGACTGGTGCCCAGAAGAGGACTCGAACCTCCACGCCTCGCGGCGCTAGTACCTGAAACTAGTGCGTCTACCAATTCCGCCATCTGGGCTTCGTCCGGCGTAAGCCCCACGAGTTAGTGGCAGCGGGTCACGTTGTCAATTGCGCTGGCGGCGACTAAACAAGCCGACGTCGAGGGCTGCTGGATGAGGCGCCCTGACAACGTGCCAGCCACGGCGTCTCACGGAGAGGATCCTGAACTATGGTCCAAGCAACGCGCAGCGGTGGTCTCGTCACGATTTTCGGCGGCTCCGGTTTCGTCGGACGACATGCCGTACGCGCTCTCGCCCGGGATGGGTGGCGCATCCGCTCTGCCTCACGCCGTCCCGATCTTGCGGGCCATCTGCAACCCATGGGCGTCGTGGGTCAGATCCATGCGGTGCAGGCAAACCTGCGGTTCCCGGAGTCGGTGGCCGAGGCGGTGGCCGGCGCCGACGTGGTCATCAACTCCGTCGGGGTTCTGGCCAGCACGGGCAGGCAGACGTTCGACGCCGTCCATGACGAGGGGGCACGGGCCGTCGCGAAGGCGGCGCGCGCGGGAGGCGCAACGCAATTCATTCACATCTCGGCCATCGGCGCGGACGCAGCATCCAAGTCCAAGTACGCCCGCTCCAAGGCGGAAGGCGAGCAGGCCGTTTTCGAAGAGTTTCCCGATGCGGTTATCCTCAGGCCCTCGATCGTCTTCGGGCCGGAAGACGAGTTCTTCAACCGCTTTGCAGCGATGGCGCAGGTTGCGCCTTTCCTGCCGCTGATCGGTGGCGGAGCGACTCGCTTCCAGCCCGTTTACGTCGGCGACGTGGCCACCGCCATCAAGGCCGTCGTGGACGGCAAGGCCAAGCCCGGAACGATCTATGAGCTGGGCGGTCCCGAGATACTGACGTTCCGTGAACTCCTCGAGCGCACGATGCGTTATGCGGACCGGAATCGGTTCCTCCTCAATCTGCCATTCTGGGCAGCGAAGCTTCAGGCGCTTGCGACATCGCCGCTGCCCAACGCGCTTCGTCCCGTCACGCTCGACCAGATCCGCCTTCTGGAGCGCGACAACGTCGTGAGCAAAGTTGCAATTGACGACGGGCGCACCCTGGCGGGCCTGGGCATCGCGCATCCGCACTCCATCGCCGCGATCGTGCCGGACTATCTGGAGCGCTTCAAACCGAAGGGCCAGTACGCGCACTACCGCGGCTGATCAGCTCCGCAACAGACCGACGAATAAGGGCCCCGGCAAGAAACCGGGGCCCAATTCATTCGTGCTGCTGCATGCGTTCGCGACGCGCGCGACCGCTGCTATATCAGTGCACGCTTGCGATCGCCAGTTCGCCTTCGATGGCGTGACTCATCGCAGCCTGACGCGAGTCCGTCAGCGCAATCGGCGTGCCGTCGGCCGCATGCAGGGCGAAGAGCCGGATGCCGGCGGGCAACCCTTCGATCGCAGGGAAGAGCTGCCGGGCCTCGTCGATGCTCAGGACCTTGATGTAGGCGACCTGGCCTCCGCCGAGCCGGGCGAGTTCGATCTCGCTCATCACGGGCGCAGCGGGCGCAACGCGACGAGAACCGGATTTCGGCTTCTTGGTGGTGGTATTACTATTCATGACGCACATCCTCCTCAAGGAGAGCTTGCAGGACGTCACGGGTGGGCAGGCATCTCACGAGGAGTCCTTGGCCTTGGGGTGATCGTCCTATGATTCAGGCGGCTTGGCTGTAGCCTCAGGGCACCTACTGGCCCTTTTTCTAGGCCCCGATCTCGATCTTGCGAACGAGCCGCTCCGGCTCGTGGCGCACCAGATCTATGGACAGCAGGCCGTTCATAAGATCGGCTGCACGGACCTCGATCCCATCCGCCAGCAGGAACGTCTTGCTGAACTGGCGGGCAGCGATGCCCCGGTAGAGGTAATCGCGATCCTTGTCGTCCTGGGCCTTGCCGCGGACGATCAGCTGTTTGTCTTCCAGCGTCACGTCGAGATCCTGGCGCGTAAAGCCGGCAACCGCCAGCGTGATGCGAAGCACTTCCGGACGGCTTCCGTCTCCGGCGATCCGCTCAATGTTATAGGGAGGATATCCGCCTCCGGCACTCTTGCCGGCGCGTTCTATCAGCCGTTCAATCTCTTCGAACCCCAGGAGGAGCGGGTTCGACAACATGGTCATTCTCGTCATTCTCGTCCGGCCCTTTCCATAAGCGACCCTATTCACCCGCCTGGCCCTTCGTGCGGCGCCAGCGTGTTGCCACGGCCCGTGATCGGAACCCAATGGCATTTTTTCACATCGTTGATATGGGGTCAGACGGCAAGCGCTTCAAGGAGCGGATCGGGATCCGGGGCGTCCCGGCCCCCGGCGGAACCGGGTCGTCGTGCCCGCACCAAGAAATTCCGGCAGTATACGGACGGGAAGGCGCCGATTGCTCATAGCAGCCGCACCACACTGGGGCTCAATCGTTGGCGGCCGCGTTCTTAGATGACCGCTCGGAGCGGACTGAAACGGACACAGTCCCGGAATTAGTCCCGGACCCGACCCGACCCGACCGAATTATTCGGATAATATAACATCCGTCAAGAGGTTTAGGGAACCAGCAGCCACTCCACCGTCACCGAGTAGAAACCCTCGGTATGGTCAGTTCCCCATGCAAGCGGAGTGGCCTCTGAGTTATTGCGGATCAGCCGACTTCTCTGCAGGCGGCTCCGGTGCGGCCGGTTTGTCTTCGGCGGGCGATTCATCCTTACCAACAGTCGTTCCTTGTGCCGCGTCGAGCGCCTCCTCGGTGGCTTCCTTCGCCTTGTCGAGCACCTCGCTGCTTGCCTCCTTGGCCTTGTCGAGTGCCTTCGAAGTCGCCTCTTTCGCTTTGTCCAGGGCCGGTCCGGCGTGCTCCTTGGCCTTCTCCAAAGCCTCCTTCACGGCCTCGCGCGCTTTCTCGATTGCTTCGATGGTCGCTTCCTTGGCGGTGTCGATCGCAGACTTCGTCTCCTCGACGGCCTTGTCGATTGCTTCGCCGGATTTTTCCTCTGAGGCGGTTGGCGGCGGCGGCGCTTCGGGAGATGCGGGCGCGTCTTTCTCTTCCGCCAAAGCCGAGGCGGCGATCAGAGCAATGCCGGCAAGTGTCAGAAAGGGTTTCAAAATCATGGCACAGCCTCATTTTTTCATTTGCAAGTCTGAAATACGACTTTCCTGCAGGCAGTCTAAGACATGGAAACGGCAACGTAAAATTGCGACATCAAAGTTCGTGGCCGTTCAATCTGGCCGAGTCTCGAAAACGCCGACATCGCGGCGGCTGACCGCGATCGACTTCAGGACAGCAAAGCAGGGTTTCCCCGGTTCGAGCCGCAGATTGAGGAGCGAGCGCCGCGTTATGCGAACGAGCAGGTCGTCCGAACCGCAACGGATGGCGACGTCCACGATCGCACCGTCCTGCCGGCCGATCCGGTTCACCACGGCCGGCAGGATGTTGAGTGCGCTCGTCTCCTCCGGCGGCTTCAAGGCCAGCAAGACATCCCGGGCGCGGACCCGCACACGTACGCGGGTGCCGGGCTCCGCCTCGACGAGTGGAGTGATGAGCGCGCCGCCGCTGAATTCCAATCTTGTCAGTCCGTCCGCGGGATCGTGACCGACCACCGTAGCCAGCAGAAACGCGCCGGCCTCCTGGCGCCCCATATGCGGGAATGCATCGGGGTCGGAGAGCACCTCGGCCGCCGGTCCAAGACGGACGACCTTGCCCTCGGCGAGGGCAACGATCGTTGTCGCCAGACGGGCCACCTCGGGCACCGAATGGCTCACATATAAGATCGGGATCTGCAATTCGTCTCGCAGGCGTTCGAGGTAAGGCAGAATTTCCGCTTTGCGCGGCTCGTCGAGTGCGGCGAGCGGTTCGTCCATGAGCAAAAGGCGTGGTGCGCTGAGAAGAGCCCTGCCGATCGCCACGCGCTGCTTCTCGCCTCCCGAGAGTGTCCCGGGACGACGGTGGAGCAAGGCCGCGATCCCGAGCAACGCTACGATGTGGGCAAACTCACTTGACGCGTTCCCGGCTTCTGAGAACCAGCGGCCGAACAGAAGGTTCTGGCGCACCGTCAGGTGCGGAAACAGCCGGGCATCCTGAAACACATAGCCGACGCGCCGGCGATGGGCGGGTACATCCACGCCCGTTGCCGTGTCCAACAGGCGCGTACCGCTCACGTCGATACGCCCGCGATCTGGCCGCAGAAGGCCGGCAACCGCGTTGATCACACTCGTCTTGCCGGCGCCGGAGCGCCCGAAAAGCGCCGTCACCCCCCGCTCGGCGGTAAAGGCGACGTCGAGCTCGAATGAGCTGAAACGATGCGTGAGGGCGACGTCGAGAGTCATGTTCCGGCAATCCTCCGGGCGACCCGCTTGGCCACGCTCTCGGAGATCAACAGCGCAACGACGGCAACGAAGATCGAAACCACGACGAGGCGGAACGCCGCCGGATCGCCGCCCGGCACCTGGAGGTACGCGTAGATCGCGGACGGGAGCGTCTGAGTCTGCCCTGGAATGTTGGAAACGAACGTGATCGTCGCTCCGAACTCGCCCATAGCCTTGGCAAATGCCAGAACGCTTCCTGCGATGATGCCCGGCAGGATCAGTGGCAGGGTCACGACGGCTAATGTCCACGCCCGGCTGGCGCCGAGCGTCGCAGCGGCCTGTTCGAGTTTGGGATCGACCGCTTCAATCGCCAGACGGATCGCACGCACCATCAGCGGAAAGGCCATGACGGCGGCAGCCAGCGCGGCGCCCGTCCACTTGAAGGCGAGCACGATTCCGAACGTGTCTTCGAGGAACGTGCCGATGGGTCCGCGCCGTCCGAACAGGACGAGAAGGAGATAACCCGTCACGACCGGAGGCAGGATCAAGGGCAGGTGCACCAACCCGTTGAGGACCTGCTTGCCTCGGAATTGCCCCCGGGCAAGCACGAAGGCGACCATCACGGCCAACGGCAAGGAAAGGATCGTCGCCCAGAACGACACTCGGAGTGAGAGCTTCAGGGCCGTCCACTCGGCAGGAGAGAGCCATTCCGCCATCCGGTCGCTGTTCCGTCAGTTGACCTGAGATTGTTCCATCACTCCAAAACCGTGGCGTTTGAACACGGCCTTGGCCTTCGGCGATACGAGGAATTCCAAAAAGCTTGCAGCCAAGGTTTTCCGTTTGCTTTCGGATACCACAGCCGCCGGATAGACGATCGGAGGATGCAGTTCGGCGGGAAAGGTGCCGATGATCGAAACGTCATCAGAGGCTGCTGCGTCGGTTGCATACACGATCCCCAACGGAGCCTCACCACGCTCTACAAGGGTCAAGGCCGCACGCACGTTGTCGGTTTGGGCAACGCTGGGCGCCACGGCCTCCCAGACGCCCAGCGCGGCAAGAGCCGCCTTTCCATAGATGCCGGCTGGAACCGAATCCACCATGGCCATTGCGAGCTTTCCGTCCTTCAACATCCCGGCGAGATCGAAGCCCGCCTTGATTTCGACGACCCGAGCCGCACTGCCGTGCGCGATGAGAACGATGCGGTTACGAAGAACGTCGCGCCGGGTCGCGTGGTCGATGAGTTCGCCGCGGTCGAGAACGTCCATCCAATCGACACTTGCGGAAATGAACACATCGGCAGGGGCTCCTTCCTGAATCTGCTTTGCGAGCGAGGAACTCCCCCCTAGCGAGATGATCAAATTGTTCCCGCTCTCTGCGGCCCAGGACGCGGCAACGTCATCCAGTGCGGTCTTCAGACTAGCGGCGGCGAAAACGAGGATCTCATCGGACGCCGCGACTGGCCGTGCCATCGCAAGCACGCCCATCGCCACGGCCATAGCGGCCGCCATCGATCCCCGCATCATGCCGCGCGGGCATTTTGCGCGGCAGGCCACAATCGGTCCACCATCGATCCTGAACACCAAACGCCTCTGCTCCCGTGCCCGGCCTCGCCCCGAGGGCGCCGGGCACCGCGATGCTAGCGCGTGCCCCATCTTATTGGCTATAGGGAGATTTCCGGCCGAAAAGGCCAGAGGGCGCAGCCGATCGTATCGGGACCGCTTGTCCTGACCGGCTCGGCAGATCAAGTCACCGGTGACGTGCGCACTCCAGCTTCCATTCGCAAAGAGAATGGCTGCAGCGGGTCAATCGGCAACGCCCCCGTTGCCAACCGCGCCCAGCTACTGCGGGAACACAACGTTCCAATCAGACTTCATATCAACGACCACCCAGCCGTTCGTCTTTGCATCGCCAAGCGCCTTGTCGAGGCGACCCACCGCAGAGTCGCGGTCATAGGCCCATTCCCGTTCAGCGTCGGTGTGATGGACGATGAGGCCGAGGCGTGCCCCCGCGCCGGCCGTCACCCACTGCAGCATCTGAAGGTCTCCGTCCGAATTGCCGAAGGCGGCGATTGGACGACGGCCGATATGCATCTGGATGCCGACTGGCTTTCCGGCTTTGTCGTCAATGAAATTGATTTCCGGCAGCCTGATCAGCACCGGCTTGCCGTCTCGCATCTCGAACTTCGTCTTGATGCTCGAACCCACGACCTGCTCCGGCGGGATGCCATAGGTCTGCTCGGTCCACGGCCGCATGAACTCGATGCCGCCGCCAGAGACGATGAAGGTCTTGAAGCCATTCGCGCGCAGATAGGTCAGCAGCTCGCGCATCGGTTGGTAGATCATATTTTTGTAGAGGCGGCCGGTCTCTGGGTGTTTGGCGGTTTTGATCCAATCGGTCGCAATCTCTTCGAATTCCTCGGACGTCATACCCGCGTGCGTGGCCATGACGATCTCGGCAACGGCGTGCTCGCCGCCGGCAAGGGCCCCTTTGAGATCGCCTTTCAGAAGCGACGCAAACGGTTCCTTGTCTTTCCAGTCCGGGTTTTGGGGCGCAAGCGCTTTGACCCTGTCGAGCGCGAAGGCGAGCTGAAAGTACATGGGCTTTTCGGCCCATAGGGTGCCGTCATTGTCGAAAACGGCAATACGCGCCAACTCCGCGACAAAATCAGGCGAATTTTCGTCCGTCACGCGCTTGACGAACGACATAATGGATTTCTTCGACGGCCCTTCGTTCCAGGACGGTAGAGGGTCACTTGCGAACGCATGGCCGGCGGGCGCAAACGCCATAATCAGAAGAGCGACGAAGAAGCGAAACATGGGTGCGACATCCAAATTTAGAGACACGGTAATGGCGGCGGGCCGCACCCATCGTTGGAATGCGACCCGCCCAGTTCTTCCGACGAAAGCTACCTGGCGCCCGCCGTGGCCTTCAATGACTCCTCAATCTTACTGAGGTTGAAAGACCCTGGCGACTGGCTCGGCGGAAATTCCTTCATGGTCTCTAGGAACTTCGCCGCTAGTCCCTGGATCGGAACCAACACGAAGGCACGATCCAAGAACCAATCGTTGTAGGTGTTTGAGTTGTGCTGTGCCTTCTCGAAGGGATCACGACGCAGGTTAAACAAGAGGGGGATCCTCAGTTCAACGAAGGGCTCACGCCAGACCCCGAAGGCCTCCCCACGGTTCTCAAGGAATACAGCCTTCCAAGCATCGTAACGTGCGGCAACAATCTGACCGTCGTCGTTCACGTACCAAAATTCGTGCCGCGGAGACTCCTTCTCTTTGCCCGTCAGGTAATCGAGCAGATTGTATCCGTCGATGTAGTTCTTGTAGGGGCGACCGTTGAGTTCAACGCCTTTGCGCAGCTTCTCTTTGATGTCCGGCGCGCCCGCAATTGCCGCGAATGTCGGGAGCCAATCCTCATGTGAGACGATCCCATTGAGCGTTTTGCCCGCTGGGAATTTTCCGGGCCAGCGGACGAACGCCGGCACGCGGTAAGCGCCTTCCCAATTCGAATTCTTCTCGCCGCGGAATGGCGTCGTACCGGCGTCCGGCCACGTATTGAAATGAGGTCCGTTGTCCGTCGAGTACATGACAAGGGTGTTGTCCGCTACGCCAAGGTCATCGATAAGCTTTAGCAACTCACCAACATTCATGTCGTGCTCGACCATTCCGTCTTGGTACTCATCGCCGCTCGGTCCGGAAATGCCCACACGCTCTTCGCGAACATGCGTGCGGAAGTGCATGCGTGTGCCATTCCACCACACGAACCACGGCTTCCCATCGGCATTCTGCTTCTTGATAAAGTCCGACGCGGCAGCGACTGTTTCGTCGTCGATTGTCTCCATGCGCTTCTTAGTCAAGGGGCCGGTATTCTCGATCTTCTGAGTGCCATCTGGCAACGCCCAAGTATGAAGCACGCCACGCGGACCGAACTGCTCGACGAACGTTTTGCCATTAGCGAGCACACGATCTCGGGGGTAATCGCGGTTCTCGGGCTCTTCCTCAGCGTTCAAGTGGTAGAGGTTGCCCAGGAATTCATCGAACCCGTGCATGGTCGGGAGATGTTCGTCCCGGTCACCCTGGTGGTTCTTGCCGAACTGGCCCGTGGCGTAGCCTTGGCTTTTCAGCACCGTCGCCATGGTGACATCGGTCTTCTGCCAGCCTTGTTTGGCACCTGGCAGCCCCACCTTCGTCATGCCGCTACGGACCGGTACACTACCGCCGATGAAAGCGGCGCGACCCGCCGTGCAGCTCTGCTGAGCATAATAGTCGGTAAAGCCCACGCCTTCCTTGGCGATGCGGTCAATATTGGGCGTCTCGTAGCCCATCATGCCGCGGTTGTTGTGCGAGATATTCCAAGTACCGATATCATCGCCCCAGATGACCAGAATATTCGGCTTGTCTGACTGGGCTGCGGCCGCCGCAGCGCCGAATATGGTCATAAGAACGACCAACGCCAGATGGCGTGCCTTCCTCAAATACTCTAAACGCGTTTTCACTGGACTCTCCCTATGCAAACTGCAACTCGATAGCGGGAACACGGACAAAATATTGTAATAGTTCGCACATTATCGAGGCCAATACAGCATAGACTAACGCTGTCACGCTGATTGTAAATTATGATCAAATCCGATGCAGAAGCGCGCGAAACTCGATCCGCTCGACAAGGTTGGCTGGCTCTCCGAGCAGCAGGACGATTTCCGACTTTGGGCCGAGCAAGTCGGCCGATGGAGGACCTTCGAGAAGGGGCAATTCATTTATCACTTCGGCGATCCGTCAGATGGCGTCTATGGTCTTGCCTCGGGTGATTTGCAGATCACGTTTCCGCTCGTTGCGGAGGATCCCGTCATCATTCATCGGGCAGAGATCGGCTTCTGGATCGGAGATGCCGCGGAACTTGCCGACGAGCCCCGGTTTGTGACGATCATGGCCGCATCACCAACGCGTTTGCTGCACTTGCCAAGTTCATCAATCAGGGTCCTCCTCGCCAACAGACCGGATCATTGGCGTGCTTTCTACAGGCTGAGTACTAAAAACAACCGTTTGGCCGTATCTCTTCTGGCCGAGGCGTTGTCGCTGACGGTTCGCGCCCGCGTTTGCCGTCGACTGCTTGCTCTATCCAATCCCCGCGGCGATGCGGCCATCACGCAGGAGGAACTTGCAAAGCTGCTCGGCATCACGCGTCCAACCCTGCGCCGGTGCCTTGTCGACCTTGAGGGCCAGGGCGCGATAAAGACACGGTATCGCAGAGTTCGCGTTATTGATCCGGACGCACTCGCAGTTTTTCAGAATGAGCAGTAGGCCATCAACTTCTCTTACAGCGCACCACGCGATCACGCTCCGGGCACTTGGCTCCAGGCAAGGCTTCGCCGCGCCTGAGTGCGGGCAAAGGCCACCATGGTCACGACCTCCACGGCGAAGTAGATCGTCAGAAAACTCGCAAAAATTGCAAAGTTCTCGGGAGAGAGAATGGTCCCGCCAATGAGCAGGGCGACCCCGATGTTGCGGGTGCCCGCTTCGATCACAAGAACGGGCCGGTCATCATCGCGAAGCCCCCTGCCGAGCAGCCATCCGATCAGCATGGCGCATAGGATGAACAGGGCGACGCTCATCAGAATTTCGAAGAGCAAGGCCTGAATCGTCGCGCGTGTCGACCAAACAGCAAGTAAAAGTATGACGATGAGCAATGCGCTCGAAAGCGCCCTCAAGCGTCGGCCGGATTTCTCGACCACAGCCGGGAACTTGTGTCTCCACAAAGCGCCGATCAACATCGGCAAAATCATCAACGCCAGCAACTGCACAAGAATAGGGATTACAGGTGTTGCAGCAACGGGCGCGACGCCGTCCGGCATCGCGGGAAGTAGAAGCCTCAGGAAGGTCGGGATCGTCATTAACGAAAGCAGTGTGCCCAGAGCGGTAATGGTGGCGGACAGCAGCACATTGCACCGTGCGAGATAACAATAATAATTCGAGATCCCGCCGCCTGGGCAAAGGGCAAGAAGCAACGTACTCGTTGCAATAATGGGGGCAGGCGCGGCAAATTTCGTAATAAGAAGCGCGATAGCCGGCAAAGCCATCAGCTGACCGACAGTTCCCAAAATAAAGGCACGCGGAGCTTTGATCATCTTCGGGACAGACGCCGCGCTGACGTCCGTGCCGGCAATCAGCATCAGAAGAAAAAGGCTGACCGGGACGGCATAGTCGATCAAGAACTCGAGCATGCCATCACCAAATGCGCGCCCCGCCGGCAAAGAAGGGAAGAATATGACTCGAAAAGTAAACAGAAATTTTTGGAAGCATCGTGCAATGGCCGGATGATAGCCTGTATCGCAGCATTGACCAGCCTGAACCACCGAGAAGATCGTTCCACATGATGGCGCCCCCCAGCAGTCCGGCAGAAATCGTTCGCATCGCTCTGAGGATGGGAGCGGAACTGCGCAGGGTCAGGCCTATGCTCAGAGGGGCAATACTCGCAGTTTGCCCGTTCATGGCGGCCTTGGCCGCAGCAGGAGACAGCGCTGAAGGGCCTTCGCAGCCTAAAGCGGATAAAGCCCAGTTCGTCGGTTCCCAGACCTGCGTATCGTGTCATGCCAAGGAATTCTCGGACTGGAAGGGTTCACAGCATCATGCGGCCATGCAGGAGGCCACCGATCAAACAGTGCTTGGCGACTTCAACGGCGCAACGTTTTCCAAGGACGGAATTGAAAGCACGTTTTTCAAGAAGGACGGAAAGTTCTGGGTCCGAACAGATGGTCCAGATGGCACGCTCGCGGACTTCGAAATCCGCTACACGTTTGGCATCGCCCCTCTACAGCAATATCTGATCGCATTGCCCGGCGGACGCTATCAGGCACTTGGAATTGCCTGGGACGCGCGCCCAAAAAAGGACGGTGGGCAGCGCTGGTATCACCTTTACCCCGATCAGGTCCTCAAGGCCGGGGATCCGCTCCACTGGACGGGCATTGACCAGAACTGGAACTACCAGTGCGCCTGGTGCCATTCGACCAACCTTCAGAAAAACTACGACGCCGGAGGCAAGAAGTTCCAGACGACTTGGTCCGAGATCAGCGTTGGGTGTGAGGCCTGCCACGGCCCCGCCTCTGGACATATCGCGTGGGCCAACGGACACGCCTCAACCGCGGGGCAGGCCAAGGGCTTCGCGCTGAGTTTGGACGAGCGTCGCAACGTGACGTGGCCGATGGGGCCCCAGGGCCAGGCGATACGCTCTGCTCCGCGAACCTCGAGCAAGGAGATCGAGGTCTGTGCGGCCTGCCACGCCCGGCGTCAGCAGTTTTCGTCCGATCCGGACGCCACAGGGCGTCTCCTGGATGCATTCCGCCCATCGCTCTTGGAGCCGGGGCTCTACCATACCGATGGCCAGCAGCGCGACGAGGTCTTCAACTACGGCTCTTTCATCCAGAGCAAGATGCATGCGGCCGGGGTCACATGCTCCGACTGTCACAATCCCCATTCCGGCAAGCTGCACAAAGACGGCAATGCGGTATGCGCGCAATGCCATGCCCCGGAAAAGTTCGATACGGCCGACCACCACCATCATCCAGCGGGCACTGCGGGCGCGCAATGCGCATCCTGTCATATGCCGACAACCACCTACATGGGCGTGGATGCAAGACACGATCACTCAATGCGCATTCCGAGGCCGGACCGGTCCATCATGCTGGGCACACCGAACGCCTGCAACAAGTGCCATACGGACCAGTCCGCTGCGTGGGCGCGAGATGCTGTGAAGACGTGGTATCCGTCGCCAAAAGCCGGAATGCAGGATTTTGCGGAGGCCTTTGATCTGGGCGACCGTCGCGCGCCGGGCGCCCAGGCCGCCCTCTTGAAAATCGCAAACGAAGCGTCAGGCTCCGGCATGGCGCGCGCCAGTGCGCTCGACCGATTGTCCAACTTTCCCTCCCCCGATGTTCTACAGACTGCCACGAACTCCTTGGCGATCGAAGACCCATTGGTGAGAGCCGCCGCAATTTCCATACTTGCTGGCGCCGATGCCCCCACGCGCCGCACTCTTCTCGTCCCACTTCTGCGAGATGGATCGCGTTTGGTACGCATGGAGGCCGCTCGCGCACTCGCTGGAGAACCGGAGTCTGGTCTTCAGGGCGATGACCGGGCCGCGTTCGACAAGGCGCTTGCCGAGTACGTGGACGGACAGCTCTTCAATGCCGAGCGCCCCGAGTTGCACGCCAACCTCGCCAACCTCTATCGCGAACAGGGCAAACTCGATGTTGCGCGGACATCTCTGCAGACCGCCATCCGTCTGGACCCAAGTTTTGTCGCCGCAAGCATCGCGCTGGCAGATCTCGAGCGCACTGCGGGGAATGAAGCTGCCGCCGAGGCGATCCTACGCGAGGCGCTCAAGGCCAATCCAAAGTCCGGCCCAGTCGCCCATGCCTTGGGACTCTCACTCATTCGCCAGACGCGCGCAGCGGAAGCCATGGAATATCTGACCGAAGCCGCAGACAACGCACCTCAAGATACAAGGTTCACATACGTTCTGGCGGTGGCGCTGCACGATACCGGCAAGGTTGCTGAGGCCATTTCACTGTTGAAAAACGCCCTGGCTCGCCAGCCCTACGATCGTGACGTTCTAATGGCGCTCGTCTCGTATGAGATCGAAACGGGGCAATTTGCTTCCGCGCTGGAACGGGCGGAACTCCTCGACAGGCTCGAACCCAACAGTTCGCAGATTGCGCAGTTGCTCCAATCCCTGCGGCAGCGTGTGCGCTAGCCGGGTCGGTATCAGGCACGCGCGATTCCGACGACGCCTCAAGCGCTGCCGAAATCGCGCCGAGGCTGTCCGACATAGAGCTGGCGGGGACGGCCGATACGTTGCTCGGTGTCCTCCATCATCTCCTTCCAGTGCGCGATCCAGCCAACTGTCCGCGCCACGGCAAAGAGCACCGTGAACATGGAGACGGGAAAGCCAATCGCGCGCAGCGTCAGTACCGAATAAAAATCCTTGTTCGGGTAGAGGCCCGCCGCAATCAACTCCTCGTCCTCAAGGGCGATACGCTCCAGCTCCAGAGCAAGCTTGACGAGAGGCTCGTCCCGCTTGTCCAGGGCGTCCAGAACCTCGTGACAGACCTTTCGCAATACCGTCGCACGCGGATCGAACGTCTTATAGGTTCGGTTTCCAAACCCCGCCGGCGTTCTGCCGGACAACTCGCTTTTGATCCGGTCGATGAATTCCGGCACGCGATCGATGGTGCCGATCTGCTCCAGAGTGTTGAGCACGGTTATCTTGGCGCCACCCTGGGCAGGACCCCATAGACACGCAATGCCGGAAGCAATGCAAGCGAACGGATTGGCGCCGGACGAACCCGCCAGACGTACCGTGGACGTCGACGCATTCTGCCCGTGATCCGCGTGCAGGATGAAGATGCGATCGAGAGCGCGCGCCGCGATGGGATTGACCACATAAGATTCGCAGGGAACACCGAAGCACATCTGCAAGAGGTTCGAGGCGTAATCGAGATCGTTGCGCGGATAGATGAAAGGCTGCCCCACCGAATATTTGTACGCCATGGCCGCGATAGTCGGCATCTTGGCCAGCATCCGATGGCTGGCAATCATGCGGTGCACGGGATCGTTGATGTCGGTCGAGTCATGAAAGAACGCCGAGAGCGCGCCAACCACGCCGATCATGATCGCCATAGGCGGCGCATCGCGGCGGAAACCCGTGTAGAAACGCGTCAGCTGCTCGTGCACCATCGTATGGTGCATAATCGTGTGACGGAAGGTGCGCAGTTCGTCGTTCGTCGGCAGTTCCCCTTCGAGCAGGAGATAACTGACAGCGAGATGATTGGACTTCGCAGCCAGCTGCTCGATGGGGTAGCCCCTGTAGAGAAGCTCTCCCGTGTCGCCGTCGATGTACGTGATGCTCGATGAACAATTGGCCGTCGAGCGGAAGCCAGGATCGTAGGTGAAGCAGCCCGTATCGCGGTAAACGGTGGCGATATCGATCACCTCCGGACCGAGCGATCCCTTGCGAACAGCAAGCTCGGTCACGTTCCCTTTGGATGTCAGCATAGCCCTTTTCTGGGCGCTCATTTTATTCATGGTGCACTGCGACCCCTCACGACCTCGGATGCAACTGACATTATGCAATCCCCTAGCCCCGCGTCACATCCGACGATAGTCGTTGATCCCGGGAAAATGCCTGAATTTGAATGCTTGCACCGTGCGCCGCCGTCAAGGCCTGCGAACCGTTTCTTGAGGGTGGAACCGCAACCCGGCCGGCGGTGCAGGATAACCCAAATTCCGGGCGGCGTCTCTGACAGGGAAACTTCAACAAACATCCTTTGCGCGGAAGCTCCACCTAAAGGCAATGGTGGGTGTTGATCTCCCGTCATTCCAGCAGGGCCGAAATCCCTGCGATGCCCGCCTTGCAAATATTTTCTGCCGGCAAACCAATGACAGCCATGAGCACACTGTGCATGTCACTGGTCGGCTGCAGCCGTTCATCACTCCATCAGCGGCCTGTTGGACTTCGGCGGATCGATGCCATGCTTGGCCAGCTCCAGCATCAGCACCCGCGTTTCCAGCAGGTTGAAGATTCGCAGGATCACCTCGATCGCATCGAAGGGCTTCGTGAGAAAATCCTTGGCGCCAAGTGCCAGCGCGCGGCGGCGTGTCGCCGGTACGTCTGCCCCGCGAGGGTTGGCAGGCGATCGCGTGGAGCGAAGTTTTTTTGAACCTCGACGATACGGATTGGGGCCAGCGAAAAGGACTGGACGGGTCGCACAACTTCGTCGGCATACGGCATTCCATGTCGCAAGAGCTGGTTCTGGAAACCGGTTATCTAAACCAGTATGTGAACGGGCTATCGAGCGACGCGGTCGATCACGTCTTCGGCGTAACTCTGAACATACGCCATTGAGCGGATGGGATGAGTTGCGTGGGCATTGCCCGCTACCTCGGTCCTCATGAGACAAACTCGTGCGATAACTTCCTCTGGCCGGAAGCCCATGCGTGTTGAAGGACTGCCCACTGCCCGACCATGAAAGCCGGGAGCCTGTCGGCTCCCGCAATTCCGTGGTGTCCATAGGATAGGGTGCGGGGTGTCAACACCTGACACTCAGATCCGCAGGGTTACGTGGTTATGCGCGCACCTTCCTGGTTGACGTGGTCAGTCGTCACGGGCGCGACTGCACCAGAGCCGAACCTCGTGCCTGCGAGAACGCTCCGTACAACCCGCAGGACGGACCTATTCGGCCCGGGGGGCAACCGAACCATGCCATGCAATCTGAGCCGGCTCAGCATGGCCCGCCAGGCAGACCGATCATCTTCAACGATTATATCGCCATATCAATAATATAGACTGACGCCTCTTGTCGGGGCGGCCTGGGTTGCCGCTCTCGCCTTGGCTGAATGCGAATACGTCAGTCCAGATGCCGGCACGTACTCGCAGGTTCTTGCAGGGAGAAGCGTGTGTCTGGTCGGCTTGGTGTATAGGCGAGGCCGAACTTCACTGGCGAGCGTTGCTCCGTTTCACCCGAGACATCGGAGCGGCGTTGGGCCAACATATCCTCCACGTCCCGCAGTCTCCGTGGAATTCCTACCCAAGGCCAGAGGCCCTGCTGGATCGGATCAATCGGCGAACGATGGCCACCTGGAACGATGGCTCATCGGATATCGACAGCAAATGGGTCCAACTCGTTTAGGTGGATTCGTGTGACAACACCCCTAGGGGAGATCGTGTATTGGCCAGTCGCGTCCAGAGGTACTGCGGGGACGGCTCTCATCCACAGAGCTATTATGCTGCTACCGCGAATCCAGCCCCACTGCGTCCGCAGCTCGAGGGCGCCATCGATGTCGATATCTGCATTGTCGGCGCGGGTTACACCGGCCTATCCACCGCGATTCATCTGTCCGAAGCGGGTCATTCGGTAACCGTGCTGGAAGGCGCGCATGTCGGATGGGGCGCCTCGGGGCGCAACGGGGGGCAGATCGTCAACGGCCTCAACGCCAGTCTGGGCACGATCGAGCGCCGATACGGTGCTGAAACCGCCGCCTTTGTCGGCGGTTTGGTGCAGGAAGGCGGCAAAATCATCCGAAGGTTCGTGCAGACGTACGACATCCAGTGCGATCTCAAAGATGGCAATCTCTACGCAGCCTACACCGCCAAACAGATGAAGGATCTGGAGGCTAAGCAGAAGCTATGGCGCATGCACGGCATGGACGATCACGAATTGCTGGATCGTCAGGGCATTCGCCGACACGTAGGCTCGGACGCTTATTGTGGCGGCATGATCGACCGTTCGGGTGGCCACATGCATCCGCTCAACCTCGCACTCGGCGAAGCGGCTGCGCTCGAGAAGCTGGGTGGAGTTATCTATGAAAACACATGCGTGGTTTCCGTCGATCGGAGCGGTGCGAAACCGACTGTCAAAACCGAGAAGGGCGAGGTTCGCTGCAAGACGCTGATCATTTGCGGCAACGCTTATCTTGGTACCGTCGTTCCCGAACTGGTTTCGCGTGTGATGCCCGTATCCACCCAGATGATGGCGACGGAACCTTTGGGCAAGGAGCGTTCCACGCAGTTGTTGCCAACCGATCTGTGCGTCGAGGATGTCCGTTACATTCTGGACTATTTCCGGCTATCCGCCGACCATCGTCTGATCTTTGGCGGCGGCACGGTCTACGGCGGCACCGACCCCGCAGACGTCGTGGCGAAGCTGCGCCCCAACATGCTCAAGGTCTATCCTCAGCTCAACGGCATCAAGATTGACTATGCCTGGAGCGGGAATTTTGCACTCTCGTTTTCCCGGGTGCCGCAGATGGGCCGACTGGACGCGAACACATACTTTGCGCATGGCTACAGCGGACATGGGGTGACCGGATCGCATCTGTTCGGTCGTATTCTGAGCGAGGCCGTCACGGGCGATCTCAGCCGATTTGACGTGTTCGCCGGCCTGCGCTGGTACCCCTTTCCCGGCGGCCGAACATTTCGTGCGCCCTACTCGGCATTGGGATCCTGGTACTACTCGTTGCGCGATCGCCTGGGCATCTGAAGCCCTGCGCATGTAAGGGATGGGCCGCAAGTTGGGATAGCGGAGCTTCGGGCGGTCATTCGTTTCAACGTCCCCTTTGTTGGCCCGAGCCGGCTCGATGGCGCTCTCCAAACTCGACCCGTCATGCTGCCGGCAGCATGAGCATTGGGAAGTGGCCGGTCATCCCCCTCGAGGTTGAGGTCCGAAGCAATTGCGGCTTGTGATGCGGGCAGACATGGCAGGCACTCAAATTTCTTTGCGGAACTTCCTGGGGATGAGACGCCCTTATGTAGCGCGGCGAACACGCTTTGCGCGGAAATGGCGCCATCCCGAGCAGAGATTTGTTGATTTGTCTCGATTCCGGTGAGGCTGATTATGGCGAAGTTTAATTATCGCGCGTGAATGCGTATTGACCCACCACCAGCAATGTCGTGACAATCAATTCCAGGGCCGAATCAACAGCCTACTTATCGACCTTCTGTTTGCTCGGTCGATACCCCTAGCCGCCTGCGCGCTGCAAAGGAGACGAGCAAAGTGACCGAGACCAAGATGCGGCTCACGATCGATACGGACTATCTTAGGCAGAAGCTCTCGGATCTATTGAACACCCCAAGTCCGACTGGCTACACCGACACCATCGTCCGCTACGTCTGCCGCGAACTTGAACAACTCGGGGTCGATTACGACGTTACGCGCAGGGGTGGAATTCGCGGCCGACTTTCGGGTTGGCAGTCGGCGGGCGCTCGCGCGATCGTCTCCCACCTGGATACGCTCGGCGCTCAGGTCAAATCCCTTAAAGGCAATGGCCGGCTCGAGCTGGTCCCCATCGGTACATGGTCGGCTCGCTTCGCTGAGGGAGCGCGCACCACCGTCTTCACCAGAAATGGCACATACCGTGGCACGATCCTCCCATTGAAGGCCTCGGGTCATACATTTGGAGATGACATCGATACGCTGCCGATCGGCTGGAACCATGTCGAGCTGAGAGTGGATGCTTATGCCAGAAATCCGGACGACCTTTATCAACTCGGATTTGAAATCGGCGATTTTGTTTCCATAGACCCACAGCTGGAGTTCATCGACAACGGCTTCATCGTGTCTCGCCACCTCGACAACAAAGCGGGCGTCGCGGTGATGCTTGCGGCATTGAAGGCATTGATGGCCGCGCCGCCGCCGCCGGTGACAATCTTCTGGTTGTTCTCAATCACCGAGGAGGTTGGCCACGGCGCGTCGTCGATCCTCCTTCCCGACATTGCATCCATGGTGGCCGTCGACAACGGAACCTCGGCGCCAGGACAGAACTCCTCCGAGTTCGGCGTGACAATCGCGATGGCCGATCAGACCGGCCCCTTCGATTATCACCTGACGCGCAAGCTGGTTGACCTGTGCCGCACCAACGACATTCGCCATCAGAAAGATATCTTCCGCTATTATCGATCCGATAGCGCCGCGGCCCTGGTGGCTGGCGCTGACATTCGCACCGCGCTGGTGACCTTCGGCATCGACGCCAGTCACGGCTATGAACGTATCCACATGCACGCGCTGCGCTCCCTGGCAGAATTGCTCACCTGCTATGCGCAAAGCAGCGTCGATATCGTCCGCGACCGTAAACAGGTCTCCGATCTGCGCGGCTTCACCCGGCAGCCGTCACAACCGGCCGAGCAACAGCTCAATCCGGAAAGCGGGCCTCCTTCCGCGCTCGCCGAAGAAGCCAAAGAGTCCGAAGGGGCTGTGTAAATTTACGCAGTCGGAGACGGATCCGGCGACGATCCGTTGGGGCCGTTTCGTGCAGGAAAGCACGCTGGATATGGCTCATGCGGTGCGCTTGACCAACACCCGCCCCTCGTCCTGTTCAAACCCATAAGACGACCTGGCGGCACTGTCAGCGAAACAAGCCTCCCAGAGAGCCGGCAACGCCGGCAAGGCTTTCACCGACGATCAGGCCCGCTGCCACAACCACCACGCGGCGCTTTGCCCACGCCGGAAACACCCGTACCACCAGGGCCGCGGCGGCAGCCCCAATAAACAGCGAAATCGCATTCCACGCGGGAATGACGAAGCCAAGCCCGATTGCGGATGCGCTTGGAACCGCACGCTGCCATGGATCGGGGACAAAAGCCTCGGCCAACGCCAGCGAGACGCCGATGATCGCGGCAGCCGCAATCGCAGGCATGGCTCCCGGTGGCATGGTTTCGAGCCCCTGACCGAGAACCTCTGCTACAGCCTTCCAAGTGGCGACGGCCGGTGCCGGCCATTCCGCGGTCATCAACTGCGTTTGTGGATCAGGGATCAGGAGAAGATATGTGATTGCGGCTGCGAGCGAGCCCGTGAGCACGCCGAAGACCTGAGCGACAATCTGAAAGGAGGGCGTCGCCCCGATAATCTGTCCGGTTCTCAGATCGTGCATGAGATCCGCGCACTGGCCCGCCGCCCCGCCGGTGACATTGGCTGCCATAAGGTTGGTTGTCACGTTGCCCGGCGAGATCGCACCGAACGTAAGTTGCGTGATTTTCCCAAGGGCGCCGATGGGCGTGATCGCCGTCTCGCCGGAGACCCGAGCTGCGACAATGGCCAGGACATAACTCAACAGGACGGCGATTGTGGCCTCGACTATGCCGATCGAGAAGATCGCGTGTTGTGCAGCCACCGACATGGCAAGCGCCACCGCAAAAGCCACGAGCAACGCGCGCGTATCGATCGACTTGTCTATTGGCACGAGAGTGGCATTGCGGCGTTCCCGCCTGAGTAGAACCATGCGCGTGAGGGAAATAGCGAACGTCGAAAGCGACGCTGTGACCATCAGGGTCGCACCCGGCCACAAGAGCCATTCGACGAGCGGAGCGAACCAAGCGGCCTCCTCATTGGGAGGGCCGGGCTGCGCCCAGCCGTGACTCAAGGCGAGCGGAGCAAGGATGCCCCATCCCAGAATGGCGCCTATCAGCATCGAGATTCCGATCCGTAACCCGGCGATCGCACCGAATCCCACCATCAGGACGGATGGGTCGAGCGCAAAGCCCAAATTCGCAGCGGAGACACTGAAGGTCTTGCCGTTGGCGCCGGCCACGGTGGTCTTGATCCCTGGGGCGAGGGGACCTGTATCTAACCGAATGACTAGAAATTTCAGCGCGGCACTCAATCCGGCCGTCAAAGACAAGAGCCGCAAGCGCGCATGGGCTTCTTGTCCCCCTTTATGGATCTCGCCCATTGTTTCCGCTGTGACGATGCCGGCGGGGAACGGCAGATACTCGCGCACGAGCAACTGGTTGCGCAGTCCGGCAGCAACGACAATCCCGAGAAGGCTTACGACGAGCAGCCAGATCGCGAGCACCGCGAATGAGAGCGTTTGTCCGGTCAGCAAGGCCAACGCCGGGATCGGAGCTGCCAGACCAGCAGATATGATCGAGGCTGAGGCGGATGCGGCCGTCTGGTTTATGTTGTTCTCGCGAAGCCCCCAAGTCGGCGTCGCGCCAAACCGTTCCGCGGCCGCCCAGAACGCAAATCCAATCAGACCTGCGGCTACCGACATGTTGAACGTCCATCCGATCTTGAGACCGCTATAGACGTTGCACGGAGTTAGCACTGCTCCGATCACCATTCCCGTGCCAACCGCCCGGACGGTCAGTTCCGGTTGCGCATGAGAGCCGATCATCGCATGATTTTCCGAGCCAAAAACGTTTCACCAGCCCTTTCCGGGCGTTTAAGGCTCGATCTGCGGGGTCCCGCCTTCAAAAGCCAAACTGCCCTCCCGTGCCGCAGAAGCAATCAACCTCCATTATGCAGACTGATGGAGAACAAGCGCAACTGCCCTTGCTCGGAAGACCGGCACACAAGCCGAAATCACGCATTCGTCTACTGGCGCTTCGTATACTCGATCGTCGTTTGGCCAATTTCGCCATTGAAGGCGAACGGGGCCTGATCGAAATAGTCGAGCGAGACGGGCAAATCGAGATCGGTGCCGAGATCGAACGTTACATTGGACTTGAAGTGAAGCGACATGGCTGCTGGAACGCAGCCACGGTCATGGGCCAGACTGCTAGGGCGAATACCAGATGGGTGACGTATAAGCGCGCTCCTGGATGCTGGCAGGAACGTCGTCAGGCCGCTTCACGCCGAAGAACTTGGCGTCGTAGGTCGTCCACCTCGGCGTTGGAATTTCGAGCACGCGCACGTAATAGAACGCCCGCTCGCTGGCGTCGAAGTCAGGGTCCGTCCAATAGGACTGCATCGCCGGCGCGCCAATCGCGTTGGAAAAGGTCGCCTCCTCAACATTGACGGTATTGCCCACCGGCCTGTCGCAACGATCATCGGCCGTGATCGATCGCCCATTGGAGCAGGCGAGATCGTAAATCTTCTCATGCGTTTCGCCGCCCTTATCGAGCCAGCCCTTGATGATCTGAACCCGGTCGAGATTGGCACCATCCGCGTCACGTATTGCGCGGATAAGGAAAGTCGGAGCGCTTCCATCCGGCGGCGACGTCAAGTCCCCACCCATGGGCACACCGTTCGCATATCCGTGCTTGGCAAAATCCGAGCGATCGAGATCCGCCTCAGCGAGGTTCCATCCAGCAAAAACACGCACGCGAAGCCGCGTCCCCGTCGTGGCAAAGACCTCCTTGCGGGACATGGCGTCCCATAAAGCCTCCCTCGTATTGTCGCGCGCCCATACCCCGGCAAGACCAGAGGCGCTGGTCTGGCGTGCAAACTGGTGGACACTCGCTTCTCCACCGATGCCGCCGATTACTTCGTCAAAGCGGATGGGATCAGCCGTTGGTTCGACCGCTGCAACCTTTCCGAAAAAATTGTCCTCTGTCGTCGTGGATAATGATGTGTGGGAGTCAGTAGAACCCAACATGCCGAACTTGAAGGGGTTGACGCCGAGCTTCGCTTCGTAGGCAAGGCCGCGCTTGAGGGCTTCGCGGGCGTACTCGCGCGGCAGCATCTCTGGAGTTTTCGGCGCCGGGCCGAGCTGCCCCTTGTCCCAGGTTTCAAAGTCGGCAAACTCATCGCTTGGCGAAAGTAGCGGATGGGCTTCCCCGTCGCCCTTCATCTGGGTGACTTCGTACAAAGGCTCCCAACGTGCCCGCCGTTCTGCGTATCCCCGATCGAGCGGCTTCTTGCTGACCAGAGTCACGTCATCAAACATGAGCCCGTTCGAAAGATTTCCATTATGTGAGATGGCTAAGAGGCGATCGCCCGTATCTTCCTCATAATTGGCCATCCAGCGCCAAAGGTCCTCGGGATCGAACGAGTTGAAATTAGAAAATGGAATGATCGTGTCGGCGGCCTCCTTGCCGCCCCGAAAAATGACGTTGCGATGGAGGTTGTTTCGTTGGGGGTTCGATGTCCACTCGAAACCTATGAAGGCTGTGAACAGGCCAGGCTGGTTGTATTTCTCCGCAGCTGACGTAATGGCTTTCCAGGCGTTCACATAGATCGTGGTGTTCGCAGCCAGCGGATCCTTCCCGGTTGATTTGGCCTTGCTCCATATGGACCAGGCGCCAGCGGGATCTCCGGCTTCCAACGCCCCATTGAGCTGCTGGCCGAACGGAGTTCCCAACAGGTCCTTGTCCTTCGCCGCCAGCAGGGGCGCCAGTCCTAAATTCTCGGCATGATCCGCTACAACCAAGAAATCGAGCGGCCGCTGAAGCCGTGTTGCTATGCCCGTGCTCGAGGTCACGACTTCGCCTCGCGCAAACCGATAGGCCTGCTCGGGACCGAGCGTGTTTCCAACCATACCCGCATCCGCTGAATACGATGTGTGCAGATGGGTATCGCCGAAATAGACCCGGTTGGGGAAATTGTCTGTTGAATAGGGCGCGTAAGTCCTGGTTCCCGGCTGAGCAGAAGGAACGTCATAAGCGTCGCCGGCAAAGGCTACTGGGACACTGGACAGGGACAAGAGAGCAACCAGGACAGGACGATGATTGCGAAATTGACCAATGATGATTTCCCGGCATGCGCTTGCCAACATTCCAGTCTCCCAATCTCACGAATTCCTGGCACAGATCTTTGAGCGACCAGCGCCAATGCCATTTTCTCATACCGCGCCATATCGAGTTTCGGCCGCGGCATGCTGCTATAAGCGACCAAATTGTCAGCCGATCAGGCATCGAGTTAACGAATTAGTTAGCATGATTTCACTTTGGCTGATGCATTAAGTCGGCGCCAGTGCCAGCCATGCGATGCTTCTGTCTTTGGCGAAGGGGAGCGCCCAGCCATGTCCACGCTGTATGAGCCAATTCAGGTCGCACGCAAGAATTGCAGGTCTAGTCATTTTCGCGCTCGGCCCTCTGCTGGCCGCTACGACGCATCGTTAGCCACGCTCATCCTGGCTGCCTACATTGCCGGTTGGGTCATTAGCTTTGCTGGGCCGAAGCAATCCACCCCGGAAGGTCGCGACCACTGGTACACCGCGGCTTCGATATCATCTCAATGAAATCCTAGACTGTCTTCCTGGCCCGACGGACAGGCGCGCACGGATGCGCTTGCAGCGGTGCCAGGGCGAGGGAACCGATCATCCTCACTTCCAAGATCACATTCACTGCTGGTGGCCGTCCCTATGGGCGACGGAGCGCAGCGCCTCGCTTCGACCCCGTGAAAGACGCCTTCGTGCTTCCATCGCACGGATTGCCTCGCAGTCGGCGTTTTCAAAAGAGGCCACCGTGCCAATTTCCGGTTGGCGGACGCACGATCAGTTCGAATTCGCGACAAGCCACCAGATCGCAACAAACGCATCGGCTCTGCGATTGAAATCAAGCGTCACTTCGTATCACTCCGCAGCTACCGCGGCTAACTGGCCAACAAGTTCATCCCGCTCATTCAACGAGACCGCTGAAATGTCCACGATACACTCCAGGCTCCTGACGAAGATCATGCCATGACCCGTACTGTCGAGCTTGGCGCCGCGCGTGATCGCGTCAATCGCCTGTTGGTATTGCGCCTTGGTGACAGCCATCTCGATCCTGACTGTCGGCACGATGTCTGGAATGTCGTGACCGGCAATCAAGCTGTCTACAAGTTCTGGCTGCCTTCCGTGGCCGACGCAATCACTTGTAATGGTGAGATCCGTCAGTCCGGCTGACAAAATTTCATTTTCCACGTAGGCCAAGTTGGCAGGAGGGATCAATGCGGTGATCATGGGCATGGTCTGCAATCCTCCGAACGCGCTACCGCCCCCGTCAAGCAGCAAGGAAATATGATCATCATAGTGCGACCGAGATAAATTTGCGCGCTTATACTTTTTGCAAAAAGTGCATCAATATTGAGCTCGGATGACGAGCATCTTGTTGCCAGAGGGCAAAGCCACTCTGTTCCAGGTCAGCTAGTTCATGTTCAGCGTCGACGCTTCATGTACATCGAGCAAGCGTGGGGATTGTCGTCCTCAAGGATCGTGGAGACGCCCGTTGGCGTCGTATGAGCCCTCGGAATTTCCGCCCTGTGATCACGTCCATGTTTGCTGGCCGCATTCTCCCGCTAAGAGATCATCCGACGAGGAGCGATGTCCTCCGGACCAGCTCCGGGCAGTCGAACGCTGAGGCAAGGCTGTCCCTGATAGGTCGCGTACGAGCTTGCAGCCGGTTGAATTTTGGTCGCAAGCCTCGCGTCACCGGGATCGGCCCCGCGCCTTAGTCCTGACGAGCGGGGCATCTATAGATGCCCCGAACTTCGCGTGGCGACCCACTCATTCGCCGTTGACTGAACGATCGCCTCGCTCGTCTTCCCAGATGTGGACCCATGTGCTCATGAACAAATCACATTTCACCGCTGTCGTGTGTCAGATCTTGCTGGCTGCGGCAGTTCTCGTACTCCCAACAATGCCGACCTACGCTGAGACGAGAGGGAAGATTTTGCTTGCCCAAGCGCCGGATGACTCCGGCACAGAAGCCGCACAGCCCGAGAAGAAGGGGAAAAAGAAGAAGGGCAAGAACAAGAACGAGAACAAACAAAAGGAAAAGACACAGAAGGAGAAGAACCAAGGCAAAGGCCAAAATGCGAAGGGCAAGAACACCGAACCCGCAGTTCTTGACCCTCAAACGGAACAAAAGAAAAACAAGAAGAACAAGAAGGACCGGAAGAAAAAGGAGACAGCCCCGGGCCAAGAGAACGCCAAGCCCGCGACGCCCGTTTCACCTTTCTCTCCGCCCCCAAAAAAATCGGCCAACGAACCGAAGATCGAGCCGAAGGACAATTTCAAAAAGACGAAAGGGAAAAAAACCGACGGTCCGGCAACGCCCCCGCAGACATTTAGCCGCCCGTCGCGTGATGTCATCAAGAAGACCTATATCGTTCCGCCGAAAAACAAGAAGAAGGTCGATGACATCAAGAAGACCCGGAAAGAGAGCGTTGCCGAAGGCGGCAAGGTTCGCTTGATCGAGGAATCCGACAAGCGCGTGATTGTCCGCAGCCAAAACTCATTCATCATCCATCACGACGAGTCCGAGCGCTTCCGTCGCGTCTCGCGCAATGCAAAAACCATTCGCAGGTCGGATGGAGGCTACGAGACCGTCCTGGTTCGTGACGGCGGGGTGCGGGTCTACAACATCGTCGATCGGCGCGGGCATCTGCTTTACCGTTACCGCCGCGATCGCTTCGGCCGCGACGTCATCCTTATCGACAACCGGCCGTACTACAGGAGGTGGGGAGTCAGCGGCAAAGATCTTGTCATCGGCCTTGCCGTGGGGGCTGCTATTGTCGCTCTCGCGCCACCTGTCATCGCAATCGCACGGGACAAGTACATCGTGGATTATGGCCGCGCATCAGATTACGACCTCTACGAAGCGCTCACCGCACCGCCGGTCGAACGGATTGACCGAGCCTACGCGCTCGATGAAATCCGCTACAGCGAGTCACTGCGCCAGCGCATGCGTCGCGTGGATCTCGACACGCTGACCTTTGACTTCGGCTCCTGGGACATCGACCCAAGTCAGTATCGCAATCTTGAACGAATTGCGGACAACATCAATCGCGCGCTCGAGAACAATCCCGATGAGGTTTTCCTCATAGAAGGACACACTGATGCGGTTGGTACAGAGGAGGATAATCTGTCACTTTCCGATCGGCGAGCGCAGACGGTTGCTGAGATTCTGACGAGCGAGTTCGGCGTGCCTCCGGAGAATCTGGTGACACAGGGCTACGGAGAACAGTATCTCAAGGTGCCTACCGAAATGGCTGAGCGGGCCAATCGCAGGATCGCAATACGGCGGATCACACCATTGATGGCCAACGACTCACGAGACTATGAGTGACCGTCGGCGTCTTTCGACAGGTCCCACGGAGTGATCCAGGGATTTGCTGCACCGAGCATTTTCTTTCGCCGTGACATGCTGCTGTTTGCGTTCGAGAGCTTGGAACGCACCGGATCCGCTCCACAATCATGGCATCGGATCAGGGAAGCAGACCAGATCGGCGAGAGCGGCTTGCGCTCACTCGAAAAGCGCCTCGCGGTGGTCTTAGGGGACCCCGCGTCTTGCCGTCCGCCCTAGGATCGCGGCGAAGGCAGGCCGCCGTCCCGCTCATTGGACCGGCTATTCGTTCTGCTTTCATGGCTGCTCGATCATGAAACGCTATTTTGCCGCTCTCCTGCAACGGCTTCGACATGACGATTGAGAGCGGGCATCTGGTCCACCAAGCGGTCGATGGAACTGAGTGCAGTGACAGTCGCGCAACGCCCATGTGGAGACCGGTCCTGGCCGGTTGCGAAACAGTTGGTGGCGATGTCCTATATGGAAGAGGAGAGTTTTTTTGCTGGCGCAAGGAGATCTAGCCAGGGCGGGGAACGAAAGCGGGGGAGAGCGGTATATGTACGAGCCGGCCAAGGTCGCACACTCTACAAGAGCCGGTTCCGTGTCCGACCGGAGAACGGCGCAGGTGTCCAAGGCAGCGTCGGCGGCGCCGATAGTCGTCACGCTCGTACACGGGACCTTTGCCAAGGGAGCCCCGTGGACCAAGGACGGATCGGCACTACGCCTCGAGATCGCCGCAGAACTCGGCCGGCTGGAACACGAAGTCATCTTCGACATCTTTGAATGGTCGGGCCGCAATACGCACAAGGCCCGTGTGAAAGCTGGTTACCAGTTGGCCGACCATATCCGCTCGCTGCGGAAGCGATTCCCGCAGAATGCTCACTTCATTGTCGCCCACAGCCACGGCGGCAATGTTGCGCTTCTCGCGCACAAGCATCTGCCGCAAGACCTCCACGCTCTGGGGATTGCCACGCTCGGCACACCCTTCATTCACGCCGAACTTGCCGATAACCTCAAGGGCCAATCGCTTGAGGCCCTCATGGCGCAGGCGGCGCCGGAACCCGATAACGTCTCTGGATTTGTTACGTGGATTGTCGGCGTCCCTGCCGCCATTATCTATGACACCTGGCTGGAGACGACGAGCTACAATGCTTGGTACTGGTTCGTGGGAGCGGCCGCCGCCACCGGCCTGTTCGCCGGTTATTTGGCGACCTTGATTGTCCCCTACCTCGCGCGCGGCTGGCATCGCATCGGCGGCAAGCGCGCTGCCGCACGTCTCGCCCAGGCGATCGCATTTTCCCCAATCCCGCGCACACACGTCTTGAGCTTTGTCTATCCGGGCGACGAGGCGGGCCGCCTTCTCGATACACTAGGCGCCACAACGGCGTGGCCGACACGCGCGATCCGCTGGATCAAGGATCGGGCAGCAGTCGCTGGCGGCGCGCTCTTTCTTTTCGCAATCGGCCTGGGCGTCGTCACCACCATCGCAGCCGACTTCGTGGACATCGATGCAAAGCGCATCGAGGACTATGCTTCATCGGGATTCGCTTACGCCGTTGTCGCAACGATCTACATTCTGATCAGCCTCGCAGTTCTGCGTTATTTCCTCTCGTTCTTTCGTGGCCATCCGGCCGGTTTCGGCTGGGAGCGTCCGTCGATCCACGCTCACGTCACCATCGATGTCGAGAGCCAGGCAGACTTGCCCGAAGCACGCTCGAACGTCTGCGAAGTCGTCCCGTTCACCGTGGCCGATGATGCCAAACGCGGCCTGCGCCACTCCGGGCTTTACGAGGACAAGCGCATCTTAAAGGCGCTCGCCTTCTGGATGGCACACGTCAAATAGCGGATGAAGACTGGTCCAGACTTTCATCATGTCCCTTCAGCGGACAAGGCGAGACACACGTTCTCCCCAAAACCCCTTTGCCAATCCGAAAGAGGCTGGCGCGTCCCGGCCCGGAGCCTGTCGATCGCGCCGTTCTGCCGTTTAGTCCGTGACAACCCGACAATCATACCCATGCGGCCGCAGGATATTGCACAATCGGCCCGGCTCCACCCTGGTGGAGTAGGGACCAATGCTCACGCGGTAGGACGGGCCCATGCTGCCGAAGATGGGGCCATTACGGGTCGCCGGGCCGTAAATCTCAGGCACCATACCGCGCAGACTGAGTGCATGCCTGGCCTTTAGACGCTCGGCGACCTTTTCGGCGTCGGCCAGCGAATGCTCTGCGGCGATCTGTAGGCTATATTTGCCGGTGTTCTGGGAAGGTGGCGCTTGCGCTTCCAAATCGGATCCGGATGGCGCAACGCTGGCGGCGGTTTCTGTCTGATATTTCCAGTCGGTCGTCGCAGGCACGGGCTGCTCGGGCGGCGTTCGCAGGGGCGCAACAGGTGGGATTTGCGAAACGTTGGCGGGCGGGGCCATCGCAACATCCCGAATGGGGACCGACGCTTGCGTCGCCTTGCTGGGTGCTGTGGCCGTAATCGTCGGAGCAGATTGGCTAGCTGTCTCGGTCGTGGCGGTTCCGGCGACCAGGCTGCCGATGAAATTTGAAACGGACTGACCGGCGTCGCTCAACGCGGCGCCAGCCGCGGCCATCGCCGTGGATGCTGGGGGCGTCGTCGGGACCGTCGGTTCGGGAGCTACGGGGCTGGCCCTGATAGAACTCGTTTCGAAGGGGGGCACGGCAGGCACTGCGACGTCCGACGACTCTTGCTGAGTGGTCCAGGGGAGGCTTTCTCCGGCAGGCTCTGCAAAGGATCCGACAGGGGACGCGCTTGCAGGGACAGTCTCGACCGCCGCGATCCGAGGCGGCGGTGCCGGTGCAGCCGTAATCACGGGAACCGGCGCCTTATCGACGCTCAGGATAGGCGCAGCGGCTACTACTGTTTCGGAGGAGGCAGGGGCCCAAGTCCTTGGTTCGGGCATGGCCGCTGCGGTGGAGACCGGCCGGACGCTAGTGGGGACGACCACCGCTGACGCCGCTACCGGCGCACTCGGCTGCTGGGCAAACTGCTGGTCTGGGGGCTCATTGATGCCAGCGTCGCGATAAGCGCCTTTGCAATGGTCCGACGCTGTCGCCCGTTCAACTTCGGACAGCCCGTCTCTCAGCCACACCGCCGACATGAGATCGGAAATTGCCTGACCGGGTTTGCCCTGCTTGCGAAAGGCCACGCCCCGATAAAACAGAGCCTTGGCCAATTGGGGTGAGTCCAGTCCACCCGATGACAGGGCGACCGTAAGCTCTGCGATCGCGGATTCCATCCGGCCCGCTTCATAGGCCTTGGTTCCGAATTGATATGCCTTGAGGCCAGCAGCAGCCGTGTCCCCCGCTTTCGAGGAAGGAGATGACGGCCCGCTGCTTTGCCCCATCGCTGGCTGACCGGCGATCAACATGGAGGCAAAAGTCAGCGCATGGACGATCCCACGTGTAGTGACCATAAAATGTCGTCCTCTCCGACCGCTCGCTGTACTCAGCCGTGCTGCGGATGCAACTCACAAAAAATAATCATTAGGACTCGCCGAACGGGTAGCAAGGCGCCGTCGCGGGGTTTTCCCTCCACAATTAAGGCCGTCTCAATAATCTTTTTCGGAGAACAACTGCGCTGTGCTGCTGATCGAGTTGTGATTTGATAAGGGGGATCCGGTAGAATGCTCCTAGAATATTCATCTTTTCCAGGTTCAGGCTAGAAGCGGCGTTGTTTATGCGGCCCGGTTTGAAATCGTCAGCAATCAGAGGGCTAGCAGCCTTATGCTTTGCCGCATTCGCCCATCCGGTATGCGCGGGCGATGCTCAGCCGATCGCCCATCACAGCACACCTGGCACGACGGATTCGCAAGAACTCACGCTGGACGGCTTTCTAGACCTCCTGATGGTCGCGGAGTCGGGAGGGGATGACCAGGCCCGCAATCCAAGATCGACCGCTATAGGAGCCTACCAATTCATCGCGCCGACTTTCTTGAGGGTCGTTCGCCAGCATTTTGCCGAAGAAACTGCGAAGCTCTCACCCTCCGAGGTCTTGCGCTTGCGGACCAATCGGGAGTTCGCACGCCGCGCCGCGGCGGCATATACGAAGGACAATGCCTATCACCTCGCGGGCCGTGGCCTTTCGACCAGTTTCGTCAACCTCCGGCTCGCTTATTTGGTTGGCCCGTCTGGGGCCGTGAAGGTTCTGCGTTCAGACCCAAAAATGAAGGTCAGCTCGATCCTCAGCAGCTCGGCACTCAAGGCCAATCCGTTCATGGCCCGCATGACCGCCGGGGACCTGATTGCCAAGTGCGCGCGGGACCTCGCCGTCGACACCCAGGCAGTGGCCGGGCTTACAGTCGAAGGGCCAGCCCAGACCAAGAAGCCGAAACCACAGATCGCTGTCAGGTGTTCTCTTGCCAGACCAAGCTGTCAGCGGTGGCTCGCGCTGGCAGAGAGAAGGCTACAGCGACAGCGGCTACGAGAGGCGAAGAACTAGGTCAGCTGCCGTGGACCTCGCCGCCCGACATTATCGGCAAAAAAGAAGATGTCTGGAAGGTGAGGTTGACGAGCATGATCGTGATCACACCGCTTCCGACAGTCCTACAGGTCGAGCGATGAAATAAGGACGCGCGTTTCTTCCGCGTCCGCAGCCCGGCACGCAATTGCACCTGCGCGTCGTCGTCGCTTGTGAACTCAGTTCCGCCGCGTATCGCAGGATCTATTCTCCCTTGCCCGGCTGCCAGCCGATAAGACTGCCGGGCTTCTCGGATAGCGTTTCGTGCGGCTATCCGTGCGGATAGAAAGCCACGTGCGCCACTTTGCTTTCAACGCCCCTGACCCCTTCGACCTTCTGCACCAATCTCACCGCATCGACAATCATCTGCTCGTCCGTTGTACCGCCGATGAGCAGAACGTTGCCGCCTATGACACGCGGTTCGATGCCGTTCTGGAGAGATTTTGGTCCGAACCTCTGATCAAGTGCGAATTGCACACGCGCCAGGATCAGCTGATCCATCAGTAAATCGCGGGAGTAGGGTGTTTCTGTAAAAGCCTCGCTTTGCGCGAGGCGAATGATCTGGTCCACGCAATCGGCTACCGGAACCCGTCCGGTGTTGAGAACGAGCGCGTAGTGCAGCGGATCTTGCCAATCGCTCTTGTGCTGCTTCTGAAGTGCAACGTGACGAATAGCATCGCTGTGCTCGATCTCCCGTCGCGCGTCAGCCGGACTTTCGACCCGGCCACGGTCGAGCAGGACCGCTTCCCGATAGGACATGGGTGCACAGACTCGCACGCACAGGACATGCGGCACCGTATTCAGAAGCCGCGTGGCTCCCCAGCCCCGGATGAGAACGTTGCCTTTCGCAGCGAGTTCCAGGATCTCCAGAGCAGTGTATTTGGAGAATGCTCTGTGTTTGAAAGTCAGGCGCTCGAACAGAGAGATGTCCTCCTGGAGATAGTGGTGGACGTCGCTCTCCGGGATTCCGATCCGGTTGGCAATGTCATGCTCGACGCGTTCGTCGTGGATGACTTCCAAGTGCAGTTGATCGGCCAGAGCGGCAGCAATTTCGCTGCCGCGCGTTCCTGACTCGCGGGTCATGGCGATGATGGTCATTTCTTCCTCCCGACATGTCGGCAGGCACGGCACGCGAGCGACTTCGCAATAGCAACCGCGTCGATCATGTTATGTCATCCCGGTCCGTACCCTGGACGTTTTCCCAAATCGGCGAACGCTTCAGGAGTTACCTGAGTGGCCGTTCGTGGTGCTCTTCGCCCTTCTCAGCGATCCGGTTCGGCAATCTCCGCATGCGGCACCCCGGCCTGTATCTTCCTGAAATCGCGCCCATTCACATGCACAAGCGTGCAGTGATCTCCGGCTTCGAAATAGATATCGTTAAAACCTTCCAGGCGGTCATCCATCACGGCCTGCAACCCATAGGCTCCGGCGACCGGTGGCGCGCAACCGTATTCGCAATCGTCAAAGACGACTGCCACCTCCTCCTCCGTAGCGAGACCGACCGGCTGCTCCAGCCATTCGCCCAGGGCCTCGAGCCGCACGTGACATGAGGCGGGGACGATTGCCAGGATGAACCCGTCCCTGCGCTTCAAGAGCACCCCTTTGGCGAGGTTCTCCTCGGCGACGTCACTGGCACCCGCGATTTGGCTGGACGTCACCGCGCGCGCGTGGCGCACCAGTCGATAGCGGACACCGCGGCCATCGAGATAATGCCGAATTGATGTGGCGATACCCATGACAGACCTCCTTCATACCGCCCAGATGGCGGTTCTGATTGCGAGCGGAGATCGCGAGACAGATGGGCCTTTTGCAGAAAAGCCCCCGCCTCTCATCGGCGCCGCGAGAGGCGGACGGAGCAGGCGAATGCCGCTCATTCCAATGTGAAATTATACTCGTCCCACGGGAGAGGCGCAAATACGATCACTCTCGCGTACCGCCCTGGCCAGAGGCAGACCAGGCAGCGTGACGGGGCCAACGGAGAAAGTTGGCCCTCTGGAGACGCGTCAGCGTCCGCGCCCATCGGCTCGGCTCATTCCACTCCCGATTGGACCTCACTTGATCCAGAAGCTCGAAGATCGAACCTTGCGTGACCCCAAGTCGACCGTTCGTGTAGAGCTCTCCCGAGGCTAGGGCGGGATTGAGAACCACAGAACGCCCGGCCGCGCGGTCCGCAAATGGGATGGCCGACCGCCGGCTGCTCTGTGTACCCACCGTGACCCTTGCACCGTCAGCGGCTTCCGCTTCCAGCACACTCCGGCGGATAACGCCCTTCGGAAAGGCCTCAAGTATGAGCCACATATCTCTCTCCGCTAACCTTGGCGGAAAGCGCGGCGCAGGTCGATGCCCACCGCAGCGCCTCCGCGATCATGGCGCTCAATCAGTCCCCCCTAAACGGTACGTTTCCGATCAGGCGCTTGAAGACGGTCCCGAACCTCTCTCGTCCACCAACCGATCGGCGCGTGCCATTCCTCTTATTGGACGGGCCACTCAGCTTCCTCTCGACGCCGCGCGATCATGAGACTGTATTCTTGCGCTCTTCTGCAACAGCCTCAATATGACGTTTGAGCGAAGGTATCTGGTCAACCAAGCGCAAGAAGTCATCGGCATCCAGCACCAGAAGATCGGTCGAGCTGAGCGCCGTGACCGTCGCTGTTCTGGGACCCCGATACAGCAAAGCCATTTCGCCAAAAAAGTCGCCCTCGCCGAGTTGAACAGCTCCCTTTTCGATCGCCACCTGCACCGTACCACTGGCAATGAAATACATGGAATCTCCGGGATCCCCTTTTCGAACGATTATGGTGCCGGGCGTTACGGTTCGCGCTTTCAGAAGACCGACGAGCCCGGCGATCGCAGGAGCATCCAATTTTGCGAAGAGCGGAACGTGGGCGACCATCGCGAACGTGACCACGAAATCCCGCCGCCTAATCTCCTCGTAGAACCCTCGCCCGATAATCGCGACGGGGAGAGCGAAACAGAAGATGCCCAACATCACGGTTATGGCCGCAACAATGCGGCCGAGCGCCGTGACGGGTTCCGTTTCGCCGCCTCCTATCTTGGCCAGCATCGCTGCGGCCCACCACATCGCTTTGCTCATATCACCCAAGCGTTCCGGCTGCTGGCGTCCCTCGATGGCGAACATGATTGCCGCTGTCGCCAGAAGGACACCGCCGAGGATGATGACGCATGCCAGGAGAGCGCGGCGCTCAGCAGCCACGACCCGGCCGATCGTAGCGAGGGCGGGTGAATAGCGTGCCAGCTTGAGTACGCGCACAAGTCGGGTCAGCGGAATGAGCTCGCTGTGTGGAAGAAGAACTTCCAGAAGCCATGGAACGATGGCAAGAGCGTCGATCACCATCATTGGCGTCGCGGCGAACCGGAGGCGCGCGCCCAGCGCACTGCGATCGCGCAACATCAGATGCTCGGGCGCAACCCATAAGCGACCGGCATATTCGAGTGCGAAGAGCGCCACACAGAGGCGATCAAAGGCGAAAATTTCATCCCCATAGGCAGCGGCGATTTCAGGTACGAACTGTCCAATGGTGACAACGACATTGGCGACGATGAGCAGTATGAGAATGCTGTCGATGAGACGCGATGCGACGTCGCGCCGTCGGCTGTGTTCGAGAATATCGAAGACGCGTTGACGGACGGACTGTTCATCAGTTGTGCTCGTACCTCCTGCGGTCATTCTGAAGCTCCGCATTTGCATCGCCACACAACGCCAGCGATAGACGCATCATTGCCGTCAGCCGGAACGGACGCAATGTTTCCGGGTTCGCCAGGGCCTCAGGTAGCAACAAAGATCCTGATTGGCTGGCCGATGGGGCCGAAAAGGCGGGATATGGCAGAGAGAAAAATTCGTGAAGTTTGACAGCCAGCCCGTGCGATCTGCGGGAAGTCAATTCAGCTTAGAGTGAGCCGGTCTGCCGCATCATCTGTAGGGGGCAGGCTTGCGCGCGTCGTTCCTGCATCCGCGCTCATGCGCGCCGGAAGTTCGACTGCACCAAAGCGGACGGAAAAGCTCTTGTGCTGACGTGAACAAATTGCACGTCGCGCGGAAGCCGACCAAACTGAGGGCGGCACGCTCCGAGCAAGATTGGGACCCGCATAATAGTCAGATCGTCAATTAAATCATCCCTGAGGAAAGACTGGATCAACTGGCCGCCATCGACATAAACGCGCCTCCAGCCACGTTCCGTGACCAGCCGAACAATTTGGGCCGGTCCGCTGGTGGCGGCCAGCACCGGATCGAGCGCCTCAATCAGACGAAAATGCTCGCTCAACAGCATCATGCCGGGCGCGGACGGATTGTCTTGTCTGGCGTCCCGGACGGTTGCACGCTTGTTTCTAGCTGGGATTAGCGCCGCTAACCGCTCTTCCGTTCTCGACGAACCGAAGTTGGTTCGCGGCAACGTGGCCCACTAGGGTTCCGGCGGTGTCATCTGGACATCACCCATCGCCTCGCGGTGATCAGGACGACGTTGCAGATGGCCAGCCCCAAGGCTGCGGGCACTAGGTGGTAAAGTGCGCCCTCGACCGTGAAGAAGGCGAAGCTCCAAGCGACCTTCGTGAGCACGATGACATTTACGACCGCAATTCCCCACACGAAAGACCGGTTCCAGAACGCCATCGCGAGGGCAAAGAAGGTCGCCGGGATGAGGAGGGCGACGGCAACCTTCCACCAAGTCCAAAGCCCAAGTAGGTATGCCCGCTCGGCGGCCAGAAACTCCAGCGCCATCGGCGAGGGATCTTCCGGGACAGGGAACCAGAACATGCTCGTGGCGAGTGCGACAAGAGTGAGCCCGATGCCGACCAGACTGTGCCGCCATGCGAACCAGCAGAACGGGATCAGGAACAGGGGACGGATATACCAACTCCACTCATTGTGGTGTCGCGCCCAGGCCCACGCAGCGAACTCGCTCAAAAGGTCCATAATTCCACTGGCTGTCCGTCGTCGAATGCTTTGAGACAGTTTGCGGTGTGATCGAGCGGAGGCTCAGGTCCATCTGGGTTTGATGTTAAGCGGCTTTTGATTGGTGGTTCAATCGTCGTTTTCGGATGGTGTCGCGTTTGATCCTTTCTCTTTGCAACAGGATAGCTTGGCCGCGTCCGAAGTAGACGTCGGCCGGTGTGAGGTTGGCCAGGCTTTCGTGGTAGCGGTGGTGATTGTAGTGCTCGACTGTGTTAGCCCCCTAAAACTGGGCCATCATGTAGCGATCCATGAGAGGAGCTAACGATGGCCCAGTTTTAGGGGGCTAACACAGGCACGACCTGCATCGTCCACCGCGGCATCCAATCGGTCAGCATGTGCTCCTGGGAGGTCCTCCAGTCTGCTTCGATGAACTCTCTGCGCCGCGATGCCTGCTCAATCTTGGCCCAGCGTCTCTCTCCGATCCATGCCTTCAACTCATTTAGGCGGTCATTACGGCCACGCCGCCTCATCTCTGCTATCCAGATAGGGCCGTGGTGCGACGCGCTTCCGCCGTAAATCTCACCGCCGCCCGTGCCGTCGATTAGAACTGTGAACCCGTCTTTACTCGCCTGCTCAGCGATGGCCGAAACGCCTGCAAAGTTTCCATTCAGGGGCAGAAGTTGAAGTGTCTTTGCCACGACAGCACGATGTCGCTCCAGGGTCTTCCGATCCCGAGTTATTGGAACTTCTATCAACGGAACCTTGAGGTGATTGGCTGTTGCCCGGGCAAACTTTAGATCGCGACCTGCATCTGTTTGGGCGGTGTAGCAAACGATGTCCGGATCATCTTGGTATGCGAGCGCGACCAGAGCAGTAGAGTTGATCCCACCAGAAAGTAGGAACGCCGCCCTGCCTTTTGCTCGATCTGCTCTGAGGCTGCGGCGCAGAGGTTCCTCTACCTCTGTTGTGGGAGTTAATCGAGAAGGATCCGGAGCCCGATAAGTGATACCCTTAAAGGGAGCGAACGTCTCCGGTTCACTCTTGTCCTTCATAAATCGTCGGAGTTTGCCGGGATCGATGACGAGTTCTTCAATGGGCAACGACGTTAGTCGATAAATATCGGAGCATTTCCCGTCCTTCTCCCGGACATAATGACCGTATGGCAAAATGTTTCCCCCGCAGCTTCGGAAAATTGACCATAAAAATCGATCGGATACTTGCGATCTCTGACCTGACCCAATTTCCGCGAAGCATTCCACCACAGGTCAATTTGTTATTTCCATTCTTCGGCGACTTGATCAAGAGTGCACTCCGGATCAATCATGACCTGCCAGTCAAGCCTACGATTGAAACGCCCCGAGTTCTCCACAGGCAGGTTGGTCTGGAACGAACATGTTTCAGCGTAATTGCTTGGAAACTGGCGCGCGCCTTTCGCGACAACTTAGGGCAGGCTCTGAGTTGACGCCGTTTTGGTTGACACTTCGGCCCAGCAACTCTGGCCTTGAGACGCCATTCCCCTTCATCATTTCCAACAACTTAGACTTCGTCTTGTAGGACCCTACCGCATGGTCCGCTTCAGATACCGGCTTGAGCAATAATCTGGCTTCGCATGGGCATAGACGCTCGTGGTCTTCAAATCGGCATGGCCGCGGATCTGGGAGACTAGGGTGATCGGCGCGCCCGCATCGATCGCGTGGCTGGCATGGGCATGGCGCAGCCAGTGGGCGGACACAGCCGGGTTGAAGCCTGCTCGCTTGGCCGCGGCTTTCAACATGTAATTGATGCGCCGCTCGGTCAGGGGGAACACGCGAGCCGACGGCTTGCGACCGGCTCGCAGGGTCTGGAGCATCTCGGCCAGGTCAGCCGGGATTAGGACGTGCCGAGGTTCGTCGCCCTTGCCGGTTAGAGCGAACTCCAAGCCAATCCGAGCGACTGGATCAATTCACAAAACCACCCATCTCCCATCTAATAGGTGCCATACTCGTGGGCCATTAAACGGGGTAATTGATTATTAACGAAGTCAGCCTCACTTTGAGACCGGTATCAGTAATCGTGTAAAGCGTAGTAAAAAATGAAATCTAAGGTCGGCCGTGCATCAGGCGCAGCGTGCCTGATTGCTGTAAGCACTCTGGTGCTTGATGCGAACGCTACACTCGCCTGTCCGAGCCCACCGCCGCCGCTGCGAGACCTTAACGTTCCATCCTACTACAAGGCCCTGCTCGACCCCAAACTGGCAGCTATTTCGGCTGCCGCGATGAGGCCGTACAACGGCTACCTAAAAGTCGTAACCTCACAAGCTGACCTGTCGCTGTCCGCACCCACTCCTACGGCTCGCGCTGAGGCCGGACGCTGTGCAGGAGAATGGCTCGCCGCCTGGGCAGAAGGCCAGGGGTGGTTAGGCCAGATGGCCACGCAGCAAAGCGAGTTTCGCCGAAATTGGAACCTCACTGGACTGGCAATTGCCTATCTCAAAATCAAACCGCACGTGACGCCCGAACAGCGCGCTTCAATTGAGCCCTGGCTCGATCGCATCGCCACGGTCGCCCGCAGCTTTTTCAACGACCATCGCAGCCATCGGCGCAATAACCATTGGTACTGGCTCGGCCTTGGCCTCGCCGCCACGGGACTGGCCACCGGTAACGAGCGGCACTGGGAGGAAGCCCGCCGCATCATGTCTGACGCCGCGCATGAAATTCGGGCCGATGGCACGCTTCCAATGGAGTTGGACCGCGGCCCTCGTGCTTTGCACTATCATGCCTTCTCGGCAACACCGCTGATCGTGCTTGCGGAGTTGGGCGCAGCACGTGGAGAGGACTGGTACAGCCTGGGGAATGGGGCCTTACATAGACTGGTGGGTCTCACGGTCGCTGGCCTGCGCAATCCGGCGCTATTCACACACCTCGCGGGACAGCCACAGGTGTCCCCGCAGAACGTCCCGACGCTGTTGATGTATCAGCAAAGGCCAAATTTCCGGGCCGGATCTCCCTCGAGGGCGTGCCTAAGGTGCCGAGACAGAAGAATCGTTGGCTGGTGGGGACGTGGTGTTGCTGCGCGGTCTGCTGGCTACTAAACCAATTGCTGCATCCACTTTCGCCAGTCCCCGACTATTTGAGCGCGGCGAAGGATAACCTAAAGGAGCCCGCCTTACTTTAGCGGGCTACAACTACCGATGCCCCGTCCGCTTCAGATATCGGCTGGAGCAGTCATCCGGCCTGGCGTGGGCATAGACGCTCGTAGTCTTCAGATCAGAATGTCCGAGCGTCTGGGAGACGAGGGTGATCGGTGCGCACCCGCATCGCTCGCATGGCTGGCGTGGGCATGGCGAAACCAATGGACGAACACGGCCGGTTGATGCCCGCTCGCTTGGCGGCCGCCTTGACGATGTAATTGATCCGCCGCTCGGTCAGCGGAAACACCCGAGCCGACAGCTTCAGCGCGGTCCTCAGTTTTGGCCATCATTCCTTTGAGGGCGTCCTGCGTAAAGCGTTCCTACGTAATGAAAATCGGCATCTTTGGCCTCCGCTTATATTTTCAAATTTTACAAGGGTGCCACCCCTGCACCTCGAATTCGCCGTCCGGCATCAACGAAGATCAAAAGACATTGCCAGGTTGGCAGACATGAAGCAGCGCGTCTCATTGCGTGCTCTGCAGTGAGACAGTAGGCACAGCCATAAGGGTGGCAGCGCATGACGCGATAAGGGCGGCGCTTTCCTTGATGTACCCACAGA
>CAWGTZ010000025.1:0-56411 GCA_963825555.1 uncultured Alphaproteobacteria bacterium | reverse complement strand
TGCTGGCGAAGCTCTGAAGCATGCCGAGGGAGATGGTTGCCTTGTAACGCCTGCCCCGGCGAACCGTGAATGTCGACATGAAGACTATCCTACTTGGCACTCGGGCCCCTCGGGCCATGTTTGTCTTGTGAAGCTATCGATCCAGCGGCGTTAAGCGACAAAGCCATGACTGTCTACACCTTCGTAGCCTTCAGCAATGGAACGGTCCGACATCGCCTCAAACCCGAGAGCCTCGGTCAATCTTGATCGGCTCAACTTCGGCCTCTTGATGGCTGCTTCGGTTCGGACGCCGGTGTACTGGCGACATCGGTAATAGGATGGCTATGGGAAGAAGTCGCCGGTCGCTTCCTGCTCATCGATCTCGGCAATCAGTACCCAGGGCGTATCTCCAAACTGGACGGTGCGCCAGACCGATAGGACCGGAACGCCGCGGTAGTCCGTTATGATTTTTGACCCGCTCACCCCTGCAAGCCCCTGGGATACTGCTTCCGTATCCACTTTTGTGTTGAGGAGCGTTGGCGTGCGGATGAATCGCGATTGGTTGCGCATGAGGCGGTCCGGTCCGACCGCGTAGGTCTCTCCCGTATCTCCCATTCCCTCCTTTGCGAACCATCACCGCTTCAATCGGCTCGCGTGGAAGTTGGACGGCAAGAAGCGCCAAGTACAGAACCGTCCTCTACAATTGCGTTTGCCGCGAAGGCCGCCGGCTCATTTGCCGACGGTGCGTAGCGCTTGAAATCGGCAAGAGCCACTGTTCCCTTGATTTTCCACGGCCGATCGCACGGCCTGGGTCAGATTGGTGTCGCGCAGAGTTCCGGTGAAAAGGTTCGTGCCGAAGTCATCCTCCTTGGCCTTCGTATAGAGAATGTTTCCGTCTCCATCGATGAGGAAGAGGTCGTAATAGCCGAAGTGTTCGAGAAAGCGGCCTGCCCATTCGTCCAGGTTTCGGTGGACCTGATCATAATTCAGTAGAGGCTGCACGTCCTCTCCAGAAGGGTCTGTTTTCCGTGGTTCTCCCGGATGTTTCAGATAGGCGTTTCTCAGAATTTCCCGCGCCTGCAGGGCCAAGGTCGCGCCACGCGCCCACGAGTTCGGTGATCACGGCCTTCATGCGAGGGCTCTCGCTGGCAGCCTCTATGTCGGTTTGGAGCGACGAAATCAGGTCTTCAAGTGCCGCCGCTCGGAGCCCCTGTACCAGTTGCAACCGCTCAAATGCAGTCTGCAGACGGGCCTGAGACCGGTGCCAATGCATCACCAGAGCGGCGGCGATTAGAAGTCCGACTGCCGAAATTATTGCTGCTCTGAGTAACGGCTTGCCCATGAACCGAGAAGTGGTCGTCATGAAACGTTCTCGTCTTGGAGGACCTCTTTTTTGATTCTGTGCTCGTGGGCCTTCTTCGCAGCGTCGAAATGAAAGATTGCCCCTTCAAGTTTTAGCCGTCTCTGTTTGATCGCCTCTTCCACCGTCTCGTAGACCTTGTTGAACAGTGCAAGGTCCGCAGTGCTGATCTTGCCGGATTCTCCGGCAGCGACGATCTGCTGGACAAAGCCGAAGAGCTCTGCGCGGCATTCTTCCAGCGCGGCGTAACTTTCCGAAGTTCGCGCGCGTTCGGCCAGCGCCAGCAATCCGCTGTTGTACTGTGACATCGCCTTGCGCCTTCTCCAGTTTGCGACCTGGAGGGATGCTGACAGATAAAGAAGAGAGAGAGAGACCGCGAGTGCTATGGCTGGCGCATACTGTTGCAGGGTCGTGGGCTTGTCCCTGTCCATGAATGTTTGAGCTCCCTTGTGAATAGGGAACAGAGTGCCCGTCGAGCGATCCGGCAGCGATACAGCCCCCGCAATCGAATTCAGCTCGACGAGTTCCCGGCGGTTCTCAAAGAAGACGGATACCAGCTTGTAGATGACGTTGTCCGGCACGTCGGAATGCGCAAGAAGCAGTTTCTTGGCTGCAACGGTCGGCGTATCGTCCTCGGGGATAGTGGGGTGACCTTTGTAAGAGCCCTCTGGAATAATGCCGGAGGACAAAGCGGGTCGCCGGAGCTGAAGAGCGGCCGCCTGGGGGATCGGCACGATGCGTCCCCCGGCTTTTTCGATCAGATTGAGTATCGAAGAATTGCCAGCTCCTCTGACCCTGAAGACCGCGTCCACATCCCCATTTATAAATAGCCAATCGGCCGTTCGCTCACTGCCCGTGAGCAGCTTCATCTGGCTGGCAGTCAAACCATAATGCTGTGCCAGAAACAGGAAACTTGCGTATTCGCCGCTGTCTTCAAAGGGGAGAGCAACGCGTTTACCCACCAGATCTGCAACCGAGTTAATGCCGCTATCGGGCCTTACTACGAGCTGAAACATGTTGGGGTAGAGTTCGCAGATCAACCTCGATGAGCCGTTCGACAGAAGATCGGCCTGCACGGCCGCCAGATCGACGCGGCCTTCCGCAAGAAGTGAAATGTTCTGCAAGTCATCGCGGGTCTCGAAGACCTCGATGGAGACCTCCGGGTAGTGTCGATGGGCAACCGTCTGCAGCGCCTTGAGCAGCCCGTAGGCTTCCCCGCTCGCTGGACCTGCCGCTATGATGACCTCATGCCGCTTTTCCGGCTGGACAAGCCAAAACGAAAGACCAATGAGCAGCGAGAGGAAGAAAATTGAAGCGAGCACTCTACTGACCATTTTCCCCTCACGCATAATGCGGTGGTTCACAGACACACCGAATTCATTAAATCACGTTTCGGACAGCAATTTGTCCGTCGGTGCGCATTGTGAAGTATTGAGACGGTAAGATTGTGCGAGGGGCTGAGAATGTTTGCGGTCGGAATTCTTCAGATGTGCGTCAAGAGCGCCACCAGAGAGTTCTGAAAGCAGGGATCTGGGAGGTTGAAAGCATAGTCCCACTTTCCCTGCTCACAGGGAATAGCCTACCTTACCGGCTCAGATCGAAGTGCATATTGCAAAATAACAGCGACGATTGCCTGTGGTGGGGGGACGATGAACATTATAAAGATATTCAGAATACAAATTGCGGTGCTATTTCTGCTCGCTTGCGGGGCCGCAGCAGATGCTGCCGACAAGATTCAAATTTCGACTGGTGCCATGGGCGGGCTTTATGACACGGCAGGCCAGGCAATCTGCCGCGCGATGGAGTCGAATACGAGCTCCCGGGCCGTCAAGTGTGTGACTGTTCCAAGCAGTGGTTCCACATCGAATGCACTGGAACTCGATGTGGAACGCGTCCAATTCGGCATCGTGCAATCCGATGTGCAGTATATGGCGGCAACGGGTCGCGGCTTCTTTTCGACCGTCGGTGCCGACAGCAATCTTCGATCTGTGCTCTCGCTGCATGAAGAAGCCTTCACAGTTCTGGTCCGTGCCGGTGACCCGATCGGTGATTTCGAAGCCCTGAGAGGAAAGAAATTCAGCGCCGGTTCGCTTGGGACAGGGACACGGGAGACAGCTGAAGCCCTGTTCAACGTGCTCGGCTGGTCACGTGAGGATCGCGAGGCGCTCGCGGAAATACCGGTAGAAAGACAGGCCGAGGCGCTTTGTGCGGGAGAGGTGGACGCAGTCGCTTATCTCGTCGGCCACCCATCCGTGGGCATCGAGGCGGCGGCGGGTTCGTGCAAGATCCGCTTTTTGCCGCTGCCAGCCGCTGCGGTCGCGGAGCTTGGACGCAGGATGCGTTATTATCTTCCCGTCGAAATTCCCGCTGGACTCTACGAGGGTCAATCCGAGCCGATTGCCACCATCGGGGTTCGTGCGACATTGGTGACGACAGACAACACGCCAGATCGGCATGTTTATCACCTCGTTGCCTCTGTCTTCAAAAATCTGGGTATCATAAGAGCGGCATCGCCAGCGTTCGCAGGTCTTTCCGCGCAGACCATGTCGACCCAAGGCCTTACGGCTCCGTTACATCCGGGCGCTAAGAGCTATTACCAGGCTCAAGGGCTTCCCACGCCAGCCACCGGCGCCAACGGGTCCGAGGAGCAGTCCGCCATTGACCCAGGTGCCGCAAGGGTGCCGCAAGGCCTGGTGATCGATCCAGAAGCGAAAGCCGGACAAACGGGGGGCGGGAAGGCGTCGCCCGTCAACAAGCCTGGCTACAACTCGGTTCCTGTTGGTCCCGGCCAGAAGTGGCGGCTCGAAGCAGGAGAATTCAATTCTAAGGACCCAAGCCTCAGCGGTGACAAAGCGATGCCTGCTGCCGAGGAGAACATCCGGCTGCGGATCCCAACCCGACCCAAGTAGATCCTTTCCGACCGGCAGTCTGGAGCACTCGATCGAGGTGTCGGTTGCGGCGACTGCAGACGCTGCGCCCGGGGACGTCCTTATTGAGTGCGCTGGGGATCACCTCTGATTCTGGCTCATGCTGAAGCGGGGACGCCTTCGCTGTTCGGCATCGCGCCGAAACAGCCCGTTCGAGGTGCTGCCAGAGCTTTCCAAGCCTGAACGGAAGGTCAATTCCCAACAGTCTCCCGTCGGAGCTTGCCGCACAATTCAATTGAATTAAATGAAAGAGCCTGCCTCACCGTGACCCCCAACGGGGGGAACACGATGAGGCAGTGAGACAAGTTTGCGCCCGGGCGGAGTCGACATTTTGATGTTCTGGCGGAACCGTGGCGCCGCCAGTTCACCAGTTCCGGCAGCGGGGTGTCGAGCGATCCAACGCCGATGTGGCGGGCCTCACGACATCAGCTGAAGAACTGGACTTGTCCGGTGGAAATGTCGTGCATAGCGGCCACGACAACGATCTCGTTTTTCGCAGCCATTTCCCTAAGAACATCGCTGCGGTCCAAGATCATTTTCGCCGCAAGCTTCGCGTTGGTATCAGCAACGGACTGAACGAGCTTCTTGTCCTTGGAGCTTCGCTCGCCAGTGATTGGTGTCGCGGCGATTGCCGGCTCAATTTTTTCGAGCATCTGCGTGAGATTGCCGAGCTTTGCTTGATCAATGGCTCCCTTCACGGCTCCGCATTCGGAGTGCCCGAGAACAACGATCGCTTTTGCGCCGGCTACTTTGCAGGCGAACTCCAAGCTGCCGATGATGTCCAGGTTCGCGAAATTACCAGCGATGCGTGCCGCAAAAATATCGCCAATCTTCTGGTCGAACACCATTTCTGGAGGAACGCGGCTGTCGATGCATCCTACGACCGCTGCGATCGGGTACTGGCCTGAAGCCGTGCCCTTCACCTGCTGGCGAAGATCGCAGTTGACCGATTTTCCAGCGACGAATCTTTCATTGCCCTCCCGGAGCGCGGTGACCGCGTCCTGCGGTGTCGTAGCCTTTTGCCTTTCCGGGGTGATAACCTCGCAAACGTCCTGGGCCCGCGCACCAACAGTTCCCAGCAGCGTTGCCGCAGCGGTGGCACCTAAAACACTTCGGCGTGAGTAAATCATGGCTGTCCTGGATTTGTTGCAGGAATCCGGATCGATTGCCGACACCACTCGCAAGTAATTCGAGAGGTTCCGACTGAGCCTCAACTAGGGACTGGGATGAAGCGCTGCGTCGCCCGCATGGGGTAGCCCATGTGGCATACGCGAATCAGGGGCGAAGGCTGCTATCAAACGTATTGAGAAGTCCGGCTGCGGCGGGCACGAGCCGTCGGGTGGGTGCCGGGTGCCGCGGCATGTTGATCGGGTTTAGGCAGCCTATTCGCGCCTTCCCCAGGACGACATTTCAACCAAAAGGGGCTCAGTGGTATCGCGCTGGCGATCGATTTGAGGGCTGCCTTTCGTTCGACTGCTCAAAGGAAAAAGAGCGTGCGGCAGCAACAGTTCCTCATCGGATATCACGGATCGGGCCATCATCCTTGGCGGCAGCCTCCAGGTAACAGTCTCCGTATGCTGCAATTAATGACCCGCGGAAAATCCTAATTATGTGGCAGATGGTCTCGAAAGATCTATCGGCTAACTTGCAGCCATTCTCGTCATGTGTGTCCAGGGAATAGGGCAAATGGAGCCGTTAGAAAAAACAGCGGAAGGTTTGAGTGCCGTATTTTTCTCGGCCGCCAAGGAATTGAGACACCTGGATCTGGAAGATCCGGAAGGACTGTGGGACGCCCTGGCTGCAGATGCCGAGGCGGCCGGTCTTCTATGTCAGGGGAGCACGGGACAGCAAGCGCTCGACGAAGGGTTCGACCCGGCTGACATCACGTGGGTGTCGCTCAGCATGTTGGATTTAGCCAAAGCGGACATTGAGGTCGGATATGCCAGGGACGCCCGGCTTTGGTGCATCCTTGCTTGCATTATCGCGAATGAGGCAGAAGCCATTGGAATCCTGACGGAAACTACGCAGGGTGCGGATAAGCTGATGGCGGAAATAGTGATAATCTCTCGCGAACTCGGCCGCTTGTTCGGGATGTCGCCGGTCGGATTTCCCACGGATGGCCTCCGCCGCATGGCTTGAGCCGGCGGCTCCGATCGCGTCACCAGATGCATTCGGCCAGATGCTCGTCCTCGTCGATCCGATCGAGTTCCATGCCCTTGAAGTCGCCGCGCGAGACGACGCCCCAGATGCGGCCATCTTCGACGACCGGCAGATGGCGGAAGCCGCCGTCCGCCATGATGCGCAGGGCATCTATGGCGCGCTGGGATGGGCGGACTGTAAAGGGATTAGGCGTCATCGCGGAGTGTAATCTGGTCACCGATGGATCGGCACCGTTTGCCAGCACACGGACGGCATCGCGCCCTGTGAAGATCCCCGCGAGGTTTTGCGCACCGTCGACAACGAGCACCGATCCGGTCCGCCGCTGACACATTGCTGCGCAGGCCTGTTGGATCGTCTCGCTCTGCGTCATTACGAGGGGCTTCTGGTCCTTGACGATGTAGGCGAGCCGGCGATTGGTCATCGCATTCTCCTCATCTCCGGAGGCATACCTCCTATTCTCACCGGTCTCGGGTGAAGGTCCGGCCCGAGAAAGGCAGAAACGGAATGTTTACAACAACTCCGACCTTCTCGCCGTCGCCTTGATCCAGCGCAATTTGGGGATCCGCAATTGCGGGCCTATATCAAGTCCGCCCATCGAGGCGGGTAGAACTTTTCGCTCTATCTCAAAAAGCCAGCTGGCATTCCACCGAACGCGCAAAGGACGGCGACTGATGAGTCCGAAGAGTGCGACGCCCTTGAAGCCCGTAAAGGCGACGTCATCCAGCTCTGGATCGACGTTACCTGTGAAGGCAAAATCCCGCTCGCCCACCGTCTTGCCGCCGCGAATCGGCATCCCGCCGTCGCTGGCGGATCGGGACTCCTACACTTCGACGGCGCTCGCCGAACTACTTGACAGGGCAACGCATGCCGCCATCGCAAAGCAGACGATGGGCCTCTCACCGGCCTCGCTCACCGGAGCCTATCTGGATTGGCTTTCGCACTTGGCTGCCTCGCCGGGCAAGCGGCTCCAACTCGTCGAGAAGGCCTTCCGCAAGTGGATGCGCCTACAGCGTCATATGATGCAGTGCATGCTCTTTCAGAATGGACATGGTCCCTGCATCGAACCTTTGCCGCAGGATCACCGGTTCGTTACCGAGAGCTGGCAGAAGTGGCCCTTCAATTTTTACTACCAGTCGCATCTTCTCATGCAGCAGTGGTGGCACGTGGCGACGACGGGAGTGCCCGGTCTTTCCCTGCAGCATGAGCGTATGCTTGAGTTCACGGCACGCCAGGTGCTCGACGTTTTCGCGCCGTCCAATTTCGTTATGACCAATCCCGAAGTGCTGAACGCCACGTTCCACGAAGGCGGGCGCAACCTCTTGCGCGGCTATCAGAACTTCATCGAGGATTGGGAACGGATGGCTGGTGGCAGGCCCCCCGTTGGCGCCGAGGATTTTCAGCCGGGCCGCGATGTTGCCGTTACGCCCGGCAAGGTCGTCTACCGCAATCGGCTGATGGAACTCATCCAGTATGCCCCGACGACCGAGACTGTCCGGCCCGAGCCGATCCTGATCGTGCCCGCATGGATCATGAAGTACTATATTCTCGATCTGTCGCCCGAGAATTCGCTGATAAAGTACCTCGTCGGCCAGGGCTTCACAGTCTTTACGATCTCGTGGAAGAACCCGGATCCGGAAGCGCGCGACCTCGGCCTCGACGACTACCGCCGGCTCGGCATTCTGGCTGCACTGGAAGCGATCGAAACGATCGTTCCGGAGCGCAAGGTGCATGGTGTCGGCTATTGCCTCGGCGGAACGCTGCTCGCAATCACGGCGGCCGGGCTGGCGCGCAACGGCACATCGCCCTTCGAAACGCTCTCATTCCTCGCAGCTCAGATCGATTTCACGGAACCGGGCGAATTGCAGCTCTTCATCAACGAAAGCCAGCTGCGCTTCCTTGAAGACATGATGTGGGAGCAGGGCTTCCTGGACGCCAAGCAGATGTCGGGTGCTTTCCAGCTCCTGCGGTCCAACGATCTTATCTGGTCGCGCATGATGCGCGAGTATCTTCTCGGCGAACGTACGCCAATGAATGACATGATGGCATGGAATGCAGATACGACGCGCATGCCCTACCGCATGCATTCGGAATACCTGCGCAAGCTCTATCTCAATAATGACTTGGCCGAAGGCCGCTACGAGGTTGACGGCCGGCCGATCACGATCGCAGACATCCGACAGCCGGTATTCACAGTCGGAACAGTCAAGGATCACGTTGCACCGTGGCGCTCGGTCTACAAGTGGAACCAGCTCTCCGACACGAACGTGACTTTCCTTCTGACCGAAGGCGGCCACAACGCGGGAATTATTTCCGAGCCGGGGCATCCACGGCGCAGCTATCAGATCGCCACGCGGACGGATCGGGATTTGTATGTCGATCCCGACACCTGGGCCGCCCAGACGCCGAAACAGGACGGCTCGTGGTGGCCCGCGTGGGTCAATTGGCTTGGAGAGCACTCCGGCGAGCCGGTCCGACCGCCGGATCTCGGGCGCGCGGGATAAGGGCTACGCGGCCGAGTATGATGCGCCGGGCACTTACGTTTTCGAGGCTTGAACAGCGCGTGTCAGTGAAAGCAGCGCGATAGGTATGTCGGGCGAAAACCCGAGAGTGAAGGGCTGCAATCGGCAATTTCTATCAATAAGGGTGCGAGTTCCGATTTGTTTTTGGGCGTCTGATCTCCAAATGTTGATCAGCGTATCGAATCTCGCGGGGACGGCCGGTGCTCTGTAACCCCAGAGACGCGGCAAAACGGCCATCGGGCGGATCACCCCCAAACCCCTAGATCCGCACTCGCGAGGTAAGTAGAACCGCCCGTGCACCCCCTGCGCGGGCGGTTCTTTCTCTAGTGAGCTATGGAGAGGCGCGCGGAGCAGGCCCCGCAGGAACGGGTGCTTCAGCCGCCGGGGATCAGAAGTGTTCCGGCCGGATAACCTCGACGTCCGACACCGTGACGACCCCGATCTGGCGTGAGACGAGAGCAAAGATCGGTTCCAGAACTTCGTCGACGCGCTTTTCATCGATAATGCAGAAGATCATGACTAGTGCACCGGCACGGCCGATGACGCCATCGCGATGCCACGCACCGTCCTTGCCGCGCCCGGCGAGCACGGGAAGGACCGTGTAGCCGCCCACGCCCTGCTCATCCAGGAGATTGATCACGCGCTGCATGAGCGGAGCTTCGACCATGATGTCGATGCGCTTCTTCGGATACGTCTTCATCAAACCACCTCAGTGCAAGGCCGAAGCCACGGCCACATATATCGGAATTCCGAGTGTCAGGTTGAAAGGAAAGGTGACCCCCAGAGACAGAGGCAGATAGATCGCAGGTCGGGCTTCGGGAAGTGCCAGTCGCAAGGCTGCCGGCACTGCGATGTAGGAGGCGCTGGCTGCCAGCGTGATGAGCAGCGCCGTGCCGCCGAGCGACAGGCCGACAAGGCTGGCCGCCACCGCGCCGAGGGCACCGCCGATGAGCGGCATATATAGTCCGAACAGGATAACGGGCCACGTCAGGTGCCTGGCGCCTTCCCGCAGACCACGGCCGGCGATCACGCCCATGTCCAGAAGGAAGAGGCACAGAATGCCTTTGAAGGGGTCCACGATGAAGGGCGCTATGGTCTTGAGACCATCCGGCCCGGTCACGATGCCGATGAGGAACGATCCCACCAGAAGGACGATCGAGCCGTTGAGCAGCACCTCACGCAGGGTGACCGCGTCCATGCGCTGTTCGCCCGTGCGGGCGAGCCACAGTGCCGCGATGATCGCGGGCGTCTCCATCGCCGCCGCCACGGCCACCATGTAGCCCTCGAATGCGATGCCGTTCCTTTCCAGCGATTGTGTCGCAGCCAGGAAGGTCACGATGGAAATGGAGCCGTAGTGGGCCGCAACGGCCGCAGCATCGACCCGGGGCAGGTTGCTCGTGGCCATCAGAAGCCGGAAGGCGATGAGCGGGATTATGGCGCTGAGAACAATGCCGGCCACGATTGACAGCCCCAGGCGGACATCGAGCCCATGCTCGGCGACGCCGGCCCCGCCTTTGAAACCAATAGCCATCATCAGATAGAGCGACATGCCCTTGGCAATCGCCTCGGGGATGGAGAGGTCCGATCGGGCCAGGGTCGCGGCAAGCCCAAGCACGAAAAACAGCACCATCGGCGAGGCGAGGTTTGCGACGGCCAGATCGAGCGCCGAGCCCATGGTTACCTTCCTTCATCTTCGAGGACGCTGGCCGCGAGCGGATACCGCAGCGCAGCAAATTTGGAGAGAATGTGGGAGCTACAGCTTCGGGTACGGATGTGGAAATTAATAATCGGATGATTTATCATTTTAAACGTCAATCATGATTTTGGATAGCCATGCCCAAGACTCTCGTCAATCTCGACATCGATCTTCTGAGAACCTTCGTCGTGATCGCGACGGAGCGGAACTTTACACGCGCGGCCGAACGGCTGATGCGCCAGCAGTCGACCGTATCGCTTCAAGTCAAGCGTCTGGAGGATGCGCTGGGCCATCGTCTCCTGGACAGGACGCCTCGCTCCGTCGATCTGACACCCGAGGGTGAGGCAGTACTCTCCTATGCGCAGCGCATTCTCGATCTCAACGACGAGGTGGTCTCTTTGACGCATGAGCCGCAGATGCAGGGTGTTGTGCGTCTGGGCACGCCGGAAGATTTCGCGACTCAACATTTGCCCGACATCCTCGCACGCTTCATCCAAGCTTATCCTTCAGTCGCCCTCGAGGTGACGTGCGACTTGACACTCAACCTCGTCCAGGGCTTTAGACGCGGGTTTTTTGATCTCGTTCTAGTGAAGCGCGAACGTGCTTCCGGAGCCAGCGGTTTGCGCGTTTGGCGCGAGCCTCTGGTCTGGGTCGCTGGCCATCATGATTACCTGGAAGGAGGCGGCCCTTTGCCGCTTGTCGTATCGCCGGAGCCCTGTGTTTATCGCAAGCGAGCGACCGATTCGCTCGACAGGGCACGCAAACCCTGGCGAATAGCCTACACGTGCGCGTCGCTTGCCGGTTCACTGGCGGCAGTGAAGGCGGGTCTTGGCATTGCCGTGCTGCCGAAGGAAATGGTGCCGCATGGTCTGCACGTGATAGACGGCGGCCCTTTGCCGGATCTGAAGGATACGGAAATCGCGTTGATGGCCGGGCCGCGTCTGAGGCCCCCCGTGGCCAAGCTTCGCGATCACATCATCCGGTGCCTAGGTTGAGGATTGGGCCGCCTATCATTGAAAACGTAAATCATGCGGATTGGCACTATTCATTTCTCGCACTTGCGACATTCCCCTAGCTTCCCGCGTCTCCGGCGATCCAGTGTTGCTCACCGCAATCAACGTTGCGGCATCGGCCCGAGCTAGATCCTGACACCTGAGATGGGAGTTGAAGCTGTGGCGCAGGCATCGACCATGAAGATCCAGGATGATGTGTTCCCCACCCCGGCCATCGTTCCGGGCAAAAAGGACCTCTACGAAGTCGGAGAGATTCCGCCCCTCGGTCACGTTCCGAAGAACATGTATGCCTGGAGCATACGCCGTGAGCGCCACGGGGAACCTGACAAGGCGATGCAGATCGAGGTCCTCCCGACCTGGGAGCTGGACAGCCACGACGTGCTGGTCCTCGTTATGGCTGCGGGAGTGAATTATAATGGAGTTTGGGCTTGCTTAGGTCAGCCCATTTCCATGTTTGATGTGCACGGTCACCCTTATCTGGTGGCCGGATCAGACGCCGCGGGAATCGTCTGGGCCGTGGGCTCCAAGGTGAAGCGCTGGAAGGTGGGTGACGAGGTCGTCATCCACTGCAATCAGGATGACGGCGACGACGAGGAATGCAACGGAGGCGATCCGATGTTTTCGCCCTCGCAGCGCATCTGGGGCTATGAAACACCCGACGGGTCGTTCGCCCAGTTCACCCGGGTGCAGGATCGCCAGCTCCTTGAACGGCCGAGGCACCTCTCCTGGGAAGAAAGCTCCTGCTACACGCTGACGCTCGCCACGGCATATCGCATGCTGTTCGGCCATCGTCCGCATGTGCTTCGCCCGGGCCACAACGTTCTCGTCTGGGGAGCTGCCGGTGGTATCGGCTCCATGGCTGTCCAGCTCTGCTCTGCGGCCGGCGCCAATGCGATTGGCGTCGTTTCGGGGCCTGACAAGAGCGATTTTGTCATGCAACTCGGCGCGCGCGCCGTTCTCAACCGCAAGGATTTCAGCTGCTGGGGGCCCATGCCCAAGGTTGGCAGCCCGGATTACGCGGAATGGTTCAAGGAAGTACGCAAGTTCGGATCCGCCATATGGCAGATCACGGGCAAGGGCAACAATGTCGACATGGTGTTCGAGCATCCCGGAGAGTTGACATTTCCCGTTTCCGTCTTCTGCGTGAAGCGCGGCGGTATGGTGGTCATCTGCGCCGGAACAACCGGTTACAACCTGACCATGGACGCGCGTTATCTGTGGATGCATCAGAAGCGCGTCCAGGGTTCGCACTTCGCCAATCTTCAGCAGGCCTCACTGGCCAACAAACTCGTGGTCGAGCGCCGTATCGATCCATGCATGTCGGAGGTTTTCTCTTGGGAGAATATTCCCAAGGCACACATGCAGATGTACCGCAATCAGCACAAGCCGGGGAACATGGCAGCGCTCGTTTGCGCGCCGAGCACAGGTCTCAAGACCTTCGAGGATACGATCGAGGCGAGCCGGGCGCGCTTCGGCTGATTGCGAAATTCGTTTGAGGGGAGCTGGGAGGAAGCAGCCCGCCTTTTGGCGGGCTGCTTTTTTCGTTGTCACGGGAACCGGGACAGCCTTGGTGTCAGAAAGCCGGCTCGCCCATGCGGGTCCGGTAGATGCTCTCCAGTTCGGAAGGGCTCGTAATTCGCACGGCGAGGTCGTGCAGCAGGCCGTCGCTGATCCCGTATATAAGGCCATGAACCGAGAGGGACTGTCCGGCGGCCCAGGCATTCTGCACGATGGTGGTGTGGCAGACGTTCTTCACCTGCTCGATCACGTTGAGTTCGCAGAGCCGGTCACCACGCACTTTCGGATCGTTGATCGCGTCAAGTTCCTCCTTGTGGCGCGTATAGATATCCTTGATGTTTCGCAGCCAGTTGTCGATCAGCCCGAACTGCTGGGTGCCGCAAGCGGCGTGCACACCGCCGCAGCTGTAGTGGCCGCAGACGATGATGTGCTGGATCTTCAGGACCTCGACGGCGTACTGCATGACCGAGAGGCAGCTGATGTCGGTGTGGACAACAAGGTTGGCGACGTTGCGATGGACGAAGACCTCGCCCGGCTGTAACCCGAGGATCTGATTGGCGGGGACGCGGCTGTCCGAACAGCCGATCCAGAGGTACTTCGGGGTCTGTGCGTCCGCGAGGCGCGCAAAGTAGTCTGGATCTTTACGCAGCCGGTCGGCCGCCCATGTTCGGTTGTTATCAAAAAGTTTTGCCAGTTCGGCCATTCTGTCTCCCCCTGATTGCTCTGCACTTGTCGTGCATGTGTTGCATGAAAAGTCCCAGTAGGAGGGGTGTCCTCGCGCCCCGTGGGACTAGCCTGTAGTTCTCTTTTTGAAGCAACAGCCGCAGCGGATAAAGAGCTTTCTGCGGCCAGGGCTGGCGTCGCAAAAGGGGTTGAAGTCCCAAACTATCCACGGACCCCGGACGGGGCGTCCGGTCCGTTGGGTGGCAACCCTGCGCAGTCCCGCCTGGAGCAAGCCTTTCCAACGCCCATTCAAATGAACCCTGATCGGTATACGCCGGCCTTTTGATCGGGTTTTCCGATTGACTTGCGATATAGCGATGGACTCCCCATATCGGCGAGGTGGTCAGGATCAGCCGCTAAATTCAGGGGAACTCGTGCCAAATCTCAGGCAGCTGGAATATCTCGTCGCGATTGCCGATACGCGCCATTTTCGGCGAGCCGCCGAGCGGTCGAACACGACCCAACCGACATTGAGCGAACAGCTGAAAGCGCTCGAGGAGCGTCTTGGCGCCCAACTCGTCGAACGTACGACTTCGCGCGTTGTCCTCACCGCAACCGGCGTTCAGGTGGTTGAGATCGCGCGGCGGATGCTTCGTGATGCTAATGAGATCCGCAGCCTGGCAGCATGCAGCAATAACGGCCTGACAGGTCTGTTGCGCCTTGGCCTTCCCTCGACGATAGGGCCTTATCTTTTCAAGCACGCAGCTCCGGAGTTGCATCGTACCTATCCCGACCTGCGGCTGTACGTGCGTGAGGAACTGCCCCAACATCTGCCCCGCGCCCTGGAGGAGGGGCAGCACGACGTCATCATTACGCCTTCTCCCATCCGCGCCGCCGAGATCATCAGCGTTCCGTTGTTTCGCGAACCCTTGATGCTGGTCGTCGCCTCAGATCATCCCCTCGCTCGCAAGAAGTCTGTGCGTCTTGAAGATCTAAAGGGCCAGGATGTTCTGACGCTCGGCCCCGAGCACAGCCTTCACGAACCCATTCTGAACTTGTGCGACGAGATGGGCGCCAACGTGCGTTTTGACTTCGAGGGCACGAGCCTCGATATGTTGCGAGAGATGGTCATCATGGGGCTCGGAATTACCTTCATGCCGGGTCTTTACGTCGGCCGGGAACTGGAATCCGACGACGATGTCCACATTCTCAAAATAGAGGACCGCCAGGTCGATCGAACGATTGCCATGGCATGGCGCAGAACCAGTGCGCGTCAGGCTTCCTATCTCAAACTTGCCGAATTCTTCAAGAGTATGGTGACTGCGATTCCCAAATTACGGGGGACTTGATCGCCTCGAGGCTCGCTGTCGGGCCCGTGGACGTCGGACCGGGTCGATTGCAAACCGAGGATGGGTGACGAGATGTGGAACTGGAGGGGGAGGAGCGAGGAGGGCCGCGGGATCATTCCCGTCTCGCTCGACGCGGCCGATGTCTCTGCCTGGATAAGAGCGCGGAGACAGACACTTCCAGACACGCGCTTGGGACGAACCCTCGTCGGCGTCGCATTCGTCCTTGGCGGACTTTTCAGCTTTCTGCCGGTGCTCGGCATCTGGATGCTTCCGCTCGGGTTCGTGATTTTATCGATCGACTGGCCCTTCATCCGCCGCCGGCGCCGACAGGCGGAAGTGAGCCTGTCCCGATGGTGGCGCGGACGGCGGGCGGTCGGCACGTGAGTGCGGTCTGAAGCGCGCCTGTTCTCAGCGTGATGCAAGCCAGGCGCGCCATCCGCCCCATTTCGTGATGTCCTCCGCATCGCCAACCGCATAGGCTTCGCAGAGGAAACCCTTCACGCTGGTTCCGTCTTCAAGTCTCAATGTTCCAATCCCGAGTGGGGCGGGAATGAGCGCGACGAACGAGCCGAAGGACCTCTCATCCATCTCCCAGATTTCCAGTTCGATTTTGCCAGCGCCTCTGCCGTCGAAAACGAGGCCTGGCTTTGCGGGTGTTGTGTTGGCCAGAGCATAGAAGCTGTAGCCGGTGGCAGTGCGCGTCGTGCGCTTCAGGCGTGCGTTGCGTTCCTGCAATTGGCCGTTGAGCGGCTGGCCGGTCAGGTGCGCTCCAACAACTGCCACCTCGATGGTGCGCGAAGGGGATGTTTCAAGGGGCGGTGTTTGATCGAGCCGAGCCGCTGTAGCGCCGAGGCGCACATCGGCGGACGCACGGTGCAATGTGTCTCCGAGAACCGCGAGGTTCGCGTCGGCGAAGGCGCGACCGATCAGCGTGATGCCGAATGGCAGCCCGTTGGTTCGGAAGCCGGCAGGAATCGCGACGGCCGACAGATCCATGAGGTTCACGAAATTCGTGTAGTGGCCAAGATTTGAGTTGAGCCGCACGGGATCGGCAAGCACGTCGGCGATCTTATACGTTGTCGGGGTCGTGGGCAGGAGCAGTGCGTCCATCGACTGCCATTCCTGTTCCGCACGGCGCGTCAGATCTGCAAGGCGGTACATTCCTTCGAAGGTGTCGACGGCAGTGAGCTTGTCGGCCCCCAGGATGATGCCACGTACCACTTCATGGATCGCGTTCGGCTTCTGGGCGGCGAATGCCTTGATGGCGGCCAGTCTTTCGGCAACCCAAGGTCCGGCATAAAGGAGCGCAGCCGCCTCGCGGAAGGGCGCGAAATCAACCTCGACGATTTCCACCCCGAGCGCGCGGGCGCGCTCAATGGCGAGTTTGTAGAGCCGCTCGGCCTCCGCGTCGCCGAAGAACTCGACCTCGCCGCGCGGAACGCCGACACGTAACGGCACAGGCATCGCTTCGAAGGCAAGCGGAGTTGGGGATGTGCGGGAGAAAGAATCCTCCGCGTCGAAGCCGGCGCAACTCGTCAACACATGCGCAGCATCCGCCGTCGTCAGCGCGAAGATCGACACCGTGTCCTGGCTACGGCAGGCCGGCACGACCCCGCGCGCACTGAGAAGTCCCTTGCTCGGCTTTAAACCAACGATGTTGTTGAATCCGGCGGGCACCCGTCCTGAGCCGGCCGTGTCGGTTCCGAGCGCAAAGGATACGAGGCCCGCGGCGACAGAAACGGCCGAACCGGAGCTTGATCCGCCCGATATATATTCGGGATCGAAGACGCTGCAGGGGATGCCATAGGGGGAACGCGTGCCCACGAGGCCCGTCGCGAACTGGTCGAGATTGGTTTTCCCGATGACGATTGCACCCGCAAATTCCAGCCGTTCAACGACAGTTGCCGAGCGGGCGGGTGTGTATGCGAAATCGGGACATGCACATGTCGTCGGCATGCCGGCGACGTCGATGTTGTCTTTGACCGCAAAGGGAATGCCGTAGAGCGGTCCGTGCGGCGCCGCAATCGCCCGGGCAATGGCTTCTTCACGCCGACGCAGAGATATCCACACGGGCCGCTCGCCATGCGCAGCGATGCGGTCATACACATCCGCTATGACGGCTTCTGGGGTCAATGACCCCGCGGCATAGGCCTTGCTGAGAGCCGCGATGTCGAGTGAGGCGATCATGCCGCGGCCTCCGTTCCGCTTTCGGCCATGACGAGCAGCGTTTGGCCGAGCGAGACGGGGCGCCCCTCCGCACAACGCAATTCATGCACGATGCCGTCGAACGGCGCGTGAACGAGCATTTCCATTTTCATGGATTCCACGACGACCAGCACTTCGCCGGCTGCAACACGTGCACCCGCTTCCACGGCGATTTTCCAGACAGCCCCGGGAACGGGGCTCGCGATGGCCGCATGACCGGGTGCCAGCGTGTCATCGCCTGCATCCGGCTCACCCGTGTCGCTGACGATGGTACCCGCCCGGTCGCTTTCCTCCCACCGCGCCCGTTCAGCTTCGAACGACTGCTGCTGCGTCGCCTTGAAGGCGCGGATGGCCTCGCCGTTGTCAGCCAGAAACTGGCGGTAGGCAGAAAGCGAGAATGTCCCCGGCTCGATCCGGATGCCGCACTTTCCCTGCAGAAAGCCATCGCGGAAGGCCAGCAGATCATCGCCGGAAACCTCATAGAAGCGGATCTGATCGAAGAAGCGCAAAAGCCATGGTTTTCCGGCTTCGAACTCGCGCGTCACGTGGAAGCGGTTCCACACCTGAGCCGTACGGCCAACGAATTGGTAGCCGCCCGGACCCTCCATGCCGTAGACACACATGTAGGCGCCGCCGATGCCGACGGCGTTTTCAGGTGTCCAGGTGCGAGCTGGATTGTATTTCGTAGTGACCAGGCGGTGGCGCGGATCGACGGGGGTCGCCACGGGTGCGCCCAGATAGACGTCGCCCAGTCCGAGAACGAGGTAGCTCGCGTCATAGACGATACGCTTGACGTCCTCGATCGCCTCCAGCCCATTGATCCGCCGGATGAACTCGATGTTCGAAGGACACCACGGAGCATCCGCGCGCACGGACTGCATATACTTGTTGATCGCAAGCTGGGTCTGCGGGTCGTCCCAAGACAGCGGCATGTGGACGATGCGGGATGGCACCTCGATCTCGCCGACGTCGCCCATGCTGTCTTCAATCCGGGAAAGAACATCGATCAAACGGGATAGGGGGAGGGCGAGGCTGTCATAGTGGATCTGAAGGGACCTGATGCCGGGCGTGAGATCGAGAATGCCGGAGAGGTTCGTCTCCTGCAGACGGGTCATCAGGACGTGGACCCGGAAGCGTAGTTCGAGGTCCAGAACGATGTCGCCATACTCGACAAGCAGATACTTGTCGCCGGCTCTGCGGCACACCACGCGTGGCAGGCCGTTTTTCCCTTCGCGCACCGCGACGATGCAGTCGTCGGCTCCGAGCAGCGCCGAATCCGGCCGTGTCACGGTTGCGGCCGGAGCCAGGGATGCGATCTCAGCATTCTGCCGGGCCTCCCGTGCGGCGGCCTCCTCGGGGCTCAGGCGGATGAAGCGCAGCTTGTCTCCAGGACGCAACTGTCCGAGCTTCCACAACTCGGCCGCGACGATCGTCGCTGGGCACACGAAGCCGCCGAGAGAGGGTCCGTCAGGTCCCAGGATCACGGGCATGTCGCCAGTAAAGTCGACCGCGCCGATGGCGTAGGCATTGTCGTGGATGTTGCTCGGATGGAGTCCGGCCTCTCCGCCGTCGGGGCGTGCCCACTGCGGTTTTGGACCTATCAGCCGGACACCCGTGGGGTTCGAATTGTAGTGAACTTCCCAGTCTGTCGAGAAGAACATCTCGATGTCTTCGGGCGTGAAGAAGTCGGGAGCTCCATGCGGGCCATAGAGCACGCCGATCTCCCAGGTGTGCGCCATTGCCGGGCGGATTGCCGGTTCAAGCGCGGGCAGCAGCGAGGACGTATCGGGGATGGCCGCATAAGGCGCGGCAATGTGCAGAATGTCGCCGGTCAGCAGCGCCCGGCCGCCATGCCCCCCGAACTTGCCGAGTGTGAAGGTCGACGCGCTGCCCAGATAAAGCGGCACGTCGAAGCCGCCGCGTACGGCGAGATAAGTGCGGGCGCCCGCTCCTGTGACGGTTCCGATCTTGAGCGTGGCGCCTTTGGGAACGGGAACAGGCTCCCACATCGGGATCGGGGTTCCGTCGATGGCTGCAGGAATATCCGCGCCGCCAAGGCAGATGATCGCAGCCGTGTTGAACTTCAGCGTCGGACCCGCGAGCGTAATTTCCAGGCCCGGCGTGCCTTCAGCGTTGCCAGCAAGACGGTTGGCGAGACGGAACGACAGATGGTCCATCGGACCGGAGGGCGGAACGCCCACGGCCCAGTAGCCGGTGCGCCCCGGCCAGTCCTGAATGGTCGACTGCGTGCCAGGAGAAAGCACCTCGATGGTTGCGGCATGGTAGGCGTAGCTGGCGAGTGTCTGTGTCAGCATCTCGCCCTTGGCCAGCACATCGGAGGCCGCGAGCTGGCGAAGATAGTCGAGGTTGCTCTCCAGTCCCCCGATCCGCGTCTGTGAAAGCGCGTACTGAAGCTTTGCCAGCGCCTCCTGCCGCGTTGCACCGCGGGTGATGATCTTGGCGATCATGGGATCGTAGAACGGGGAAACCTCGCTGCCGCCTTCCACCCAGGTCTCGATGCGCGTGTCTTCCGGCCAGGAGACGTGTGTCAGAAGGCCCGCGCTCGGGCGGAAATCGCGACCCGGATCTTCGGCGTAGAGGCGGACCTGTATGGAGGCGCCGCAGGGCTTAATCCTGGATTGTTCGAGTTCCGGGCAGTCACCTGCGGCTTGGCGTACCATCCATTCCACGAGATCGACGCCTGTCACCTCTTCCGTCACGCCGTGCTCGACTTGAAGGCGCGTGTTGACCTCGAGAAAGTAGAAGTCGCCGGTATCGCTGTCGTAGAGAAATTCGACGGTGCCGGCGCTGGCGTAATCGACAGACTTGCCGAGCGCGATAGCCGTGTCCCACAGCGCCTGGCGCGTAGCGTCCGACAGTCCCGGCGCCGGGGTCTCCTCGATGACTTTCTGGTTGCGGCGCTGGGCGGAACAGTCGCGCTCGCCAAGGGCCACCACGTTGCCCTTGCCGTCGCCGAACAGCTGGACCTCGATATGACGCCCACGAGCGACGAATTTTTCCAGAAAAAGGCCCGCATCCTTGAAATTGTTGCGCGCCAGGCGTTCAACGCGCTCGTACATGGGCGCTAGGTCGGCTTCGGTGGCGATGAGCTGCAATCCGATTCCACCGCCGCCCGCCGTGCTTTTCAACATGACGGGATAGCCAATGCGGGCGGCTTCCTTATGCGCATGCTCGAGATCATGGATGAGGCCCGATCCCGGAGCGAGCGGCACCCCGGCGGCCCGGGCGAGTTCGCGCGCCTTGTGTTTCAGGCCGAAGGCCCGCATCTGGTCTGGCGTCGGCCCGATGAAGACGATGCCGGCCTTTGTGCAGGCCTCCGCGAAGTCCGGGTTCTCGGACAGGAATCCGTAGCCGGGGTGGATGGCCTCCGCGCCGGTTTCGAGTGCGGCCTGCAGAATCCGCTCCACATCGAGATAGCTTTGCGCGGCGGCCGCCGGCCCAATGCACACAGATTCAGTCGCGAGTGCGACATGTCGTGAGTGGCGGTCGGCGTCGGAGTAGACTGCAATACTTGCTATCCCCATCCGGTCGAGCGTGCGGATGATGCGGCAGGCGATGGCGCCGCGGTTCGCGATCAAGACTTTCTTGAACATGGTCATGCGCCGGCGTCCCAGATGAGTACCTCGACGGGGGTCGGGTTGTAGGCGTTGCATGGATTATTGAGCTGTGGGCAGTTGGAGATGAGAACGATGACGTTCATCTCCGCTCGCATCTCGACGTACTTGCCGGGCGACGACAGGCCATCCGCGAAGGTCAGCCCGCCCTCGGAGGTCACGGGCACATTCATGAAGAAATTGATGTTGTGGGCGATGTCGCGCTTGTCGAGGCCGTAATGCTCGTTCTCGGCGACCGCGAGCAGGAAGCTGTCGCGGCAGGCGTGCATGGAGAACTTCTCCAGCGCATAGCGCACAGTATTGCTCTCTGTCGCGCAGGCGCCGCCGAGCGTATCGTGCCGCCCGACGGTATCGGCGGTGACAGTGAGCATCGGCCGGCACAGGTCCGACATCAGAACAGTGCCGGCAGTGATGAAGACGTTCCCCTGCTCGCGAATGGTATCGCAGGCGGAGTAGCGCTCATGAGGGTCATCCGCATTGAAGAAGAGCGTATCGGCGGCCTGGTTGCCTTCCAGATCGAGAATGCGGAAGGTCTCGCCCTTCCTGACGACATGCATCCAGTATTCGCCGGCGGGAACGATCTTCCGGTATGTTGCCGTCTGCGGCGTGAGGTGGCTATCCTTGATCATTGGTCGCGCCTCCCTCAGTGGCAGCCGCAGGCATGGAACAAACGGTTGTTCTCGAAGCCGCGGCTGTTCTCGGGCGCGGAGAGACGGCAGTCGTCGTCGGCGGAGGCCGGTACGCCTTCGAACATTTCGAACCGGATCGTCTTCTTCGGATAGGCGGTCGCGGGATCGAGGGGATGAGGACAGGTGTGGAACAGAACGAGCGTGTCCATCTCGAAGCGAAGTTCGACGTGGGCCCCCGCGCGGGAAGCGGACGGATCGAAGGTGATGAAGCCGTTCTCGTCGACGGCGACCTTGCTGAACCAGTTCACGTTGGCGGCAAGGTCGCGGCGCTTCATCCCGTACTTGGCAGCTTCCACGAGGAGGCTATCGAACCCATTCTGGTGCCGTTCGTTGCGGTGGGTCTGATAGGCCGCCTCGCCCCACTTGCGGGCGACGATGTTCTTCGTCGTGTTGCCGCAGACGGTGTCGTGCCAGCCGTGCGTGTCCGCGACGATGGAGCAGAAGATGCGGCCCATGTCGGAGTAGAGGCAATGACCGGCGGTTAGGCGAAAGGTGTGCTGGCATTTCAGCGTGTCGGGCGCGTTATATCGCTCGGTAAGGTTCTGCGGATTGTAGAACAGCATGCCGACGTTGGCGCCGCCGTCGATGTCGGTCAGGCGCAAGCGCGTGTTGGTGCGCATGATGAGCGACCAGTGCTTGCCGGATGTGAGCGTGTCGGCATGGATCAATGCGGACATGCGGGCCTCCCTCTTGATGAGCCGCACGACGCGCGGCTCTTGGTGTCCGGGCCGTCCCGGGCTCATGTGGCATTCAGGCGGGGCCGTCCCCACCCGGGATTTCACAGCGCGACGCTCAGTTGAGCGGCTGCGCGGCTAATTCAGAGGCCGGCGGCGGTGCGGATATGACGGCACTTCCGTTGGGCTTCTTGTTCGGCTTCGGCGGCCAGACCTCGATGTCGTGCGCAATGGTCGAGCCGTAGCGTTCCGCCTCTTCCGGACGGTTTCGGCGCCGCTCGAGCGCAATGACCCTGGTGCCGAGACGGAAAGCTTCCGACAGGTCGTGCGTGACCATGACGACTGTAATGCCCTGTTCGAGCCACAACTCGGTCATGAGAGCGTGGACTTCGGACCGGATGCCGGGATCGAGTGCGCCGAAAGGCTCATCGAGCAGAAGAACCTTAGGCCGCCGCATCAAGGCCTGCGCGAGAGCAAGCCGCTGCTGCATGCCGCCCGAGAGGGCCGCAGGATATTTGTTCTCGTGCTGGGATAGGCCGACCGCGGCGAGCAGCGCGCGGGCATCCTCTATGGCAGCTTTCCGATTGTCGCCGAACAGGCGGCCCACAAAGCCGGCTTTCTCAAACTCGCGTCCGATGAGGACGTTGCCAAGCACCGTGAGATGCGGGAAGACGGAATAGCGCTGAAATACAACCCCGCGATCCCAGTCCGGTTCGGGCTTCAGGGGGGTTCCATCCATGAGGATACTGCCGCTGGTCGGCTTCTCTTCGCCGAGCAGCATCTTCAGGAGCGTGGTCTTGCCGCAGCCGGACGGACCGACGAGAGCGACGAAGGAGCCCGACTCGATTGTGAGATCGATATTCTCCAGTACGACCTGATCGCCGTACTCCTTCCAGATCTTCTCCAGGACGACCGTGGTCATGATGCTTTCTCCGGCTGGAACCACGGGAACGCGCGCTTCTGCAGTTGGGCAAGAAACATGTCCATCATCCAGGCAAGCAGCGTGATCCAGAAAACGTAGGGCAGGATGACGTCCATCGACATGAAGCGGCGGACGAGGAAGATGCGGTAGCCAAGACCGCTGACGGCGGCGATGGCCTCAGCGGACACGAGGAAGATCCACGCCGGAATAAGGGCAAAGCGGATCGCGGTGATGAGTTTAGGCAGTACCTGGGGCAGCACCACCCGGGTGATCATCTGCCAAGTCGAGGCGCCGAGCGTCTGTGCCTTGATGATGAGTTCACGCGGAATATCCTCCACGCCGAGAGCTACGGCCCGAAGCATAACCGGTGCCGTTCCTACGAAGATGAGCGCGATCTTGGAGGCCTCGTCGAGACCGACAATGATGAACAGGATGGGCAGGACGGTAATCGGCGGGATCAGCGAGAATGCGGACACGAACGGCTGAACCAGAGCCCGGACCCAGGGTATGAAGCCGGCTGCAACACCGAGCACAAGGGCGACCGCGACCGATAATCCCATGCCGCAGCCGATGCGCCACAGGCTGATCCCCGTGTCGGACCAGAAAAGATAGGTGCCGGTCCGCTTGTCGGGCACGAACATCAGTTCGTACATCGCATTGCCCATCTGCGTCAGTGACGGCAGCAGCTTGTCTGCGGGATTGATACTCAAACGCGCCTGGCTTCCCAGCAGATAGGCCGCCGCCAGGGCGACGAATGGCAGCGCTGCGAGAAAGTAATAGAGCACCCGGTTTGGATGCCGGTTGATTATGCGCATCAGGCAACCCTATGTTTGTTGTTGTCGATGGGTTGGATAAGCGTATCAGCCTCGTTTTCCAGCCATGCGAGCCTGTCAGCCGGCGCCGGCGTGGCCTGCGTGAAGGTATGGCAGACTTCCAGACTGTCGATGTGCCAGCGGCGGCGGCGCACGCCGGGCATATCGTTGACAGCCTCCCAGAGAACGGCCGTATCGCGCCCGGCTTCGAGGTCGCCGGTGAGAGGGACGCGCAAGCCTTCGCGGCGGGGATCCGTTGAGGCCTCGATCCGCCACAGTTCGCCCTCGCGGACGAGGTAGTCGGTGATGCAGTCGAAGACCTGGGTGAGTGCTGCCACCGGATCGGCACTCTCGCGCACGAAGTCCTGGGCGCGCATGCATTCGGGCAAATCCTCGCGGCGGGCGAGCACGCGGATGGCATGGTCACCAGCGACGACGAGGCCACCGGCGCGCGGGCGGTCTATGCCGTCCTCATCTTCTTCCGATTCCAACCGCAGGCCGGCAAGCAGCCCTGGCGCGGAGGGCTGAAAGCGCCAGTCCTCGACGTAGATTCCCGAAGGTGCGAACTCGATCATGCAATCGCCGATGCGGCGCATGATGCCGGGCTCGGGGTATTTGTCGTACGTCTGGAAGCCAATCCAGTTTGCCCAAGACATCACGGGCTCGGACCAGGAGGTCGTGGCGATGCCGCCTTCGACGCTGGCGAGCAGGCACAGCGCCTCGCGATCGAGCGAAGCGAGTTTCACTTCGGAGGCGATGCGCGGACGCGCGGGATGAATACGGATGTCACCCGTCATGCCGTGCGCCTGCACCCAGAAGACACGGGTCTCGGTATCCTCGACGCCGGTCGCAAAGGTGATTGACCGCCGCATCACGGTGCCAAGCGCCCACTCCGGAACCCGCAGCGAGGTCGGTTGAGCCCAGGTCGCAGCGATCTCTTCAAGCGTCATCGCGGGCCGCTCGCGTGAATGGCTTCCTGACCGAAACTGGAAAGTTTCCGCGCGCCTTCGGGCAGTTGGAACGTCCCTGCCTCGATGCGCTTCTTGAGGTACTGGAACGTCTGCGCAGTCTGCGCGAGCAGATGATCGCCTGCCACCAGGGGTTCGAAGCGCGGGGCTTCGCCCTGGGCTACGAACTGCGGCAGGGGCTTTACCACGGTGTGGTAGTCGCACGCGGCAAAGAAGGGGAACGAGTAGCGCTCCTCCTTCACCTTGCGTACCCGGTGCGACGTGGCGACGAACGTGCCGTTGGTCCACGCCTCCATCATGTCGCCGATGTTGATGACGAATCCGCCTTCGATGGGCGGCGCATCGATCCACTCACCGGCTCCATTCATGACTTCCAGGCCCGGGGCCGTGGGCCACAGGATAGTAAAGCATTCGTAGTCCGTATGGGCGCCAATTCCCGGTTCGTCAGCCGGCGCTTCGGGCGCATAGGGGTAGTGGATGAGACGAAGCTGGCTCGGCGGCTTCTTGAGATAGGCCTCGAAATAGGTCTCCGGTAACTGGAGCGCGAGCGCAAAGCCGCGGAAGAGCGTGTGTGCAAGGTCGGAAACGTCCTTGTAATAGCCGCCGACCGCCTCGCGGAACTCTCGGTCATCCGGCCATTGAACCGGACCAAGCATGGGCGTGCGGCCGGATACGACCTCGGGGTCGTCGGCCGGTACGTCGAGGGACACGTCGTAGGCTTCCTTGCGGTCGGGTTTCTGACCGTAGAATACCTCCTCGCCCGGCGGTACGTAGCCGGAGTGGCTTTTCGAGTTGCCGATATAGGTGCGCATCTTCACGTCCATTGGCTGGGCGAAGAAGGCTTGGGTCGCGGCGAGCAGGCGCTCTCGGGCTTCGATTTTGATGGGGTGCCCCACCACATAGAGAAAGCCGCTGTCGCGGGATGCAGCCCCGATCTCGTCGGCTACCCTCTGCCGGGCGGCAAGATCATCCGAGTAGAGGCCACTTACATCGATGACAGGAAGCGCCTTGAAGTTTGACGGCATGGCTGGGCCTCGCAGGTAACGTCGTGGTCTTGATTGAGATGAGAGGTGGAGGCGCGGGACATGTTCCAGCCCCGCGCCTGCGTCTGGCAGGTTCAGAGCTTGCCTTCGGCAGCCATTTTCTTGAACTCGGCCGTGAAGCGCAGCTTCACATTGTCCTTGGAGCCCAGAATGGAGCCGTCGGCGAACTCGATGCCGATGTCGTCCACGCTCTTGGCGCCCTGACCGTAGAGGCCCTTCTCGAAGGAGAACGTGCGCACGTAGTCGAAGCGTTCCTTATCCTTCGGGTCGGTGATGAACTCGACTGCTTCCGCCGGAGTTTTGAAGATCTTCGTCGTTGCGAGCTGCGCCTCAAATCCGGCTAGATCGGTGCCGGAAGCCTTACCCATGGCTTCGCGTGCAGCCTTGCCCTTATCCGTCTGATCGTAGGTGAGTGCGATGATCTCGAACCAGGCGCCGGTCATGGCCTTTCCGAAATCCGGATTGGCCTTCAGCATCTCGGTGTTGGTGATCATTGCGTCCACGATCTCGCCGGGGAATTTCTCCGACGTGATGATCAGGTTGGCGTCAGGCTCGGCGACAATATCGGCGAGCATGGGGTTCCACGCGACAATCGCGGTCACGTCACCCGTCTTGTAGGCTGACACCCAGTCCGCATCGGCCGTGTTGACGATGGTGATGTCTTTCTCGGACAAACCCACGGTCGACAGGGCGCGGGCGAGGAAGTAGTGCGATACGGAGAGTTCGAGCAGGTTGACCTTCTGGCCCTTGATGTCCTCGAGCTTCGTCTTGCCCTTGAGGACAAGGCCGTCGTTGCCGTTCGAGTAGTCACCGGCGACGAGCACGGTTGTGTCGACCCCGCCGACGGAAGGAATGGCAAGTGCGTCCATCGTTGTCGAGGTTGCCGCGTCGAACTTGCCGGCCGTGAACTGGTTGATGCACTCGACGTAATCGCCGACCTGCGTGACGTTGATGGTGATGCCGTACTTATCGGCCCACTTCTTGATTATGCCAGTGTCGTTCGCGTGGCCCCAAGGCATCCAGCCCGCGTAGATGGTCCAGCAAACGTTGAATTCCTTCTTGGCCTCGGCCTTGGCTGGGGCTGCGAACGGCAACACCATCGTGGCAATTGCCGCGAGGCCGATACCAATCTTGGAGGATGGGCGGCTCGTCATGGGGATCTCCTTGTCACCACCGTTGAAATCGGACCGGAGGGCAACGGAGATCGGACGGGGTAGGCCTAAGAGAACGTCAAGGAGGCCGTCCGTCCGAAAGCCGAAGCTTCTCGCGGTACAGGTCTCCCGGGCTTTTGTCCCGCCGTGGCTCCGGCGGCGCTGGACAGCGCAACCGGGAGCGCATCTCTCGGACCAGGCACCGCGCTGCCACCTGCGCGGCCGGAACCCTAGATGCATTATGCTTTGTGAATTGCAGCATGCGTGCCAAGGCACAAACCCCGCATTTTAGGGGGCTTTGCCCAGGGGGCCGGGGGCAGGATGATGGCTTCGTCAGCGATTAGCCCAAAAAAAGGGCAGGCCGCCGGCGTCTCAGGCTGCGGGGCGCTCGACGCCTGTCGGCGGGGGGCCCATACGGTTCAGGATCTCGAACTCGACGGCGGTGTAGACGCGCGAGCGCGTCAGAAAGCGGACGCCCTCCGGCGCCTCAAGCGAGAACCCCGAGCCCCGGCCCGGCACGACGTCGATGATGAGGTGCGTATCCCGCCAGTATTCGAACTGGGCCTTGCCAATATAGAACGGCTGCCCGCCGATCTTGCCCAGATAAACGTCCTGGCCGCCGACCTTGAAGTCGCTGCGCGGGTAGCACATCGGCGCCGAGCCATCGCAGCATCCGCCAGATTGATGGAATAGCAGCGGCCCGTGAACGGCTTCGAGCTTGGCGATGAGCTCGAGAGTGGCGGGCGTGGCGCTCACTCTCTCTACGTAATCGGTCGTGCTCATGCGGGAACCTTGCTGCTGTCGGGAACGACGATGGCGAAGATATCCGAAAGGGCGGCAAGCGCCGCCGTATGCATGACCGAGGCCGGCACGTCGCCGCCGCGTGGATCTGGAATGGACCGCGTGGCCGTTCCCGAGGCAACGACAGTCGGTCGGTACCCATGGTTGAAGGCGGCGCGCGCCGTGGAGTTGATGCAGACATGGGTCATGAAGCCCGCAAGCACGAGATCGGTGACGCCCAGGCGCTTCAGCTCCTCGTCGAGATCCGTGCCCTCGAACGAACTCGGAAGCGTTTTGGTGATGATCTTCTCGCCCGGCCGCGGGGCCACTGGATCGGCGATCTGGCCGATGGGCGCATTCACGTCATAAGGCGAGCCCGGTCCGGCGTCGTGCTGGATGTGAATGACGGGCGTGCCCGCCGAGCGGGCGCGTGAGAGCAGCTTTGCGCACTCCTGGAGTGCGGGCTCGACGCCTTCGAGCTGCATGATGCCTTCCCGGTAGGTGTTCTGGCAGTCGATCAGGATCAGCGCCGATTTCGAAAGCGGGGCGGGTTCGGACGGCAATTGCAGCAGGGAGCGCAGAGTGGGGCTCGACATCGGGGCCTCCTGATAAAGGTCGAACAGTCAGATAGGAGCGCGGGCCGCCCCTTTGCAAGCAGACGCCGCCGGAATGGGTTTGCAAAACCAAAATGGGCCCGGCTCTGCAGCCGGGCCCGCTTCGGTTGGCTCGCGCTTAGAAGAAGCCCAGTGCGTTCGGGCTGTAGGAAACGAGCAGGTTCTTGGTCTGCTGGTAGTGATCGAGCATCATCTTGTGCGTCTCGCGACCGATACCCGATTGCTTGTAGCCGCCGAAGGCGGCATGCGCCGGATAAAGGTGATAGCAGTTGGTCCAGACGCGGCCAGCCTGGATCGCGCGCCCGAAGCGGTAGGCGCGGGTTCCGTCGCGACTCCACACGCCGGCACCGAGGCCGTAGAGCGTGTCGTTGGCGATCTGGAGAGCCTCGTCATCGTCCTTGAACTTGGTGACCGAGACGACAGGGCCGAAGATCTCCTCCTGGAAGACGCGCATCTTGTTGTGACCGGCGAGGATGGTGGGCTTCACATAGAAGCCGTCGGCCAGTTCGCCCTCCAGGCGATTGCGCTCGCCGCCCGCCAGCACCTGCGCGCCCTCCTGGCGGCCAATGTCGATGTAGGAGAGGATCTTCTCCATCTGGTCATTGGAAGCCTGCGCACCGATCATGGTCGAGGGGTCGAGCGGGTGACCGGCCTTGATAGCGTTCGACGCGGGCCACGGCCCGCTCGATGAAGCGGTCGTAGATCGACTCATGAACGAGCGCGCGAGACGGGCAGGTGCAGACCTCGCCCTGGTTGAGCGCGAACAGGGCGAAGCCTTCCAGGGCCTTGTCGAAGAAGGCATCGTCCTTGTCGGCCACATCGGCGAAGAAGATGTTCGGCGACTTTCCGCCCAGCTCGAGTGTGCAGGGGATGATGTTCTCCGATGCATACTGCATGATGAGGCGCCCGGTCGTCGTTTCGCCCGTGAACGCGATCTTGGCGATGCGCTTGTTCTGGGCGAGCGGCTTGCCGGCCTCGACGCCGAAGCCGTTCACGACGTTCAAGACTCCCGGCGGGAGGATGTCGCCGATGAGGTCCATCAGCACCATTACGCTCATGGGCGTCTGCTCGGCGGGCTTCAGCACGATGCAGTTGCCTGCGGCTAGCGCCGGAGCGAGCTTCCAGCATGCCATGAGGAGCGGAAAGTTCCACGGGATGATCTGGCCGACGACACCGAGCGGTTCGTGGAAATGATAGGCAACCGTATCGTGGTCGATCTCCGAGATCGAGCCTTCCTGGGCGCGTACACAGCCGGCGAAGTAGCGGAAGTGGTCGATGGCGAGGGGGATGTCGGCAGCCGTCGTCTCGCGGATCGGCTTGCCGTTGTCGAGTGTCTCGGCAAGGGCGAGCAGTTTGAGGCTGCCTTCCATGCGGTCAGCGATCTTCAAAAGTACCGCTGCGCGATCAGCCGGCGACGTGCGCGCCCACTTGTCCTTCGCAACGTGGGCGGCATCGAGCGCCGTTTCGATATCCTCAGCCGTTGAGCGGGCGATTTCGCACAGAGGCTTGCCGGTGATCGGGGTGATATTTGTGAAATACTGGCCCTTGGCCGGGGGTACCCAGGCGCCGCCGATGAAGTTGTCGTAGCGGGCGCGGATGCGGATTTGCTGGGCGAGTTCGTTCAGTGCTTTTTGAAGCATTGTTTCCTCCTGGGAGTTGGATTTCTATTATTCGGCCTCGCTCGGTCGGATGGGGGCGCGAGCATGGCCGCTTGATCGTCCCATCGCGATGCTATATCCAATTGTATATCGGACGACCAGTTGTCCTTTGGTCGAGATCGCAGGGAATTGAAATTCGCTGCTGCGTCACCAATAGGAGTGTCCTCCGCCTCCGGGCTCACACCTGCAGACACCCCATCGCGCCGGGTGCGGGGTTTCCGGCTGTGACGGGATGCCTACAGGTATGTTTCGTCTTTCGCGGGACTTTGCTGTTGCATTCGTGCTCACAGCAGGTCATCGGGCTTCTCTCCATAGTCGGCGAGCGCTAGCGTCAGGATGAAGCGGACGAAGCGCTCCAGGTTGAGTCCGGTTCGGGCTGGGCTGGCCAAGCGCCACGGCGGTTCGGCGTCGTTCAGCGCCTTGGCGACCTCAGCACGCATCAAGAACGTCATGGCTTTCGATTGTGCGAGCATTATCCGGGCGCCTCCTCAGTGAAGAACCCGTGATGGGTGGATGCCGGTGTCCGAAAGTGATGCATGGATGATTTGGAGTGCGTCCGCGCCGTTCCGTCCCGCACGAACCACGGCATGCGCTGCGGCGATCACAGCGGAGGACTCCATTCCTTGAAGCAACTGGCTGACGCGCGTCTCGATGATGGCCTTGTTGGAAAACCTGCACGCACGCAGGAGCGCAATCATATCTAGCTCATCGGCACAGACGACGGTGCAGCAAGCCGGCAGAAAACCGAAGGGTCCGGGCCTATCCCTTCGTATGGCTTCCATCAGATCGGTGACGCAGACGAAAAAGCGTTGGCCCTCGGTGATGCCGAGACGGCTGGTGGCCAGTTCGCGCGCCGCAGAGCGGGCAGCATCCTGGTCTGTGGCGATGGCCGTGCAATGCAGCCGCGCGAGATCCAGAAAAAGCTCTTCGAGTGGACCGAGGCCCAGGGCACGACGTTCTGCGAGCTGGCAGCGGCAAGTCCGCGCCGTGGATTTTTCCGCGTGGAAGCGCCGCGATACCTTCTGTTTCTTGATGGTCATGACGTGTCCTTGGCCGGCATGAAATGCGCGCGCTGAAAAGCGCATCGCGTTTGCCAATTCGAATGTCCGGATGCTTCGGTGTGTTTCTAGGCGCGCAGCGATGCCGCGTACCTTGCCGCGCCCGCGCAGGATTTTTCCGGCGGGGCAGCACGGAGTGCGGAAGTGATCCAGCCAAGGTTGAGGATCGGGACCGGTCGCGGGCCGCCCGTGCGGACCCAAACATCCGGCCAAGCGCGTGCGATACGCGAAAGGCGAGAAATCGTCATGTTTTCAAACTCCAATACGCGAGGTTCAAGGCCCCGCAATCGGCGGACGTTAATATCCGTGACCTGGATCGTGTCGGACGCTCCGCGATCCGTCAAGTATTTTTCTTGTGATTTCAGAAGGTTAGAATTTGTCTAATTCTGGAGTCGGGAATAGCGGGCTCATTCGGCCGCTGCACTCTTGCCAGATGCGCCAAGCCAGTTTGCCAGGTCGGCGAGCGCGCGCCGCGACTGCAGCTTCTTTTTCGCAAGGCCGCGTTCCGGTCCCTTGAGGCGCTTACCGTCGGCGCTCATGGTCGGCGTCTCGTCGAGCGGCGGCAGCAGGCCGTAGTTGATATTCATGGGCTGGAAGGAACGCGCCCGCGGCGATGCATCCTCTCTGGGCTCGTCCTCGGTGACGATGTGGCCGCCCGTGATGTGGTCGAGGAGCGCGCCGAGCGCGGTCGTGGCCGGTGGCGCGACGGGGTGGCGGCCTAGTCGTTCGGCGGCCGCGAAGCGTCCGGCGAGCAGGCCGATGGCCGCGCTCTCGACGTAACCTTCGACGCCTGTGATCTGCCCAGCAAAGCGCAGACGCGGCATCGCCTTCATACGCAGGCAGCCGTCGAGCACGCGGGGCGAGTTCAGATACGTGTTGCGATGCAGACCGCCCAGTCGTGCGAACTCGGCGTGCTCCAGGCCGGGGATCATCCGGAACACGCGCACCTGCTCGGCGTGCTTCATCTTGGTCTGGAAGCCGACCATGTTCCATAGCGTGCCGAGCGCATTGTCCTGCCGAAGCTGGACGACTGCGTATGGCCAGCGGCCGGTGCGGGGATCATCGAGCCCCACGGGCTTCATCGGGCCGAAGCGCAATGTTTCCCGTCCGCGCTCCGCCATCACCTCCACGGGCAGGCATCCGTCGAAGTAGGGCGTGTTCGCCTCCCACTCCTTGAAGACGGTCTTTTCCGCCGATAGCAGTGCATCGATGAAGGCCTCGTATTCCTCACGGTTCATCGGGCAATTGAGATAGTCCGCGCCGGTCCCGGCGGGGCCGGCCTTCCCATAACGCGATGCGCGCCATGCAACGGACGTGTCGATGCTGTCGAAATGGATGACCGGCGCGATGGCGTCGAAGAAGGCGAGTTCCGTCTCGCCCGTCAGGTTCGCGATGGCTGCGCTGAGATCGGGCGAGGTGAGCGGACCCGTTGCAACGATGACGTTGTCCCAGTCGCTGGGCGGCAGCCCCGCGATTTCGCCACGCGAGATCGTAACGAGCGGGTGCGCTTCGAGCCGTCGGGTGACTTCGGCCGAGAACGCGTCGCGATCGACGGCAAGCGCGCCGCCCGCGGGCAGCTTCGTAACGTCGCCCGCAGCCATGATGAGCGAGTTGGCGCGGCGCATCTCCTCGTGCAGAAGGCCGACGGCGTTGGTTTCCCATTCGTCGGAGCGGAAGGAATTAGAGCAGACGAGTTCTGCGAGGCCCTCGGTCTTGTGCGCCTCCGTCATGCGCGTGGGGCGCATCTCGTGCAGAACCACGGGCACGCCCGCCGAAGCGATCTGGAAACTCGCTTCCGAGCCTGCGAGACCGCCGCCGATCACATGTATGGGGGTGGTGTCTGTCATTCCCGCAGCCTATCTCACGGGGGCGCGCCAGGGTCAATTCTGGGAGCAATTCTGAGGGGCATTCCGGGCGTCAATTCCGGGGCGTTCCAGAAGAGAGACGAATCCGGACCGCCAACCTGAACTCTCAAATGGCCCGCATCGGCCCGGCCGCGCGAACGACCTTGAAAGGTGGCCTAGTCGGGTCAGTGATAGCCTTCGCCGGGCCGTACCTTGCCGCGGAAGGTCCAGTAGACGAATGCGGTGTAGGCGAGGATTACCGGCAGCATGATGACGGTTCCCACGAGCATGAACGCCTGTGACGAGGGATGCGCCGCCGCGTCCCAAATGGTCATCGCAGGCGGCACAAGATAGGGCAGCGTCGAAACCGCAAGGCCGATGAAGCCCAGCAGGAACAGTGCCACCGTTCCCACGAAGGGGGACGTGTCGCGATCGCTTATGAGACCGCGCCAGACGACAAGGGCCGCGGCGGCCGTCAAGAGCGGGATCGGCGACAAGTAGAGAAAGTTCGGCAGTGTGAACCAGCGATCCCAAACGCGCGTCTCGGAAAGCGGCGTCCACAAGCTGACGATGGCCATGCCAACGAGCACGGCGAACAGCAGCACACGCGCCTGGTCGCGAGCATTGGCGGCGACTTCGCCCGTCGTGCGCATCACGAGCCACGTTGCACCCAGAAGGGCATATCCGCCGACGGTTGCGAGCCCGACGAAGAGCGGGAACGGTTGCAGCCAGTCGAGCATGCCGCCGGCAAACATGCCGTCGGAGACGGGCAGGCCGAGCAGAAGGCCGCCCAGGATCACGCCTTGCATGAAGGCTGCAACGATCGAACCGCCGGCGAAGGCAATGTCCCAGAACCGGTGATTGGGTTTGGCCACCCACCGGAACTCGAATGCCACGCCGCGGAAGACGAGCGCCAGCAGCATAACGATGATCGGAAGATAGAAGCCCGACATGATGACGCCATACGCTGGCGGGAACGCGACGAACAGGCCGCCGCCGCCGAGGATCAGCCAAGTCTCGTTGCCGTCCCAGAAAGGCGCCACCGAGTTCATCATGACGTCGCGGTCTTCTTCTTCAGGCGAGAAGGGAAAGAGGATGCCGATGCCGAGGTCAAAGCCGTCGAGGATGACGTACAGCGCGACGGCGGTCCCCAGAAGCCCGATCCAGATGATCGGCAACAAATAGGCCATATCGTCCATTCGTCACCTCGCTCCGACAATGGCTTCGCGCGCAGCTTCCTCCGCGGCCGAAAGCGGCCGAGATGGCGTGCCTGCTGGCGGCTTCTCCGCTGCTCCCGTCGGGCCTTTGTTTATGAGCCGGTTGATGTAGTAGACGCCCATCGAGAAGACGATCGTATAGACGATCACGAAGAGAACCAGCGTCGTCAGCACCGCGGAAGCCGTAATCGCAGGGGAGATCGCATCGGCCGTGCGCAGAATGCCGTTTGCGAGCCATGGCTGGCGGCCCGTCTCCGTTACCCACCAACCGGCCAGGATCGCGATGAAGCCGATCGACCAGGAGTGCTGCACGAGGCCCAGGTAGCCGCGCGACCTGAACAGGCTGCCTTTGACCCAGAGGAAGGCGCCGATCGCGCCCATGGCAATCATCAAGAGGCCAAGCCCCACCATGACACGGAATGCAAAGAAGACCGGCATGACGGGCGGGCGATCCTCCGGCTTGAAATCGTTTAGCCCCTGGAATTTACCCTCGAAGTCATGGGTGATGACAAAGCTCGCAAGGCCGGAAATGGGCAACTTGATTTCGTAGTCGTTGCCGTTGTTCTCGGCATTGGGAATGGCAAAAAGCACGAAATCCGCCGGCTCGTCGCTGTTCCAGTGCGCCTCCATGGCGGCAAGTTTGGCGGGTTGGTGTTCTTTGGTGTTCAGTCCGTGCAAGTCGCCGATCACCAGCTGCAGCGGCGCAAGGCAGATGACCATGCCGAGCCCCATGCGCACCATCGTCCTGGCTTCTTCTTCGAATTTCTTTTGCATCAGATAACGCGCGCCCACCGCAAGTACGACGATCGATGTCGTAAGGTAGGCGGCGGTGAACATGTGCGCGAAGCGGTAGGGGAAGCTCGGGTTGAAGATGATGGCCAGCCAGTCGACCGGGTAAGCGACACCGTCTCGGATCTCATGACCTGCCGGCGTATGCATCCAGCTGTTGGCGGCGAGGATCCAGAATGCCGACAGGGACGTGCCGATGGCCACGAGCACGGCAGACGTGACATGGAGGTTCGGCGAAACTCGGTTCCAGCCGAACAACATGATGCCGAGGAACGAGGCCTCCAGGAAGAACGCAGTCAGCACCTCATACCCGATTAGGGGGCCCAGCACGTTGCCGGTGACGGTGGAGAAGCGGGCCCAGTTGGTGCCGAACTGGTAGGAGAGCACGATGCCCGATACGACACCCATGGCGAAGCTGACGGCAAAGATTTTGGTCCAGAAACGGGCGAGGCGTTGAAAGCGGTCCTCGCCCGTCAGCCGCCAGCGAACGAGCAGAGTGGCGATAAAGGCGGCGAGGCCGATCGTGAAGCTGGGGAAAATGATATGGAAGGAGACCGTGAACGCGAACTGGATGCGAGCCAGAAGAGTTGCATCGAAGTCCATGTCGCGGTGACCTCCTCATCAAGTGCACGCAGATCAGTATGGACCTGTTCGTTGCGTCCCGTCGAGGGTCGAGCCGGTCCGGCACGGCGGTTCCGAAACGGGCAGACATGCAGGGGTCGTTAACGTGCGGACGCGCTGTCACACTGGCGTTGAGCCGCAAGATCTCATAAAGAAACAATTCTTGACGATTTCACAAACTTTTCAGAACGAGAACAATCAGGAGACGACCGATGGGTAGAGCCCTCACTCTTATTCTACTTGCCGTGGCTGCTGCCGTGCTGGCCTTCGTGCTGCTGGGTCAGCCCACGCCGCCGCCGGCGACGGAACCCGCCGCCGCCCCCACCGCCGAGCCCGCCCCCGCCCCCGCGGCGGAGCCTGCTCCGGCAGCCGAGCCTGCGCCGGCGGCTGAACCTGCTCCGGCAGCTGAGCCTGCTCCCGACGCTCCGGCAGAGCCGGCACCGGCCACGCCCGCTCCCACCCCGACGCCTTAAGCGCGGGACCGGGTTCCCTGGGTTGCTGCAAACTTGAAGGACGCGGCGCGTATCGTGCCGCGTCCTTTAACTTTGATAGGCACCAATCAATCAAAATGTCTGAGATGCCTTGTCCGAGCCACAATGCCTCTCCACAATGAACATTGTTCACTCTAGGGACTGACGGAACGGGCCCCGGGAACAGGAACTGACTGCCATGTGGGGTTATCGCAATCGGCTCAACCGTGATCTGGAGCGCTGGCGCAGTGCGGGCTGGATCACGGCCGAGGCTGAAACGCAGATCCGGGCCGATGTGGAGGCGCGCAGCCACAGTGTCGGCTTGCCGGGTGCGCTGGCTATTCTCGCGGCTGTGCTGATCGGCTTTGCCGCTATGAGCTTCGTGGGCGCAAATTGGCAGGATATGCCACGGCTCCTGCGCCTGACGCTTCTCATCGGTACGATGTGGGCCGCCTATTTGCTGGCGGATCAGCTCTTCAAGAGAGCGATGCTACCGTTCGGGCACGCGGCCGTGCTGCTGGGGTGCAGCGTCTTTGGCGCAAGCATCATGCTTGTCTCGCAGATGTACCACATGGACGGCAATCCCCCCGACGCGGTGCTGCTCTGGGCCGCGGGAACGTTGCTTGCCGGTGTCTTGGTGCGTTCCAACCCGACGCTCGCATTCGCTCTGGTGCTGTTCTCCGTATGGGGGATGTGGGAGTCGATGCAGCGTGACGAGGTGTTCTGGCCTTATCTGCTCCCGTGGGCTCTCGTCGCGGCGGCGTTCGCCTGGCAGCGCTGGTCGCCCGGCGTGCACCTGTCCGGCCTGACGCTCTCCGGCTTCATCGTGATGTTCGGGTATATCTGGCACGATCGGCAGGGACATGAACTTGTCGTGGCCGCAGGGACGATCATGGGATTTGCCGCTGCGCTGGGCCTTGCGCGTCTTCCGGCCCTGGAGACAGTCTGGCGCGGAGGTCTCGTCTACGCGCTTCTCACTGTCTTTGCGGGCCTCTGGGCGCTGCAGTTCGTCCGCAGTCCGGGGACAGAGGCCTTCATAGTGCTGGCGGCCTTCGCGTTGGCTGTCACGCTAGCTGCCATCTGGTGGGGCTTGGCCTGTCCGGATCGCCTCGCCCTGTGGCTCGGCTATGCAGGCTTCTCGATCGAAATTCTCGGTATCTATACCAAGACGATAGGCACGCTGCTTGGATCCTCGGTATTCTTCCTCTCGGCCGGTCTAATCGTGGCGGGACTTGCCTATCTCGCCTACCGCCTGCACGCGCGCGGTGAAGCACGGGAGATGCGGTCATGACCTTCACGCTCTCACGGCCGGCGCGCCTGGCACTCATCGCCGCCGCCGCCCTCCAGTCACTCGTGATCGTGTGGATGGTCTGGGATCGCGCGACGCTCATCAGAACCGGCCGCGAAATCGTGTCGACCGTTGTTCCAGTGGATCCGCGAGACCTGTTTCGCGGAGACTATGTCATCCTCGGTTACCCCTTCAGTGCCGGAGCCGAGGTCTCGCTTCCCGCTGGCGCCCTCAAGGGTGATGTCGTCTATGCGCTCCTGAAGAACACGGGACCGGCGGAATGGGAACTCGTCTCCGTCGCGGCCACCCATCCGGGCGAAGTCGGAGACGACCAGGTCGTTCTGAAGGGACGCGTCGCGTACGCGCGCCGGGAGGCTGCGGGATCGAATGAACGGGTCGGTCGCCTTCGCTATGGGATCGAGAGCTACTTCGTACCGGAAGGAACGGGGCGGGCGCTCGAGGCGCAGGTGCGCGAGAATCGCATCGAGGCCGTGCTGGCGGTAGGCCGGGATGGTGATGTCGCCATCAAAGGCCTCAAGGTGGACGGCAAGCTCGTGGCCGAAGAACCGCTTCTGTAAGCCGGCAAGCCCTTCCGAGGTATGCGGACCCCTGCTAAGAGACCGCCCCGGCGGGCCCGGCGATCACGCGCGGGCTCCACCACTTATTCCAGGAGAAGCTCCATGCAGATCGTCCGTCACGAGGCCAGCGCGGTTTATTCCAAGGCTGTCGAGGCCAACGGGTTCGTCTTCACCGCAGGGATCGTGCCGACCAACCTCGATGCCAGCGCCAAGCAGCAGGCAGCAGAGGTGCTGGCGGAGATCGACCGTCTGCTGGCATTGGCCGGGACGGACCGGTCCAAGATCGTGCTGGCCAATCTATGGCTCGCGGACGTGCGCCATCGCGAAGGCGTCAACGAGGCATGGTCGGCGTGGATGGGCGGTCAAAATCCGCCGGCGCGGGCAACCGTCGAGGCAAAACTCGTTGATCCGCGGATGCTCGTCGAGATCGGTGTCATCGCGGTCAAGTAGTGGCTCCACGCGGTCGGGGCGGCGACGAGTGGCACAGCAAATTATGCTGATGCAACCAATGTTGCTGCTTTGCCGCGGGGCGCACATTTTTCTGATCGTTTGATCCCTGCACTCGAAGCACACGGGTGAATCTGACATTTTCAAAGAATCGAATGCAGTTTATCCACCACTGTCTGCGAGGCCCGTTATAATGTTGAAAAAGCTTGTTATTGTCGCCAGTCTTCTGGGCTCGGCCCTTTCTATGGCTGTACCGGCTTTCGCGGATGACACAGGACTCGCAGGCTCGATCCACGACTTGCGCCGTGAAAAGGGCCGCGTCTGCATCGTCGACCACTGGCACTATGGTAACGGAAGCGGTCGCAATAAGAAGGCGGCCATGTCCGACGCCGCGGCATCGTGGGCAAGTTTCACCGCGATGGAGTACGGCTCCGATTGGGCCCGGTTTACGAGGGCTGCCAACCGCGCCGCATCCTGCTCATCAACGGCGAATGGCGTTGACTGCTCGGTTGAGGGTCGTCCCTGCCGCTGAGGATTACGTTCCGGTCTCGTAAGCTTTCTGTAGGCGTGTCTTTCTCTCTCTCTCTCTCTCTCTCTCTTTGTCTCTCAGTTGACAAGCACACATACGCATCGCCGGCGACATCGCCGGCAACACACAAAAAAACGAAAGAGCCGGAGCGCAGCCCACGCTCCGGCTCTTTCCATTTCAGGTCTTGCGGAAGCACTCTTTTTTGCGTCAGCGCCCAAGGAAGAGACGACGCAATATTGACTGTATGAATCCCCAGCCCCAGCGGACGACGATAAGGCGGATAATCCAGCCGATTACGCTGTTGCTCTGAAACCCGAGAATGCCGCCCAGAATTTCGCGGATGATGTTGTCGAGAGGGCCGCCGCCCTGAGGCAGTTCGATGCCGCCGCCCCCCGGAGATCCCGACGGCCTCCCGCCCCCCGGAATCCGGACTTTTCCGCGTCGGATGATATCGGTGAGATCGCCGTATGGATTATTGTCGCGACTGAGGTCTGGACGCTGGCCAGGCACGGGCAGGGGGCGTTGCTCGCCGACATTGATGCCGCCGGTGGGGCGCGGTGTCGGGCCCGTTGGTTCTGCCATAGACTGCGGCCTGCGGGTTCGTGGTGCCTCGCCGGGCACAGGCAGAGGACTTTGGGGCAGGCCGCCGATCTGATTGATGATGCTGTCCAGTGCCCCGCCTGCCTTCGACGACAGCCCGCCCATCAGCGCAGCGCCAATAGCAGGAAGCATCTGCCGAATGAGAGACTCGTCGACGCCCGTGGCGCGCGCGGCCCGGTGAGCGACGGTCCGGCTGCGATCCTTCGACCACAGAATAGTGTCGAGCACTTCGACGCCGTGTGCCTGGACCTGGGGTGCATCGAGCTTGGTTCCGGGCGCGAGGACCTTTTCGAAGTCGGCGCGGCCCATCGTCTCGACCATGTCCGCGATGCCGCCCCGGTTGAATGACTGGCGCTCCATGGCGCGGGTCAGTTGGGGTACGACCGCATCGAGCACTGCTGCCGCCTGCTGGCGGTCCAGCCCGAAACTCTGGGCCAGATTGCCAACTACCGCTCCGCCTTGGCCGGCAGTCAGAATTTCCAGAATGTTCACCCTTGGGCTCCTTCCTCGGTAGGACGACGGCCTCTCGTACCTCAGGCCCAGCCCGTCTGTCACCGGCTGGGGGCAGGTCCCGGCGTTTTTCCCTGAACTGTGCGACTTTAGTTGACATTGAGGGACCTGTGCCCGTGTTGCAACGGCGCGTCACTTTTGGCAATGTCCGGCCGCGACTCGGGGGTCAACCCTCCCCGGTGGGCAGCGGGGGAAGACGGTAGTTGCCGCGCGCCTCACAAAGAAGGGTTCAATCGGCGCTTCGCCGAAGGGGAGACAAAAATGACAGAAATACTCTGGGCGATCATCGCCTGCGGGGCGCTGGCGATTATCTACGCCATCGTCACCATCCGCAATGTGATGGCCGCCGATGCCGGCAATGCCCGCATGCAGGAAATCGCCGGCGCCGTGCGAGAAGGCGCGCAGGCATATCTCAACCGCCAGTACCGCACTATTGCGATGGTCGGCGCGGTTATATTCGGGTTGGCCTGGGCGCTGCTCGGCGCGCCGGTCGCCGTGGGATTCCTGATCGGCGCGATCCTGTCTGGCATAGCGGGCTACATCGGAATGAATGTCTCGGTCCGTGCCAACGTACGCACGGCGCAGGCAGCGACCCAGTCGCTCGCCGCGGGTCTCGACATCGCCTTCAAGGCGGGTGCGGTGACGGGTATGCTCGTGGCCGGCCTGGCTCTGCTCGGTGTCGCGGTCTACTACGGCATCCTTATTGGCCCGATGGGCTACAACACTGCTGATCGCACTGTGATCGATGCGCTCGTGGCGCTGGGCTTCGGTGCTTCGCTGATCTCGATCTTCGCCCGGCTGGGCGGCGGTATCTTCACTAAGGGCGCCGATGTCGGAGCCGATCTGGTCGGTAAGGTCGAAGCTGGTATCCCGGAGGATGACCCGCGCAATCCGGCCACGATCGCCGACAACGTTGGCGACAACGTCGGCGACTGCGCCGGCATGGCCGCCGACCTGTTCGAGACCTACGCCGTGACGGTAGTCGCGACAATGGTCCTCGCCGCGATCTATTTCGTCGGCCAGACCAACCTCGCCAACCTTATGGTCTATCCTCTCGCGATATGTGCGGCGTGCATCGTCACCTCCATCATCGGCACGTTCTTCGTCAAGCTTGGACCCAACGGGTCGATCATGGGTGCGCTCTATCGCGGCGTGATCGCCTCGGCCGTGCTCTCGATCGGGGGGCTATACGCGGCCACGCACTACGTGTTGGGCGGGTTCGACGAGGTCGCCAAGGTCGGCGATCTCTCAATCACCGGCTGGAACCTGTTTCTGTGCGGTGTCGTTGGTCTCGCGCTTACGGGCATCATCGTCTGGATCACCGAATACTACACCGGCATCGGCTACCGTCCGGTGCGCTCGATCAGCCAGGCCTCGGTCACGGGTCACGGCACCAACGTGATTCAGGGCCTCGCGATCTCGTTGGAATCGACTGCTCTACCGACGATCGCAATCGTCGCGGGCATCCTGTCGACCTACTCGCTTGCCGGCCTCTTTGGCACGGCGATCGCGACCACCACCATGCTAGGCTTGGCCGGTATGATCGTCGCGCTCGACGCCTTCGGTCCGGTGACCGACAACGCGGGCGGCATCGCGGAGATGGCGGGTCTGCCCAAGGAAGTTCGCCGCTCGACAGACGCCCTCGATGCCGTTGGCAATACGACCAAGGCCGTCACCAAGGGCTACGCGATTGGCTCGGCGGGTCTGGGCGCCCTCGTGTTGTTCGCTGCCTACAACTCCGACCTGCAGTACTTCATCAACGAGGCCAACAAGGACGGCTCGACTGTCTACCAGTACTTCAAGGGCGTAACGGTCGACTTCTCGCTCGCCAACCCTTACGTCGTGGTCGGCCTGCTGCTGGGCGGGCTCATCCCCTACCTCTTCGGCGGTATTGCCATGACTGCCGTTGGTCGCGCCGCGGGCTCGGTCGTGGAGGAGGTACGGCGCCAGTTCAAGGAAAAGCCCGGTATCATGAAGGGCACTGAGCGTCCCGACTACGCACGCGCGGTGGACCTGCTGACGGTTGCTGCCATCAAAGAGATGGTCGTGCCCTCGCTGCTACCTGTTCTGTCCCCGATCGTGCTGTTCTTCGCGATCAGCGTCATCGGCGGGAAGGGCGCGGCTTTCTCTGCCGTCGGCGCCATGCTTCTCGGCGTGATCGTGACCGGCCTGTTCGTCGCTATCTCGATGACTTCGGGCGGCGGCGCCTGGGACAACGCCAAGAAGAGCTTCGAGGATGGCTTCGTCGACAAGGATGGGGTGAAGCACGTCAAGGGCTCGGAGGCCCACAAGGCGTCGGTGACCGGCGACACCGTCGGTGATCCCTACAAGGACACCGCCGGTCCGGCTGTTAACCCGGCCATCAAGATCACCAACATCGTGGCGCTCCTGCTGCTCGCAGTGCTCGCACACGGGTGATATTCGATCCTGCCGAGTGGCCGGCTCCTAGGAGCAGCGCCGCCGGCGCAGACGAGGATAAAAGAAAGCCCCGGGAGCAATCCCGGGGCTTTTGTCTTGGTCGGCGCCGTCGGCCGTTTTGCCGACCGCACCCCGATGAGCAGGTTCGGGGAAGGGGTTGCGAGATGATCCCCCTTCTACCTTGCAAGACACTTTCTTCCGCAATTACTTCAAATTTAATCGGTGTTTTAAGGGATACGCAATAGCAGTGCTTCTATACGGAAGATCCGTATTCACCTGAAATCCAGGCGCTCCATGTTCCGCGTCATTCCACTTCACGGCCGCTCCAAGTCGATTGTTACCGACGTGTCCGGGTCGGTCGCCCTCCTGTTTGCGTTTCTCATCCTGTCTTTATCGGCGGGGATGGGGCTGGCCATCGATTATTCCCGGGCCCTTCGCTCGAAGGAGATCATCGACAAGGCCGCCGACGCGGCGAACCTCGCTGCTGCGAAGGCCGTTGCCGAGATCGCAGGTAAGACACCGGGCAAATCGCTTGGGCAGATCAAAAGCGAAGCGGAGGCGATCGGCCTGCGGTTCTTCCAGTCCAATATGAATGGGAATGCCGGGTTTGCGATGAACCGGCATACGATGAAAGTTCGCGAAGTGAACGGCGAGTGGATTGCCACCACGGAGTACAAGGCAACGAGCCAGAATACGCTCGCTGCACTCATAGGCCTTGAGGCCCTCCAGCTTGCCGGGACTTCGAGCGCCTCGATCAAGCCGGGCTTTGCGGTTCTCGATATCGCGATGTGCGTCGACTCGACCGGGTCGATGACGCTGACACTCGAAGCAGTCAAAGCGAATGCCACGACGTTCTTCGATCGTCTCAACGAAGAGCTCGTGACCCGGGGCATTCCTGAGTTTCCGCTCGTGCGTGTGCGCCTCCTGTTCTTCAAGGACTACGGCGACCAAAGTCCAGGAACTTGGGACCCCGATCCCTTGCGCGCCTCCGACTTCTTCCAGCTTCCGGACGAGAACACACAGTTCCTTGATTTCGCGGCACCGCAATCTGCCGGTGGTGGTTGGGACTGGCCCGAGGCCGATGTCGTCTGCCTCAACGAGGCCATGAGTTCCAACTGGATCCGGCCGGGGGACAGCCCGCCGGGGTTCGCCAACCGAGTGACCGATGTCTATCCACTCATCGTCGTGTGGACCGACTCGCCCGGCCATCGGATCGACTTCCCGAATTACTTCACCAACCCGGATTATCCGCCCGAGTCACACATGCCGCGCTCCTACGACGATCTTCTGGCGAAATGGAACGATCCATACGTCATCGACCAGAAGAACAAGCAGATCCTCTTCTTCGGCGATGCGGATTTGACATCGACCGATCCGACGGACCCCAGCCCGTGGCTCACAATCCGGGATTGGCCGCGCTTCACCCACGGCGGCAGCCTGCTCGAGGCGAATGCGTCGATGGTCGAGTTCCTCGCCGAGGGAATCTCTCTGCAGTCCCGCTCTCTGGCGATCCGCGACTGACGGGTCGCCTTTTGCGGTGATGGCCAGGGGCCCGTCGGTTGAGCCGCGCGCGGTCTACTCGCCGAAGATCTGTTTCTGGCCCAGGTTGCGGAACAGCTGCTTCAGGATGCCTTCCTCGTTGCCGCCGGGTGCCGGAGTGGTGCGCGAGATGAAGTCTATGATCTTGCCATCCTGCAGCCCGTAGTTGGCAACGCGATCCACCGTGCCCGTCGGATTGAAGTAGACGGCGAGTACCTTGCGGTCGACCTCCTCAGGTTCGAAGAACGCCGTTTGCGACATTGTGCTGGAGATGTAGTAGTAAACCTGCCCGGAGCCCGTGGTGGTCGTTGATGTCGGGGAGCCGAGGGCAAGACGGACCTGCTCCTGGCCCATGCCGGGCTGGATCTGCTGGATGTCGGACTCGCGGAACAACTGTCCGTGCTTGGTGATTTGCTCCGCACAACCACCGGCAAGCCCGGCGCAACCGAGAAGCAGACCGCCCGTGACGAGGGCAGCCAGACGGCGTGACTTTGTTGCGCGGCGAAGGCTCTTCACGGTGTTCCTGGAGTTTCCTGCCTTAGAATCAGACTGGCGCTTGGACCTATCGTGCCCATATCTTCTGCAGCGTCGGCTGGCAACGCAGGCCCCGGCAGCTACCCACCGGAACTTGATGTCTTGCCGGATCATATCCCCGGTCGAACAGACAACCCAGACTAGCGGATTTCAGTCACCATGCTCTCATGGCTCTTCAACCGTTCCCCCGGCCGACGTAAAGCATCCGACCTTTATGGCGCCGTCGTGGCCTTGGCCCGCACGCCGACGCTCTACGCGGATATGGGGGTCGCTGATACACCCGAGGGCCGCTATGAAGCCCTTGTTCTCAATCTCTTCCTGGTGATGGAACGGCTGCGGGCGGAGGGCGAAGCCGGGGTGGAGGCTTCCCAGGCCCTTGTCGAAACGTTCGTGATCGACATGGACGACAACATGCGCGAAATGGGGGTCGGCGACATGAGCGTCCCGAAGAAAGTGAAAAAAGCGGCGGCCGCCTTCTATGACCGTGCGGACGTGTACCGTCAGGCGATGGGCCAGCCTGGGGATGCTGCGCTGGCGGAAGCCCTTGAAAAGCTCGTGCCGGCCGCCGAAGACCGCACGCTCGACGCAGCGGCGCTGGCGGCGCATCTCAGGGCCCTTGCGAAGGCGCTTGGCGCGCGCGGTGCCGACGACGTCATGGCCGGCCGCTTCCAACTCTCCTGAGGCGCGACCTCCAATTCGACAATTTGCAGAGCCGTTATGAACGCACTTCTGGACTGGACACACGCTACGACCGATATCCCTGAGCGCGGATTGAGACGTTCGCGGTCGGCGACGGATGGCGAACGAGCGGCCCTGAGCGAGGCCCTCGATCTTTTGAGCTGCGATAGCCTGGATGTGAGTTATGGCGTGGAGCCGGTGGCATCCGGCGCGTGGCGTGTCAGCGGCGATCTGAAGGCGGATGTCATCCAAGCCTGCGTCGTTTCGCTCGAACCCGTGGCCAGCCGGATTGCTGAGAGCTTCAGCGTCGAATTTCGCCGGGGCGCCATTGGCGAGGACGAACACGAAGCGGACGGCGACCGCGAAGTTTTCTCACTCGTCGACGTGGAACCCCTGCGTGACGATCTGATCGACGTGGGCCGGATCGTCTATGAGACCGTTTCGGCGGCGCTCGATCCCTATCCCCGCAAATCCGGTGCCGAGTTCACGTGGTCGGATCCGCGCGAGGCGGAAGCGGCCGCGCGGGCCAACCCGTTTGCCGTGCTCAAGAAACTCAAAGACGAGGGCTAAGCGCCGCGAATTGCGGGGACGGGACCGCCCGCGACCGAATTATCGGTTGTCACGCTGTGCGTGGCAGTTATTTTCCCCAGCGTTCCGGCAGCCTTTCGGGGGTTGGGCTCCTGGTACGCCTCGGGAGCATTCCCGTCCCGGCTCATCGTCCATTCTGAAAGCGATCACGCATCATGGTTGAACCTCGAACGCTGGCGCTCGACGCCATGGGCGGCGACCATGGTCCCGATGTCGTGATTCCCGGCGCGGCCATCTCGCTCGTACGCCATCCGCAGCTGTCTTTCATCTTCTACGGCGACGAAGCGCGCATCCAACCGATCCTCGACAAACACGCAGATCTCAAAGCGCGTTCGCGGGTCGTGCATACGACGCTCGTCGTTGCCATGCACGACAAGCCCAGCCAGGCGCTGCGCCGTGGTAAGGGCTCCAGCATGTGGATGGCGCTGGAATCGGTCAAAACAGGCGAAGCGCATGCGGCCGTGTCTGCGGGCAATACAGGCGCGCTGATGGCGATGGCGCGCCTCATCCTGCGGCCCATGGCGGGCATCGAGCGGCCTGCGATCGCTGCTCTGTGGCCGACTGTCAAATCGGAATGCATCGTGCTGGACGTGGGCGCCAACATCGGCGCGAGCGCGCAGCAACTCGCCGAGTTCGCGCTCATGGGGTCTGCGATGGCGCGTGCGCTGTTCCATGTCGAGCGACCCACCGTCGGGCTCCTCAACGTCGGCGTGGAGGAGATCAAGGGCGGGGACGAGGTCAAGGAGGCCAACGGCATCCTCAAGGACACGGAACTTCCGTTGGACTACCGCGGCTACGTCGAGGGCGATGAGATTGGCCAGGGGGCTGTGGATGTGGTCGTGGTCGAAGGATTTGCCGGTAACATCGCGCTCAAGACCGCGGAGGGAACCGCCCGCCAGATTGGCCAGTACCTGAAGGACGCGATGTCGCGCACACTGGCGTCCAGGATCGGGGCCCTCCTGGCTCGTGGCGGCTTCCGGGTCTTGAAGCATAAGATGGATCCGCGCCGGGTGAACGGCGGAACATTCTTGGGACTGAACGGTATCGCGGTGAAGAGCCACGGCGGGATCGACGCACTGGGCTTTGCGAGCGCGGTCGATCTCGGCTACGAGATGGCTCAGAGTGGGCTCCTGGAGCGCCTAGGGAGCGATTTGGACGCCTTTCATCACACCCTGGACAAGGCGGCGTCCGGCAACTGAGCCGGGGGACGCCATTCAAAACCTCCGTTCGTGCCGCCCTCGAGCGGCACACCGACGGGAAGAACCTTTAGAAGAGGCAGAGCGTGGCAGTCATCCGATCGGTCATTCGCGGGGTCGGGGCGCATCTGCCCAAGCGCATCCTTACAAACGATGATCTGGCGAAGATCGTCGATACGACCGATGAGTGGATCGTCGAGCGGTCTGGTATCCGCCAGCGCCACATAGCGGGTGATGACGAACTGACCTCGGATCTGGGCATCGCGGCTGCGCGCCAAGCGCTCGTGCGATCGGGCATTGATCCGATAGAAATCGATCTCGTCATCTGCGCGACGGCGACGCCCGACAAGACGTTTCCGGCAACGGCTGTGCGCATCCAGCACGGTCTGGGCATCACGAAGGGCGCCGCTTTCGACGTGCAGGCCGTCTGTTCCGGCTTCGTCTATGCCATGACGATCGCCGACAATTTTCTGCGAACGGGCCAGTTCAAGCGTGCGCTGGTCATCGGTGCGGAGACATTCTCGCGCATTCTCGACTGGACGGATCGCTCGACGTGTGTGCTGTTCGGCGACGGGGCTGGCGCGGTGGTTCTGGAAGCTCAACCCCAGCATGGCTCGCGCGACGACCGCGGAATTCTATCCACACTCATCCGCTCCGACGGGCGCTACGAGGACATGCTCTACGTGGACGGCGGGCCAGGTTCCACGAAGACGGTTGGGCATCTGCGCATGAACGGCCGGGAAGTCTTCCGGCATGCCGTCCAGAAGATCTCGGGCGTGATCGAGGAAACTCTGGTGGCGACCGGCTACGCGGCGGATGAAATCGATCTCTATGTCCCGCACCAGGCCAACGCCCGTATCCTCGACGGGATTGCCAAAAAACTGGGCGTTTCACCCGATAAGATCATGATGACCCTATCCCGCCACGGGAATACCTCGGCGGCCTCGATCCCCCTGGCGCTGGCGGCTGCCGTGGAGGAACACCGGGTGAGGGAGGGCCAGTTGGTCCTCATGGAGGCGATGGGAGGCGGATTTACCTGGGGTGCGGTGCTGGTGCGCTGGTAAATGGGCTCTCCTGAGTTGCCTAAATTGCTGCGCTGCACCATGAACAGCCCGGATATGTGTTTGATTTCAGGGTCTTGGATCACAGGTCTCGTTGACCAGTGACGTTGCTCCCGCTAGCATCTGACTGCACCACGCTAAAGAAGGGTGCCATGCGGTCAGCGGGGAGGCGGATTTCATATGGCTGGGAAAACTCTGACGCGGGCGGATCTCGCGGAAGCGGTCGTCAAAAAAGTCGGTCTGCCAAGGAACGAGTCGCAGGATCTCGTAGAACTGGTGTTGAGCGAAATCTCGGCATCTCTGGCGCGCGGAGACGCGGTCAAGTTGTCTTCCTTCGGCTCCTTCGGCATCCGTCAGAAAGGCGAGCGCGTCGGTCGCAATCCGAAGACCGGCAAGGAAGTGCCGATTACGCCTCGCAAGGTGCTGGTGTTTCGGCCGAGCAACATCATGAAGGACCGGATCAACTCCGGCCGCATGAGCCGCAAAGCAGCGGAATAGTCCTCAGTTGAGGCATATGTGGGCGCTAGCCGCCGGCAATGCGCGCGTCTTGGTCGCGTGTGTGTTCATGCGTCGACGGAGTTCCATTTTTTTGACACGTCTCTTTCTCCACATCGCGATCGCGCTTCACGGTTTTGGGAGAGGACGCGCGTCTTCGCTCGCGTTATCATATCGTCTTTCTAACGCGTTTCTCACGCGCGACCGCAGCTCGTCAGCATTTGGTATTTTGGTATCTCGTCTTCGTCAGTCCTAAGGATCGGTAATGTCGAAATCGGCCGAAGCATTCCGCACCATTAGCGAGGTTGCGGCGGATCTGGATGTTCCCAAGCACGTGCTGCGGTTCTGGGAAGCGAAGTTTCCCCAGATCCGTCCAATGAAGCGTGGTGGAGGACGGAGATATTACCGTCCCGAGGATCTGGAACTCCTGCGCGGCATTCGCCGGCTGCTGCATTCGGAAGGTTACACGATCAAGGGCGTGCAGAAGATCCTGCGCGAGCAGGGTATCGATCAGGTCAAGGCTTTCGCAGCACCGTCTGTTGCCCCCGAGAAGCCCAAGTCACGCGGCAGAAGCAAGGCGAACGGCGCTGCCGGCCAATCCATGCCGACACCGTTGGCCGCCGCACCGCAGGCGCTCGCCCGCAAGGCGCAGTCGCGGACTTCTGCTCCTGGGGATATCGAAAGCCTCATCCGCAGCGCGATCTCCGAATTGGAAACTTGCCGGCAGTTGTTGCTGGGAGAGGCTGGCGCTACGGAAGCGCCGGCACCAGTCGCCGCCCGGGCTCGCGCTGGGCGAGGCTGAGATCGTGGCCGGCTGCAGCGGCGCGAGATCTCAGGCACGCGACCGTCCCGTCGAACTGTGGCTCGTGGACCTTGAATCCGCTGAAGGATCGCTTCGCGCCCTAGATGGTGAGTTTGGGCTTCTGAGCGATGAAGAGCGTGGGCGCGCAATTGCGGACGCCGCGTCACGCCGTGACATGCTTCGCTCCACTGCGCGGCTGGCGCTGCGTCTATTGATTGCGCGGCACTTCGGCGAGGCGTCGGCCCGTGCGCCGTTCCAAGCCGGGGAACATGGCAAGCCCATGCTGGCCGGGCTCGACGGCGATTTCAACGTGGCCCACAGCGGGCAGTATGCTCTGATCGCCCTGGGGGGCGTGTCCGCGATCGGCGTTGATCTGGAAATCCCGCGCAGCCTGCACTTGAGCGAGGCCCGACGGGCAGCCATGGCCGATGCGGCGATCCGCATCGCGCAAGGCGCGCCGCTGCCGGATGAGGAGGATGCGCGGACCCTGCAGGCGTGGGCACGGCTGGAGGCGTTGGCAAAGGCAGATGGGACCGGGATCGGTCGCACTTTGTCCCAGCTCGGCGTCTGGGGCCGACCAGCGAAGGCCACCAGCGGGGCCGGCGGTGAGACCGGCGCTGGAGGACCTCCAAGCGGCTCTCTTGCCGTTTGCGACCTTGCGCTGGGCCGTGGGCTCTTTGCGGCGGTGGCCCTTCCGCGTGGGATTGCGCCGCCCGCGGTGCACCTTCTGCCTACGGAGGTGGAGATCCTCAAGGCGATCCGGGCCGGTGCGTCCTTTCCCCCCGATTCCGGCGTTGACCTCGACCCCGCGCCAAGGCAAAAGGGGCCGCATCGGAGCGTAGCGCAGCCTGGTTAGCGCACCAGTCTGGGGGACTGGGGGTCGGAGGTTCAAATCCTCTCGCTCCGACCATTTTTCTCCCGTTAAATATCAGCGTTTTAGTTATTATTTGACTTGGTGGAGGCACATTGCTGGCGGCCATGGGTCGCCACCGGGTCGCCACAGCGACATAAGTCTTACAGAACGAAACCGACCCGAAAAAATTTAATCGACTCAAGAACCCTGCTATCGCCCCCCGTGGGCTGCCCCTCATCGCGATACCAGGAACTAAGTTCGAGCCGGGCTGATAATATCCTAAACGCGGAAGTGCAACCGTAAGGCAATCAGAAGCTTTCGCAGTTAGAATCAAGTCAGGGCAGGCTTTGAGTTGACGTACGCCGCTTAATTCCGGGCTGCGCAGAGGCTGGCCGCGTGCTGCCACTTCAATTGAGGGTCAAACCCTGCCGTACGAGCTACATCCGCGTGTCGACAGCTCAACCGCGAGCAGCAGAACTAACGCGCCTGTTTGACAGCTACACCCTCCGGAGCGGACGCACGGACTGCGCAGCCAAAGGCCCGAGTTGGGCCATGAGCCTACATCCCCCTCCCACTCGACCAAATTCCATCATCCGGAGCGTTACTCGCCCATCCACTCAACAGGGTGCGGGGGGTCTTGCTCGGCCCGCGTGCTTGTGCGTCCGACTTCGCAGTACTTGGATTGGACTTGTTCGAATGAAAAGCGGCCGCCACCACAGGTGACGACCGCTCAATTGCAACCGCTTCCGATCGAACGTTAGATAACGTCGATCTCAGCCGGCAGGTACGACGTAACTTCGAGGCCGACTTCCTGCTCGCGTACGGCAGGCTTTGTCCAGGTCTTCATGAGGATCTCCTCAGTGATAAAACCGTTTCGCAGCTCATCGCGTGATCAACTGCTCATGGGGAGACAGTATCGATGTCGGGCGATAACTACAAATCGCAATGGCGTGATGTCATAATCAGATTTGCTGATCCAGACTTGTTGCTGACCTTATCGCCCTGCCTGGGACGGCAGAGATTGTTTTCCGGAGCGGCGGGACAGGGCCGGTTCGGAGGGAGCTTTCCCACTTCGATGTCTGACGCGAACCTGGCAACCTCAACGAGCCCTGCCGCAGGGTGCAGCCTATTGAAAAATCGAATTTTAAACTGCTGCGCCAACGCCGGCCGCGCTAACCCAAGGTGGCCCCCGAGAACGGATCGCTACCGTCGGTGGACTATATAGACGGATCTATGACCTACCCGTTGCTCGATGAAGCTTTGGCCAAACTCGGCCAGCGTGGGCATGCCGTTCATTTTCGCGCGTTCGGCCGCTGGGTCGCAACCCTGCCGCAGCGCCGCAATTAAGAGCAGCGCCGCGTTTCGGGCTTTGTTTTCTGTCCAGCCTGCCTCGCCATGCGCCCCGATGCTCCGGTAGTGGCGCCGGCCATTTGCGTACTTACGGACGAAGTAGACGCGCGCGTCGCCTTGCCGGCGCACGCCGAAACCGGGAAGGGCACTGTCCATGACAGTCTCGTTCGGTCCCAGCCTCTCGACGAGGGTCGTCGTGATCTTGCTGGTTCGAAATGACACCATTTCCCCCTCACCACGTTAAATTCGCAGTGCCAATTTAGTGCCAATATTAGTGGCGGTTCAGTGCGGCAAGAGGTGGGTAAGTCGAGAAAAAAGTCAATAAAAACTGCGCATAAGGCGACCCGTGGCGGGGTCTGTCGACTAAGGAGCTAAAACTACAAATCTGAGGGTCGGAGGTTCGAATCCTTTCGGGCGCGCCAATAAAATCAACAACTTAAGCGAAGAGCGCAGGTGTCGACCGAAGCCTAAGGTAACAGCCTAGGTAGACGTTCTGTTTTCCTGCACGAGGTCACCGCCACCTGCTGACACCCTTGCGCTGGGTCCGGCGCTGACCGTGACCTGCACCGGCATCGACGGTACGACGGACGAGATCTACCGGGCTTGTCCAAGAATGGTCGTACTTCGCGCCTAGAGGGCGCTCATGATGCTTAATTTCTGCGTAGATTTCAGATTAGGCAGACCGCGCGTGCTTCGCGGCCTTGCTGTTGTGTGCAGTTTAGCCTTTGCTCAGAGCGCAACCAGCGCATGGGCTGAAGGGTGCGGCGGCTCGCTGGAGGGATCGTGCAATGTACTTGGAGTGACCGAGTTTTATGGAGCTGACTTTGGCCCGCCTCCTCCCGGCTCCAGCTCGGCGGTTCCCGGCACAACCATCGCCACGTCCCCGCCCGTTCTACTCAGTCCTTCTGGGGACAACGGCTTATCGCTGCGCACAAGTCTTGCCCGCTGGCGCGACTACAATGAGCAGGTTGCGGCGACCAAAATCGCAGCGGCGCGGGACTTGGCCAAATCGACCCTGCTGCCGGTGCCGAAATCAATGACTGCTCCAACGGCGTTGGATATGTGGAGCAACATTGACGTCACTCTTCCGGAGAGTAATACCGACGGCCGAAAACGCGTGGAATTGGGTGCCGACTATAAGCTGTCCCGTAATGCGACCGCCGGTGTGGCGGCCGAAGTTTCGAATACCAATTCGACGGGTTCAACCATGAGGCAGGACAGCAGCAAAGTGTCCGCTCACGTCGCGGTTGAAGTCTCGCCCCTCATGTCGATCAATACCAGGACCGAATGGGAAGTGCCCGACGAGAAGTCCGTCGAGGAGGGTGAAGCCAGTGATCGAAAATCCCTTATCATCGAGCCCCGAGTGGGCAAGTCTTTTGCTTTGGACAACGGCGGCACGATCCAGCCCTATGTTGGGTTCAAGCAGGAGTTCGACCTCGACCCGGGCGCATTGAGTAAATCGAAGGCCAGGGAAACTGCGGGGGCTGGGATCACCGTGACCGAACCCGATGCGTACTCGCTCAACTTAAGCACCAATGTCGAAGGGTTGGGCGGTGATGCGCCGTCGAATCTGAACAGCAGAGATTCAGTTGAACGTTCCGCTGAACTCTCCATAGGCGACGCCTGCTGCTGCTTTTTTTCAGCCCCTCGGCGAAGAGCAGCATGCTCAGGTCCATCGGACCTCCTTCGTCTGTCGGGTAGGGGAACTGGAGTTGGCTCTGTGTCCTCGACCACATCAGCGCGACCAAAGGGACCGTCACCGGGGCCGTCTACGTCAAATACTCGTTCGACCGCGAGAAACGGGAGGCGTTGGAGCGTTGGGCGGAGCATCTGTCGACTTTGGTCGTGTAGGTTCGAACCGCCGACGCCCAGTTTGCAGGGCCATGAGACTGGACTTATCACCGCGCCCTGCATGGAGAGACAACGGCGGCTCCTCGCGAGGCCGCCGTCCCAGCCCAACCTGAAGACAGAAGAAGGGCCGTCCACCCTCCATGCCGCATTCTCGCCTTGAGAACCGTCTGCACTAGTGAGGGCTTTGTGATTGAACTGAGCAGTGATTGGAGACTGGATGATGGCTGTGAACGGACTTTTCTTGGCGCGGGATAAAATCGCGCAGAATGGGGTGCCGACGAGCGCAGGACCCGCCCTACCCCCGCGCCTCCCTTCCTCGTCGCCCTTTGGACCGGCCGCCACTATGGGGACATCGGTGATTGGCTCTGACCTGACAATCCTCGGCCAGGGCATTGCAATCATCTCGAAGAACCGCCTTCAGATTGATGGCGATATTTATGCCGACGTCACGGGCAAGGAGGTCATCATCAGCCCGGAGGGTTCTGTGATTGGCACCGTTTCGGCCGAGCGGGTCGATGTTCACGGCGGCGTCAAGGGGGCTATTCGTGCGCTGACCGTCGTGCTCCATGCCTCAGCCCAGGTCGATGCCGACATTCTCCACGAGAAGCTTGAGATCGCCGAAGGCGCCCATCTCGAAGGCCGCGTGCGCAAATCTCGCGATGCCGATGAACTGAAGCCAAACCTTGATGTGACGCCCCAGGCGGCAAGCGCCTGACCGAGTTTGTTGCCTGTCTGCCTCGACCGATCCGAGGAAAGTATTGCTGCTCAAGCCAACCCATCGGCGTTGACCTGAGCGCCTGCGGCGCTGGACGTCAGCGATTATCCACAGGACTCAATGCGACCGCGCTGACTAAACGAACACTTCACTCGTTCTTGTCCTACCAGTTGCACAGCTCTCCCTGACTTCCCTATGAGCTGTCCACTTGCTGGCAACGCCTCATCAGTTTCGCGTACCGAGGCGACACTGGGGTGAGGTCAGGCCCGATGGGTATGGCCTCACCCTTTTCTCTTCGCTCGACCTCAATCTGAAGTGCAGATCATTGTCGGCCGTCTTCATCGGACAACTTAAGAGGCGACGTCCGCGCTGCCTATTTGGGCGCAATCAATGAAGTGTGTGCCCAAGAACAGCCAAGCCCACTGCCGTTGGATGCCAACGGCCATGCTCTCGACGGAGCAGACCCCGCTTGAGAAGCCTTTCAGCGACTGGTCGATGACTGGAGGGCAAATACGAGAAGGGCCGGAAGGCCGCCAGTTCCAACAATGTATGTTCGCTGACTTCTAAGACGCACATCAAACTATGTCCCCCCACGAAATACTATCCGGCATTACGGCATACGATGATGCGCACAGCAATATGCCGGAGATGAATACCGATCTAGATGTCGCGAACGCATCACACTCATCAGGTGCGTCGCCGCGCCGCGCTGCTGGGATCACTTGTGCTTGAGATACAGCGTGAGCACCTGTGAGTAGGTCTGGTTTCCGTTGGGCGTCGTGGCCATCACGCCGGTTGCTGACAAATAGTCGCCCGAGCCACCGACAATCGGGATCATTGACGTCCCGACATCAGCCTCCCTACCCGCGACGGTGATGGTCCCGTTCGCTAACGTGAGCGTCCACTGACACTCACTGAACTGGCCGGGCAGTGTGCGGATGCAAAACCCACTGTTTGTGCCAATGGTTTGGTAATTGGCGTCCAACAGCGGCTCATCGAATACAAACATATCGCCCTGCTTACCAAGGTCGATCTTTTCGGCGATGCCCGTGCGGGCGTCCGTGATCGTGGCAAGCGTTGTAATTTGTACGGCCTGGGTCTGCTCCCCGGCATAGGCCATTGCAGGAAGCAGAAGCGTTGTCGAAGCGAGAGCACCCATCAATCTGTGTGGCATGCAAGGTTTCCTTCTGCGCAGCCGCTGGGATCGCCAAGCGAAGCCAGCAGTAAATCTACCAAGGGAGTTGACCATTTGCCCATGAAGCCCGGTCCTGATTTGTGGGACCCTTGCCGGGCTGGAGCAAGACGCCCGTCTGTGGGTACATCAAGGAAAGCGCCGTTCTTATCGCGTCATGCGCTGCCACCCTTATGGCTGTGTCTACTGTCTCACCGCAGAGCGCGCAGTGGGACGCGCTGCTTCATGTCTGCCAACCTGGCAATGTCTTTGATCTTCGTTGATATCGGACAGCAAACCCAAGGTGAGGGTGTGGTATCGTTGCGAAACTTGAAAATATAAGCGGAGGCGAACGATGCCGATCTTCATTACACAGGGACGCTTTACGCAGGACGCCCTCAAGGGAATGATGGAACAACCTGAGGATCGTGCTGAAGCTGTCGGCCAGTTGATCAGCAAATCAGGTGGGAAGCTTCCTGCCTACTATCGGACCTTTGGCGAATACGATTTCCTCGTCGTTTCCGAGGGGCCATCTTTTGAGGGTGCGGCGGTATCCTCAATTATTGCTGGCGCGAGCGGCGGTGTGATGGACCTACAAAACAACGCTGGCGATGACATCCGCCGAGATGAAAAATGCCTTCGCCAAAGCAGCGTCGGTCTCAGCGAGCTTCCGTCCGGCGGGCCAAAAAGGCTGATTGCCGCTTGGTGACTTGCGCAGTTGCCGACATCAGCGGCAGGTATCGTGCACCTGAATACATCTGCCCCGGTTCCCGAACAGAAAAAGCCCCTTGCCTATGTGGCAAGGGGCCTGTCGCTTGCCAAGCGCCCTCTGATCTAGCCCCCGCTGCCAGACTGCTCAGGCAAGAAGGTTAGG
>CAWGTZ010000024.1:0-132554 GCA_963825555.1 uncultured Alphaproteobacteria bacterium | reverse complement strand
AGCGTCAGTGCGTGCTCCCGCGAGAGATGCACCTTGCTGTCGGCAACCTTCGTCATTGGCTGCCCTCCAGGGTGGAGGTATCGCCTTCGGGAAGACCGAGCTCCCGCGCCTTCAGCAGCCGCCGCATGATCTTTCCGGATCGCGTCTTGGGCAGATCCTGACGGAAGGCAATGTCGCGCGGCGCCACGGCGAGACTCAAACGCTTTCGTGCGTGAGCCATGATCTCCTTCTTGAGATCTTCGCCCTCCGCAAAGCCTCTATTTAGTCCGACGAATGCCTTCACGACCTCGCCCGCGACCGGATCGGGAAGGCCGATCACGCCGGCCTCCGCAACGGCCGGATGCTCCATCAGCACGCTCTCGACTTCGAATGGTCCGATGAGGTGGCCGGCGGACTTGATGACGTCGTCGGCCCTCCCGACGAACCAGAAGTAGCCATCCTCATCGCAGCGGGCCAGATCGCCCGTCAGGTACCAGCCGTCGGCAAAGCATTTGCGATAGCGCTCCTCCTCATGGAGGTAGCCGCGAAACATCGACGGCCAACCTGTCTTCAGTGCCAGCTCTCCCTCTCGGCCAGTTTCGGTAACGACACGGATCGGTCCATCTGACTTCTCCACGATAGCGGCCTCGATGCCGGGTAGCGGCCGCCCCATTGAGCCGGGCTTGATGTCCATGGCGGCGAAGTTGGAAATCATGATGCCGCCTGTCTCCGTCTGCCACCAGTTGTCGTGAATGGGCAGACCGAGGGCCTCCTGGCCCCACACGACCCCCTCCGGATTGAGCGGCTCGCCGACGCTGGCGATGAAGCGCAGGGCGGAAAGATCGAAGCTGCGGGGCAATTCGTCCCCGACCTTCATGAGCATGCGGATCGCCGTAGGAGCGGTGTACCATACTGTGACCTTCTCGCCGGCAAGAACCCCATACCAGCGCTCGGCATCGAACTCCTCCTCATCCGAGATCAGCGTGCACCCGACACACAGGGGACCAATGATGCCGTAGGAAGTGCCGGTAACCCATCCGGGATCAGCGGTGCACCAGAAGACGTCATCGCGGTGCAGATCGAGCGCAAGCTTTGCCGTCACCAGATGTGCAAGGACCGCGCCGTGGACGTGCATGGCGCCCTTGGGTCGACCAGTCGTGCCGCTCGTAAAATGGAGAATGGCCAAGTCATCCTTCGTCGTCCTGACAATCTCGAATTCGGGCGGTTGCGCGGCCAGCAGTTCCTCAAAGTCGTACCCTGCCTGACCGCCGCCGACGATGATCACGCTCTTGAGGAAAGGAAGTTCATCGCGGATCGGCGCAATCTTGCGATCGTAAAGCCGCTGTGTCGTCACCAGCACGGCAGGTTCTGCGATCTGCATGCGTGCTTTGACGGGGGTGGGCCCGAAGGCGGAGAACAGCGGGGAGAAGACCGCGCCGCACTTCCAGGTGCCGAGCGCCGTCACGAAAAGTTCGGGGACGCGCCCAAGTAGCGAGAAGACGCATTGGCCCTTTCCAACACCGAGGCTTTTGAGTGCCCCGGCAAAGCGGTTGGAGCGTTCGGCCAGGGCCCGATAGGAGATTTCCTTTGTTTCGCGACCGCGCGCGATGGAGCGCACGGCGATACGATCGCCTGAGCCGGCGACAACGTGCCGGTCCACCGCCTCGTAGGCGATGTTCAAGCCACCATCGGGCAGCCCAGCAAGCTCGCTCCGGGCGGCCTGCCAGGAGAACATCTTTGCAGCCGACGCGAAGTCGGCAAGATTTGGACGCAAGCCCTCAGACGTCTTACTTTTCCTGATGAGGTCCGACGGCATCTGCGCAATCCTCAATCTCCAGATGCCTATCAAAGCGCATAGAGCGCCCCCGGACTTTGACCTCCATCATGCCAGCGTTACCGAACGGTCTCCTCGGATCGACATCGGATGGATGCTAGACCGTGATCGCTTCTGCCGGCTGGGTGAAAGAAAGCCCCAGCGCAGCCGCCACCCCCGGATGCGTGATCTTGCCATGAAATACGTTGAGGCCATTGCGCAGATGCGGATCTTCCCGCATGGCAGGCACGGGACCTTTGTTGGCGAGCGCAAGTACGAACGGCAACGTCGCGTTGCTCAGTGCCATGGTCGATGTGCGAGCCACAGCGCCGGGCATATTCGTCACACAGTAGTGAACCACTCCACTCTCGATATAGGTCGGGGCCGCGTGTGAGGTGGGATGGGATGTTTCGATTGAACCGCCCTGGTCTATTGAAATATCGACGATGACCGATCCGCGTTTCATGGATTTCACGAGGTCTCGACCAACCAGCCGCGGCGTGGCCGCACCCGGAACGAGGACGGCGCCTATCAAAAGATCAGCATCCAGAACGCGATCCTCGATGGCCTGCCGGGTGGACAACAGTGTGGTCAGGGCAGGACCATACCTCTGATCGAGCTGGGAGAGACGATCGAGATCGACATCGAGGCATGTGACCTGCGCTTCCGCACCTATTGCCATGCGAACCGCATTCGAACCCGCCGTGCCTCCACCGAGCACCACGACCTTGGCAGGAGCGACGCTGGCGGTGCCACCCAGCAGGACGCCGCGTCCCCCCGCGGACATCTCCAGGCAATGGGCGCCCACCTGAACAGCCATGCGTCCTGCAACTTCGCTCATGGGCGAGAGCAGCGGCAGCTTACCTCGGGAATCTGAAACAGTCTCATAGGCAATCGCCGTCACTCCCTTCTCCATCAAGGCGCGGGTTTGCTGGTGATCAGGAGCCAGATGGAGATACGCGAAAATGGTCTGGCCCTCGCGCAGCATCCCGAGTTCTGCGGGCTGTGGCTCCTTGACCTTGACGATGAGATCGGCTGCAGCGAACACCTCGTCGGCCGTTTGTGCAATCGTGGCCCCCGCCTTTTGATAGGCCTCATCCGTGAGCCCCTGGGCGTCGCCAGCTCCCGACTGAACAAGCACGCGATGACCGCCGGCGACGGCCTCGCGCACGCCTGCCGGCGTCATTCCAACGCGGTATTCGTGGATCTTGATTTCCTTTGGGACGCCGATCTGCATGCGCGTTTTCCTTCAGTCCGATGACTGCAACGTCTGGCCATCCTTCGGCTTCCACCGGGCTCCATACCGAAATCCGAATAGGCCGCGCGTAACGCGCATGTCTTGCCAGCAATCGATATTCGGTGCGGAGATGGAAAACGGATAAAAAATGGAGGCCGCGCGCCCATGGAGCCTTGATGTCGATCAAAGCAGGGATAATGCGCGCGATGGAGACACATGGCCGGCATCCTCTACGCTGGAGAATGTCCGCCCGTCGCCCGCGCGCAGATTACGCATTCAGACCTTCGGCGACGGATGTCCCATTGGCGACCTAACAAAAAAAGCGGCGTTTCGATTTCATCGAAACGCCGCTCCGTCTTGTTTGCGGTGCCCACCGGGCGTCGCGCAACGAGGTGTTGCGATCAGGCGAGATCGAAGCGATCCGCGTTCATCACCTTGTTCCAGGCGGCGACAAACTCAGCCACGAACTTCTCTCTGGCGTCGTCCTGAGCATAGACCTCAGCCAGCGCACGCAGCTGCGAGTTGGAACCGAAAATGAGGTCGACGCGCGTACCCGTCCACTTCACGTCGCCCGTCTTGCGGCAGCGGCCCTCGAATACATCCTCATCCTGCGACACCGCCTTCCACTCCGTGCTCATGTCGAGCACGTTGACGAAGAAGTCGTTGGTGAGCTTGCCCGGCTCCTTCGTGAAAACCCCGTGCTTGGACTGGCCATGATTGGCGCCCAGCGCACGCAGTCCACCGACAAGCACAGTCATTTCCGGCGCAGTGAGTGTCAGAAGCTGCGCCCTGTCGACCAGCATTTCCTCCGCCGACACGGTGTACTTCGCCTTCATGTAGTTGCGGAAGCCGTCCGCCTCCGGTTCGAGCACGTCGAAGGACTCCACATCGGTCTGCTCCTGCGAGGCGTCCATGCGGCCTGGGGTGAAGGGAACCTCCACCTTGTGGCCAGCGGCCTTCGCGGCCTGCTCGACCGCGGCACAGCCGCCAAGCACGATGAGATCAGCGAGCGAGACCTTCTTACCTCCGCTGGCGGCACCGTTGAACGCCTTCTGGATGCCTTCCAGGGCCCCCAGAACCTTGGCGATCTGGGCCGGCTCGTTGGCTTCCCAGTCCTTCTGGGGGCTAAGGCGGATGCGGGCACCGTTGGCCCCGCCACGCTTGTCTGATCCTCGGAACGTGGAGGCGGACGCCCATGCGGTGGAAACGAGTTCGGCCGTCGAAAGACCCGAAGCGAGGATCTTAGACTTCAGACCGGCAATGTCGTTCGCATCGACCAGAGGATGATCGACCTGCGGGATTGGATCCTGCCAGATCAAGTCTTCTGCCGGGACCTCAGCGCCGAGATAGCGCGACTTCGGACCCATGTCGCGATGCGTGAGCTTGAACCACGCGCGGGCAAAAGCGTCGGCGAATTCGTCCGGGTTGGCATGGAAGTGGCGCGAGATTTTCTCATAGGCCGGATCCATCTTCATCGCCATGTCGGCAGTTGACATGATGATCGGGACCTTCTTGGACGGATCTTCCGGATCCGGCGCCATATCCTTTTCCTGGAGGTTCTTTGGCGTCCACTGCCAAGCGCCGGCCGGGCTCTTCACGAGTTCCCAGTCGTAGCCGAAGAGGACATCGAAATAGCCCATGTCCCACTTGATGGGGTTCGGGGTCCAGGCACCTTCGAGGCCACTGGTGATCGTGTCACGGCCTTTGCCGCTCTTGTAGTTGCTGAGCCAGCCGAAACCCATCGCCTCCAACGGTGCCGCCTCGGGCTCCGGCCCCACATGAGCAGCGTCACCTGCGCCGTGCGTTTTGCCGAAGGTATGTCCACCGGCGGTCAACGCGACGGTCTCGTAATCGTTCATGGCCATGCGCGCAAAGGTTTCGCGAATGTCGCGAGCCGAAGCGATCGGATCGGGCTGGCCGTTCGGACCTTCCGGATTGACGTAGATGAGGCCCATCTGGACGGCCGCCAAAGGGTTTGCGAGATCACGGTCGCCCGAATAGCGCTTGTCGCCCAGCCACGTATCTTCCGCGCCCCAGTAAATGTCCTCTTCGGGCTCCCAGACATCCTCTCGGCCGCCGGCGAACCCGAAGGTCTTGCCACCCATCGACTCGACGGCGACGTTGCCGGCGAGGATCATCAGGTCGGCCCAAGAGATTTTGTTGCCGTACTTCTGCTTGATCGGCCATAGCAGCCGCCGTGCCTTATCGAGGTTGCCGTTGTCCGGCCAGCTGTTGAGCGGAGCGAAGCGCTGCGTACCCGAACCTGCGCCACCCCGGCCATCGGCGGTGCGATAGGTGCCCGCGCTATGCCAAGCCATGCGGATGAACAGACCGCCATAGTGACCATAATCCGCCGGCCACCAATCCTGACTGTCTGTCATCAGCGCGGTGAGGTCCTGCTTCAGGGCCTTCAGGTCGAGCTTCTTGAACTCCTCGGCATAATTGAACGTCTTGCCCAACGGGTTGCCCGCGGGCGGATTCTGATGAAGAATTTTTAGGTTGAGTTGGTTCGGCCACCAGTCACGGTTCGATCTGGCCCCGAACGTGACGCTGGCAGGGACGCCGTGCATCGGGCACTTGCTGATCTCGTTCATATCGACTCCTCATCGTGGTGCGGGGACACCTAGTCCTTTGGCAGAGGCTCTACAAAATCCGAGCCATAAGGTAAAGCACTTCCATCTGATATTCGTCATCAGATGAGCTTATCGCCAATCCATTATGTCTTAGCCACACGGCGGCTTCCACTGGCCCCTTTTGCGATCCGAGCGCCCCAACTCCGGCGAATTGCGCACCACGTAAGGACTGATGATGCGAACGGGACAGACACTCTTCAATCTCAGAGCCTTGTTTTGCGTCTAAAGCTGCCCCGACAAGGTCGCCGCGTTGCCGCCGCTGGCTTTTCACCGTTGAGCCGCACGCGCGAACGCCATCCGAGCCGCTCGACTTTACACCCGCCGCTGCCGTTCGCCGATAGATTCCAACTCGACGATCGACCAAAAGCGCCAAGCCGCTCACAACGACAAAAGGACGGGAACGTCGAATGGTCCAAAACTCCGGGCGCTGCACAACGTGCCGAACCGCGAAATATTTGAGCCCCACCTCGCTCGACGAGAACGGAGCAACACTGACAGACTGGGAGGTTTGGAGCCCCGCTGTAACTCGCCAACCACACTGTTTTTCGTGTCCTTTTGTTAGTGTCCTTGCCTAGAGATTTGAGAATTTTTGCGGAATAGGGACTTATGTCTGCTACTCAATTTGCAAAGACAAGCGCAAAGCTGGTTCCGTATCCATCTCGCAGCATTTGCGGCCGGTCTGTGGTGGCTGCCTCTTGGCTCCCCGTCGCGCCTGGCCGAGGCTGCGGAGGATGCGAAGGGCTTTTATCTATTGGGCTCCAATGCGTCCTTGGCCGGTACCACGCCGCCTCCCGGCACCTACGTGGTCGATTACAAATTCTTCTATACCGGCGACGCCTCGGGCAATGCCGCGGCCAGCATTATACTCGAGCGCCCCGGCATCGACGTCGACCTCGAAGCGGACATCAATGTCGACGCCAATATCTTCATCGATATTCTGACCCCGCTCTGGGTTGCGCCGCAAAAGGTTCTCAACGGCAGCCTCGGCTTCGGCCTCCTCATTCCGGTGGGCTACCAGGATATCTCCGCCGACCTGAATGTGACGGGAACCGTAACGCTCCCGGATGGGACGACGTTGAGCGGCGGCCGGCGTTTCCAAGTGGATGACGACACCTTCAACTTCGGCGATCCGGTTCTGATGGCCTTTCTCGGATGGAACGAGGGGAACTGGCACTGGAAAGTGACGGGACTGCTGAATGTCCCGATCGGCGCCTACGACGAAGACGACATCGCCAACATGGGCTTCAACCGGTGGGGCTTCGACGCATCGGCCGCGATGACATGGCTCGATCCAAAAATCGGCTTCGAAGTCTCGGCCGTGGCGGGCTTCACCTTCAATGGCGAGAACCCCGACACGGACTACAAGACGGGCACCGAGTTCCATCTCGAAGGGCGGCTCTGATCCAGCATTTCTCGAAGGCTTTCTCGGCAGGACTGGTCGGGTACTACTACGACCAGGTCACCGGAGACAGCGGAGCGGGCGCGACGCTGGGTGACTTCGAGGGCCGCGTGCTCGCACTTGGGCCGGCCGTGAACTACAATTTGCAGATCGGGCAATTACCCGTCGCGACCTCGTTGCGCTGGTATCACGATTTCGATGTCGAAAACCGCCTCGAAGGCGACGCCTTCTTTTTCCAGGCGACCATGCCACTCGTCTTCCCGGGACGTTGAAATCTTTTCGGCAGAGCGAAGGGAACGGGATTGGTGCAGATCCCCACATCAATGCGGATCTGCGACTTCCGGCGGCGACATTCGCTTGTAGCAAGGTGCACGCCGAGAGTTGATGATCCATGGTGGGGAGACCGTGGTTGCGCCCGGCAGTCCTCAACTTCCTTCTGCGCAATTCCTGTAAGAGGCTCCAGGGCAGCCTTTTGCCAGCCAAGGGCCCTCAGATCGTTCATAGAGCCTGCGGTTCTTTGACGACCCGCATGACATCAACTGTCACACTCTTTGATCCTAGCCTCATCACCGCAGCATCATATGAGCGGCCATGCCTCTGACGCGCTTGCGGATCGCCCTAATCTTCCTCTAGGTGGTCAGCGATCACAGCGCGAACGGCAGCACCATGACCGACGCAAATTGGGCGCCTCATGACGGGACTGAACCCTGGCACTCGCTTTCGGCTGAGGAGACGGTCCGCCGGCTGGGCTGCGACACCCGACGCGGGCTGAGCGACGCGGAGGCGGAGACACGGCGCCGACGCTTTGGTGTCAACGCGGTACGCGAAGAACCTGCGCGTCCCATCTGGTCCATGATCGCAGGCCAGCTCTCCGACTTCATGATCCTCCTGCTCCTGGGCGCCGCCGTGGTCGCTGGAGCCGTTGGCGAGTTGAAGGACAGCCTCGTCATCGTCGTCATCGTGGTTCTTAATGCCATCGTCGGCGTCGTGCAGGAATGGCGAGCCGAGCGCGCGCTCCAGGCCCTGCGCGGCATGACCGCCCCGACGGCACGTATCCTCAGAAATGGCGAACAGCGCATCGTTCCAGCCCGGGACATCGTGCCGGGTGATGTCGTTCTACTTTCTGAGGGCGATATCGTCCCAGCCGACCTTAGGATTGTGGAAGCCGCCACGCTCAGCGCCGATGAATCCATGCTGACGGGGGAATCCGTCACCGTCACGAAGGATCCGGACCAGGCGGTACCCGTCGGCGCGGCCCTCGGCGACCGGGCCACAATGGCCTTCAAGGGCACCATCATCACCCATGGCCGCGCCCTCGGCCTTGCGGTTGCGACCGGCATGTCAACTGAGCTCGGTCGCATCGCCGGCATGCTCGGTACGGCTGAGAGGATGCGCACGCCGCTCCAGCGCCGGCTTGCGCACTTCGGACAGGTTCTGGGCGTCGCGGTCCTCGTTCTCTGTGCGGTCATCTTCCTGTTCGGGCTGCTGCGAAGTGAGCCCCCCCTGCTCATGTTCCTTACTGCCATCAGCCTCGCGGTGGCCGCCGTGCCGGAGGCCCTGCCTGCCGTGGTCACCGTCGCGCTGGCGCTTGGCGCGCGGGAGATGATGCGCCACAACGCGCTCGTGCGCGCATTGCCCGCGGTTGAGACGCTGGGTTCCGTAACGACTATCTGCGCCGACAAGACGGGAACGCTCACGCAGAACAAGATGCACGTCGACGTGGTGTCCTCGGGCTGGGAGGCCATTTCTGTAGCAGCGGAGGGCAGCGATGATCCGCGGATCGCTTCGCTGCTCACGGCCATGGCACTTTGCAGTGATGCCGAAGTCCAACCCGACGGCACCCTGATCGGCGATCCAACGGAAACGGCGATCAGCAGCTTTGCGGCTCGAGCGGGTATGGCGCGCCACGAAGTCGAAGAGCGTCTGCCGCGGACAGGCGAACTCGCCTTCGATTCCGATCGTAAGCGCATGACAACCTTTCACCGCAGCGGCGAGGGTCAACTCGCCTGCACGAAGGGGGCGCCCGAAACAGTACTTCCCAGATGTACCTTCCGCCTCGGCCAGCAGGGCGAGCAGGAGGCTTTTGATCCCGCAGAGGTTCTCGAAACAGCCGAGCGCATGGCGGAGGACGGTCAGCGCATCATCGCATTCGCCGAGCGGCGTTGGCCTGATGCGAATGCCGCATCGGGAGATGACGCTGATGAGTTGGAGTGCAACCTGACGTTTCTAGGTCTTGTAGGCCTCATCGATCCACCGCGGCCTGAGGTCCGCGAGGCCGTCGCCCTTTGCCGCCAGGCAGGCATAACGCCCGTCATGATTACCGGTGACCATCCCGCGACTGCGCGGCGGATCGCGCTGCGACTGGGTCTCATCGAAGATGGGGGTTCCGTCATCTCGGGGCCTGATCTGCGCGAGATCAGCGATAGCGATCTCATAAAGAGGATCCAGGGAATCCGCGTTTATGCACGCGCCGACCCCGCGCAGAAGATCCGTATCGTCGAAGCCCTGCAGAGCTGCGGAGAGATCGTCGCCATGACGGGCGACGGCGTCAACGATGCCCCGGCCTTGAAGCGCGCCGACATCGGCGTTGCCATGGGCCAGGGAGGTACCGACGTTGCGCGGGAAGCCGCGAGCCTCGTTCTTCTCGACGACAACTTCTCGACTATCGTCGGCGCGGTGCAAGCGGGGCGGCGCATCTACGACAATATCCGCAAGTTCATCAAATACACGATGACGAGCAACTCCGGTGAAATCTGGACGATCTTTCTGGCCCCGTTTTTCGGACTGCCGATACCGCTTCTGCCGATCCATATCCTCTGGATCAACCTTGTCACGGACGGCTTGCCGGGGCTGGCGCTATCCGTGGAGCCTGAGGAAGAGAAGGTCATGCAGCGCCCGCCTCGTCCGCCCGACGAAGGCATCTTCGCGCGGGGGATGTGGCAGCACATCGTCTGGTGCGGCCTGATGATGGGGTTCGTCTGCCTGGCCACTCAGGCCTGGGCGATCGCGTCAGGACGTGACGAGACTTGGCAAACGATGGTGTTCACCGTCCTCACACTCTCGCAGATGGGGCATGTGCTGGCGATCCGATCGGAAACCGCGCCACTCTTTTCATCACGCTTTTTTTCGAACCCAGCGCTCCTTGCCGCCGTCGCGCTGACATTTGCGCTTCAACTCGCCGTTATCTACGTCCCGGCATTCAACACGCTCTTCAACACCACGCCACTGAGTGGCGGGGATCTCGCTATCTGCCTTGCACTGTCGGCCATCGTGGCCATGCTGGTCGAGATCGAGAAGTGGCTCATGCGGCGGGGCCTTCTGTACGGCCAACCCGGCGCGAGCCAGACGTGAAAAGAAAAATGGCGCGCCCGGCAGGACTTGAACCTGCGACATCTCGCTTAGAAGGCGAGTGCTCTATCCAGCTGAGCTACGGGCGCTGGACTCATGGTCCTGAGAAGGCATGCCACGGATAGCGACTTCGCCCTCTGACCAAAAGGGGATAGGTGAGGCCGGGGGCAATGGCAAGCGAAGGGACCCCGGGAAGGGCGGTAAAGCGCCCGCTTTTTGGAAAACAGCAGCCGCAGGCCCTGATTAGGACGCGGTGGCATTTCGTCCCCTGCGCGCGCATGGCATTCCATCGCATAGGCGCCATGACCGGGCTCAGTGAGTCCAGTTGCCCATGCGGCCGAACTTGAAGTTGTCGGCGTAAGACTTGCGAAGCGGCTTACGCGGGGTCGGCTCGATCACGGTATAGGCCAAGCCATTGCGGGTGGCATAGGCGATCGCGTCTTCTTTCGTCTCGAAATTGAGACTGACCTGCTGGCGCGTATCCGACGAACTCGTCCAGCCCATGAGGGGGTCGATCTGGCGCGGCGCCTCAGGCTCGTACTCCAGGACCCACTCCCGCGTACGACCCTCACCCGACTGCATCGCGGTTTTGGCCGGCTTGTAGATGCGTACCGTCATGGTGTGTCTCGGACTGTCTCTATCGTGAACGAAGAATGGTCGGGGCGACATGATTCGAACACGCGACCCTCTGCTCCCAAAGCAGATGCTCTACCAGGCTGAGCTACGCCCCGATGTTCCTCTGTCTGCCGCTTTGCAGGACCCGGGTCAAGCGGCGCGATCACATGGGGCGGCCTTCGGGTCCATTCCGCCGCGGAAACCCACGTTCGTCCTACCTCAAGGCCCCTTGAAATGGCGGTGGCGCACAGTGTCACCGGGCTTCAAGCCCATCCGGGCGGCCGCACCGCCGGCAATCTCAAGTACCCCGGTAACTGGGCCCTTGGAGGCAATGATCTCCTCAGAGTGCGGTTCCGTCATGGCTTCGATACGATGCACGGTGCCGTCGGCACGAATGAAGACCATGTCGAGGGGGATGTACGTATTGCGCATCCACATCGTCAGTTCCCTCGGCGCGTCGTGGATGAACAGCATGCCGCGGCCTTCGGGAAGGTCGGTGCGATACATGAGCCCCACGGCTTGGCGGGTGGCCGTGTCTGCAATTTCGGCATCGAGGGCGATGGTCCGCTCCCCGCTCACGATTTCAAGCCGCTCAGTCACGGCACCGCCAGGATCGGCCGACGCTGGACCCGAAAGTCCGGCATTATTTCCAAGTCCGGTGCCGAGAAAAAAAGCAAGGGCCGCCCCCAGGGCAGCCCTCGCAAAATGTCGTCGCTTGCGCATGCCATCATCCCATCAGTGCGGGGACGGCGGCACTCCCTGTGTCGGACCGTCCGGTCTCAGCTCGGCCGCCATGACGCCCTTTGAGCCGTAGCCCCAGCGGACCATCACGGTCTGACCGGGACGCAACTCAGTAAAGCCGAACCGACGTAGCGTCTCCATGTGGCAGAAAATGTCCGGCGTGCCCTCGCCGCGGGTCAGGAAGCCGAAGCCCCGCACCCGGTTGAACCACTTTACGGTGGCCCGCTCCCAGTCGCTTTCCGCCTGCACCTGCACATGTGTGCGCTGCGGCAGCAGCGAAGGATGGATCGCCGTGCTCTCGTCCATGGAGAGGATGTGGAATGCCTGCATTCCCTTGGGCCGCTTCAGAACCTGACAATGGACGCGTGCGCCCTCATAAGCCGTCTGATAACCCCCGGCCCGGAGGCAGGTCACGTGCAAAAGAACATCGGTCAGCCCGTTGTCCGGAACGATGAACCCATAGCCCTTTGAAACATCGAACCACTTAATGGTGCCTGCGATCTCGATGACCTCGACGCCATCTTCCAACCGACCGGTTTCCCCACCGACCGTTTGACCGGCGCCATGCGTCGCCGGAGGCCCCTTGGTTTCCCCCATGAGTGTATACCCCGCTTACTTGTGCTCAAAAACTGCGACGCCCCTAACGGGACGACCTTGTTACGATCCCCTCCTGCCCTCACGCGTGAGCGGATCGCACCCGGCTTGTTAACTATGCCAGCGGCAGGTGCCGCCGCCAGCCCAAAAATTTGTCCGACCCCCACCTGAGGTGCCTTTTTCACACGAGCATAGATCGAGCATAACTCTGACAATAAAAGCTTTTTCGCAATCTTTCCCAGACAGAGTCTTTCTTGGGCATAGACTCCGCAAACAAAGTTCAATAGCGCGTTTGGCGTCGCTCAGTATGCTTCCGAATGGCGAATCGGAGGCCAACTGATTCGCTCCTGAGGACAGATTGTTAGGCTCCGACAGGTCCCGGTTGGCTGTTGTCTCTGGCACGGTTGTAGTCCACCGTTTATCCACATGGGCGGCCGGACTTGGAGCAGGACCTGACACAAGAGCCCGATTGACGACTGGTATTTGAGCCACACTGTGCCTCCGACGCCCAAGCTTTGGCGGGCACGCCGGCGCCTTCCCGACAAAACTCCACGGTCTTCCATTCCCGCCGCCCGAAGCCCCAATGCGAACAATTCGAGGAGATCCTCCACGCATGCGCTATCTGCACACCATGGTCCGCATCACCGAGATCGAGAAAAGCCTCGCCTTCTACTGCGGCCTGCTCGGTATGGAGGAGATCCGCCGGATCGAGAACAAGGCCGGACGGTTCACGCTGATCTTTCTCGCCGCCCCCGGCGACCGGCACAGTGCGGCGACCCAGAAGGCGCCGATGCTGGAACTCACGTATAATTGGGATCCTGAGGACTACGGCTCGGCGCGCAACTTCGGGCATCTCGCCTTCGAGGTCGATGATATCTATGCGATCTGCGAACGGCTCATGGCCGGCGGCGTCGTCATCAGCCGCCCACCGCGGGATGGACGCATGGCTTTCGTGCGCTCGCCGGATCTGATCTCCATCGAACTACTCCAACGGGGCGCGTCACTGCCCTCGGCCGAACCCTGGGCTTCCATGTCCAACACCGGTTCGTGGTGAGCGCGTGACGAACCCTGCGATGGAGGCCAACGCGGAACATAAGGTACCGCGCATTGCCGTCGTCGGTGCGGGTCCTGCGGGCCTCGCAGCCGCCGAGACACTTGCAGCCGCCGGTGTAAATGTGACCATTTTCGAGCGCATGCCCTCGGCAGGTCGCAAGTTCCTCATGGCTGGTCGTGGGGGGCTCAATCTCACGCACAGCGAACCGCTGACATCTTTCCTCGCCCGATACGGCGAAAGCGCGCCGCATTTGTCCCCGTCAATCACGGACTATCCGCCGAAGGCGCTTATCCGTTGGGCCGAAGGACTGGGCCAAGAAACGTTCGTCGGAACGAGCGGACGCGTATTTCCCAAATCGATGAAGGCCTCGCCGTTGCTGCGCGCGTGGCTCAGACGACTCGAGAAGCTGGGCGTCGAAATCCGCACCCGGCGCACCTGGGAAGGTTGGAGCGAGAGTGGGGAACCGCTCTTTCGGACTTCTGAGGCCGTAGTGGAGCCCTTCTCCTGCGATGCAGTCGTGCTCGCACTCGGCGGTGCAAGTTGGCCGCGACTGGGTTCCGATGGCGGATGGGTCACTCAACTCAGTCAGGCCGGAATCGAGGTCACCCCCTTGCAGCCATCGAATGCGGGACTGACGATTGCCTGGAGCGACGTCTTCCGCGAGCGCTTCGCCGGCACGCCGCTAAAACGGATTGCGCTGACGTTTGAGGGAAAGATCCAGCGCGGCGAGGCAATCGTCACCTCCAAGGGCCTTGAGGGCGGGGCCGTGTATGCGCTCACATCGGATATTTCTGCCGCGACGGCCAGCGGCGAGCCAGTGGTCATCCATCTCGACCTCAGGCCCGACGAGCAACTCGATCATATTGCGGGACGGCTCAAGCGTGAGCGAGGGAAGAACACGGTCACAAACTGGCTGCGTAAGACGCTGAAGCTGTCACTTGCCGCGATCGGTCTTTTACGCGAGGCGGCCCGCGCTCTGCCGGGAGATCCCGACGAACTCGCGCATCTCATAAAGGACGTCCCGCTCACGGTCACGGGCACGGCGGGATTGCAGCGCGCGATCTCGACCGCCGGGGGCGTTGCCTTCTCAGCCGTCGATGAGAATCTCATGCTGACCGCCCGTCCGGGCACGTTCGTCGCTGGCGAGATGCTGGACTGGGACGCACCGACGGGAGGCTATTTGCTTCAGGCCTCGATCGCCACCGGGATCACGGCGGCGCGGGGTGTCCTGCGCTTTCTTAAAGGCGCCGACTGACCCTTGCGTTGTGCCCGATGGCGCCAGTGCGACCGACTGTCCAGGCCGGCGGGGGACGCCATTGCGCAGGTGGCCTATTGGGCAAAATTTTTCTCTCATGGAAGTTCAAACGCAAAGAAATACGTTCTTTTTTCTAAGAGGCACTTCTTTTCCGGATTGGTTTCGCTTAGTTTCCGCCCAACCGGAGGCTTCCGATGACCCTATCTCCTGCCGATACGCGCCCTGCCGAGGCTGCGCGCCCCGTGACCCCGTCTGCCTCGTTCGACGGCCCCGCACGGGCTGCGGCGCTTGACAGCACGCTGGCAGCTGCCACGACGCTGAAGGAGCGCCTCCACATTATCGCGAATGCGATTGCAGGACGCGTCGCCTTTTCGACCAGCCTGGGCTTCGAAGATCAGGCCGTCTTCGCAGCCATCGCCGAGACCGGCCTTCCCTTCGATGTCTTTACGCTGGATACGGGCCGCCACTTCAGCGAGACCCTTGAGACACTGGAAGCGACCGAAGCGCGGTACGGACGGCGCATCCGCGTCGTGTTTCCCGATGCGGCCGAAGTGGAAAGCCTCGTCGCGCGCGACGGCATCATGGGCTTTCGCCAGGCCGTAGAGAACCGGAAGGCATGCTGCGACATCCGCAAGGTCCGACCATTGAACCGTGCGCTCGATGGCGCTGCAGGTTGGATTACGGGCATTCGCCGAGACCAGTCCGCGGGCCGCGCCCACGTTCCCTTCGCCGCGTGGGACGCCGCACATCAACTCGTCAAGTTGAACCCCATCGCCGACTGGTCACTCGAAATGCTCGAGGCCTATGTCGAAAGTAACGAAGTACCCGTCAACCCGCTGCACGCCCAGGGCTTCCCCTCGATCGGCTGCCAGCCTTGCACCCGCGCAATCCGGCCCGGCGAAGACATCCGCGCCGGGCGATGGTGGTGGGAAAACGAGGACGGCAAGGAATGCGGGCTGCACAACCGCCCCAAGAGCAAGGACTCCGCCGCATGAGCGAACATTTCTCCCATCTCGATCTGCTCGAGTTTGAGAGCATCCATATCTTCCGCGAGGCGGCGGCACAGTTCCGTAAACCTGTGCTGCTCTATTCCATCGGAAAAGACTCCACTGTCCTTCTGCATCTGGCTCGCAAGGCCTTCTGGCCGGGCAAGCTGCCCTTCCCGATTCTCCACGTGAACACGACATGGAAGTTCAAGGAGATGATCGCCTTCCGCAATCGGATGGTGAAGGACTTCGAACTCGACCTGATCGAGATGACCAACCACGAGGCGATCGCAGCGGGCATGAACCCCTACGATTACTCGCCGTCGGTCTACACCGATGTCATGAAGACCAAGGCCCTGAAGGCTGGACTTGACCAGTACGGTTTTGACGGTGCCTTCGGCGGCGCTCGCCGCGACGAGGAAGCAAGCCGCGCAAAGGAGCGCGTCTTCTCCTTCCGCGCCGCGGGGCACCGCTGGGATCCGCGCATGCAGCGCCCTGAAATGTGGCGTCTCTTGAACGGCCGCCTTGGCTCCGGCGAGACGGCCCGCATCTTCCCGCTGTCCAACTGGACGGAGCGTGATATCTGGCGCTACATCCTGCGCGAGAAATTGGAAGTGGTGCCGCTCTACATGGCCGCCATGCGTCCGACCATCGAGCGCGGCGGCCAGATCCTCATGCTTGATGACGACCGGCTGCCGTTGCAGCCCGGCGAGACGACCGTGATGCGCAAAGTGCGCTTCCGGACGCTCGGCTGCTGGCCACTCACGGCGGCTGTGGAGTTGGAGGCGGAAACACTGGAAGAAGTCGTCGCCGAGACAGTCGGCGCACGCGTATCGGAACGGTCCGGGCGTCTCATCGACCATGATCAGGTCGGCGCCATGGAGAAGAAGAAGCAGGAAGGCTATTTCTGATGACCGCTCAACCGGCTCTCAAGGACACCGTGCAGGCGGCCCCCGCCGCCGCCCCATTAGAAGTTGTCGCTCCGGAACTCTCCGGCATGCTGCGCATCCTGACATGCGGCTCCGTGGACGACGGCAAGTCGACCCTCATCGGCCGCCTCCTGTGGGACGCGACCGATCTGTTCGACGATCAGCGCGAGACTTTGCAGCGTGGTCGCAAGGTTGATGGCGGCCATCCCGACTTCTCGCTTCTGATGGACGGGCTCGTCGCCGAACGCGAACAGGGCATCACCATCGACATAGCCTGGCGCTATTTCGATACCAAAACACGCCGCTTCGTCGTCATCGATAGCCCAGGGCATGAACAGTATACGCGCAACATGGCTTCCGGCGCCTCGCACGCGGACGTGGCCATCATGCTCATCGACGCGCGCCACGGCATCAAGACCCAGACGCGCCGCCACGCTGCGATCCTGGATCTCGTCGGCCTGAAGCGCGTCATCCTCGCCGTCAACAAGATGGATCTCGTCGACTGGTCTGAGGCGCGCTACCGCCAGATCGAACACGAATTCCGGTCGCTGATGTGGCGCTTCGGCTTTCGCGAGGCAATTGCCATTCCGGTCGCGTCCGTCTCGGGCGACAACGTCGCTTCCCGTTCGACAAACATGTCCTGGTACAACGGCCCGTCTCTGCTCGAGCATCTTGAGGAGATTCCGAGCCGTGGCACCGAGCCGACGGGGGCTTTCCGCATGCCCGTTCAGACGGTGCTGCGCGACAGCCGCGCGGACTTCCGCGGGCTGGCTGGCACGATCAGCTCCGGAACGGTACGCGTCGGTGATACGGTCATCGATCCGGTGAGCCGCCGATCGGCCAAGGTGCAGCGCATCGCCACCATGGACCGCGACTACGAAGAAGCCATCCAGGGTCAAGCCGTCGCCATTCAACTCGATGCCGACATAGACGTCTCGCGCGGCTCGGTCCTGGCAGCCCCGGAAGCGCAGCCGATCGTGGCGCGCACCATCGAGGCCCGCTTCGTGTGGCTGTCGGAGACCGCTTTCGATAAGCGTGGCAGCTATCTGGTGCGCACTGCCACCGACCTCGTGCCTGTGACAAACATCGACATCAAGGCCCTGCTCGAACTGGAATTGTTGGCGATCCATCCCGCCACGTCCTGCAAGGTGAACGACATTGCGATCGCCGACGTGGCCCTGGGGCGTGCAACCGCCATCGACCGCTTCACCGAGGCTCCCGAAACCGGCAGCTTCATGCTCGTCGACGCCATTACCGGCGCCACGATCGCCGGCGGCATCGTGACAGCGGCAAGCCCCGACATCCAGAACCAGGACAACGTCTTCATTCTCACCCGGGCCATGCTGGGCCGGGGTCTGTGCTCCGACCTGCCCGACACGCCGGAAGGCGAGGCGGAATTCCGCCGCCGCGCCAACGAGGTTTCCCTGCTCTTGCGCTCAGCCGGCGTGGCGGTCGAAATCGAGAGTCTTCCGGACTACGTGATCTAGCGGCCCCACCCGCGTCGCTGGGATTGCGTCCTCCTGAAGGTGGCGAGAGCCGACATTTCATGAATGAAGACTTTCTGTTCTATGTGCTCGTCGGCTTTCTTGCACAGATGGTGGACGGCGCCATCGGTATGGCTTATGGCGTGACGTCGACAACCGTTTTGCTGAGCTACGGAGTTCCGCCCGCAACGGCCAGCGCCTGCGTGCATGCCGCGGAAACCTTCACCACGGGCGCGTCGGGCGTTGCCCACTGGAAACTCGGCAATGTCGACAGGCGCATCATCTGGCGCCTGGCGGTGCCGGGCATGATAGGCGGGGCACTGGGCGCTTATCTTCTGACCAGCGTCCCAGGCGACGCGATAAAACCCTTCATCAGCGGATACCTGCTGCTTGTCGGAGTCTTCATCATCTACAAGGCCGTACATAAGAAGCATTCGTTCGTCGACGAGCCGCCAAAGAACGTAGCGCCGCTCGGCTTTGCCGGTGGCTTCGTGGATGCCATTGGTGGCGGCGGATGGGGGCCCATCGTCACCTCGACCCTGCTCGGCCATGGCACCCAGCCCCGTTACGCCATAGGCTCGGTGAACCTTGCGGAATTCTTCGTAACTCTGACAATATCGGCCACCTTCGTACTGACCATCGGACTAGAGCTGTGGCCTATCATCACCGGACTGATCGTTGGCGGCATCCTCGCATCCCCGTTCGCTGCGATCGCAGCCAAGCACCTCCCCGCAAAACTTCTCATGATCCTTGTCGGCATCGTGATCATCACGCTGAGCCTGCGCACCATCGTGCTGGCGATCACCTAGAAAGAGGCTGAAGACCATGATCGGGACGGGGGGTGAAATTGACCAATGGCACCGGGGGCAGGTTTAGACAGCTATGGAACTCGTCCTCGGCAGTCTGAGCCTCATCCTCGGCGGCGGTTTTGTCATCGGGTTCCTGATCGGGATCACCGGTGTCGGCGCCGGCTCGCTGACGACGCCCCTGCTCATCTCCGGGGTCGGCGTCTCGCCCGCCGTGGCAGTCGGCACGGATCTCCTTTTCGCGGCCATTACCAAGATGAGCGCCGCGTGGCGCCACCAGCGGCTGGACAACGTCGACTGGCCGATCCTTGGCTGGCTGGCAGCTGGCAGCCTGCCTGGAGCGGCGAGCATTCTCCTGTGGCTCTACCTGGCTGAACCCGAGACGACGCTGGTCACCTTGTACGTCAAGAAGGCCCTGGCCATGACGCTCATCGTGAGCGCTGCTGTCATCCTGCTGCATCCGTTCCTGCGCCGTTTCCAACCGCAGAGCTTCGATGAGCCGCCGACGCGCATGGCCGCACGTCCGCTACCCACGGTCCTGTTTGGACTTATCCTGGGCGCCGCGGTGGCGCTCACATCGGTGGGCGCCGGCGCCATCGGTGTTGCGGTCCTGACCGGCCTCTATCCCTATATGATGGCCCGCCGCGTAGTGGGGACCGATATCGTCCATGCCGTCCCCCTGACATTCGTTGCCGGCGCTGGCCATGCAGGCATGGGCCACGTAGACGCCCTTTTACTCGCGAGCTTATTGTGCGGCTCGATCCCCGGCATTCTCATTGGATCACGGCTCACCGGCAAGCTACCCGACTGGATCCTGCGTGTAGGCCTCTCCGCAATTCTCTTCTTCGCGGCCTACGTGCTGCTTTTGCGCTGAGACCCGCGCCTGAGCGCTTGCCGCTCCGGGCTTGCACGCCTAGACTTGGCCAATCGGTTCTCCAGGAGAACGATCGTGGCCAGCATCGATTTTGACTCGCTAAAACGGCTCGGAGCCGCGTCCCACACGTTCGACGCGGGCGAAAAGATTTTCATGCAGGAAGATACTGCGGCGCGCATGTTCGTCGTCGCATCGGGCCGCGTTCAGATCGTCACCTACGGAACGGTGCTGGAAAACGTGGGACCGGGCGGTGTCTTCGGGGAAATGGCGATCATCGACGACGCGCCGCGCAGCGCGGCCGCACTCGCCGTGGAGCCCACCGAGGTTGTGGAAATCGACCGACCCCAATTTCTGGAGCTCATCCGGGAGAACCCGGAATTCGCGCTCCATATCATGTCGATTTTGGCGACGCGCATCCGCAAGATGAACGCCAACCTGTAGTCCACGCCCGTCTCGCGGTGGATGCGGCGACAGTCCAGATGGACTAGACCGTCGCCAGCTTGATGTCGTCGTGGAACTTGTTCCCGGCAGGCGTCGCCTTCACGAGGCCGGCGCGGATCACGAAATCACCGAAGTGTTCGCCCTCGTTACGTTCCTTAGCGTAGCGCTTGATGACCGGATCGAGAAGCTTCAGGATCTGCTCTTCATTGACATCCTGCGCGTAGAGCTTGGAGAGCCGCGTTCCGTCGAACGCCGCGCCGAGATAAAGGTTGTACAGCCCGGGCGCGCGACCGACGAACCCGATCTCCGCGAGGTATGGCCGCGCGCAGCCGTTTGGGCAGCCTGTCATACGGACCACGATGTCTTCTTCTCGGAGGCCAGCCGCATCGAGCGAGTCCTCCAGCTTGCTCACGAGGTCGGGCAGGAAGCGCTCACTTTCAGCCAAAGCCAGACCGCAAGTCGGCAGCGCTACACAGGCCATCGCGTTGCGGCGCAGGCCCGACGAGGTCGAAATCGCAACGCCGTGCTTTTCCAGGATCGCCTCGATCTTTGGCTTCGTCTTGGCCGTTGCATTGGCGATGACGAGGTTCTGGTTGGAGGTCACGACGAAGTCGACGCTGCCGGACTTTGCGATTTCACGCAGCGCCGTGCGCAGTTTCATCTCGGCCGTATCCTTCACGCGGCCGTTTTCGACGTAGAGCGTCAAATGCCACTTCCTGTCGGCACCCTTGCCGTCGAGCGTCTGTTGCCAGCCGATCGGATCGCCGGTCGAGGTGAACGTGAATGGGCGCGGCTCGCCAAGCTTGTAGCCCAGACGCTTCTCTACCTCGGCCCGGAACGCATCGATGCCGTGCTTTTCAATCGTGTATTTGAGGCGGGCGTTCTTGCGGACCGCCCTGTTGCCCCAGTCGCGCTGCACGGTCACGACCTTCTCGCCCACATCGACGGCCTGCTCGGGCGTGCAAAAGCCGAGCATGTCGGCCGTGCGGGGGAAAGTGTCGGTCTCGCCGTGGGTCATGCCCATCCCGCCGCCTACCGTCACATTCCAACCGACGACCTCACCCTTCTCAACGATGGCGATATAGCCGAGATCGTGCGCGTAGATATCAACGTCGTTATGGGGCGGAACCGCAACCACGGCCTTGAACTTGCGGGGCAGATAGTGCGTGCCGTAGATCGGCTCACTCTCTTCCCTGGCCGTTCCACCCGTCTCGATCACCTTCTCGTCGTCGAGCCAGATCTCGTGATAGGCGCCCGTTCGTGGCAACAGATGCGCACTGACTGCCTTGGCCAGCGTCTCCGCCTCCATGTGCGCCTTGGACAGGAACGGATGCGATGCGGACATGACATTGCGGTTGACGTCACCACAGGCTGCAATGGTGTCGATGCAGGCGGCATTGATCGCCTGCATGGTTCGCTTCAGGTTGGACTTGATGACGCCATGATACTGGAAGGTCGCTCGGGTGGTCAGGCGCAAGGTGCCGTTCGCATAGGTGCCTGCGATGTCGTCGAGCTTCAGCCACTGGTCAGGCGTGACATGACCGCCCGGCAGGCGCAGGCGGATCATGAACGAGAAGGCTTTCTCCAGCATCTTCTTCGCTCGCTCGCCGCGCACGTCCCGGTCGTCCTGCATATAGGAGCCGTGGAATTTGAGAAGCTGGGTGTCGTCTTCTTCGATGGCACCGGTCTCGACATGAGACAGCCCGTCGGCAATGCCGCCGCGTAGGAGCCGGCTGTTCTCCTTGATGACTTCGTTCTTCGAGCGGGTCTCTGTCATATCTGTCTCGCTTAGTAGACGTCGCGCTGGTAGCGGCCGGCCTTGGTGAGCTCTTTCAGCTTCGCACGGCCCGCCTCTTCGTCGCCCTTGAGAGGCTCGGCGAGGATCTTGACCAACGTGTTGTCGACATCCTTTGCCATGCCCTTTTCGTCACCGCAGACGTAGATGTGAGCACCTTCTTCCAGCCAGGCGCGCAAATCTTCTCGCTGTTGCCAGATGCGATGTTGTACGTAGATCTTTTCCGGCTGATCGCGCGAGAAGGCGACATCGATCCGCGACAGCGCGCCGGCTGCCAGATGATCCTGCCATTCGAGCTGATAGAGGAAGTCGTTGGTGAAGTTGCGCTCGCCGAAGAACAGCCAGCTCTTGCCGTCGGCACCTGTTTCGATGCGGTCCTCGATGAAGCCGCGATAGGGCGCAACACCCGTACCCGCGCCGATCATGATGATCGGACGGCTGCCGTCGGCGGGCAGCGCGAAGTGCCGGTTCGGCTTCACATACACGCGCACCCGGTCACCCACCTTGCGCCGGTCGGCAAAATAGGTGGATGCCACGCCCGCCCGCTTGCGACCGTGGCTCTCCCAACGCACCGCTCCGACGAGTAGATGAGCTTCGCCTGGATGCGCCCTGAGGCTCGAAGCGACCGAATAGAGCCGGCCCGGAAGTGGGCGAAGAAGCCCCAAGAGCTGATCGGCTGTCAGCTTCTCCGGATAAGCCTCGAGAAGGTCGACGAGCTGCCGGTCGGACGAGAACGCGGCGAACGCGTCTGCCTCCAGCAGCTTGGCCACGTCCTTGCGGCCCGTCAGCTTCGCATAGGCGTCGACGGTCGCGCGCGACAGCGTGGTGACGTCGTAGCCCCTGGTGATCTTGAGGACGAGGGACGCATCGCCGTCAAGGCCGACGGCGCGCGCCACATCGGCGGGCAGCGCCGGATCGTTTTCAGGCAGGATACCGATAGCGGCGCCCGGCTCGTAGGCGAACCCATCCGCATCGACGGCCAGTTCAACGTGCCAGGTTTCCCGCGTCGACCCCGTGCCGTTGAGATTGACAAGCGCCGACACCTCCGCCTCGCAAGGAGTTTCCGCAGTATAGAGAGGCTCGGCCGGCTCTTCGTCACCGCCGATGGGCTTGAAGTCCACATGCACGACGGTCGCAGACGAAGCCGCATCAGCCGGTGAAAACTTCTCGAGTAGCGCATCCGTCCAAGAGGACGCCGCCTTCGCATAGTCGAGATCAAGATCAACGCGGTCGGCGATACGCACCGCACCCAGCGCTTCAAGCCGGGCATCGATCTTCTTGCCCGTCTCGCAGAAGTTCACATACGCCGTATCGCCGAGGCTCAGCACCGCATAGCGAAGGCCTTCAAGCCGCGGCGCTGCATCACTCATCAGCTCGTTATAGAAGTCGGCCGCGCGCTGCGGAGGGTCGCCCTCGCCCCAGGTCGAGACGTAGACGACGAGGTTCTTTGCCTTCGACAAAGCGCCGACGTCGATATCGCCCATATCGACGACCTTCGCATCGCAGTTGGCCTTGGCGGCCAACTTTTTTGCCTTGAAAGCGAGCGCTTCGGCATTGCCGCTCTCGCTGCCATAGAGAATTGTCAATGGCACACGCGGGCGCTGAGCTGCGATGGGCTGCGCGGCGCCACCCGCCACGGTGCCACCCTGTGCGGCATCGAGCCCGGCGAGAAAACCAGATAGCCAGCTGCGCTGGAGCGGCGTGGAGCGCTGAACGAGCTGATTGAGGAACGCCAGATCCTCGGCATTGAACGGCGCGTTCTTGGGAAGGGGCGGAAGGCTGGCCACGAAGTCTCTCCTTAAAGAACGTCCGAAATAGGCACGGCGCGGCCGGGCTCATCCGCGCGCCCAGCCGGTGCGCCATAGACTTGCACCTTGTCCGGCATGGTGAGATTGGCATCCTGCCAGTGGAGGCCGGCGAATATGATGGCCGGCCCCTTTATGCCGAAGGCGGCAATCGCATCGACGAGATCACCGAGGGTTGTGGCGATTGCGAGTTCGTCGGCGCGCGTGCCATTCTCCACGACCACGACAGGCAGCGCAGCGGCGGCGCCGGCTGCAAGAAGGTTTTGGCGCACGAGACGCGCGCTGCGCACACCCATGTAGATCGCGAAGGCTTGCCGCGGGGCTGCCAGCGACACCCAGTCCAGGTCCGGCTCACCGTCGGCCGTAGCGCCCGTTACCAGGGAAAACTGCCGCACGCTCTCTCGCAATGTCAGAGGCAGGGCAATGCTCGCTGCGCAGGCATGGGCCGCCGTGATGCCAGGAACGATCTCCACCGTCAGGCCTGCGGCGCGGACTGCAGCAATTTCCTCGGCAGCCCGGCCGAAGACGAAGCCATCTCCGCCCTTCAGGCGGGCCACGTGCTGCCCCTTGAGCGCCTCACGAACCAGTATGCGGTTGATCTCTTCCTGCGCTGTCGAAGGCCCACCCGCTTCCTTGCCAACATAAATGACATGGGCACCCGGCCGCGCCAGCCGCAGCACGCCTTCGCCGACCAACCTGTCGACCACGAGCACGTCGGCGGTCTGGAGCCGCGCCACGGCACGCAGGGTCATGAGGTCGGGATCGCCCGGACCGCACCCGATCAGTGTGACGCAACCGGTGGACCCGCCCCCGGCCGCTTGTGAAGCCGTCATTCGAACCTCTCTGCAGTTCGGACTACGATGCCCGTCATCGACTGGACGAGCCATTCGACGTCCCGGGCTTCACAGCCGACTTGCCTCGCGCGTTGTCTCGCGACTTGCCTGGAAAAATGTCCGCGGCCGCGAACCGCTGGCCGCGCCGCAACCTATCAGATGTCTCTGAAAAGATAGCACAGCAAAATCATGCTTCAAGCGAAAAGAAATTGGCACAAAAAACAGTAATTCATTCCTGGTTCCGGCTATTGTGTGGTATAGGTTTCTTCTGTTGGCCAAATTTTGCAAACTGGCTCTCGCCTGCCATTCGCCCCCGCTCCTCGGCCCGCCGCTCGGGAGCGAAAAGCTGCGCTTATCGGCACCTAAAGATCGGCTGCGCCACACGTTTTCGTGACCCCAAGTGACTTGAAGAAGCTGCGTCATTCGTGCTCTTTAGAACCTATCGAGATAGGCGCGAAGCCAATTTCCGGTGTGACCCGCACGGGAGAGCGGGTTGCTTCCAGAAAGACCCTCACTGGGTCGCTCGCAAGCAAGACCAAACAAAGTTCTCTTGGAGGAGACCATCATGAAGACCTGGACCAAGCCCGCTGTGCGTGAGCAGGAAGTCGGCCTCGAGGTGACTTCATACCTGCCGGCCGAGATCGACGTTATCTGATTTCGAAATTGCGGCTCGCGTCCGTGGACGGAAACGAGCCCGTTCTGGCACGGCGGCCCTGAAACAGGCCGCCGTCGTCATTTTCGGCGCCACTTGCCCAACTGTTTATGGCGTATCGCCGTCAGAAAAGCCGACAGATATCATGCACATCAAGGTCATCGGGGCGTCCGCCGGCGGCGGATTCCCGCAATGGAACTGCAATGGTCCCATGAGTGCCAGCGCCCGCGCTGGCAAGTCGGGCTTTGCTTCGCGCAATCAGTCATCGCTGGCCGTTTCTGCGGACGGAAATCGGTGGGTGCTGCTCAACTGCTCGCCCGATCTGAGGGCGCAGTTGGCCGCCACACCTGAGTTGTGGCCAGATCCAAAGGGCCCCCTGCGCAACTCGCCCATCAAGGCCGTGATTTTGACCAACGCCGACGTCGATCACATCATCGGGCTGATCAACCTGCGCGAAGGCACGCCGTTCACCATCTATGCGTCCGACCGGGTTCTTTCCACGATCAACTCCAACTCGGTCTTCAACGTCTGCAATCCAAAGATCGTGCCCCGCTTGCAGCTGCCTCTGGATGAGCCGCTCAAGATTGAGGATCACGGCGACGATCTCGGCCTTACGGTTGAAGCCTTCGCCGTTCCCGGAAAGATTGCGCTGTTCCTGGAAGATTCCTCCGACAAGAAGTCCTTCGGCAGCCGCGAGGGCGACACCATCGGTCTCAAGATCACCGAGACGGCCACGGGCAAATTCTTCTACTACGTGCCCGGCTGCGCCGAGGTGGATCCTCCGCTGGCCGGCCGTCTGAAGGGCGCACCGCTTCTCTTCTTCGACGGCACGCTCTACACCGACGACGAGATGATCCGTCAAGGTTTGCTCAACAAAACCGGCGCCCGCATGGGGCACATCTCGATCTCGGGGTCCAACGGCTCGATTGCTGCGTTCAAGGAGTTGGACGTGAAACGCAAGGTCTACGTCCACATCAACAATTCGAACCCCGTGCTTGACGACAACTCTCCCGAGCGCAAGGTGGTCGAAAGTGCTGGCTGGGAAGTCGGCTACGACGGAATGGAGATCAGAATATGAGCGACAGGCTCGGCAAGACCGGCCCCAAGACCGGCGACGACAAACTCTGGACCCCGGACGAGTTCGAGGCCGCGATTCGGGCCGTGGGCGCGGAGCGTTACCACGACAAGCACACCTTCCATAAGCTATTGCACGGCGGCGAGTTGAAGAAATCCCAAGTCGCCGCTTGGGCGCTCAACCGCTATTGCTACCAGTCGGCCGTGCCGCGCAAGGATGCCGCCCTCATCAGCCGGGTCCTCGACCGTGACCTGCGCCGCGAGTGGATCCATCGCATTCTCGAGCACGACGGTTACGGCGACGACGATGGCGGCATTGAGCGCTGGCTGGTTCTCACCGATGCACTCGGCCTCGACCGCGACTACGTGCAGTCGATGCGGGGCGCCCTGCCCGCGACGCGCTTCGCGGTGGAAGCCTACGTTACTTTCGTGCGTGAACAGCCACTCACGGTCGCTGTCGCCTCCTCGCTGACCGAGCTCTTCGCGCCCAAAATCCATAAGGAGCGCATTTCCGGCATGCTGGAGAATTACGACTTCATCGACGACAAGGTGATGGGATATTTCAAGAAGCGCCTCGTTCAGGCACCTGCGGATGCCGATTTCGCGTTGAACTACATAAAGGAACACGCCGCCACACGCGCCGAGCAGGAAGCCTGCGTCGATGCCGTGCGCTTCAAGTGCAACGTGCTCTGGGTACAGCTCGACGCGCTCTACCATGCCTACGTCAACGGCAACGTTCCGCCGGGAGCCTGGCGTCCGGAGGACATGTAAAATGAGCGAAACCATCACAACCCGCACCCGGGCCATCATCACAGGCGAAAGCCGTCCGAGCCTGCCGCGCTTCGTGAAGATGCGCCACGACGCAGGGCGCGGCCGCTGGATCCTTCTGGCGCCGGAGCGGGTTTTCAATCCGGACGAGATCGCCGTTGCCGTTTTGCAGAAATGCGACGGCGATCGATCGGTCTCGGACATTGCCGCCATCCTCGCGGACGAGTACCAGGCTCCGGCCGACCTCATCCTCAAGGATATCATCGATATGCTGCAGGACCTTGCCGACAAGGGCGTTCTTATCGCCGGCGGCGGGTCTGGAACCTAGCGGAGCGCCAACCCATGAACGAGGTAACCCCCGTCGAGACAAACGCCGGTGAAGCGGTCAACCCGTCCTGCGCCCGCGCACCGGTGGGCATGCTGTGCGAGCTGACGCATCGCTGCCCTCTCCAATGTCCCTACTGCTCCAACCCGACGGAGCTGGAGCGCGCCAACACCGAGCTCACCACGGCCGAGTGGCAGGACGTCATGCGTCAGGCCGCCGAACTCGGCATCCTGCAGGTGCACCTGTCGGGTGGCGAGCCCACGGCCCGCAAGGACCTGGAAGAAATCCTTCAGGTTGCGGCCGAATCCGGCCTTTACACGAACCTCATAACGGCCGGCGTGACCCTCAACCGCGATCGCATGTTGAAGTTCGCCGAGCTCGGTCTCGATCACGTGCAGCTCTCCATCCAGGATGTCGATCCGGAAAACGCCGACCGCATCGCCAACTACAAAGGCGGGCTGGCGAAGAAGATCGAAGTGGCCAAGTGGGTCAAAGAGACAGGCATGGCGCTCACCATCAACGCGCCCATTCACCGCCAGAACATCCACAATGTACCCCGCATGATCGAGTTCGCCGTCGAATGTGGCGCGGGCCGGATCGAGATCGCCCACGTCCAGTATTACGCCTGGGCGCTCGTCAATCGCGCGTCGCTGATGCCCACCCGTGAATCGTTCATGACTGCTGCAAAGCAGGTCGAGGAGGCGCGTGAAAAGTACAAGGGCATCATCGTCATCGACATGGTCGTGCCGGACTACTACGCGAAGTATCCCAAGCCCTGCATGGGTGGCTGGGCGCGCGGCATTCTGAACGTCACGCCATCGGGGCGCGTGTTGCCTTGCCATGCGGCCGAGTCAATCACGCATCTGGAATTCGACAACGTGAAGACCCGCAAGCTGGCCGACATCTGGTTGAACGGAGACGCCTTCAACAAGTACCGCGGCACCGACTGGATGAAAGAGCCCTGCCGCTCCTGCCCCCGCAAGGAAGTTGACTTCGGCGGTTGCCGTTGCCAGGCCTTCGCGCTTACCGGCGATGCCGCCAACACGGATCCGGCCTGCTCCCTTTCGCCGATGCATGAGGAATGGGCCAAGGTTGCAGAGGTCGAGAGCCATACCACGCCCCCGGATTTCATTTACCGCCGCGTGGGCGGGGCCAAGGTAACTGTGGGCGGCCAATAGGTTTTCCCCTCTGGCCGACAGCCTCTTCAAGGTGTAATAGTCCCGCCGGTTCAAACATCCTCCCCCCGGGGAAGAGATGTTTGACCGGGTTCCGGGGCCTGTTCACCCGGGGTTCAGGTGGACTTTGGCACCGTAGACGCTAAAGTCGCAAAAGTGGCTCCACAGGCAAGAAGGACCTGTGTCACCTTCGGGAGGAAGTTGCTGATGATGAAGTGGGTAATTGCTGCCGGTCTCGTGCTGGCCGCTCCGTTCGCCGCCTCGGCCCAGGATGCCGAAGCCGGCAAGGCCGTATTCAAGAAGTGCTCCGCTTGCCACCAGGTCGGCCCGGAAGCCAAAAACGCGCTCGGTCCGAAACTGACGTGCGTCGTCGGTCGTGCCGCGGGCTCGGTCGAGGACTACAAGGGCTACTCGGACGCCGTGAAGAAGTCGGGCATCACCTGGGATGACGAAAAGCTCCTCGCCTGGTTCCAGGCTGACGACAAGGTCATTCCGGGTAACAAGATGATCTTTCCGGCCGGCGTGAAGGATGAGACTGATCGCGCCAACCTGCTCGCCTACCTCAAGACCGAGTGCGCGCAGTAAGCGTCTGAACCTTCAAGGTTTGAGCACCGCCGCCGGGCATATCCGGCGGCGGTTCTTTTTTGCCGCTTTAGGTATCCGGCTCGAGTCGCACGCAATCGCTGACGTCGCTCTCCCTGACGAGGGTTCGAATGTTCCTACCTCGGACGATCTCGCCCGGTGCGATCTCCTCCAGCGGTACCAGCACGAAACTGCGCTGCTCGATGAAGGGATGTGGAACCTTGAGATCGGGTGTGTCGATCGTCGTTCCCCGATAGGTCAAGATGTCGACGTCCACCAGACGCGGCCCCCATTTCTGGCTTCGCACGCGTCCCATCTTGTCTTCGACGGCGAGGCAGCGGCGCAGAAGCGCATGCGCATCAAGATCGGTCGCGACGGCGGCAGCCGCATTCACGAACCAGTCCTGATCGAGAATGCCCCAAGGGGCAGAACGGTAGAGCCCCGATCGGCGGACGAGGCGCACGGCACCATCCGCAGACAGCAAATCCAGCGCACGCTCGATATTGCGAGCCTTCTCACCGACGTTCGAACCAATCCCGATCAGTGCGTCGTAATCGGGCGGAGGCACCGCCTCAATCATACTTGATGTAAGCGAAACGCGGATCGGAGGGCGTGCCTTCGAGCGTATTGTCGGTCTCGTTGGCTGGTTGCCACTGGACGACCTCCTCGATCTTCTTGGCTAGCGCCAGATCCTTGTCGGTGATGCCCTTTGCGGAATGGGTCATCAGACGAACCTCCACCCAGGCATAGGACAAAGTGATATCGGGGTGGTGCCAGGCGGCCTCGGACAAGTGGCCGACCGTGTTGACCACCATCAGAGTGCCTTTCCAGCTGTTCGTCTTGTAGGTCCGACGAATCCAGCCGTCCTCCAGGCGCCACGTCGGCAGGTTCGACTTTAGCCAGGCCTCCACCTCGGCTTCGGGCATGGCCTTTTCGCGCGTTGCCGTCATTTCATGAACTCCACTGACCTCGAGGGATTGACTTTTCCGGGTGCAACGTAGATCGACTGGGGGGCTGCTTCAATCGCCGAACACGCTGTAGGCCGAGGATTTGGCTTCAACATCAACGACAACAGCATAGGGACCGATGCGGGCCATCCACGTCAGCGCACCTGCCCGCCTGCACCTGGGGTTTGTTGACCTCAACGGGTCGCTGGGACGCAAGTACGGCTCGATCGGGCTGGCGGTCGATACGCCCGCCACCCGGCTCGTCGTGCGGGAGGCGGAGACGTTTACGGCCACGGGCACCGAAGCGGCCCGCGCAGAAAAAGCCGCACGCCGCTTCTCCGGTCTTTACGCTCCCGATCGCGCCTTCGCCGTTGCGGTGGAAGAAGCCATTCCGGCCCATGCGGGCCTGGGTTCCGGCACTCAGCTGGCGCTCGCAATCGGCGCTGCGATCCTGAAACTCGCTGGTCACAGCGCCTCGGCTCACTTACTCGGCGAAGTCGTAGAACGGGGCGCCCGCTCGGCCATCGGGATCACCGCCTTCGAGCATGGCGGCTTTATCGTCGACGGGGGCCGCGGAACGTCCAGCCACCCCCCTCCCACCGTCGTCCGGCTCGATTTTCCAGAAGAGTGGCGGGCCATTCTGGTGCTCGATCCCCGCGAGGCCGGCGTGCACGGCGAGAAGGAAACCGCCGCGTTCCAGGCCCTTCCGGAGTTCCCCGAAAGCCTCGCCGGTCATCTCTGCCGCCTGACGCTCATGCGTCTCCTTCCCGGCGTTGTCGAACACGATCTGGAGGCATTCGGCGAGGCGCTGAGCGAGATCCAGAGCATCGTCGGGGCACATTTCGCCGCCGCTCAGGGAGGCGCGCCCTGGTCCAACCCCGCCGTCGGCCGCATCGTCGCACGGCTCAGGGATGCGGGGGCCACCGGCGTGGGGCAGAGTTCGTGGGGTCCCACCGGATTTGTCTTTGTTTCGAACGTGGCTGCGGCGGACCGCCTCTATTCTTCTTTAGTCGAAGAGGCTAAAGCGGAAGGCCTCGAACTGAAAATTGTGCAGGGTCGCAACACCGGAGCCATTCTCGGCCCCGCCTGAAACCCGCCACGTCCAGAAACGAACCCCAAAGACCACCTTGGAGACAAAAAATGAGCGAAGCGACCCCCATTCTGCACATGCTGGATCCACGCAAGCACGTGAGCCCCTTCGATGTGAACATGGCTGCGGATGCGGGGTACAAGGTGATCGTTCCCTATACGCAAGTCGAGGTCTCGGACGTTACGCCACTCATTCAGGACGCAATTTTCTCCCGTCCCCCGAACTACGGCGTGCGCACCGGCTTCTTCATGGGCGGCAAGGACGCCATCATGGCCCTCGACATGATCGACGCGGCCAAGAAGGCGATGGTTCCCCCGTTCGAATGCTCCGTTTTCGCTGACCCCGCCGGCTCCTTCACGACGGCAGCCGCCATGGTCGCTTGCGTCGAACGCGTTCTGAAATTCAAGTTCGGCCGCTCCTGGAAGGGCGTGAAGGTGGCCGTATTCGGCGCGACCGGCGTCGTCGGGTTCGCCTCCTCCATAATTGCCGCGCTCGAAGGAGCCGACGTGCAGCTCGTCGCTCACCGGGGCGTCGACCGCGTCATCAAGAGCGCTGCCGTGTCGAAGGAGCGCTTCGGCGTCGACCTGGAGCCCGTGAACGGTGAGACGATCGAGCAGAAGCGGGACGTGATCGCCAATGCCGAGGTGATCTTCGCCGCCGCGGCTGCCGGCGTGCAGGTCGTCTCCAAGGAGCATATGGAGATCGCGAAGAACCTCGTTGTCATTGCCGACGTCAACGCCGTGCCGCCTCCGGGCGTGGAAGGCATGGAGCTCTTCATGAACGGCGCTCCGCTTGCCGGCAGTTCCGTGCTGGGTGTGGGCCCCCTCGCAATCGGCGACATCAAATACAAGACCGAGTCAGGCCTGTTCAAGCAGATGCTGGAATCCGACAAGCCGCTGGCTCTCGACTTCCGCCACGCCTACGCGATGGCCAAACAGCTGACCGGCCTCGTCTAATACGGGGTTCGTAAGGCTTCGTTCGCGACGCGCCCCCGCGGCCTGAACAGGGCTCCGGGGGCGCTCGCATGAAAGCCCTCCCACATTCGAGCGCGCGTTTAGCTGCCATGTCCGCCGATAGCCAGAGCCATGCACCCGATGGAGAATGCGTGCTGATTGCCGCCTTCTCCGGACGTGCGCTTGCGCAGTCGGCACGGCGAGCAGGCTTGCGTCCCCTCGTCGTCGATTGCTTTGGCGACGAAGACACGCGGGCCGCGGCACATGACATCCGCTGCCTGCCCGCGCGGGTTCAGGTCGGGTTCACGAAGCGCCCCCTCCTCGCGGCGCTCGACAGCCTTGCGGCCGCAGCGCCTTCCCACCCTGTCGGGCTGGTGCTGGGTGCCGGCTTCGAGTGCAACCCGCGCCTCGTGGCGGCCCTCGCGGAGCACTATCCACTCCTTGGCAACAGCGCGGAGACCATCCGGCGCGCCAAGGATCCGACGGACTTTTTCGGAATGCTTGCCCGCTTGGGCATTCGCCATCCCGAAACCCGCATCACGCCGCCCGAGGCACCCGACGGCTGGTTGATGAAGCGCATCGGCGGCAGCGGCGGTCTGCACATCCATCGCTGCCCCGCGATCGTCGAGCCGGACCCGCGCCGCTACTTCCAGCGCGAGGAGAACGGGGCGGCCATCTCCGTTCTGGCCATTGCCAGCTCCCGCGGCACGGCCTTCGCAGTGAGCCGCCAGTGGTCCTCGCCGCGCAAGCGCCGACCGTATCGATATGGCGGGGCCGTGAGCGGCGTGCGCATCGATGCGGAACTGGAAGCGCGTCTTCTCGATACCGGGCTCGCCGTTATCGCCGAATTCGGGCTGGTTGGTCTTCTATCCCTCGACTTCGTCGTTCACGAAGGCGATCCGCTGCTTCTGGAGGTCAATCCACGTCCGGGCGCCACGCTCGACATCCTTGATGACGCCACGGGCAGCCTGTTCGCGGCTCACTTGGCAGCCGTCCAGGGCGACAACCCGGCCGAGATCCTCAAGGGCCGCTGGTCGCCGCCCCGCGCCGCAGCCGCAGCCTATCTCTATGCCGACCGCGGACCGATCGTTGTGCCGCCCGTGGCCTGGCCTGAGTGGACCGCAGACCGGCCCCCGCCCGGCACGGTTGTGGCCCGCGGGCAGCCGCTCGCCACCGTCAAAGCTGCGGCGTTAACCGAGCCCGAGGCCGAAAGACTCTGCCAGGAGCGCTTGGGCGCTCTCTCGCATCTGCTGTATGAAGGTCCCAACGAGAAGGAAACGCACCGATGATGCACACGTTCAATCAGGCGCCAAGCGTCAACGCCCGCGCCGCCGCGATCGTCGAGACGATCGCCACCAATGCCGCGGCACTGCGCTGCGCGGTCTCGACGGGCGAAAATGGCGAGCGCCTCATCGACCTCGGCTCCAACGTTCCCGGCGGACTGGAAGCGGGCCGCCTTCTGGGCGAGGTCTGCATGGGAGGTCTCGGCACCGTCCAGATCACGTCGGCCTCCGGCCTGGACGGCTGGCCCCTCGGCGTTGTAGTGCACTCGTCGAATCCGGTCATCGCATGCCTCGGCAGCCAATATGCGGGCTGGACCATCACCGAGGACTCCAGTGGATTCTTCGCGCTCGGCTCGGGTCCCGCACGCGCCCTTTCGCGGGTGGAGGAGCTCTATAAGGAGCTCGGCTATGTCGATCACCACGGCACGGGCGCCCTCGTCATCGAAGGCGACAAGGCACCGCCATCATCCGTTGCCGCCAACGTCGCCTCCGCATGCGGCATTGCCACGAAGGATCTGACGATCCTTTACGCACCCACCGGCAGCCTCGCCGGGACGATCCAGATCGCCGCACGGGTCCTGGAGGTTTCACTTCACAAGGCGCATGCCTTGCATTTCCCGCTGGAAAACATCGTCGATGGTTACGGTGTTGCTCCGATTGCCCCACCGATCCCCGATTTCATCAAGGCCATGGGCCGAACCAACGATGCCATCATCTACGGTGGACGTATCCAGCTCTTCGTGAAGGGCTCGGACGAGGAAGCCAAAAAGCTGGCCGATGCGCTGCCCTCCAATACCTCGACGTCTTACGGCAAGCCCTTCGCCGAGACGTTCGCCGAGGTCGGCGGCGACTTCTACAAGATCGACGCAATGCTCTTCAGCCCTGCCCTGGTGACAGTCTCCAACCTCGACACCGGGACATCTTTCCAAGCCGGCAAGCTCGCTCCCCAGATCGTCGACGCCAGCTTCCGTTGAGCTTTCTTCACCTCTCCCCTTCGCCGTTCTGGCGACGGGGAGACGGAGCCCCCGTATGACCGATCCGACCTTTTCCATCACGGCCCACGCGCCCGGCAAGCCGAGCCCGCGCATCGTTCTATTCGTGGAGGATGGCGGCGGGGACTGGCACGCGCGGCGACTGCGAGAGGCCCTGCAGGCCAGAGGTGCCGAAGTGGTCACCACGTGTCTCAAGTTCTGCGCGTTCGATACGCGCCTGCCGTCGGGCATCGATATCCCGGGGTTTGAAGGCCAACTGCCTGATGGCGCCTTTGTGCGCTCCGTCTCGACCGGCAGCCTCGAACAGATCACACTGCGGCTCGGCATTCTCCATGCGCTGCGCGAAAGCGGCGTGCGCGTGTGGAACGACGCGCGCGTCATCGAGCGCTGCGTCGACAAATCGACGGCAACGTTCTTTTTTCAGAAGGCAGGGTTGCCGGTTCCGTGCACCCGTGCGGCAGAGGGAGTTGAGGCCGCGCGCCAATTCGCGAAGGACCAGGGGCGGCCCGTAGTCGTGAAGCCTCTGTTCGGCAGCCAGGGCAACGGCGTGCGGCGCGTCGACAGCCTCGATGCCCTGCCCGAGGCCGGGGAAGTCGGTGATGTCTATTACGTCCAGCGCTATCTGCGAGGCCCGGCCGACACGCGCTTCGAAGACTGGCGGCTCTTCATCTCGCGCGGCCGGGTCCTCGCCGCCATGGCCCGCGTCGGCCGCACTTGGATTACCAATGTGCATCAGGGCGCGGAGCCATCGCTCGTGGAAGCCGACGAGGAGATGATTCAGCTCGCACTCAACGCGGCGTCTGCCATCGGCGCGGACTATGCGGGCGTCGACCTCATCCGCGACGAGATGGGCCAACTGATGGTACTTGAGATCAATTCCAATCCCGCCTGGAAGGGCTTGCAGAGCGTCACCGACGTGAACATCGCCTGGACCCTGGCGGAGGATTTCCTAGCCGCGGTTTGCGAGCCCGCCCGCACATGACCCTTCCGCTATCGAGCAAGGCGATCACCGAGGCCTACATTGCGGCCTGCCGGCTGGAGGTGCGCACCCTGAAGCCCGGCAATGTGCACGTGTTCGCCGAGGGCCACGGCATGACGGTTGCGGATTTCGACCGCAGCGCCGATGTCTCCGCGACCTACATCGCCGATCCGGCTCTTCCCGTTGGCACGCGCATCCGCCGCGCGGTCGAGGCAACGTTCGACGCCGTTGCCACTAATACGAACCTCGGCATCGTTCTGCTCTCAGCCCCGCTGGCCGCCGCTGCGGGCCACCAGGGGACGGGCGAAACAATGCGGGAGCGCGTGGCTGGCATACTGGCGGCACTCGACCATGACGATGCGCGCGAAGTCTACAAAGCCATTATCCGCGCCAACCCTGCGGGCCTCGGCGAGAGGCCCGATGCGGACGTGCGTCAAGGACCGCCCGCGAACTGGACGCTGCGCGATGCGATGCAGGCAGCCGCCGCACGCGACATGATCGCACTAGAATATGCCTCTGGTTTTGCTGGCCTTTTCGCACTCGCCGAGACCTATGAGGAGACCCTCCGGCGCGGCGCCGCGCCCGATCAGGCGCTTGCCGTCCTCTTCATTCGAGAACTGGCATCGCGCCCTGATACCCACATCGCCCGCAAGCACGGGCCCGAGCTTGCCCACTGGGTGATGCAGCGTGCTGCCGACGTTCTCACCCAACTGGACCTGAAGGCGCCCGGGTCGATCGGTCTGCCGGAGAACAGGCAGAGACTTCTGGGCTTCGATGCGGAGCTGAAAGAGCGCGGCGCCAATCCAGGGTCGCTGGCCGATCTGGCTTGCGCCGCCGCCTTCCTTGCCAGCCTCGAGGCCCAGGCCGAGACCCCGCCGCTCCTTTGAACATGTCGCCGCCGGATGCGGGCCTGATAAGGTGAGCCACCGCTCCCAGCCGTTCAGACGTTGTAGCAACCTCTTGGCCGCGAGAGATTATTCCGGCGAAGTTGGACTAAAGGCGGATCGCCTCTTGTCGAACCCTAGGCTCTGTGGCTAATAGGGCCCGGTGCTCTAGGCGCGCCGCTATCTGGTGATCCGGTTCGGTGTCGCTTTTTCACCGTTCCCTGACTTCATCAATAGCTTGGGACGAGCGTAGCCGGCCCATACCGGGTCTCCGGGGCGTGCCGGCTCACATTTGTATGTTCGAAACTGGGAGGAACCCCACTTATGGCCAAGATTAATCGCGTAATGGTCGGCGAGTCGCTCGTCGGCGACGGCAACGAAGTCGCTCACATCGACCTGCTCATCGGTCCGCGCGGCAGCGCCGTCGAAACGGCCTTCTGCAACTCGCTCACGAACAACAAGGATGGCTTTACGTCGCTCCTCGCCGTGATCGCGCCCAACCTCCCCTGCAAGCCGAACACGGTGATGTTCAACAAGGTGACCATCAAGGACGCCCGCCAGGCTGTCCAGATGTTCGGCCCGGCTCAGTATGGCGTTGCCAAGGCTGTTCAGGACGCCGTTGCCGAGGGCATCATCCCGGCAAACGAGGCTGACGACGTGTACGTCTGCGTCGGCGTGTTCATCCACTGGGAAGCTGCTGACGACGCCAAGATCCAGGACTTCAACTACCGCGCTACCAAGGAAGCGATCGCCCGCGCCGTTGCCGGCAAGCCGACCGCTGCCGAGGCGACCGCTCAGCGCAACTCGGCTGCCCATCCGTTCGGCGCCAAGGCTTGAAGCGGAAACCGTCCACAGCAGGAAAACAATAACGACACCCCTCCTATGAAAGCGGGTCTGCTGCAGCGATTGGGTAGAATTCTCTCTGGCCGCTGGAACGGCTAACACAACGAGTGATTACCCAAACCACTCGCAATGTGTGGACTAAAAACTCAGCCGGCGATCCTAGAAAGATCGCCGGCTTTTATGTTGCCCGAATGCAGAGCGGATGCGACGAGCACGCCAGCGGCGCCCGCTTCCCGCAGGGCGATAATGTCGTCGATGTGACGAACGCCACCCGCCGCAAACACTCTGCGCTGAGGTCCGGCCAGTTCCACGATGGACGCCACCCGCTTCACGTCTGGTCCCCTGTTTCGGCCCACGACGTCGAGCGTCATGACGATCACGGCACCTGGCCACGCGGACGGGTAGGCCAGGAGTTCCGGCGGTCCCAAAAAGGTGATTCCACGAAAATCGAGAGAAAGAATTCCGCTGCGGCTGAGCGGCTCGCCTCCCAGATGCGATTGGCAATTGCCCGCTGCGAGAAGGGTCTCCGAGCCAATCACCGGGCGCACGCGTTGATGTGAGGTCTCCGCGTCAATGCCGCCATCGTCGAGCCAGACATCGCCGCCGCCCCACGCCTCCGCGATACGATGATGGATTTCACGGTTTGCACCGCGCCCTTCAATGCCATCGAGGTCGGCGACATATAGCGTCGGAAACGGAAAAATGGTCTGGTACGCGCGAGCCACCGCAGCCGGCTCGGCGTCGTCTGCGATGATTGACTTCACCGGCCGGTACATGGCCCTTTCGCCAGCTACGGCACGCACAGCTACACCGCCCCGGATATCAATAACCGGAATGATCAGCATACCTATCCTCCCCAGCAGAGTCGTGTAACAGAGCCCAGGAAATTTCAAGGGAGACCTGCAACATGAACACCCGTGTCGGCCTGGATGTCGGGGGCGCCCACCTTAAGGTCGCGCTCACCGAAAACGGCCGCCCGGCTGACGTTTGTCAGATTCTTTGCCCGCTCTGGCAAGGTCTTGACAAGCTCGACTTTGCGCTTGGAGAGGCCTCCTCTCTCATCGCCCGCGGAACCTCCCGGGCCTTTACCATGACGGGAGAATTGTCCGACCTGTTTCCCGATCGGACGACGGGTGTTCAAGTCCTTCTGGACCGCATGGAAAAGGCCCTGGGCCCCGACGCTTCCGTGTGGATGGGCGTGCGCGGCTTCGGCTCGCTCGCCGACGCCCGCGCCCACCCAGCCGATGTCGGCTCGACGAACTTTCTCGCGACAGCAACTCTCGTCGCGCGGCATCACCAAGACGCTCTGCTGATCGATTTCGGCTCTACAACAGCCGACGTCATTGTGATCGCGAATGGCAAGCCCGAGCCCGCTGGGCTCACCGATCGCGTTCGCCAGACGACAGGTGAACTGGTCTACACCGGTTATACGCGCACCGCCGTCATGGGCGTCACGACGCAGGCGCCATTCAAAGGCCAATGGGTAACGCTCGCGCGCGAGTACCTCGCCACCATGGCCGACGTCCGCCGCATCCAAGGCGAAGATCTCACCGAGATCGACGTTCACGCCACAGCCGATGGCAAGGACAAGTCGCTGGCCTGCAGTGTCGCGCGGCTCGCCCGCATGCTCGGGTCCGATGCCAGCGAGGCCACTCTCGAAGAGTGGCAGATGGTCGCCGCATACGTGCGCGAAGAGCAGTTGCGTTCCGTCCACAACGGTGTGCTCCAGGTTCTCTCACGCTCCCCCCTGCCTGAAAAGGCGCCCATCATCGCCGCTGGAATCGGAACCGCTGATGTGGCTGCTCTTGCAGCTCGTGTCGGCCGCCAATGCATCGCCTTCGATGTCGTTGTCGGCGCTCCACCTGAGATCGCTCCTTGGGTAACCGCCTGCGCCCCTGCCGTCTCGGTGGCGCTGTTGGCACCCTGAACGGCAATTTCCCGGGCAAAACCGGGGAATGTTGCCTCAACACCGCACCCCATTCATTGCGATTGATGCGCTGTACTCGTACATACAGTGAGAACTGGCAACGGGTCGGGGGGCCATTGCAAATGGGTGTTCATTCGGGGCGTCTTAATTCCAGGAATATGGCTGCGCTCGCACTCGTGATGTCGCTGGTTGCGGGCTGCGCCGAGACCCTTCCCGACCCCAACATGCAGATCATCGCGGGCTCGATCGAAAAGACGCCCCAAATGCTGCCTGGCGTACCGAACGGTTTTGATTGCCCGCTCGTTCCCAACGGATTCGACCCTGCGGGCTCGATCTACCGCCTCGACAAAAGCGGCACGTTCTATCGCGTGACGGCCTATGGCGAGGAGCCGGCAATCCTCGACATGAAAGGCTATCGCCGCGACATAAGGATTGCCGATTACGCTTTCACCGACGAGCAGAAATCGACGGCAGGCGTCTCTTTCGCCGTGCTCCAGAACGTGCTGCCGGGACTCACCGCCTCGGCGAACGCCGATTTCAAGAAAAACCTGAAAATCGACGTGCTGGTTTCCGACATGCGCGCAGAGTTGATCGACGACCGCGTTGCGGACTATATTCTCGAGCGCTTTCGCCAAGACGTAAAGCCACGGTCGGGCAGCAAATACTTCCTCGTCCGCGAGACGATCCGTGCTGGTGCCATTAGTTATTCGCTGAAGCGTGAGGATCTCGCCAAGCTCGGCAGCGAAGCGGAACTGGAGAAGCTGGCCAGCGGCAAAGCCGATGTCACCATCAAGGACAACAACGGCCTGCTGTCTATCACGCAGACCTTCACTCCGGAACGCGTGCCCGTCTGCGTAAAGCCGGCTGAGATCGTCATCGAGAAGAACCGCAGCGACGGAGTTGCGCTGACGCTCAAGGATCCGCGTGACACGGAGTTGCCGGCCATCAACAAGATCGGCGCCGACGAAGCGCAGAAGAAGATCTAGGCCGCGCCTACTCCACAGTTATTGATGGCCTATTCGGCGGCCTGGGATCATCCGCACTCAACCTTCTTTTCGGCCCCTAATTTGATCCCTGCCAAAGCGGCAGAACCCTCCTTGCGGCGCTATGGTTCAAGACCGTTGCCACGTTCCGCGCGAGGTGCGCCCGATGTCCCGCATTCCGTCCCTCAACGAACTCCGTGCCCGGCTCGTCGCCGAGCAGCTCGTTGCGCGCGACATCACCGATCCCCAGGTGCTGAAAGCCATGGGCACGGTGCCGCGCGAAAAGTTCGTTCCCGACTATCGCCGCCATCTGGCCTATGAGGATCGACCGCTCTCGATTGGCGCAGGGCAAACCATCTCTCAGCCCTATATCGTCGCCTACATGATCGAGGCGATGCGGTTGGACGGCGGAGAGAAGGTTCTTGAGATCGGAGCCGGATCGGGCTACGCCGCCGCCGTGTTGGCTGAAATCGCCGCCGAGGTCTTCACCATCGAGCGAATCGAGGAGCTGGCTGAATTGGCCCGGGCCAATCTGGCGACCGCCGGCATTACCCGCGTCACCGTCCGATGCGGCGACGGCACCGATGGCTGGCCGGAGGAAGCGCCCTTCGATGCCATTCTGGTTTCTGCCGGGGCACCCAAGATCCCGGAAACGCTCAAGCACCAGTTGAAGATCGGCGGCCGCATGGTCGTGCCAATCGGCGACGACCCGACCGGCCAGGAACTGATCCGCATCACGCGGACGGGGGAAGAGACATTCGAGCGCACGCATCTCACCTACGTCCGTTTTGTGCCCCTCATCGGCCACGAAGGCTGGGAGCCGGACGTGACGTAAGGCTCCGGACCTGTCGCTCTTCCGTGGCCAAGGCAGCTACTAGGGGGCGATGGTAAGGCCCGACGGCCGCGCGGCCACGTCCTCGCCGCTATCGAAGGCGCTGGCGTCCCGATTGTAGAGGTCATTTCGGAACTGCACGACGCCGTTGTCGACCCATGCCGTCAGGTAGATGAAATGAACCGGTACGGGCCGATTGAGCTTTACCGTCGACTGTTGGCCCGCTTCCACGCGCTGCTGCAAGGCGGCACCCGAAAGTCCATCCTGCCCATCGAGCACCCAGTCTGCGACACTCCAGAAATTCTGCAACCGCACGCACCCCGCACTCACCGCGCGCTCATGGTACTGGAACAGTTTCTTCATGGGCGTGTCGTGCATGTAGACGATATGCTTGTTGGGCATGTCGAAACGCAGGACACCTAGCGCATTCTGCGGACCGGGATCCTGGCGAAACACATAGCGGTTGGCCTCAGGGCCCCACCAGTTGATGCTTGCTGGGTCCACCTCTTCACCGCCGAAGCTCGAGAACACGCGGATCCGTTCCTTATAGAGATATCCGGGGTCCTTGCGGATCGTCGGGATCAGCGCCGCCTTGGCGATGGTTCCGGGCACATGCCAGTAGGGCAGAGTGTTGAGAGCCTGCACCTTGGCCGAGACCACGGGCGTGGGCGTCGCCCGCTTGCCCGCGATCGTGCGGCTTGTGACTTCCACAACACCGTTGCGAATGCCTTGCAGCTCGAAGCTTGCTGCGTTCATGAGGATGTACTTGGGCTCTGATGCGATCTTCGGGAGCAGGTCGCGCATGCGCTGGAGGTTCAGTTCCAGCTGCCGCACACGCGTCTGAAGTGGCACATTGAGAAGCCGCTGCGTGATGCCGTACACGATGCCCGTGGGCTCGACACCGTTGCGCGCCTGGAAACGCTTTACCGCGTCCTCGACGTCCTGATCGAAGGAATAGCTGTCCCCTCGCCCGCGTTCCGAAAGATCGCCCGTGAGAGCAAGGCGCGCGCGCAAGTCGGCCACCGGTTGGCCCATGTCTCCGGCACGCAGCGTCGTCTTGCCAGGCAGCGGTGGCGGCTGGGGCTGCGCAGCAAACCGACGATATAGCTCCAGAGCCCGCACCATCTGAGTTTCGGCCTCGAAGCTCACCCAGGCTTTTCGGCTGGGCTCCGGCGGAGGCACGCGCTGGCGCGACCAGACCTGATCACCGGAGGTCGCCAGCAGGATAAGCCCCGCCAGCATCATGACCAGGACGGTTGCAGAACCTGCTGTGCGGCCGCGAGCGGTTGTCTCGGGCATACGGGAGACGGGGCTTGGCGAGAAACGGATCATGGGATGAGCCCGCCTCACCACATCGGCGGCGCATAAAGCACCCCGCCGCGCTTCCACAAGGCATTGATGCCACGCTCCATCCCGAGCGGGCTGCCCTTGCCCAGATCGGCCTCGAACATCTCTCCGTAGTTGCCAACGGCAGACACGACGTCACGCAACCACGATTTGGAAAGCCCCAGGGTTTCGCCGCTCTTGCCTGCCCCTTCGACGAGGCGCAGTGCGTCATCCTCAAGTTCGCCCCCACCCGACGCGGTGGCCTTGTCGAGCCCGACCTCCTCGGCATTGATGAGGCCTGAGAGGGTCCATCGGACGATCTCGATCCATTCGCGATCTGTCTGCAGCACCACCGGGCCCAGCGGCTCCTTGGAGATCACTTCAGGCAGGACGGCATGCTGGTCGGGTGCCTCGAACTCCGCGCGGTCCGCGAATAGGGACGTGCGGTCGCCGGTAACCGCGTCGCACTCGCCAGACACATAGGCCTTCAACAGATCGGCACGCGTGGGAAACGTCTTCGCTTCGACTTCGATCTTATGGGACTTGAAGTAATAGGCCATGTTGGTTTCAGACGTCGTGCCGCTCTCCACGCACACCGTAGCGCCGACCAGCTGCTGGGCCGAGACGAGACCGCGCTCGTCGCTGGTCATGAAGCCCTGGCCGTCGATGTAGAGAATGCCGGCGAACTCAAGCCCCATGTCGACGTCCCGGTTCATGGTCCACGTTGTGTTGCGCGCGAGAAGATCAATCTTGCCTGAATTCAGAGCCTCGAACCTGTCGTTCGTTTCGACAGGAACGAACTCGACCTTGCCTGCTTCTCCAAAGACCGCGGCAGCAACCGCCCGGCAGAAATCGACATCGAGGCCGACCCAGCTTCCCGCCTCCGTCCGCTTGGAGAAGCCGAGGAGATCATCGTTGACGCCGCAAAGCAGTTTTCCGCGCGCCCGAACCTCGAGGATCTTGCGTGACGATGGCAGCGCCCCAGTCTCGATCGCCGGGGCCTCATCCGTCTGCTGCGTCTTTTCGCTGGCCTGTTCGCCAGTAGCGCCGGAAGGGGCCTCAGCGGGCGCGGCAGTAGCGGCCTCCGAAGGGGCCGTGTTCGCAGGTCGCGCCTTCGCTGCGGTCGACTTGCAGAGGCTGCGGCCGACGGTGAAGTACTCGCCGGGGATCCCACCCTTGAGCTCGCACGTGCATGGTCCCTTCGGCCCATCCCGCAAGGCGCAGAGCTTGTAGCTCTTCTGCGCCAAGGCCTCTTCGGCACTGATCCAAACACCCAACGCGAGGCTCGACACGACCGCAAACACAGCGATCCCAAATCGTACAGCACGCGACATTCAATGAACCCCCACTCGAACAGGATCGTCTTGTCCGACGGCCCTCCGCACCCAATTCTGATTGGGGACCATAAGCGGAAAAGACAGCAGAACAAAAGCGTTTTGAAATGATCCATGCACAAGCGTCTGCTTGGCCGATCGCTCACAAGACTGATAAACATGTCCAGCAAAACATTGGAGTGCAGGCATGAAACTGGCAGGCATCGTCTATGGCATGGGCCAAGCCAACGCTGTCGACGCGATGCTGTGTGTGCTGGCCGACCGCCTGCGCAGCGAGGGTTACAGGCTGGCGGGCGCCATTCAGCACAATACGGCCGCACCGGATAGTCCGTGCTCGGACATGACAATCGAGGATCTCGCATCCGCGCAGCGCATCGACGTGTCGACACCCCTGGAACGCGCCGGTGGCGGATGCCGCCTGGAAGCCTCCGCACTGGAAGACGCAGCGGGACTCGTGGCCGCCAGCCTCGAGAGCGAAGTCGACCTCGTCATCATCAACCGCTTCGGCAAGCAAGAGATGGCGGGCAGCGGGTTTCGTGGCGTCATAGAAGCAGCAGTGGCGCGGGACATCCCTCTCCTCATCGCGCTCAACGGCGTCCACGGTCAGATGTGGGAAGAATTCCACGGCGGACTTGCCGTCACTCTCGTGCCCGAGCCTCAGGCCGTGGAGGCGTGGTGCCGGTCTGTGCTGACGACTGTGCAGAAAAGCCGGCCAGGCGCCGCGACCATGGGCACGCGCTGACGCTCAGTAACCAGACGGGCACGTTGGAAAAAGACTGGTGGAAGGGGCTGGATTCGAACCAGCGTAGGCGAAGCCAACGGATTTACAGTCCGTCCCCTTTAGCCACTCGGGCACCCTTCCTAGCCATCGCCGGAGCCGCCACAAACGGCCACGAAACGAAAGCGCCCTGCGCAGCTTCGAGCGACAGGGCAAGCGGGTCCTTATCCCGACCGAGGCGGCCGATGTCAAATGGAAAAGTACCGGTTTTCCGTGTAGGGCTAGGTGGCACCGCCGTAGCCCGTTCCAGGGCCGTGGGACACCCAGGAGACCCGTCTGACGCCATGCAGGACAGCCGCAAGGGGACGCCCCGTTTCAAGCCCAAATCCCGCTTCAAGCCTGGCCCACGCCCAGCACGGCCAGCCCATAATCCCCCAGGGACCGAGGAAGACGGCATCGTGCGCCTCTTCGGCGTCCACCCGGTGGAGGCCGCACTTGACAACCCCGACCGGGTGATCCGCCGCCTCATGGCCACGGACAATGCCGCCCGCCGGCTTGCCGAGGTCATCGCCGCGCGGGGCCTCTCACCGGAGCCGGTGACCCCGCGCGATCTTGACCGCCTTCTGGGCTCCGAAACGGTCCATCAGGGCCTACTTCTTGAAACGGAGCCGCTTCCCGAACCCGATCTTGCGGAACTGGCCGAGGCGGCCGCCCACCAGGGCCCCCTCATTCTTCTCGATCAGGTAACCGACCCTCACAACGTGGGCGCCATCCTTCGTTCGGCGGCCGCCTTCGGCGCCGCAGGCGTCGTAACGACCCGGCGCCACAGCCCGCCCCTCAACGGTACGCTGGCGAAATCCGCATCGGGAGCGCTCGAACTCATCCCCATCGCGCTCGTACAAAATCTGGCCCGGGCCATAACCGAGTTGCGGGAGGCGGGCGTCGTCATCCTCGGCCTCGACAGCACGGCGACCGGTGGCATTGAAGACGAGCCCTTCGACCGCGCCACGGCAATCATCCTTGGCGCTGAGGGCAAGGGACTGCGCCAGCTCACAGCGGAGAGCTGCCATCGCCTTGTGCGGATCACGACGGCCGATAACCTGAGGAGCCTCAATGTCTCCAATGCGGCAGCCGTGGCCCTGCACACGGCCCTCATCCGGCGTCGCGGTGGCGCTTGAAACCTGCCGTGGCAGGCCGCGCTGATCAATAAGATGATGGCAGATGCCAGGTTATGCCAGCACGGATGACGGTCGCGTCGAGGTCGTCGATGTCTTGGCCATTGCGGTCTGGCGAAAGCCAATAGTTCAAGCCCTCGACGCGAGCGCTCCAATCGGGCGCGAACTTGTAGTCCATACCGGCGCCGAGAACGAGGCCATCGAAATCCGTCGTGCGGCTGACACCGAGCCCCGAAGTTCCTGCATCGGCCCAGGCGTAGCCGATGGTGCCGTAGAGCAGCGCGTTGCCCAGGGCATACCCGAGGCGCCCGCGGATGCTGGCAAGATAGTCCACGTCGAGCGTGACGCGCGCGCCACCTGCGGACTGCGTATCTTCCATCCAGGAGCCGGTGTAGTCGCCCTCGATGCCGAGCACCGTCAGGCCCATTTGATAATTGTAGCCCGCATGCATGCCGAGCACGCCGCCGCTCACATCGAAGGGGGCCGGCTCGTCGATGGCCCAGCCATATCCCGCATGGGCACCAGCGTAGAATCCGGTCCATATGGCCGGCGGCTCCTGGGCCTGAGCCGGCACGGCGAGCACGACTGCGATCGCACCAAGGCCCGCGAGCTTCTTCGGGAACGCACAGATCATCACGCACAAACTCCGCATACCACTCATGTCTCCGGGTCTAGCATCTGGGCGCCCCCTAAACCAGACCGGGCAGCCCGCGTATGAAGCTTATCGACAGCCGATGTCGCCTTCCTGCCGCAGTCTTTATCAAGAGAAGCTCGGCTTTTTGCGGGCATACCGCAAAATGCGGAACGGACGAGGTGAGAACCACCCCGCCCGTTCGCCGGATTTCATGACCGATCAATCGCAATAGTTATCGCGCCAGCAGGTCCACCGGCCGCCCCGGCATACGGTCTCGCCCCAGCTGTTATGGAAGCAGCGGCGGCCCACCCAGCCGCACTCGCGCGGTCCCCGGTGGCACACTTCTCCATACGCACGGTAATGTCGATCGCGTGCATGGGCATAGGCGCCAAGCAGACCGAGGCCGATGATGCCGGCTGCAACTCCTGCAGCCACGCGACCACCGCGGCCAGCCTCAGCCGGCGCAGACGTTGCCGCCATAACGGTGCCGAAGGCGAGCACCACTGCCAGAAGCGGGCTCATGATCTTCTTGAGCATTGTCGTTCCCCTGTTTCCATCCGCTGGATCAATCAGCGGGTTGTCGTCTCATCGAACGGACGCAACTGGTCCGCCCATGGACAGGCATGAAACCAAAGTCCACATGAATGCGGCATGAACATGCTACGACCACTGCCTTTTCGTGTCGAAGACATGGTTTTTCGCGACGAGATAACCCGTTGCCTTTGGCATTTGAGGCAACGTCAAAAAACATCATGGCCGGGGAGAACCCCGGCCATGATGCGTCTCTAAACGGCGCTATTCGATTACCAGTGACCGCGGCGGATGTAGCCGTGATGACGATAATGCCAGCTGCGATGGCGATAACCGGCGTCCGGATAACCCCACGCGCGATAGTAAGGCGGACGCTTATAGCGGCGGTTCTTGCGAACGAGGTGCGGCGGTTTCCAGTAGTGCGAATTGTAGTACGGATAGTACCCGCGCGGCTCGTAGCGATAAGCGTAGGGGTCCGTATAGCCGTTCGTCACATACACGTGACGATAGCGCGGATAATAACCGTAGTGCACGACCGTGCGCTCGTTTCCCCAGCCAGAAGGATGGCGGTGGGTGGCCTCTGCCGGCCTGGTCATGGCACCGGACAGGGCCAGGATCGCGGCCACAAGGCCCAGGAGAGAGGAGGTACGCATACTTGTCTCCGAGACGAAAAGGAAAAGTCCAACTGGCACCCAACGTCGCACGAAACGGATAATACGCATTTAACCAGACCGCACAAAATCCCTAAAGGATTGCAAGCGTCCGTCACGCATCGGGACAAAGTGAATGGGAACGGCTTGAATAGTAGTCGCCTTGCTCAGTCTTCCGCCGCAGCGCGTCCATAGGACTTGAACTTCTCAAGCACGACCGCCATCTCCTCCTCGCCCAGGATATGGGGCGGACCTAACGACAGAACCTTCAGATACTGCTCGGCCAGAACTTCCACCTCGTGCGCGAGTTCAAGCGCCGCATTCAGCGACGTGCCAAGCGCCACTTGTCCGTGATGTGCCATGAGACAGGCATTGCGCATTGCCAGCCCCTCCGCGACGTGCGCGGCCAGTTCCTCGGTCCCGAATGTCGCGTAGGGTACGAGCGGAATGTCCGTGCCGCCGGCGACCGCGACCATATAGTGGAACGCCGGAATCGGCTTATGCGCACAGGCCAGTACGGTTGCGTGCAGCGAATGCGTGTGCACAAGCGCAGCCATGTCTGGTCGCGCGCGATAGGCTGCAAGATGGAAATGCCATTCGGTAGATGGCTTGCGCACGCCTTTCGCCACCGACCCATCGGCGGCCACACGCACGATATCGTCCGGCTTCATTTTCTCGTACGCGAGGCCCGAAGGCGTGATCAGCATGCCATCAGAAATACGCGCCGAGACATTGCCCGAGCGCCCCGGCGACAGGCCCGAGGCACTCATCGCGCGGGCCGTCTCCACGATGGCCGAGCGCAAGCTTTTCTCCGATGCTGCACCCTTCTTGCTCATGACACCGCTCCGCGCTCCGGATAGAGCCCAAGGAGACCCGCGTGAGAGGCGGCGCACACGCCGCGCTCCGTTATGAGGCCGGTCACAAGCCGCGCGGGCGTCACGTCGAACGCCGGATTGGCGGCGCGGCATCCTTCGGGCGCAATGTCGACGGTCACGACGTCGCCTCCCGCCGTGCGGCCTGCCAGCTTCAGAACCTCGTCCGCCGATCGCTCCTCGATTGGAATCTTGAACCCGTCGTCGAGCGTCCAGTCGATTGTGGAGTGTGGAAGCGCCACATAGAACGGCACGCCGGTGTCTTTCGCCGCCAGAGCTTTGAGGTACGTGCCGATCTTATTGGCCACGTCGCCTGCGGCCGTCACGCGATCCGTACCGACGATGACGATGTCGACGTCACCGTGCTGCATGAGATGCCCTCCGGCGTTGTCGCAAACGAGCGTGTGCGGCACACCATGCGCGCCGAGTTCGAAGGCGGTGAGCGCCGCACCCTGATTGCGCGGACGCGTCTCGTCGACGAAGACGTGAAGCGCGACCCCCGCATCATGCGCGTGGTAGATGGGTGATGTCGCCGTACCCCAGTCGACGCACGCCAGCCAGCCTGCGTTGCAGTGCGTGAGAATGTTGACCGGCTGCCCTGGGATCTTCTTGGCCGCAATATCGCGAATGAGGGCGAGGCCGTTTTCACCTATGCGCTTGCAGGTGGACACGTCCTCGTCGGCGATCCGTGCCGCATGCGCGTAGGCCGCGTCTGACCGCTCCGCGGCAGATAGCGGCGCCAGAACGTGGCGCATTTCCTCCAGCGCCCAGCGCAGATTGACGGCCGTCGGCCGCTGGCGCGCCAGAAACGCTATTGCATGATCCAGCGACGCATCGGACGGGTCCGCTTGCATGGCAAGCGCAACGCCAAAGGCCGCCGTCACGCCGATCAGCGGTGCTCCGCGTACCTGCATGGTCAGAATGGCCTGGGCCGCCTCTTCCATTGTCCGCAGCGTCACCGTCTCGAAACGATGTGGCAGCCGCGTCTGATCGATGATGACGACCGACGTCCCATCTTCCGACAGCCAGATTGTCCGATAGGGTGTCCCGCCGATTTTCATGAGCTAGCCATCGCCTCCCGGGACCGCCGCCCCCAGCGGGACCCCCAGCATCTGGTCGAGCCCGCATTCCATGCAAACGAGCCGGTACCACTCCGCGTGCGGGCGTGCTGAGTGGTCACTGATGGCAAGACCCTTCGCCCCGCAAAGAGGGCAGACGGCTTCCGCCTCCGGGGCGACACGCCACGCAGCGATGGTCCGCAATGCCGCGCTCATCTGCTCCACCATGATCTCCGGTCCGCCCATCGCCCCTAGTGCCCTTCGAACGCCATCAGGTAGTGGCTCGCGATCCCCGCTTCCTTGAGAAGATGCGCCCCACCCAGTTCGGGCAGGTCCACGATGAAGGCCGCGCCCACAATTTCGCCCTTTGCGCGCTGGATGAGCTTCGCGGCTGCCAGCGCCGTGCCACCTGTTGCGATGAGATCGTCGACGATGAGGATGCGCTCGCCGGGACGGATCGCATCCTCATGAATCTCGATCGTATCGACGCCGTACTCCAGCGCGTACTCCTCGCCGATGGTCTTCCAGGGCAGCTTGCCCTTCTTGCGGATCGGCACGAACCCGCAGCCCAACCGGTCCGCGATGGCGCCGCCCAGAATGAAGCCCCGCGCCTCGATGCCCGCAACGGCATCGACTGGGACCGTCCGGTAGGGCTCCGCCATCTGGGCGATCGTGGCCTTGAAGCCCTGCGCATCGCCAAGAAGCGTCGTGACGTCCCGGAACATGATGCCGGGCTTGGGGTAATCCGGAATTGTACGTATCAGGCTTTTCAGGTCGCTCAACAGACACCTCCCCGTCAAATTCACGGCGCAAACTACCAATATCGAGGTTTATCCGATAGCCGGACAGGTAAACTGTCGTTGATCACTGGTTGATTCGTTGCCCCGGTTCCCCGAGGAGCAGGATTGCCGGTCCAGATGCGAGGATTTCGAGCAATGTCGATACCGCTGACCGCGGACAGCGAGATGGATGACCTCCCACGCACCCTGCGCCGCGAGAAGGAGGCCCGTCTGAGGGAAGCCCGCGAGCGCGAGGCTCAAGCATCCGGGCTTGCCGCTCCGCAGCCAGAACCAATGGGCTACGGCCCCGCTACGGCCGATCCTTATGCGGCCTCCTACGCCGAGCCCGAGACCTACCCGGCCGCAGTTAAATCATTCGATGTTCCGTTCCTCCGGCTGATGCTGTTCTTCATCAAGGCTGCCTTCGCGGCGATCCCTGCGCTAATTATTCTGGGCGGGCTCTTGTGGCTCGGTGGGCAGGCCCTGGAGGCTGCGTTCCCCGAACTGTTGAAGATGAAGATCCTCATCACGTTCCCCAACAGCTAGTGCGCCGTCCCATGCCGCGGCTCGGCAATCCCAACCGACGGTTGCTGCTGAAAGGTGCAACGGCCCTTGCGGTCGGGGGGCTGATTGCCCCGGCTCACGCAGCGGTCTCGCCCGATCCCGCCTCCGATCTCGAGGATGAATTCACAAAGCGCGGAGTGACAGGCACCTTCGTACATCTGGATGTCACGACTGACCGCGTGCTTCTCGTTGCGCCGGCCCGCGCCCAGAAGCGCATGATCCCGGCCTCCACGTTCAAAATAGCCAATGCCCTCATCGCGCTTGAAACCGGGGTCATCGCCGACGAAAACGAACGCATTCCCTGGAACGGCCGTCCCCAGCCCGACACGCGATGGGAGAAGGACATGGCGATCCGCGAGGCACTTCCGCTGTCGAATTTGCCGGTCTTCCAGGAAATCGCGCGACGCGTGGGACTGAAGCGCTACGAGGAATGGCTCGATCGGCTCGGCTACGGCAACGCTACCGTCGGCACGCGGGTCGACCGGTTCTGGCTCGACGGGCCTTTGACCATCAGCGCCATCGAGCAGACGAGTTTTCTGGCAGCGCTGTCGCGCGCGGAGTTGCCGGCAAGCCTCGAAGCCCAGCGTACGGTGCGGTCGCTGTTGCGCGTGGACAGCCGTGACGGCCGGGATCTCTACGCCAAGACGGGATGGTGCCAGGGCACGGATCCGCAGATCGGCTGGTGGATCGGCTGGGTGGAGAGTGAGGGACGCCAGAATGCGTTCGCCCTCAATATGGATATCACCTCTCCCGACGACCTGCCCAAGCGCGCCGAGATCGGCCGCGCCATCCTCTCGCGGCTCGGCCTCTATTAGACGTCCCGCACGCGACGCCCCCCATCATTACTCAGCCTTGGCCCAGAACGCGGCCCGCCACCGCATCGAGCTGCGCTACCAGCTGAGGATCGCGTGCCTCGGGCGCGGTGATGAGCGCGACTTCTAGCGCCCGGTCAGAGCCTATCGGACAGGCGGGATGTGCGCGTGGGAAGCTCTGCGCCAAGCGCGTCACGAGACGCTGTGCCTTCTCCGTGTTGGATTTCATGACCGCGATGATGGATGCAACATCCACATCCGCGTGCTCTTCGTGCCAGCAGTCATAGTCGGTGACCATGGCGACTGTCGCGTAGCAGATCTCCGCCTCACGGGCGAGTTTGGCCTCGGGCATGTTGGTCATGCCGATCACATCGCAGCCCCAGCTGCGATAGAGGTTTGATTCCGCGCGGGTCGAGAACTGCGGCCCCTCCATCACGAGATAGGTGCCGCCGAGGCTGTGCGCGATGCCCTCTGCAGACGCAGCGACCGCGAGGGCTTCGACGAGGAGCGGGCTCACCGGATCGGCGACCGAAACATGCGCCACAAGGCCGGGACCGAAGAAGGACTTCTCGCGGGCAAAGGTTCGGTCGATGAATTGATCCACCAGAACAAAGTGCCCGGGCGGATATTCTTCCTTCAGCGAACCGCAGGCCGAGATCGACACGAGATCCGTGACGCCGGCGCGTTTCATGGCATCAATATTGGCGCGGTAGTTGATGGCCGATGGCGGCACCCTGTGCCCCCGTCCGTGGCGTGGCAGGAAACGGATTGGCAGGCCGTCGATCTCAGCAAACAGGATGCTGTCGGACGGCGCGCCCCAAGGCGAGCTGATGGCCTTCCAGTGCGGGTCGGAGAGTCCGGGCAGGTTGTAAAGCCCGCTACCGCCCATGATGCCGAGAACCGTTTGCGTCACGTCCCGCCTCCCCTCTTGAGCCTCAAACGAAAACAGCGGGCGAGAGGCAAAGCCTCGCGCCCGCTGCCCGTCGTGGATTGGCTATACCATCAGTGCTCGATGCGAGACCAGATGCGCTTCTTGCCCAGGAAGAGAAGCACCGTCGTCACCAGCAAGAACAAAAGCGCCTGCCATCCGGTCGCCTTCCGCCTGTTCAGATGCGGATCGGCTGCCCAACGGAGGAATGCCGACACGTCGCGGGCATGCTGGTCAAGCGTCTCGGGAACCTGCGGCTTGCCGTCCGGTCCCTTGATGTACTCGACCGCGCCGTCCGACAGGATCGCTGGCATCGCGATCTGGTGACCCGGGAAGGCCGCATTGTAGCTCATGCCTTCGGCGAGTTGCACGCACTCGTCCGGCCTGCCGTCCTCTCCCGGGACGACGGAGGCGCAAGTCTCGACCTTCTTGCCACCGGCGCCCTCCGCGCCGACAGGCTTCAGATGCCCCTTCTCGTCCCTGACGTAGCTCGGAATATCCTTATAGCCGGTCAGCAGCGCGTAGAGGTAGTCGGAGCCGCCTTCCTGATATGCTGTCAGGATGTCCCTCAACATGTGGGTCGGGTGTGCGAACACCGAGCCGTGATACTCAGGGTTACGAGCCTTCGCCATCAGCGACAGATCGGGGGGATAGGCCCCGTTCTGCGCGGCACGCGCGGCCTTCTCGTTCTTGTAGGGGCCCCGGATGGGGTCCGACAGCAAGGCGGGGCGCTCGAACATCTCGCCCTCGTCGTTGGGACCGTCGGTGATCTGGTTCGGCCATTCGGCGGCCAGCGCCTTCACAGCCTCTTCCGGGAACTCCGGTCCCCCCTCCTCTACGAGATTGCGCCAGGAGAGGCGCTCAAGCCCGTGGCATGCCGAGCAGACGTTCTGGTAGATCTGGAATCCACGCTGCAACTGCGCCTTGTCGTAGGTCCCCGTGATGCCGGAGAAGGACCACTGCTGGCGCTCGATATGCGGGGCAGAGCCGGCAGCATTGCCCGTTTCCGGAGCGGCGAGCACCGTGGCCAGGACGCCCGAGGCCAAGAGAAGCGAAGCCTTGCTATTAATCTTCATGGCTCGGTCCTCTTCAGCGTTTCTCGGGTGCCGCGGCGGCACCAGCAGGTAGGGTTCCTCCTCCGCCCGACTTACCGAGCACCGACTCTGAGATGGAGCGCGGCAACTGTTTCGGCGTTTCGATCAGGCCGAGCACGGGCAGAGCAATGAGGAAGAATGCGAAATAGGCGAAGGTGAAGAACTGCGACCAGAACACGTAGGGCTGCTCCGCCGGCTTGGAGCCGAGCCATCCCAGCGCCACGCAGGTGAACACAAAGAACCAGAACGCGATCTTGTACATGGGGCGGTACTTCGCCGAACGCACGCGGCTGGTATCAAGCCAGGGCACGAATACCAGGATAAGTACAGCCGCGAACATGGCGACCACGCCTCCAAGCTTGGAGGGGATGGCTCTCAGGATCGCGTAGAATGGCAGGAAGTACCACTCCGGTACGATATGCGGCGGTGTCACGAGCGGGTTGGCCGGCGTGTAATTGTCCGCATGACCAAGATAATCGGGTGCCAAGAAGATAAACCAGGCAAACACGATCAGAAACGCGAACAGGCCAACGGCATCCTTGGAAACCGCGTAGGGATACATCGGCACGGAGTCAGACTTGGACTTGATGTCGAGCCCGGTCGGATTGTTCTGACCCGCAACGTGAAGCGCCCAGATGTGCAATACCACGAGACCGAAAATCACGAACGGCAGGAGGTAGTGCAACGAGAAGAAGCGGTTGAGTGTCACTCCCGTAACCGCGTAGCCGCCCCAGAGCCATTCCGTGATTGCGGTGCCGAGGCCGGCCCAGACGCTGTCGAGCGCCGAGAAGAGGTTGGTGATGACGGTCACGCCCCAGAAGCTCATCTGGCCCCACGGCAGCGCATAGCCCATGAAGGCCGTTGCCATCATGGCGAGCAGGATGAAAACACCCAGGATCCAGAGAACCTCGCGCGGCGCCTTGTAAGAACCGTAGTAAAGACCGCGAAAGATATGGATGTAGACCGCGATGAAGAACATCGACGCGCCAACCGCGTGCATGGGCTGGATCAGCCAGCCGAAGTTCACGTCGCGCCGAATGTGATCGAGTGAGTTGAAAGCCTGTTCCGCACTCGGCTGATAGTGCATCGCGAGCACGATGCCCGTCACGATCTGCGCGACGAGGCAGAAGGTCAGGATGCCGCCGAACGTCCACATGTAGTTGAGGTTGCGGGGCGTGGGAAAGTCGATGAATTGCCCATGCATCAGGCGAGCGACGGGCAGACGCTCGTCAAACCACTTTCCGATGCGTGAGGTGGGGGTGTAGTTCAACTCGTGAGCCGACATGATTTGCTCCCTTAGCCGATCTTGATCTTGTTATCGTCGACAAAGTTGTAAGGCGGTACTTCCAGGTTACGAGGTGCAGGGCCCTTCCGGATGCGTCCGGCGGTGTCATAGTGCGACCCGTGGCACGGGCAGAACCAGCCACCGAAATCGCCGCGGCTGTCACCGATTGCCTGACCCTTCGGAATGCAACCGAGATGCGTGCAGATACCGATGAGGATGAGGAAGTTTTCGTGCCCTGCCTTCGTCCGGTTCGCGTCCGTCGCTAGGTCGCTTTCAGGAAGAGCCAGGTTCCGCGCCGAACTGTCGGGCAGGCTTGCGGGGTCGACCGCCTTCGCCTTCGCGATCTCTTCCTTGGTGCGATTGCGAATGAAGATCGGCTTGCCCCGCCACATCGCGGTAATGGCTTGGCCTTCCTTCACTGGGCTCAAGTCGATCTCAACAGTGGCCAGCGCCTGGGCGCTGCGGTCCGGGTTCATCTGGGCGATGAACGGCCACATCGTGATGGCGCCGCCGACCGCCGCGAAGGCGGTGCCGGCGATTACGAGAAAGTCCCTGCGATTGGGCTCTTCAGCGGTAGAAGCCACGTAGTCCTCCAAGTCCTAGGGGGCAGTCCTGTGATCTGACCCGCAACGCGGTGCAGCAACACCTCCGCGATGCCAGCAAGCCGGCAACTGCAAATCCTCGTCCCCTGACGACGAATCGAGCAGAGGATGCTTCGTAAACCGGTGCCCCTTATACTGCTATGTGCGCTCTAACGGTTTGCGGCCAATCGTGTTGCAACGTTTGGCCGCACCCGCATCAAAATTCCTTCTCCAGCCAGGGATGGCGTGGCCGCTCATAACACAGAACGGCCCGCAAAAAAGCTGGCCGTACCCCCAAGGAGGGACCACATAGCCTGATGCGTCTTGCCCTATACCAGCCCGACATTCCGCAGAACACCGGTACCATCCTACGTATGGCTGCCTGTCTAGATGTTCCAGTGGATATCATCGGACCAGCGGGCTTCGATATGTCGGACCGCAACTTGAAGCGGGCCGGGCTGGACTACCTGCCGTATGTCAACCTCACGAGGCATCTTTCATGGGACCGGTTTTTAGCCGAACGCTCCCTGGAGGTCACGCCGGCTTCGCGCCTCGTCCTGCTGTCTTCGAGATCCGCTACACCTCATACGCAGTTCTCCTTCCGTCCCGACGACACCCTGCTGCTGGGGCGCGAGAGCGCGGGCGTGCCACCTGAAGTCCACGCAAAGGCCGATGCGGCTGTGCGAATTCCCATTCGCCCACCGCTGCGATCGCTCAACGTGGCGATCGCGGCCGCCATCGTTCTGGGGGAGGCCTTGCGCCAGGCCGGGGGCTACCCGGACTGAGGGGCGCAACTGGCGGTTTCCTCCCGGTTCAGCGGTTGTTTGTCTCTTCCAAGATCTTCTTTGCGATCACGATCGACGCAGGAATCGCAAGTACAAAGCCGAGAAGAGCCGCCCAGGGCAACGTCTCCGCAGCCTCCTGCGACAGAGACGGGACAGCCAGAATGATTGTACCGAGGATGCCTGCGAACGTAATTCCGAGCATGATCCAGATGAGCGTTGCGACCTTGGCCATGCCGTTCTCCTCCGTTCTGTTGGGGCGCGGCCCGACTTCGGCGGCGCCCCCTTTCCAAATCGGTGAACAGGCTGGCATACCCTCCGCATACCACCTTGATCCAACGCAAAGCTCGGCCAAGCAGGGCTGTGTCCTAGGGTAGCAACGGCTGAAACTACTCGGCGGCTTCCTGGCCGAGGAACCCGCCCGACTGCCGTTTCCACAGGTCTGCGTACAGCCCACCCCTGCGCAAGAGTTCCGCGTGGCTGCCCTGCTCCACGATGCGCCCCCGATCCATGATCACGAGTCGGTCCATCGCGGCGATGGTCGACAGGCGATGCGCGATGGCGATTACCGTCTTGCCGGCCATGAGCTCGTTGAGGCTCTCCTGGATCGCCGCCTCCACCTCGCTGTCGAGCGCACTGGTCGCCTCGTCGAGAATGAGGATTGGCGCATTTTTCAGAAGGACGCGGGCGATCGCGATGCGCTGGCGCTGACCGCCCGACAGCTTCACGCCGCGCTCACCGACGTGGGCGGCATATCCCCGGCGCCCCGCTAGGTCCTCCAGCTCGGGAATAAAGACATCTGCATGCGCCCGCGCAGCGGCCCGCTGAGCGGCCTCGAGCCCAGCGTCGGGGCGGCCGTAGAGTATGTTGTCGAGCACCGACCGGTGCAGCAGCGATGTGTCCTGCGTCACGAGGCCGATCTGGGCCCTCAGGCTCTCCTGCGTCCCTTCGGCGATATCCTGGCCATCGATGAGAATGCGGCCGCTTTCCAGGTCGTAGAAGCGCAGCAGGAGACTGACCAGTGTCGACTTGCCCGCGCCCGAGCGGCCGACGAGCCCAACCTTCTCGCCCGCCGCGATCCGAAGCGAAAGTCCGTCGATGACGCCGCCCGCCCTGCTGGAGTCCAGAGTGCGCGGCTTGCCGTAGCGAAAAGAGACATCGTCGTACACGATCTCGCCCTTCGCAACCTCGAGCGACCGCGCACCCGGCTTGTCGAGCACGCTCCACGGCCGCGAGACGGTCTCCATGCTTTCGTAAGCGATGCCCAGGTTTTCGAAGATACCGGCCACCGTCCACATCACCCACCCCGACATGTTGACGATGCGTATGGTGAGCCCCATCACCAGCGCGATCGCACCGATGGTGACGGCCTGTTGGCTCCACAGGAGGATCGCCAAGCCCGACAAGGACACGAGCAGAAGCCCGTTGATGGCGAACAAGGAAGTCTCCATCAGAGTCGTGAGCCGGAGCTGAACCTTCAACTTGTCGAGCTGCTCGCGCATCGCGGAGCGGGCATAGGCATCCTCACGCTCGGTATGGGCGAAAAGCTTCACGGTCAGAATGTTCGTATAGCTGTCGACGATGCGACCGGTCAGCATGGAGCGCGCCCTGCTCGTCTCTATCGCCCGCTCCTTCAGCCTGGGAATGAAGTACTTCAGGACGAGCACATAGCCGATGAACCATATCGCCAGCGGAGCGGTGAGCCTGATGTCGGCGGAGGCGAAGAGCACCAACGCGGTCATCCAGTAGACGGCGACGAACCAGACTGCATCGATGGCCTGCACCACGCTCTCGCGCACGGCCGGGCCCGACTGCATCACCTTGTTGGCAACGCGCCCGGCAAAATCGTTCTGGAAGAAGCCGAGACTTCTGACGCAGCACATAGACATGCGACTGCCACCGGATGAGTGTCGTGAACGCACCGCCGATCATCTGGTGCTTGACGAGATCGTGCACGAACGAAACCGCCGGCCGCAGGATCGCCGCCACAACGCCCATCAATATGAGCAGTCGGCCATTGTCGGCGATGAAGGTCTCCGGGTTCGTCGCCGCGCGCATCCGGTCCACGAGCGAGCCCACGAAGGCGAACAGCGAGGCTTCTATGACCGCGCCGATGAAGCCCACGACCAGGAGCGCTGCAAAGGCCGGCCAGTGCTGCCCGACGAAGTGCCAATAGAAGGCACCGAGCGTGTCGGGGGGGCGCACTTCACCCGTTCCTGAAAACGGGTCGATATGGGTCTCGAAGCGCTCGAACAGCCGGGACAAGGAGGCTCACTTTCTTCAGTTTGGACTAGCGGGGCCTTCGGGATTTGGCCCGCCGCCACGCTTCGGCCCTTCACGAAGGGCTCGGAATACACTATCGGCTGGGGCATCATCGTGCCAGAAACGAGGCATGACGGACTGGGCGCGACAGATTGCACGTGCCTTTACAATACGATGGACCTGCCCCGATGGATGCCAAGACCGACCTCCTCCCCGAACGCAAGGCCAAGGCCCGCGCCTGGTTTGAGAGCCTCCGCGATGATATCTGCGCCGCTTTCGAGAAGCTGGAGGATCAGTTGCCCGACGGCACGCCCACGTCGGACCAGACGGCAGGCCGCTTTGTACGCACGCCCTGGAACCGGGCCGAGCATGCGGGCACCGACCCGACCGCTGATCTCGGCGGCGGCGTGATGTCGATCATGCACGGACGCGTGTTCGAGAAGGTCGGCGTCCACACCTCGACCGTGTATGGGGAGTTTGCGCCCGAGTTCCGCAAGCAGATCCCCGGCGCGGAGGAAGACCCGCGCTTCTGGGCCTCAGGGATTTCGCTCATCGCACACTTGCACAATCCCCATGTTCCGGCCGTCCACATGAACACGCGCATGGTGGTCACCTCAAAATGGTGGTTCGGAGGCGGCGCGGATCTGACACCGGTACTCATGCGCCGGCGGACGCAGACGGATGCCGATACACTCGCCTTCCATGCCGCGATGTACGGCGCCTGCGAAAAACACGCGATCGCCGACTACAAGCGCTTCAAAGAATGGTGCGACGAGTATTTCTATCTGCCCCACCGCAAGGAGGCGCGCGGCATCGGCGGTATTTTCTATGACTACCTGACGCCTTCCGACGACGAAGGCGGCTGGGACGCGGCGCTGGCCTTCACCCAGGACGTAGGCCGCGCGTTCCTCCAAGTCTACCCGATGATCGTGCGCGGCAATTGGACAACGCCCTGGACCGAGGCCGACCGCGATGAGCAGCTCATCCGCCGGGGACGCTATGTGGAATACAATCTGCTTTATGATAGGGGCACCACCTTCGGCCTCAAGACCGGCGGCAATGTCGAGAGCATCCTTTCCTCCATGCCACCGCTGGTGAAGTGGCCCTGATCAACCGGTAGCGCGCCCGGCAGCACGCACGGCAGCACATGCATTGCCAATGCCTTCACCAGCAGCCACGGCTCGCTGGCGCATGAGGAACTTGGATTTGGAACGCGGATCTACCTGCATAGTGTTGATACCCTGCGCTGCGTCCACGCCCTGATCCCGCGTGCACGAGCCCTCTTTCTGCCGATCAAGACGGTTGTGCTCGACAGCCACAGACCTGCAACGCCGCCGGACGGCCAGCTCCGGCGCGCCTTTCGATGGTCTTGGTAAAGGCTCATAGAGACGATAGCGCAAGCGCTTGCATCCAACGTCAAAACATCATGAACAACAGGTCGAGCCAACTCTGACAGTCAGTATGCTGCTCTTGTTACCTGACGTCTTCCGCAGGATTTGGTCATATGTCTTTAACTTTGGAGGGACAGGCTGACATTGCGCCCGGAACCAAGAATTTCGCCGGGAACGCTCAATTTTTTAGATCGGCGGCTCCGCAAGGGGCCGCCGATCGCACTCGTAAATCGTGTCCCGATTAAAGAAACCCCACGTGACGCGTCGCCACCGGGGACCATTCCGCTTCGCGCCTCCTATCGTTCGGCGCGCAGATCCTGGGCGACCTCGTCGAAAACCTCCATGAAGACAACGGCACCCGAGTTCTTGAGGTTCGTGTCCATCCGTTGGTCGAGAGCTTTAAGGAGTTCGGAGGCCGATTTGCCTCGAACGATTGTATTGCGCCAATACGCGGAGCGCGCGAAGAAATTGGTCGTGGGAGCGTTCTTTGCGGCCGGCGTCATCATTTCAATGCCCGTCATCGGACCAGCCAGATTCATGAGTTCGATCTCCGCGCCCGAGAGCCGCGGACGGCCCTGCTTCTCGGCGATCTTCTTCAGGCCTTCGAGCTTCAAGACCTGAAGCCATGGGCCGATATCGCCATCGACATTGATGGCGTGAATGCCGTAGCCCTTCGCCGTCCGGCCCAGCGCCATATGGCGGCTCCATTCGTTGGGCACCGACTTTGCCACCGACAGCATCCGGGCGAGGATAGCCGCCTTGCGTTCGTAGCGCGCGGAGGCATCCGTGTTCCCAGCCGATTTCGCCATCCGCTTGAGACGCGCGATGAAGTCCGGACCATGCTTGACGAGTTCGCTCGTCGAGTTGGCCGAGAGCAACTGGGCATAACCGATCGCAGTCGAGATCGGCGTGCCCTTCTTGGTGATGGGATGGATGCCGGCGACCATGTCGGCGGTGCCGAGCCCGCTCGTCTCGAGCGCATAGACTCGCACCACCTGATCCTTGGTGAGCCCCACCAAGAGGGCCTCTTTCGCATAGCGTCGCTTGAACTCGCGCTCCGGTATGCGCTCGGGGACGAAGCCAAACTGCTGTTTTGCATGCGCCAGGAAATCTTCGATGCCCGGCCGCGGCTCGGGCGGCGGCTTCTTCTCCTTCTGTGCCTCCTGAAATTTCGCCCAACGCGTCGCGAGATTGGCCGGAAGCTGCACGCCCGTATATTCTGGCGGGAAGCGATTCACGTAATCCTTGGCCGTGATGGTCGTCCGGGCCTTGCGCTTCTTGCGCCGGAGCGCGCGCTTTTCATCCACCTCGCCCCAGTATTCGTTGACCGTCAGGTCGTGAAAGGCCCGCGCCGCGATGTAGTTGCGGAACGTCTGGCGATCGCTGGCACCGAGGCTGGCCGCAAATGTCTCCTCGGGTGAGGCGGCATGTGCCTGCGGCGTCATCAGGATGATCAGGGCACCCAGGATGAGGCCGAGCGCGGCGCTGTGTCGTTTCCAAAAGTCACAATGCCCACAAAGACCGGTTCTCATAGGATATCGTCCCGTCGTTTGTATCTACAGAAGCGGCGTCTGATTTCGCTTATGCTCACGATTCGTCCTATCATGGACACGTCAAGGCGCAGGAAATGCGGCAAGCGCGTCTACGATAGGCTGCCATGCCCGACCACGACCACCGCAAGCCCCGATTATGTGCTAGAAGTTTTTCCATGATTTCCGCTCAGATCTCCGCCCAGATCAATCCCATCCTGGGACCCAGCACCTTCCGCAGCCTCGCAACATCACGACTCCATGCCGATGCTCCGGCGCTGGATGACGCCGGACCGTCCGGGGACATCCGTCCACCCAGTGACTTCGACCTGAACCCCGGAGCGTTCGCCGAATGGAACGGACCCGCTCCTGGTCGGCCCGCGGCCGTTCTCGTTCCCGTTGTCGCGCGGGAACAACTCACTGTCCTTCTGACACAGCGCACCGACCATTTGCCGGCTCACGCGGGCCAAATCGCTTTTCCTGGCGGCAAGCCGGATCCGGCCGACACGGGCCCGGTCATGACGGCTCTGCGCGAAACCAGAGAAGAGATCGGGCTCCTTCCCGAATTCATCGAGCCCATTGGCTTTCTCGACACCTACCGGACTGGAACGGGGTTCGCGGTCACTCCGGTTGTAGCGATTGTGCAACCTCACTTCACCATCGCACCCAATCCGCACGAAGTGGCCGACGTATTCGAGGTTCCGCTGGACTTCCTGATGAACCCGGACAATCACCAGGTCCATGTGCGCACGCTCGCCGGACGCGACCGCCACTTCTACGCCATGCCTTATCTTGATCGCTACATCTGGGGTGCCACGGCCGGCATCCTCAGAAACATGCACGAAAAGCTTTTCACCTCCTGATCGACGTTACATCCGCAAGGCCCCATGATCCGAGTCGTCATCGAAAACATATTGCTCTTCCTGCTCCCGACGATTGCCTACGTCGGCTGGGTGTTGATCACGCGTCCGGAAACGGTCCAGCGCACACCCGATGGACGAATCCGGCCGACCAAGCTGCTGGATGACGCGCCCCTTCTCTGGCTCGCGGGAGCGGGCGCAATTCTGCTCGTCGTGGTACTTGTGGCCTTCGGCTCCACATCGGGCGGCAAGCCCGGTCAGCAGTATTCGCCCCCCGTCTACAAGGATGGGCGCATCGAGCCCGGCCACATCGAATAGTCGAGGCCCGTCGTGACGTTTCGCGGTTCCCTGAAGCCCCACCCCCTGCTGGTTTCGGCCGGTTGGCTCAACGCACCAGATACCCAGTTCGTCCTTCAGACCGTGATGGACGGTGGCGGCACGGCCCGCATCGTGGGCGGGGCGGTCCGCAATACCCTGCTCGGCCGGCCGGTAAAAGACATAGACATTGCAACCTCGGTACACCCCGAAGAGGTCATGGCCCGCGCCGAAAGGGCCGGTCTTCAGGCCATTCCAACAGGTGTCGCGCATGGAACCGTCACGATCCTGGCCGGACACAAGCCTTTCGAGGTAACGACGCTACGCCGTGACGTGGAGACCCACGGTCGCCATGCCACGGTGGCCTTCACGGAGGATTGGTCGGCGGACGCACACCGGCGCGATTTCACGATCAACGCGCTCTACTGCGACGCCGACGGCACACTGCACGATTTTGTGGGTGGCGTCGCGGATCTGACCGGCCACCGCGTTCGCTTCATCGGGCGGCCCGAGGATCGCATCGCGGAGGACTATCTCCGGATCCTGCGCTTCTACCGGTTCACGGCCGAGTATGCGAACGGCGGGATCGACGGCGAGGGGCATCTGGCCTGCTCGGCGCTCCAGGAGGGTCTGGAGCGCATTTCGGCCGAGCGTATTCGCGCCGAACTGATGAAACTGATCGTAGCTCCCTTTGCCCTTCTATCGCTCTCGGAAATGGACGAAGCAGGCATCCTGCCTCGCATCCTCGGGCGGGCTGGAGATCTTGTCACGCTTGCACGGCTCGTGGGCATCGAGGCTTTGAACGCGATTCCGCCGGATCCGATCCGGCGGCTCTATGCGCTTGCCGTGCGCGAGCCTGATGCGGCCGCGGCCCTGAAGGAACAACTTCGGCTCTCGAAGGCAGAGTATGAGCGCCTCGCAGATCTTCAGCTCCCCGACAGGGCCTTCGATACCCGCGAACCCGAAACGTGGTCGCAGATGTACATCTACCGCAGCGGCGCGCCGGCGTTCCGCGACGGCCTGCTCGTGTCATGGGCACGCGATGTCGCCGCCGAGATGAACGACAGCGCCTACCTGAAGCGCCTGTGGCTCCCGGATCGCTGGACCGTTCCAGTATTGCCCGTGAGCGGCAAGGATGTCCTGGCGCTTGGTATCCAGTCCGGTCCCGAAGTCGGGCAGATTCTCTCCTTGCTCGATCAGTGGTGGATGGCCGCGGGGTTCCCGGACGATGCGGCTCTGATCCACCAGCGGCTCCACGCGCTCGTCAACGTTAAGGAGCGGTAAATCGGTGCTTCACGCCGGATACGTCTGAGGCTATGATTTTCCGGCGCGGCTCTTGCAGAGCCCCGCATTTGAAGCCTTGTTTGTTCTGTACCCGCGTAGGCATGGCCCCATGAACAACGACGTCGACGACGACGAGTTCGTCAGCGAGATCCGTCTCCGCTCTCAACGTTTCGTGCAAATCGTTTTCTGCGGCTTCACGGTGTTCTTTGCCGGGCTGGCGCTGACCGCCCATCACGCGCCGGAATTGCTGGCTCTCGTCGACGGTGAGCCGCGCCAGGTCGCGGATACGTTCCTTGTTCTTTCCGCGGCCTATGCCGTTTGCCTGTTCGCCTGGGAATACATCTACAGCGTCAAGAACTGAGACGCCCAGCTTGGCCTAGCCCAGACTGTTTCCGCTTTCTGTGAACCAACACGAAAAGAACTGCCGCGATGTCTCGCGGCAGTTCTTTTGCGTATTGATGTGCGGACACCCGTCAATTGGCGGCCAAGCCGCAACAGAATGCTCTCTGCCTTAGAGAGCAAAATCGTCGAGCTTGGCACCCTTCTTCATGCGCGCAACCAGCCAGTTCGGCTTGCGGCCGCGCCCCGTCCAGGTTTCGCTGCGATTTTCGGGATTGGCATATTTGACAGCAGTTTTAGGACGGCCACGTCCACGGCCCACGTTCCCGTACAGATCGCCAATCGTGAAGCCCGAGCCTTGGAGCAGACGATCAATCTTGGCCTTGAGATCAACTTTCGCCTTTTCACGCGCAGCTGATTTAGCCTTGGCGATTTTTGCCTCCAAGTCGTTGATCTCTCTCAACGACATTTTCTCGACGCTTACAGCTGCCATGACGATGCATTCCCTTTGATTGCAAACTCCACACCCGCGGGCATGTTTTCGATTTCTATTACGGACCCCGTCGCTTTATATCGCCAGCGAACTCTGAAGGCAGCCCCTTTTTTGCCGCACGAATGCAGAAACTCTCTCAACAGCATCGCGTGCTGCTGATCCGCCGGCAAAGCTTTGAAACTGATATGGAGTGCTTGGTTTATTCCATAATTTGATTCTGGAATTTAGCGACAAATCACAAAACGAAAGTTTGTCATCTTGGGATTTATTCGCTCCGAAGCGCATCGATGGGATTGAGGCCGGCAGCCCTTCGGGCGGGAAAAAATCCGAACACCAGCCCCGTCAGCGCGGCAGCGCCCATGGCACCTCCGATAACGGCTGGATTGATTGCAACCGGCCAGTTCGCAATAAAGGCAACGATCCATGCGATGCAAATACCCAGGGCTGTCCCAATGAGCCCACCGAGAATGCAAAGCGTGACGGCCTCCACAAGAAATTGCATCAAAATATCGCGCTTCCGGCCCCCGACCGCCATTCTGAGGCCGATCTCACGTGTCCGTTCTGTCACGGAAACCAGCATTATGTTCATAATTCCGATCCCGCCGACGATCAGCGAGATGATAGACGTGGCGCCCAACAGGTAACTCAACGTGGAAAGCACCTCCGTTCTCGCCCGCATGAATTCAGCCATATTGCGGACCGCGAACGTATCGTCATTATTGGGTCCGCTCCTTCGCCGCTGGCGAAGAACGCTTTCGATTTCCTCTTGCGCCGCCTTCATATCGGCCTCGGGCTCGAACTTCACATACATTCGACCGACTTGATCGACCTGCACATCACTTTTGCCCACAATCCTGTTGCGCGCCGTCGATATCGGAATCAACACGAGATCGTCCTGGTCGCGGCCCATGGTCGACTGGCCCTTGACGGACAGGAGGCCCACGATCTGAAATGGAACATTCTTGATGCGCACCTCGGCGCCGACTGGGTTCTCGCCTGGGAAAAGCTGCTTCGCGGCGGTTGCGCCAATGAGAGCAACCCGTGCACCCGTGCGCACGTCTAGAGGGGTAATTTCCCGCCCCTCCGCAATGGGCCAGTCCCGAACGAAAGTGTAATCGGCGTGAACGCCGCTGACTGCGGTTGTCCAATTGAGATTGCCACGCACGACGGGAACCGAGGCATCTACTTGGCCCGATATCCCGGTGACGCCGTAAACCTTGTCGCGCAGTGCAGTCACATCTCCTTCCGACAGCGGGAGCGCCGTGCCGGCCTCGCTTGAACGTCCCATGATCCGCAAGGCGTTGGGAAACACGACCAGCATATTGGTTCCGAGCGCCGTGATCTGGCGGTTCACCTCGCCGGCCGCCCCATTGCCGACAGCAACGAGAATAATGACTGAAGCGACACCGATGACGATGCCGAGCGTCGTCAGAATCGAGCGCAGAAGGTTGGTCCTGAGAGCGGTCAGCGCCACCAGAAGGCTGTCCTGCAGGGTCATTCGGCCGCCTCCGCCGTGCGCGGCTCCTGGCGCACATCCGCAATGATGCGCCCGTCCCGAAAAACGATCCGGCGACTGGCCCATCCAGCGATATCGGCTTCGTGAGTGACGAGCACCACGGTGATCCCCTGGCGGTTGAGATCAGCGAAAAGCCGCATGGTCTCCTCCGAAGTACGGCTGTCGAGGGCGCCAGTCGGCTCGTCGGCGAGCAAAATCTTGGGATTGTTGACGAGCGCACGCGCAATCGCCACGCGCTGCTGCTGACCGCCGGACAGCTGACGGGGAAGATGATCGATGCGCTCGCTCAGTCCAACCTGTTCAAGCCGCCGGCGCGCCTCTGCCTCCATGTCGGCCGGCCGGGGATGCGCATACAGAAGGGGCAGCATGACCTGTCGGATCGCCGGGGTTCTGGGCAGGAGATTGAACTGCTGGAATACAAAGCCGATGGTCCGGTTGCGCATTTCGGCCAGTTCGTCGGAAGTCATCGCCCCGATATCGCGCCCATCCAGTTCGAGGCTGCCTGCTGTTGGCGTATCGAGGCCACCGATAAGGTTCATGAGGGTGGATTTTCCTGATCCGGAGGCGCCCATAATGGCCACGAAGTCGCCGGCGGCGATACTCAGCGACACGCCGTCCAGGGCCCTGAGTTCCTGATCCCCCATGCGATAGATCTTGTGCAGGTCGCGTGCGACGATGATCGGTCGGTTGCCCGAGGTCGTCGTTGCAAGGTGTTCCGTCATTTCGTCGCCTCGCGCATGCGGACGATCAGTTTGTCTCCCTCGGCGATCTCACCGCTGAGGACCTCCGTAAACTGGTCATCGGCAAGACCGGTCCGTGCGCTGCGCCGCTCGGGCTTGCCGTCCGGCCCCAGCACCCATAGCACCGCCATACGCGAGCTTTCCCGGCCCAGTTTCCACCTGTCGAAGATTTGCCGCTGCTCGTCGCTCATCGTGGGAACGATGGACTGCGAAATACGCATCATCAGCTTCTGCCGGAACGCATTGGGATCGAACATCGGTGCCGAAGTCATCCCGGAGGGCGGGGCGCCCGAACGGCTCTCGGCCGCGATGGCCGCTATTTCCTCCCGGAGCCGGGCCACCTGGCCGGGTGTCAAATCCAATTCGCCCGTCAGACGCTCGACGGTCCGCTCCGCACGTGCGTCCGTGTCGTCCCCCGAACGGGTTGAGACGAAGGATCCCTCCCGCGGGCGGAAGCGCAAGGCGTCGTTCGCAATCCGCAACACACCGTCGCGACGCGCGCTCTCGATACGTACGTTGGCAGTCATCCCCGGGAACAGCCGCCGATCCTCATTCATCGCTTCGATGATGACGGTATAAGTGACGACGTTGTTCAGCTCGGTCGAAGCGAGGCGGACCTGTGTGACCCGGCCCTCGAAATCGCGTTCTGGATAGGCGTCCACCGTGAAGGTCACCGGATTGCCCTCCGCAACGGAGCCAACATCGGCTTCGTTCACCTGCGCCTCGATGCGGATGCGCGACAGGTCCTGTGCGATCTTGAACAGCTCCGGCGCCTGGAAGCTGGAAGCAACCGTCTGGCCCGGATCGACGGATCTCGAGATGACGGTTCCGCTGATGGGCGAGCGGATCTCGGCCCGTTCAAGATCGACGCGGGCCGACTCCAAGGCCGCCCTGCGCTGAACGATCGTAGCCTCGGCCGTCTCGATCTGTGCATTAGCCACCGAGATCTCGGCCGTGGCGACGTCCCGGTCCCGAATAGCATTGTCAAGCGACTGTTCGCTGGCGAACTTCTTTGCAGCCAGCGACTCTTGACGCTCGATCGTCCTTTCCGCGTTGCGCAGCACAGCTTCAGCCTTCACGAGCGCAGCCTTCTGATTGGTCAGAGCCGCCTCGGCAGCGAGCAGATTGGCCTCTGCCTGTGCGACGGCAGCGGCGAACGTCCGCTTGTCGAGCGTCGCAAGCACATCACCCGTTTTCACCTCGCTGTTGAAATCGGCGCTGACCGTCTCGATGGGGCCGGAGAGATAAGAGCCGATACTGACAGTAACCAGGGCGCGCACGGGTCCGGACGTCGAGACGATGCGCCGGATAAGCCCCTTCTCCGCCGTGATGGTTTCGTATGTGAAGCGCCGCTCAGTGTTGCCGCCGATGTTCATCAGCCAAGCTGCCCCCACAGCTGCAAGCGCAACGGGGACGGCGAGCGTGAACAGGCGGCTCAAGGAATAGGATGTCATGGCAGGTTCGGGCTTCTCCTTGTCGGATAGTCAATCATACGTTTCGAGCGTCCTCATGGAGAATACGTGCGACACGGCGCCTTCCGTCGCTTCGCAACATGAAAAAGAAGAAAGGAAGACGCATCTCAAACCCAGAAAAATCGGTCCATAGGGCTTGGTCCGCCGTGTGGGACTAGCCCTGCGGGTCGGATACCTGACCGACCTTCACTGCAAAGGTGAAAATGCACCCGGCACGGATCAGAAACATGAACGGCAGATGAACGCGGCATTCAGAACGCATTCAGCGCCCGGGAGTCAAAGTGCATTCACCCTGAGATCCATACTTCCCCGGCGTGATCCACGGGGGCGCCCCGCTCAGGGTCGGGGCGCCCCTTTTTCTTTTCAAAAGACCCGTTTGAGGGCCGCCTCGCATCCAGATCGGTTGTCATAGCGCCTCTTTTGAGGCACGGCTTTGTGGCTTTTGATCCAACAGGTCACATTTCCGCGTTGACGGACATGAGACACTCAAGCCAGAAAATTGATTGCAAATGTTCCGACGAATTCCGGTCCCGCGACCTCGCACCCTCGCACTTCTTGCGGTCTTATGCGCCATCGCAGCGGCCGCATTTCCGACGTTGATAGCCATGGCTTCAGACGAGCCCTCTTTCACCATCGAGCGCAAGGACGGGGATTTCGAGATCCGCCGCTATCAGCCGCTGCTGGCGGCGGAGGTCACCACGTCAGGGGATCGCAGCACGGCGATCAATGCCGGATTCCGCCTGCTCGCCGACTACATCTTCGGCAACAATACCACGCGCCAGAAGATCGACATGACGACGCCGGTGACACAGCAGAAGAGCGAGAAAATCGCCATGACCGTACCCGTGACACAGCAGAATGCGGGCGATGCTTGGAAAGTGCGGTTCATGATGCCCCAAGGCTATTCAATGGAAACGCTCCCCGTCCCCAACAACCCGCGCGTCACTCTGATTGCTGAACCTGCAAAGCGCTACGCTGCCATCCGCTTTTCCGGCTGGTCGAGCGATGCCAACCTTGCCGAACACCGCGAAAAGCTGGAAAATTGGGTGAGTTCAGAAAACCTGAAGCCTGCCGCGGCCCCGATCGCGGCCTTCTACAACCCGCCTTGGTCGCTGCCGTTCCTGAGGCGGAACGAGTTTTTGATCGAACTCGCCGATTGAGCCGGCTTCTTCAGGACCCGGCCTTGTTTCGCGACGGCTGCGCGGCTAGTTTGCGCCCCGGCCAAGAGGGTTTCCCTGCGGGTCTGAGGCCCAACCCCCGCCAAATACCGGAGATCGATCCCATGACATTCAAGCTTCCCGACCTGCCTTACGCCTACGACGCCCTGCAGCCTTATATGTCCGCCGAGACGCTGCAGTTCCATCACGACAAGCATCACCTCGCCTACGTGGACAATGGCAACAAACTAATGGTCGGCTCGGGCCTCGAAGGCAAAACCATCGAAGAGATCTGCGCAGACGCCTATGCCGGCAAGAACGCGGGCCTCGTGAACAACGTAGGCCAGCATTACAACCACATCCACTTCTGGAACTGGATGAAGCCCAACGGCGGCGGCAAGAAGATTCCAGGGCGCCTGGAGCGTCTCGCGGAGGAATACGGTGGCTTCGACAAAATGCGCGCCGACTTCATCAACGCCGGCATGACGCAGTTCGGGTCGGGCTGGTGCTGGCTCACCATCCGCGACGGTAAGCTCGAAATCGCCAAAACCCCGAATGGCGAGAACCCGCTGATGCACGGCGCCCAACCGATCCTGGGCTGCGACGTATGGGAGCACAGCTACTACATCGACTATCGCAACGCGCGCCCGAAGTATCTGGAAGCCTGGTTCGACAATCTCGTGAATTGGGACTACGTCGACCAGATGATGGGCTGAAGCCGGATTTTTCCGCATTCTGAATAACCGTGCCGAGGAGTTACAGTGAGGCCGCCCTGCATCCGGGCGGCCTCATTTCCGTCTAAATAGATGTCGCCTTCCCGCCGCTATGACCGGTTTTGCTACCAATCGTGCCTATGCTAGAAGCTCCATCGGGGCTGAATCGAGGGGATGAACGTGGGGAGCCGCCTGCCGATCTGGCTTGTCTTGGCAGCCGCTTTTGCGAGCGGCGGCTGCGCCAGCATGATCGAGCGCGCACCCATTCCCAACGCCCTCGCCGCGGAGCATGCCCAGGTCCCGCATATCAAGGGCAGCCGCTTCTGGGCAGACGAGGCCCCGAAGGATGTCAAGGCGACGTACCGGACGCATATGGAGGGCGCACCGGCGCTGTTTGCCAGCGCACCTCAGGTCAACGGCCGCAAGCAAATCGAAATACTGGCGCTCTCGGGTGGCGGATCGGACGGGGCCTTCGGCGCCGGCGTGCTGACCGGATGGACCGCGCGCGGAGACAGGCCCGAGTTCGAACAGGTCACGGGCGTGTCAGCCGGCGCGATCACTGCGCCATTCGCATTTCTGGGAGCTGAATATGATCCGCAGATGAAGGAGATCTGGACCCGCTACAATACCGAGCAACTTGTCGTCCCGCAGATCCTGAACGGCCTCCTTGGTGGCGAGGCCATCGCCGACACGTCGCCGTTGAAGGCCCTCGTTGCCCGCTACGTCGATCGGGAGTTTGTCAAGAAAGTTGCCGCCGAATACGAGCGCGGGCGCCTCCTCACCATTGGCACGACCAATCTCGACGCCAAGCGGCCTGTGGTGTGGAACATGGGCGCGATCGCCCGGCACTACAACAACCCGGAAGCGGTCCAACTATTCCGCGACGTGATCATGGCGTCGGCCGCAATTCCGGGCCTGTTCCCGCCCGTGCGCATCAAGGTCAAGGTCGACGGCAAGCTTTACGATGAAATGCATGTCGACGGCGGCGTCACGCGCCAGATCTATGTCAACTCCGTAAACCTGCCCTTCAAGGAATTCGACAAGCTCTATTCCAAGCCGCCAAAGCGGACTCTTTATCTCGTGCACAACGGCAAGATGGACCCCAACTATGGAGCGGTGAAGCCATCGACGTTCGATATCGCAAGTGAATCGATCTTCGCCCTGATGCTCTATCAGCACAAAGGGGACAGCTATCGCATCTATCGCATGGCGAAGGACGCGGGGGCCGATTACAATTCCATCGCTGTTCCACCGACGTTCGACGTGCAGGCGAAAGAGAAGTTCGACCTCAAATATCAGCAGGCGCTGTTCGAGGAAGGCCATAGGCTCGGCAGAAGCAAGTCATGGAACAAGGCACCCGACGATGTTCCTGGCGCATCATACGACCTGCCTAAACCGGCCCCTCTGCCAGCACAAAAAGCAGGCTCCGGTGAAGAAGGAACCGGCTGCGCCGGTCGCCTTGCAGAAGGTTTCGCGCGCCGAGGCCGCCACCGCTCCCTGACCGACCAGCTGAACGACTGGAACCGTCATCAGAACCGCACGCCACATTCCTCAGACGTGCTCGACGTAGTTTTTCAGTTCGTCAATGCGCGTGATGTAAGCCCGCCGAATGCACCAGAATCGCGACCCGCAGGAATCCCGCCGAGCGAGCCAGCGCTTTTGAGCGTTGCGGACCTCAGTTGTCTGGTCGAAATAGCGAGCACGCTCCAGGGCGCGACGGTACCAGCTGTCCATGCGCTCATCGAGGTTGCCGAGCCAGTGGCTCTGGCAGATGCGCACCTCGGCGGCTCCCTTGTTCTGCATCTCCATGCAGCTGAAACTCTGAGCCTTCGCCGCCGGCATGGCAACGGAAATGGCGGCGGCCGCAGCGATCGCTCCAATCAGCAGTTTCATAGGCGTCATCTCCAGTCTCATGGGCGTTCGATGAGACCAGAGTGGTTTATGCCGCCTTAACCCTTACTGAAGCTGCCGTTCATGCGCCGTTTAGGTCACAAGACCCTGTCAGGGATTTTTCGAGAGGCTGTTCAGATAACCGAGAAACGCCTCGATATCCGGCGGCTGAAAAACGAATACCGGCATGTCGGGATGGCCCGACACGATACCCTCGGCCAGGGCCTCCGCCAGATCTTCGCTGGGATAGATCTCCACGACGTCCCGGAACGGCGGCGCCTTCTCATGCAGACTTTTGTCGTCCGCCCCGATGGCATGGCATCGGGCGCATTTCTCAGCGGCCAGCGCTCGCCCGCGCTCGATCATCTCCGTGTCGTCGGCGCGGGTGACACCCGCCGCCAGCACCAGCGCCATCATAAAGGATAGGGCGACCGCCGCGCGATTTTGGCCAGCTCTGCTCACGGAAACCATCCATTCATACGAGTCGTTGTCGCTCATCTGGCGACGTTCGGGCCGGTCGGGCCTTGATCGCGATCAATTCCTCAGCGCCGTCCACCCTTGATTGAACCGACAATGATGTTCTTGATCGTCGTGGCGATGGTCCGCGAAAGTGACCGCTGCAGTTCCTTACCGATCATCTCGCCCATGTTCTGGCTGCCGCGCCCGCCTTTCGACGTGCCGCCGCCGAAGATGACATCCGACCAGCTGCCGCCTTCACCTGCGTTAGCCCTGGCGGCCGCCTCCTCGGTGCGTTTGGCCAGGATCTCGTGGGCGCTTTCCCGGTCGACGGCTTCCTCGTACTTGCCATAGACGGGGCTGTATTCAATGACGCTCAGTCGCTCGTCCTTTGAGATGGGCCCAATGCGCCCATCGGGAGGCCGGATCAGGGTCCGCTGCACGATTGACGGCTCGCCCTTGTTCTCCAGCATGGAGACGAGCGCCTCGCCAACCTTCAGCTCCATGATCACCTTTTCGGTGTCGAGATCGGGGTTCGTGCGGAAGGTGGTTGCGGCGGCCCTCACGGCTTTCTGCTCTTGAGGTGTGAAAGCGCGTAGTGCGTGCTGCACGCGGTTGCCGAGTTGGGCCGAAACGGAGTTGGGCACATCCATCGGGTTCTGCGTAATGAAATAGACGCCCACGCCCTTGGAACGGATGAGGCGCGCTACCTGCTCGATGCGCTCCAGAAGCGCCTTGGGAGCCTCGCTGAAGAGCAGATGCGCTTCATCGAAAAAGAAGACGAGCTTGGGCTTGGGCTGGTCCCCCACCTCGGGCAGCGTCTGCCAAAGCGTCGTCAGCATCCACAGCAGGAACGTGGAGTACAGACGAGGCTTTTCCATCAGCCGGTCGGCGGCGAGAAGGTTGACGACACCGCGCCCGTCCGGCGCGATCCGCATGAAGTCCTGGATGTCGAGCGCCGGCTCGCCGAAGAACTGATCGGCGCCCTGCTCCTCGAGGACGAGAAAGCGGCGCTGGATAGCGCCGATCGACGTAGCTGCCACGTTGCCGTAGGTCGCGCCAATCTCCTTCGCCCGCTCCGCGATGTTGGTCATGAGAGACCTGAGATCCTTGAGATCAACGAGCGGCATCTTCTCGTCAGCCGCCACCCGGAAGGCGATATTGAGGACACCTTCCTGCACCTCGTTGAGTTCGAGCAGACGCGCCAGCAACAAGGGCCCCATGTCCTGAACGGTGGCGCGGATCGGATGACCCTGCTCGCCGAACACGTCCCACAAGATGGTCGGATAGGCACGGTGGGTGTAGACGTCGCTGATCCCCACCTCGGCCGCCCGCTTGACGAGGAAGTCCTTGGTCTCGCCGACAGCCGCAATGCCGGACAGATCGCCTTTGATATCGGCTGCGAAGACGGGAACGCCGGCTGCAGAAAAGCCTTCCGCCAGAACCTGCAGCGTCACGGTCTTGCCGGTGCCGGTCGCGCCCGTGATGAGGCCATGGCGGTTCGCCAGTCTCAGATCCAGGTATTCCGGCTTCACACTCTTGCCGACAAAGATCTTACCGTCCTGCAGGACCTGCTCGCTCATGGATATGCCGCTCCGCGTCTTGCCCGAGGTGGGAGAGTTCGAAGAAGGCCCGGTGCAAGCTGGCGCCGAATGGCCGACTCGCAGGGCTTTGTTCTGTCCCCTCTTTGCACGCCGCACCCGTCATTGCAAACACCGGTTGCATGGCTTACCTGAGGGCCGATCGGCAAAAATCTTTTGCCGATCGAGGCACACCCGGCACCACTCGCCTCAAGACCCGTGCTGCGGCGACAAGCCGGAGCAGGCGGGGTGTTTTTGAGGTGCAGTCTCCGTCGCTTACCCCTATAGACACGTCTGAATTGCCTTATTCGCGGGCAATCGTGCGCCCCGCTCCGTAACCGAAGGACGAGACCTTTCGATGACCAGCGCTTCGCCCTCCGATCCCGCCATCCTTTCGCCACTCGCCGCCGGCTTCGCCGAGGCTACCCGCGATGCGTGGCTTGCCTTGGTGGAGAAAGCGCTGAAAGGGGCCGAATTCGAGAAGAAGATGGTCTCGAAGACGGCGGACGGGCTCCGGATCGAGCCGATCTACTCGCCGGCCGACGCCCTGCCCCATTCCGACACCGCCCTGCCGGGTGCGGCGCCGTACACGCGCGGCATGCGGGCAAACGCGGAGAAACTGGGCTGGGACATCCGCCAGTATCATGCGGGCTCCGACCCCAAGGCCGTCAATGAGGCCATACTGGCGGATCTGGCCGGTGGCGCGACGTCGATCTCGCTGGCCATTGGCGGCCCCGGCGGCCTGTCGCTCGGTTCCGGCGCACTCGCCAAGGCGCTAGATGGCGTGCTCCTTGATATCTGCCCGGTCGCATTGACGGCTGGTGAGGACGCACCCGCCGCAGCGGCGGAACTCATGTCTGTCTGGGATGCGCGCGCAATAGCCGCCGACAAACGTCAAGGCCACTTCGGCTTTGATCCCCTCGGCACGCTCGCCATGGCCGGTGGTCTTGGGCAACCGGTCGAATCGGCGCTCGCCGCCGCAGCCGACCTCATTGCCAAGACGCAGAACCTCCCCGGTGTGACGGCACTGACCGCCGATGGCCACGCCTATCACTGCGCTGGCGCCACCGAGGCGCAGGAACTGGCCGCGCTTCTCGCAACCGTGGTCGCCTACCTCCGCGCGGCCGATAAAGCCGGGATAGCTCCCGCCGATGCGCTCCCCAAGATCACGCTCACGCTCGCCGTGGATACGGACCAGTTCCTCGATATCGCCAAGCTTCGCGCCGCCCGGCGGCTCCTTTGGCGCGTCGCGGACGCTTCTGGCGCCGGCGACGCAGCCCGTAACGTCTCGCTCGAGGCCGTCACCTCATGGCGCATGCTCGCCAGGCGCGATCCGTGGACGAACATCATCCGCACAGCCATAGCCTGCGCGTCGGGCGCGCTCGGCGGCGCCGACAGCATCATCGTTCTGCCGTTCACGTTCGCACTCGGCGCCCCCGATGCCTTCGCGCGCCGCGTCGCGCGCAACATTCAGATCGTCTGTCAGGAAGAAAGCAACCTTGGCCGCGTCCTCGATCCGGCGGGAGGCTCCTGGTATGTGGAAAAGCTCACCGACGACCTCGCGCAGAAGGCCTGGAGCCTCTTCCAGGAGATCGAGGCGAAAGGCGGCATGGCCGCCGCTCTCAAGTCGGGCTTCGTGCAGGCCGAGATCGCAAAGAGTGCCGAAACCAAATCAAAAGCCGTGGCCACGGGCCGCGCGCAACTGACCGGCGTATCCGCTTTCCCTCTGCTCGGCGACGACGGCGTGACTGCCAATGCGCGCAATCCGGCCCCTGCAAAATCCGGCACGCCTGCTGTGACAGTGACGCCGCTGAAACTCGCCCGCCTCGCCGAACCGTTCGAAGCGCTGCGCGATGCCGCCGACGCCCATGCTGCCAAAACCGGAAAGCCGTTCGCAGTTTTCCTGGCGAGTCTCGGAGCGGTCATCGACCACAACGTCCGCTCAACCTGGACCAAGAACTATCTCGCCGCTGGCGGAATCGCTGCCGACATGACGTCCGGCTATCCCGACGCAACCGCCGCTGCGGACGCCTTCAAGGCATCGGGTTTCACGGCCGCATGCATCTGTTCTTCGGATGCCATCTACGCTGAGCAGGCGGAGGCCACGGCTAAGGCGCTCAAAGCCGCAGGTGCCAAGCTCGTCCTCATGGCGGGACGACCGGGCGACCGCGAGGCTGCCCTCAAAGCGGCCGGTGTCGACCAGTTCCTGTTCGCTGGAGCCGATGCCGTCGCCACGCTGGCCGATCTGCAAAAGAAGCTCAGCTGACCCGATTCACCGGTTACTGTCGGCGAAGAATTTGGAATGTCTCTTCGCCGCGTCTAGGACCGCTTCCGCGCCTTCGCGAGTCCCGGTGAGCGTGCGCCGGATCGACTGCGTGATCCAGCGGTCCCCCGCCTGCATGAACGCCGTCACGATCAAAAACTTCTGCGGCGCGCCAGACGGCGAGAAGACGATGCGAAGCGCGGAGAGATAGCACGCGTGTTCTTCCTCTCCGATGACGCCAAGAAAGACCTCGGGCTTTTCGTCGGAGAGCCTGGAACTCGCCTCATTTACGAGCGCGGCGAAATCCGGGTTCTCATAGCGCGGGTGCCCCCACGCGGCCGACTGCGCATCCTGGCAGAGCTGCTTCACAGCGCCGTAGGTGCCCAGGCTGCGCTCGTCATCGCTCGGATAGGTCACCGTGTTCTTTTCGATCGCGACCCACTCTGGCAGCCACTCGGCCGTTCCGGCCCGTGCCGCCTCCAGCGCCAGACAAGGCACGTAAAGCGCCAGGAGTTCCGTGCCCGACCGCAAGCCCGGCTGGAACGCCGTTTCATTGCCCCGTGTCATGGCTTCTGCGGCATCGTAAAGACAGTGCCCGTCCGGGGCCTCGAGCGCCAGCACCGGCTCGGGCGAGGATGTCTCGCGATGCGGGGGAGAATCCCCTGGCGCCGCGGGCGCCGGAACGCTCCCCGCCAGGCCCGTCAGGACCACCATACCGGCAATAGCCAGCTTGTTGAAAAAACTGCCCCGTTTCGCTACCACCGGCATAACAGCGCCCCTCCCGAGAGCCATTCGGGGCGATGTTCGCCGCATCGCCTTTTGCGTCAGTTGTATGCTACCAGCTGATACGAGAAGAGACTCCGCCAGAGATCAACATGACCCGTATCCCAGACTTCACCCAGGTCCCGCTCGCCGCACAGCCGGCTGCCAGTGCCCCAGCGGCCCCGGCCGGAGAGCCCTGGGTCACGCCCGAGGGCATTCCGGTAAAGCCGGTCTACACGGGATCGGATACGGCCGGACTCGACTTCCTCGGCACTTGGCCCGGCATTGCGCCCTACCTTCGCGGCCCCTACCCGACGATGTACGTCACCCAGCCCTGGACCATCCGCCAGTACGCTGGCTTCTCGACGGCCGAGGAGAGTAACGCCTTCTACCGCCGCAACATCGCGGCAGGTCAGAAGGGGCTATCCATCGCCTTCGATCTGGCCACCCACCGCGGCTACGACAGCGATCATCCGCGGGTGAAGGGCGACGTCGGCATGGCGGGCGTGGCCATCGACTCGATCTACGACATGCGCACCCTGTTCGACGGCATCCCGCTCGAGCAGATGACCGTGTCGATGACTATGAACGGCGCTGTGCTTCCCGTGCTCGCGCTTTTCATCATCGCGGGCGAAGAGCAGGGCGTGCCGCCCCAGAAGCTCGCGGGCACCATTCAGAACGACATTCTGAAAGAATTTATGGTGCGCAACACCTACATCTATCCGCCGACACCCTCGATGCGGATCGTGTCCGACATCTTCGCCTACACGTCGGCAAACATGCCGAAGTTCAACTCGATCTCGATTTCCGGCTACCACATGCAGGAAGCCGGCGCGACGGCCGACTTGGAGCTGGCCTACACGCTCGCTGACGGTGTCGAGTATGTGCGCGCAGGCGTTGCGACTGGTCTCGACATCGATGCATTCGCGCCGCGCCTGTCGTTCTTCTGGGCGATCGGCATGAACTTCTTCATGGAGATCGCCAAGATGCGCGCCGCGCGTCTCATGTGGGCGAAGCTCATCAAGGACGAGTTCAACCCGAAGGATCCGCGCTCCCTGTCGCTGCGCACGCACTCGCAGACGTCGGGCTGGTCGCTTACCGCGCAGGACGTCTTCAACAACGTGACGCGTACGTGCCTGGAAGCCATGGCCGCCACGCAAGGTCATACCCAGTCCCTGCACACCAACGGTCTCGACGAAGCGATCGCGCTTCCGACCGACTTCTCCGCCCGCATCGCGCGCAACACGCAGCTCCTCCTCCAGCAGGAAAGCGGTACGACGCGAGTCATCGATCCGTGGGGCGGCAGCCACTATGTCGAGCGGCTCACTTACGAGCTTGCCCAGAAGGCGATGGAACACATCAAGGAAGTCGAGGAACTGGGCGGCATGGCGAAGGCCATCGACGCGGGCATCCCCAAGATGCGCATCGAGGAGGCTGCCGCGCGCACGCAGGCCCGCATCGACACCGGCAAGCAGACGATCACCGGCGTCAACAAATTCAAGATCTCCGATGACGCCAAGATCAATCTGCTCAAGGTCGACAACGCCGCCGTGCGCGAGGCGCAGATTGCCAAGCTCAACCGCCTGCGCGCCGAGCGCAACGAGGCGGAGACGCAGGCGGCACTTGAGGCACTGACCGAAGGGGCCAAGGGCAACGCCAACCTGCTCGATCTGTGCGTGAAGGCCGCGCGTGCGAAAGCCACAGTCGGCGAAATGTCGGAGGCGATGGAGAAGGTATTCACGCGCCACCGTGCGGAAATCCGCGCGATTTCGGGCGTCTACCGTTCGGAGGCATCCATGAGCAGCGATGTGGCCAAGGCCCAGAAACTCGTCGAGGCATTCGAGGAGCACGACGGGCGCCGTCCGCGCATCCTCATCGCCAAGCTCGGGCAGGACGGCCACGACCGTGGCCAGAAGGTGATCGCAACCGCTTTTGCGGACCTCGGCTTCGATGTGGACATCGGGCCGCTCTTCGCCACGGCGGACGAAGCAGCACGCCAGGCGGTGGAGAACGACGTCCACGTTATCGGTGTCTCGTCGCTCGCCGCCGGCCACCTGACGCTCGTGCCCGAACTGAGGGCGGCGCTCGCCAAGGAAGGCCGCGAGGACATCATGATCGTGGTGGGTGGCGTCATCCCACCGGACGACTACGAGGCCCTCTTCAAGTCCGGCGCCAAGGCCGTCTTCGGACCGGGTACCAACATCCCCCAGGCCGCCGCCGACCTCATCGTCAAGCTCAACGACCAGCTGGGCTATTCAAAGCTCGCGGCAGAGTGAGAGCGCAGCACGTCCCCTACTCCAAGGGATAATTGCTCAGGACGAAGTCCCGGCCGGCCGCATGGCAGCCGGCGCACAGGCCCACTCCGTTGGCGGCGGCGACGGGCCGGCGGTTGTCGGTCGTGCTCTTGACTTCATACCAGTACCACCCCTGGCCATCGGCGCTGTCGGCCGCCGTCTTCACGGCTACGGCCCAGCCACGCAGATCGCCTTTGGCTGAGTACATTTCTTTGACGACTGCCGAGCCCTTAGGATGCTGCTCCGCACCGCTGGCGAGCGACCTGTCGAGGGCGTCGTTCAAGAAAACCTGCACGTCGAGACCGACCTTTGTGTGCGGCCCTGCCGATGGGTGCTGTTTGGTTTCCTGCGCCGTGAACGACCTGTAGGCACCGGACTGGAGATAGGCGAAGAGTTTCGCGGAGTCGGCGGGAATGTCCTGAGCGGCCGACGAAGCGGCCTGATCGGCGCTCTGGGCCCGCGTTGGCCCAGCGGCCAGAAAGGCAAACGCGACGGCTGCTGCCGACAACCCGCCCGCGACGGTGAGGAAAGCTGCGTTCTTCATAACGGCACCTTTTGCTGAGGTTTGCGGGGGCATTCGGAAGACGCACCCGCTGCTCGCGGGCATGAAGCCCGTCGCCGGTCCCTGTGGCCAACGAGGGCGCCACAAGGCCGGAGAGCGGGAAAAGGACCGGCAGCGTGAGAGGGGAGAGGGACACGCTGCCGGTAGTCCACGCATGAGCCTCGGGGGGGGCGAGCGGCTCGTGCGGGGCGACTCCGGCGGCAGAGGGGCAGCGCGCCGCCGGGTCAGAGAACTTGCGGATCAGCGGCCAACGCCTGGGTGATCCTGCATGGCCTTCTCGGCGAGACCCTTCGCGGCGGGCTTGGCCGTCGGGTCCGCGGTGGCGCCGGCTCCATTGACGCCGGGGGCGATGCTCATGGCCTGCTCGGCGAGGCCACCGGTCTCAGGCTTGGCGGTCGGGTTCGAGGTGGCGCCGGCGCCGGTTACACCGGGGTTGTCCTGCATGACCTTGGTCGAGAGATCGCGAGCCGAGGCAAAGGAATGAGAAGCGGCGAGGATCAGCGTGGCGAGGATGATGCGGTTCATGACGGGTCTCCATTGGGTTGAGGGTCTGATTTCGTCCGTATTTCCTCCGGTCGGGCTGCATCGCTATCGCGCCGCCGGTGAAAATGAAACTAGACGGTTCGTTTTATAATTGCAATAGGAAAACGAACCGTCTCGTATTCACGAAGCCGTGATCGCCGGCTGCTTTGCCAACGCAGATACGCCAAAGCCACTGTTTAAAATGATGTTTTTCCATCTTTAAGCTTCGACACCGCACCCTCCCGGCACCGGACAAGCGCTGCGACCCTCATGCCTGGGCTCATTCATTGCGGAACGAAACGGATCGTATTATATTTAAACAGAGAATCAGGCACATTTACATTTTGGAGCCCCGCGTGACCGACACCCGTTCCCCCAGCAGCACAATCCAAGACAAGCGCGCGCCAGGACGCCCGCGCAGCGAGGAGACCCGGCAGGCTATTCTGGATGCCGCGGTCACCCTTGTCGGCGCGCGGGATTATCGCGACGTCTCCATCGATGCCATCGCCGCGGCGGCAAAGGTCGGAAAGCAATCGATATACCGCTGGTGGCCGTCCAAAGCCGATCTGGTGCTGGAAGCCTTCACCGAGCATTCCCTGAGCCGCATGCCGCCTCTGGTTCCCTCAGCCGACGCTTTTGCGGACTTGGAGGCGGACCTTGCACGCTTCTTCGCCTTCATGCGCAATGACCTGGTCGCCAAAGGCGTGCGCAGCCTCATCGCCGAGGCTCAACTCGATCCCGAGTTCAGAACCAAACTCTATGACCGCGTGCACCGTGTCCGATGTGAGGCCCTGCGCCGCATTCTTCGCCACGGCTATGCATTGGGCCAGTTCCGCCAGGATCTGGACGAAGACGCGCTCGCCCACGTCATCCACGGCGCATTCTGGTACCGCTTCCTGTCAGGGACCAAGTATCCCTTCGACGACGCCTATGCCCAGAACGTCGTCTCGCTGTTGCGGCCGGGGATGGAAGCACACGGCAGCTGACCGGCACCGCGCTCACCAGCATGCCTCTCATGCGGCTGCGCCGCTGCGGCCACGCTCGGCGAGGATCCGTTCCAGACGGTTGCCGGCAGCTTTGTGGCTCAGGATCGCACTGGCTCGCTCCGCAATCTGCGCGCCCGCCGCAGCGGGCGGCAAACCCGCACTGTAGATGTTAGAGATCACCGTGTACTCGTAGCGCACATCCGCACTCCCGCTGAAGGCTTTGGCTGCCGCGCGCGTATCAGCGTCCGGGAGGCGGTAGGCGAGGTACGCCGACAAGCTGCGCGACGCGATCGCGTCCCCGCCCGGACGCTCCCCGATGAGATTGATGATGAGCTTCGGCCCCAGCGCCTCTCCGATCTCTTCAGCGAGCTTCACGCGGCCATAGGGCGCGAGAATGGGACGCCCCACCTTGATGGAGCGTTTCTCCAGGTCCTCGACCAGCACGGGCAGCAACTCGGGAATGTTATGGTGGACGGCCTCTGCGCTGAGGCCGTCCGACACGATGATCTGCACGTCGGCCGTTTCCGGCGCGAGCTTGGCGCGCTCGCTGGCGGGTAGCCGCGCGCCCTTCTCGGGATCGCTCAGATGCGCCGCCTTCGAGGCCGCCGCCGTCGACACACGCCGGAATTCCGTCCGGCCCAGGAACTGCGGTTCGACCTCGGCGTAGATCGCTTCGCGCGCAACCGCGAGATTGGCCTTCACCTTTCGTGAGACCTCATCAGCAGGCCGCGGTCCGGCATTCTCGAAACCGTAGGCCGCCGGCAAGCCCTCCATGATCGACTGGAACTCCGCCTCGCTGCCGCAGAAAGTGCGCGGGTTGCCCCAGTTCGGGCCGCGCTCGATCTCCCCGTCTTCGCTCTCCACGTAGATCCCGCGGGCAATCGCCCAGGCGAGATAATCCGGCGCCGGCCTCAGGCCATAGACCTCCCGCATGGTCTGGTCGTCGTGCCCGGCCGTGTCGAAGTAGGCGAGCATGCGGTCGATGCCGAGATAGACATCCATGAAGTAGTTGGCGCCCGCCGCCGTCAGGAGTTCGGTGGCGATCTGCTGGCCTTCCATCGTGATCTCGGAGTGCAGCGTGTAGCAGGGCGCCATGCCCATCGGCAGGCCTAGAAGCTTTCCCATGAAATGATCCTGCAGGTTCGACACGATCATCTCGAAGTTCGTGCGGTGCGTCTCGGGGCCGATGAAACCCGTCACATTGTTGACCATGAAAGGATCGTAGCGCCGCGCGAGGCCGTAGCAGAGCGCCTCGGTCGTCGTCATGTCGATTCCGTTGTGCTTGCCATAGGTCAACTCGCTCCCCTGCCCCGTCTCGAAGTACATGAACTGGCGGGCATGCCCCGCAAGTGGCCCCTTATGCGCCATCATGCGGTAGGCCTCGTCGAGTACGTCGACTGTGACGTCGAACTCTTCGACCAGCGTGCGGTCGGTCCCTGCCAGCGACTGGAACATGATCTCCACGGGCGCACCGCGCTCCAGGCACGCCATCTGCGTCTTCACGTGCGCCAAAACGCAAATCTGCGTCGGCGCTCCGGTCTCGCTGCGCAGTTCGTCGAGGCACGCCAGGATCTTCTCAACGTTGTCGATGGTGTCGATCGCGGGGTTCAGCCCGATCAAGGCATCGCCTGCCCCCATCGAAAGGCCCGTGTAGACGAGCGCCGTCACGGCTTTCAGGTCGTCGGTCGGATGATTGGGCTGCAATCGCGATGACAGCGTTCCCGGCAGCCCGACCACAGTGCGCGCCTTGGCGTGACGCTTCAGTTTACGCGACACATAGATCAGCTCATGCACATCCATCAGTTTGGCGATGGCGGCCGCCATGACGCCGGTGAGACCGCGCCCTATGCGCCTTGCCTCCGCCGCCTTGGCTCTGAGAAGGAGGTTCTTCACCTCGCCGAAGCTCATCGCCGCAAGCGAGGCAAAAATGTCGGGGTCGATGTCGTAATTGACGCGCATGACGTCATCGATCATTCCATCACCGGCGGTCAGGGGCCGATCGAACACATGCTGCAGCGTTAGCCCGGAAAGGATCGTCCGTGCCGCCTCACGCTCCACCTCGTCCTTTGCGGCAAGCCCCGCCAGACGCTCGCCGGCCTTGTCGGCATCAGCCGCGCCCAGGAGGTGCTTCAGCCCCTGGAACGCAAAGGCTCGATCGAAGAGGACGATTTTGTAGATTTCGTCCGGCACCGGCGCCGGCACCCGAATGTCGCGAAGTGGGGTCAGCATCGCGCGTAAGCCTCCGTCAATCGTGAGCTCGGGACAGACGCAAGAAGCGCTCAAGTGGCCCAGGCCCGAACGTTGGGAAGCCTAGTGTAAAATTGTTCAGCCGGATGGTCGTGCGCAAACAATCGGCAACGTGCCCGGATTTACCTCAGCATATCCCTGGGCAAGACCCCTATTTCACAACCTCAATCGGCCCGTGATCGTCGCAGTGATCGCCGTGTGGATGATGCAGGTGGCCGTCGACCAGATAATCGACGTGGTCGCCGTGAGGGACCGCCTCGTGGCCGCATCCTGGGCCATGAACATGGCCGGGCTCGTGCCCCGTGCAAGGGTGTCCCGCCGTGCACCGGTCGGGATTCTTGGCCGACACCTCTATGACATGTTCATCGACGTGACCCGCATGCATGTGATGCAAGTGACCATCGTGCAGATAGTCCACATGATCACCGTGCTTCACGGCCGTATGGCCGCATCCGGGACCATGCTGGTGGTCGTGGTTGGCGTGGTGGGGCAGTTTGCAGTCTGTCATCGAAAGTCTCCATTGCAACGTGTACATCATACCTGACACTGACGCCAAAGTCTGCCCTTTTCGACAGCACGCGGTTCATGGCAGGTTCGCGTCAAGCAAAGGAATCAGTGGCAGGACCCATGAACTGGCTGGCGATGTTCACGGATCCCACGCGGGTGGGATTGATGGTGCTGATCGCGTTGGGCGCAATCATTGCGGGCAAGTTGGTTTACAACGTGTGGCCGAAGCGTCAGAACCCGACCTTCTGGGGCTCCGCGGTCGCCATACTGCTGGTGGGCGTACTGGCCTATTTCGGTGTACCCGAAGCCGCAATCGTACTTTGGATCTTCATCGCCCTCGCGATCGTCATGGGTGTCAGCGCACTCTTGCTCTGAGCAAATTGAGAGCGCGTGCTTTCATCCTGGGCCGCTCCGTGGCACTCTTGACCGCATGCCCATTCCGGCGAGACCTGCGACATGAGCTGGCAACCCTGCGATGATCCAGCGCCAGGGGATGCGCGCGCCTGCGATTTGATCGAACAGGTGGTGGTGCCGCGCGCCCGCGACCTCGGCGGCTTCCAGGTCCGCCGCGCCCTGCCAGCCGCCGGCAAGCAGATGATCGGCCCCTTCATTTTTTTCGATCAGATGGGCCCGGCCGAATTTCTCGTCGGACAGGGCATCGACGTTGCGCCACACCCTCACATCGGGCTTTCGACCGTCACTTATCTCTTCGACGGTGAGATCATGCACCGCGACAGCCTTGGCACGGAGCTGGCCATTCGCCCGGGCGCGCTGAACCTCATGACGGCGGGCCGCGGGATCGTACATTCGGAGCGGACCCCGCCTGCGGTCCGGGCCACGGCCCCGCGCCTTTTCGGAATCCAGGCATGGGCCGCACTGCCAACATCGCACGAGGAGCAGGAGCCCGCCTTCATCCATCACACAGAAGCGGAGCTGCCCCGCATCGTCGGTGAAGGAAAGCGCGTGCGCCTCATCATGGGCTCTCTGTTTGGACAGCGCTCACCAGCCGCCTTCCCCTGGGAATGCATCTATGCGGAAGCCGTGCTTGCACCCGGAGCCGTTCTTCCTCTCGACGCAGATTATGACGAACGTGGCGTGTTTATCGTTTCCGGCGAGATCGACATCGCGGGTGAAACGTTCGGGCCGGGGCGCCTGCTCGTCTTCCGTCCCGGCGACCGGATCTCGATCCTGGCAACCGCGCAGTCCCGCCTCATGATCGTCGGCGGCGAGCCCATGGACGGGCCGCGCCACATCTGGTGGAATTTCGTATCCTCTTCGAAGGAACGGATTGGCCAGGCGAAGGCCGACTGGCGCGCCGGCCGCTTCGACACGGTGCCGGGCGATGCGTCGGAATTCATTCCTCTGCCGGAGTGAGGCGCCGATGATCTACGAGGGTAGCTGCCACTGCGGCGCGGTGGCTTTCCAAGTCGAGGCTCCGGAGGAGATCGTCGCACAGGATTGCAACTGCTCCATCTGCTCCAAGGCCGGCTTCCTGCACCTCATCGTGCCGAAGCGGACGTTCCGACTTTTGCGTGGCGAGGACCACCTTACTCGCTACACCTTCAATACCCGCGTCGCCCAGCACACCTTCTGCAAAGTCTGCGGGATCAAACCGTTCTACGTGCCGCGCTCCAACCCTGACGGCATCGATGTAAACGTGCGCTGTCTGGACACGCCGATCCCAAGGCTCGTCATCGAACACTTCGACGGCCGCAACTGGGAAGCCAACGCGGCCGCGCTGAAGCACTTGAGCGCGGACGACATTCGGCGCTAGAAAATGCTCATGAACCTCACACCTCAGGAAGCCATGTATGCCGGTACGCTCGGCGCCGTGATCGGCATCGTCTATACAGTCGGCCGTACGACATGGGGCGATGCCACGCTCGCAGACGTGGTTTTGGTGGAGGTTCTGGCCTCCGCCTGCATTGGCGCGGTGGCGGGCATCCTCGCCTTCCTCATCCGTCGGAAGATGTGAGACTGCCGGGGACGCTCGTTTGCAACAGCCCCCAAATTTCACTTAAGTGATTGATTTATATAGGTCCAAGGTGTCGTCGCCCGACGCTTTTTGCCTCCGGTGTGACCGCCCCGCTGCTTGATTGCCGCCCCCATCCGTGCGACCTGACGGTCAGGCTTTCACCACAAGATTCGGGCTCGCGCGCCCTCGTATCCCAGTCCGCCGCCGGGCCGGACCTCTTCTCGGAAGGAAGGGCGGAGCGCACATGTCCAAATCACAACGCGACCTGTTCGCTGGACTAGAGACCGCCATGACCGACAAAGCGTCCCGCCGCAAACCGGGCGACGCCTCTGATGCCTATACCGCCGCCGACATCGAGGTCCTCGAAGGCCTCGAGCCCGTGCGCCGCCGCCCTGGCATGTATATCGGCGGCACCGATGAAAAGGCGCTTCATCACCTCTTCGCGGAGGTTATCGACAACTCCATGGATGAGGCGGTCGCGGGACACGCAAGCTTCATCGACGTGCGCCTGGACGCGGATGGATTTCTCACCGTCACCGACAACGGCCGCGGCATTCCCGTCGATCCGCACCCGAAGTTTCCCAAAAAAAGCGCACTCGAAGTAATCATGTGCACGCTGCACGCGGGCGGCAAGTTCGACGGCAAGGCCTACCAGACATCGGGCGGGCTGCACGGCGTCGGCGTATCGGTCGTCAACGCCCTGTCTGATACCTGCGAGGTGGAGGTCGCGCGCGGCCAGCAACTCTACCGCATGGTGTTTTCACGCGGCCAGCCGATCACCAAACTCGAAAAGCTCGGCTCGATCCACAACCGCCGTGGCACCAGGGTCCGCTTCAAGCCGGACGAGGCGATCTTCGGAAAAGGGGCGCAATTCAAGCCGGCCCGACTTTTAAAGATGGCGCGTTCGAAGGCCTATCTCTTCGGTGGCGTCGAAATACGCTGGAGCTGCGATCCTTCCCTCATAAAGGACGACACGCCGGCCGAGGCTGTGTTCCACTTCCCAGGGGGCTTGCGGGATTATCTCGCTTCCGAGATCGCCGGCCAGACGCTCGTCACCAAAGATATTTTTTCCGGCAGCGTCGAGAAAGAGGGCAAGCACGGCTCCGTCGAGTGGGCCGTCGCATGGGTCTCCGACGAGGATGGCTTCTGCCGCTCCTATTGCAACACCATCCCGACCGGCGAGGGCGGCACGCACGAAAGCGGCTTCCGATCGGCGATGACCAAAGGATTGCGCGAGTTCGGGGAGCGCGTAGGTAACAAGAAGGCGGCGCAGATTACCGCCGACGACGTGATGGGAACGGCTGCGGCCATGCTCTCCGTCTTCATCCGCGAACCCGAGTTTCAGGGCCAGACAAAGGACAAGCTTGCAACGGTCGAGGCAAACCGCATCGTCGAAAATGCGGTCAAGGATGCCTTCGACCACTGGCTCGCGGATAGCCCGCTGCAGGCTACGAAGCTGCTCGAATGGGCGATCGAGCAGGCCGACGAGCGCTTGAAGAGACGGCGCGAGAAGGAAGTCTCGCGCCAGTCGGCCACGCGCAAGCTGCGCTTGCCCGGCAAACTTGCCGATTGCTCCATCCAGCAGGCAGAAGGCACGGAAATCTTCATCGTCGAGGGCGATTCAGCCGGCGGCTCGGCCAAGAGCGCCCGCGACCGTGAGACCCAGGCGATCCTGCCGCTGCGCGGAAAGATATTGAACGTGGCCAACGCCTCGTCCGCCAAGCTGTCTCAGAACCAGCTCCTTTCCGACCTCATCCAGGCGCTCGGCGTTGGGCTCGGCTCCAAATACCGCGACGAGGATCTGCGCTACGAGCGCGTCATCGTTATGACGGACGCCGACGTGGACGGCGCCCACATCGCCTCACTTCTGATCACCTTTTTCTACCAGGAGATGCCCGAACTCATCGAGAACGGGCACCTGTTCCTCGCTGTGCCGCCACTCTACAAGATCGCGCACAAAGCCGAGGTCGCCTACGCGCGGACCGAGCAACATCGCGACGAGATCATCGCCAACCAGTTCAAGGGCCGCAAGCCGGAGGTCACGCGCTTCAAAGGTCTCGGCGAAATGGATTTCAAGGACCTGAAGACCACGACCATGGACCCGAAGCGCCGTCTTCTTTTGAAAGTGGAAATCGGCGAGAGCGACCGCAGCACCCTGGCCGAAACGGTAAACGCCCTTATGGGCTCCAAGCCGGAGGCTCGCTTCCGCTTCATTCAGGAGCGCGCGGCCTTCGCCGAGGATCTGGACATCTGACGCGAAAACTCAACTCCTGCGCGAGATGCAGATCTGCAGGCAGTGGTTTGCTGTGCCGGAGCGCTCGCATGCGTGGAACCGCGTCCTTCCTGCCACTCTGCGTCCTTTGCGACGTTCCACCACCCCGTAAAAGGTCCGTTTTCCTTGCATTTACCTCTGTGCTGTGTCAGCAGAAGGCACGCTCGAGCGCAGGGGATCGATTCATTGATCCATATTCGAGCTTTACGCGCCCCGGCTTTTAGCCTGATTACCGGCACCCCTTTTCCCCCTGCGCTTGGTTGGAACGCGAGCACTCGCGCCGCTTGTAAGGCGGAGCGTGGTAACGCGCGCATGGATCAATGACCGCAGTCGGAGAGATAGTTTTTTGGAAACGAAGCCGTTTGCTGAGCTTGGCCTCAGCCCCAAGGTCCTGGCCGCCGTCGAGGCCGCTGGATATACGAACGCGACCCCCATTCAGACGCAGGCCATCCCCGTTGCCTTGACCGGCATGGACGTTCTGGGCATCGCACAAACGGGCACGGGTAAGACCGCCGCCTTCACCCTCCCCATGATCACCCGGCTTGAGACGGGCCGTGCCCGGGCCCGCATGCCGCGCTCGCTCATCCTCGCGCCGACACGCGAACTGGCCGCCCAGGTGGCCCAGGCATTCGAGAAGTATGGCATCAACCACAAGCTCGACGTAGCCCTTCTCATCGGCGGCGTATCGATGGACGACCAGGTCAAGAAACTCGACCGCGGAGTCGATGTCCTCATCGCCACACCCGGCCGACTGCTCGACCATTTCCAGCGCGGCCGTCTGATGCTCATGGGCGTGGAAATCCTCGTCATCGACGAGGCTGACCGCATGCTCGACATGGGCTTCATTCCCGACATCGAGAAGATCTGCAAGCTGCTGCCGCCGCGCCGCCAGACGCTTTTCTTCTCCGCCACCATGCCGCCCGAGATCACGCGTCTCGTGCAGCAGTTCCTGAAGGATCCGATCCGCATCGAGGTGGCCAAGCCCGCCACGACCGCGAAAACGATCACCCAGCGCTTCTGCTTCTGCCCGTCGAGCGATGATTGGGCCAAGCGCGATTTGCTGCGCAAGCTGATCCGCAGCGAGACGATCCAGAACGGCATTATCTTCTGCAACCGGAAGCGCGACGTGGCGATCCTGCACAAATCGCTCGTGAAGCATGGCTTCAATGCCGGCGCGCTGCACGGCGACATGGACCAGAAAAGTCGCATGGACACCCTGGACAAGTTCCGTTCCGGTGAAATTACGCTGCTGGCGGCCAGCGATGTGGCCGCCCGCGGCCTCGACATCCCGGAGGTCAGCCACGTCTTCAACTTTGATCTGCCTTGGCACTCGGAAGATTACGTCCACCGTATAGGCCGTACGGGCCGCGCTGGCCGCGAGGGTGCGGCGTTCTCCATCGTGACTGTGGAGGACCTCAAGCTTTTCAAAGACATCGAGAAGATCACCGGCGACACGCCTGTCTGGGTCGGCGACGAGCCCACCGCCGATGACTTTGAAGACGCCGGCAAGCGCCGCCGCGGTCGCGGCGGCAGGGGTGCTCCACGCGACGGGGGCCGCGAGGGCCGCCGCGCCGAGGGCCGTTCCGACGAGAGCAGCGAGAGTGGCCGCCCAGGCCGCGGATCCAGCCGGGGTCGAGGCCGGGGCCGTGACCGAGCGGATCGTCAGCAGGACCGTCCCGAACAACAGCCCGAACGCAGTGCTCGCAATCGCGACGGCGAGGCGCGGCCCAACGCGGAACGACAGGAGCGCGCGCCACGACCGTCCCAAAAGACGACTGAAAGCCCCGCGGAAGCCCCTTCCCGCTCGGCGCACACGAAGCCGCGCCAAGCCCAGCCCGAGCAGCCGCGTAAGCCTCAGAGGCCGGCAGTTCCCGCCGCCGATCGCGCTTCTCCCTCCGGCGGCTTTGCCGACAATGTGCCCGCGTTTTTAAGGAAGCCCGCGCGTCCGGCCAAGATCGTCAGCGAGCAGTAGGAACGCACGAGGAGCAAACCTCGGCCCTATACAAGGCGCTTATTTGGGAGTCCGCGTCTTTGCGCGACGCCGGGTCAGCGCCGCATGCGCCACCTGGAGGGCCCGCCGGCCCCAAGCGAGGGCCTCCTCCGGATCGTCGAGCAGGCGGTCCGGCAAACGCCAGTAAGACATGGCGATGGGCTTTTTTCGTCCCTGGTAGATAAACGGGCCCGTGCCTTCCGCCTCGAAAGCCCCCCGCGTCCGGGCGTCGGCCTTGAGATAAATCATGTTGTCGGCGATCAGGCCGAACATGAGCCCGTCGCAGTAAATGCCGCCACCGCTGAACATCCCGCGAACGGAAATGATGCCAAGTGGCGCGAACAACTCCTCGACGAATTGGGCGATGCGAGCATCGAGCGGCATGAGGCGACTCCAGTGCGGCCAGCCTATCCCAGGGCAGGAACTCCAACTATGATATGCGACAACTGTTTTTCACTCGAAGCGACGACTGACCTGTGGACAATGCCTCTCAGCCACAGAAGTTTTCCTCATATTTTGTTAGCCTACTTTCGTTCGTAACGAGTTTTTTGTCGACCTATTTCAAGAATCTCGTGTGGCGATCAGTTTTTTGTTTGGTGTCGTATCATGCCGGTTTCCAAGTCGCCCCATCTGATAACTTTCCCGTCCACCCTCAATTCGGCTGACGCCCTCAGCGGCATGCCCGGCGCAGCGGGCGATCGGGTTCGGTCCGCCGACGCGGCGTCTCTGCACGATATGCAAGAACTTGTGCGGCTGGCCCGGACCGTGCTGGAAAAATCGCCGGCAGACTTGGCGGCCATTGCAGATGATAATGCGGCCATGCAAGCGGGTTGGGTGGAAGCTTTTGAGGCCCATCGCTCGCGCGCCGAGGCGGAAGCTCGCTTCTGGGAATCGGCCATCGCCTATCTCATGGCGTCGACGCCCAGCGCTATCGCGAACGATGATTAGTCGGCGATAGACACAATCCGTCAGCTGGAAAAAAGTCCGAGGCGCACAGAGGCCCGCTATTTGTCCTGCGCGGGATCGAGGCTCGCATCTTGCGCCGGCTCGAGCTGCACGCTCTCACCACATCCGCAAGCACTCTTCTGGTTCGGGTTGTGGAACACAAACTGGCTGGCGAGCTTATCCGACTGGAAATCCATCTCCGTGCCGATGAGGTAGAGGATCGCCTGCGGGTCGATGATGACGCGCGCGCCATCAACCTCGACCACCTCGTCGAGCCGGCCGACTTCATCGGCCCAGGACATCGTGTACTCCATACCCGCGCAACCGCCTTTCTTGATGCCGATCTTAAGACCGGCCACCTCAGGGCCTTTGGAGGCCATAAGGCTGCGTATGCGATCCGCGGCGGCCGGCGTCAGGGTCATTACCTGGGGCCGGGGGCGGCGGGCGGTAGAAGTGGAAAGTTCCGTCATTAGTTGCAGATCCAGGTTCAAGGCCTCGGGTGCTGATGGGTAATATAGCAGCGTTCGGCGCGATTGCGAGGCCGTCTCCAGGGCCGTCAGACTGCGCATCGGCACGCCATCTCAGGCAGCTCCCATCTCATCCCTGAGCATTTCCTGCCCTGCCCCTGTGGCGGCACAGGCGAGACGCCAACTTGCGAACATGGCCAAACTGGTTCGCCAAAGCGCCGAATTATTGCCGCCCCGGCCTTTTCGGGTGGCGTGTTCCCGCCGGAACAGCCCCGGCCGAGGGATGGGACCATCCTCGCAGACATGAAGCGGCCCCGTTGAGAGCCGCCACACATCGCCAGTGACACGGGAGCCCGCCATGAGACGACCGATTTCTTTTCTCAGTCTTACTGCCACCCTGGCCCTCGCCACGGCCTCTCTCCTCTCAGCCCAGCCCGCCGAAGCCGGCTCGGGCGGTGTTCGCCTGAACTTCGGCGGACCACTCGGCACCTTCATCGCCCGTCCGACGCCGGGATATGGGGGCGGATCGGGCTCCATCTCGCACCACAAGTCCAAGCCCAAAGCCATTTACAAGGCCAAGCAGCGGTCCGCGCCCAAGCAACAGCGTCCCGTCGTCCAGCAGGCCAGCCATGGCCCGTCCAAGGCGCGCAGCGGCGACAAGCCTGCACACCGCGCCGTGCGTGCCACCCCTGTGGTGGCCCATACCGAAATGCTGGATACCGCTATCGACACCGCCGTAACCGTGACGGGGACACGTTCGCTCGTCAACGGCGTCCTCCCCGTCTCCGAAACCATCAGGACAATTGGGGTTGAAGAGACTGTGACGGCCTTCGATGCACCCGACAGCGTCGCGGCCGACCTGATCCCGGATTCGTCCAACAAGACGCAAGACGAGCCCACCGAGAGCAAAGTACGGGACTGCAAAAAGTTCATACCCGCGGTCGGCGTGACGATCACCGTCGGATGTGACGACTGAAGCGGAGCCCCGATCTTCGATCGCGATGGATGCTGGACAATCGGCGTGGATTGTCCAAACTCCCGCGGGGACACCTGAAATCTAACGACAACCGGACAGGCAAGTAATGGCGGACGCAGCGAACACAGTGGGTGCAGGCGGCTTGAACGGCCCGGCCGTGGGCGAAATCAACGCCAAAACCATTAAGATGGCGCCGAAGCTGGCCTATCGGAATCTGTTCCACGACCGGCTAAGCCTCGTCGTCACCCTGGTCGGCATCGTCTTCTCGCTTATCCTGGTCGCGGTACAGTGCGGGCTGTATCTCGGCTCCGAACAGAAGATCGCGACGGTCATCGACAAGACGCCCGCCGATCTCTGGGTGGTCCCCTACGGCACCAAGTCGTTTGACGATCCTTCGCTCCTCAGCGGGCGCGAGAAGTACACGGTGCTCTCCACGCCGGGCGTTGAGAGCGTTGAAGAAATGGTCGTCAGCTTCGCGAGTTGGAAGAAGCCGGAAGGCGGCAAAAAGGCCTTTATCCTCGTGGGTCTCGATACCGCGCGGGGCGGCGTCCAGCCCTGGAACATCGTCGAGGGAAGTATCGCCGCGCTTGGTGCGCCGAGTGCGGTGGCAGTCGACAAATCCTACCTGAAGGATCTTGGTATCGACGGGCTCGGCGCGCACGCGGAGATAAATTTGCAGCGCGTGCAGGTGGCTGCCCTGACGCAGGGTATCCGCTCTTTCACCACACTGCCCTACGTTTTCACGTCGATCTCGAACGCGCGCAAGTACGTTGATGCGGCGCCTGAACAGGCCACTTATCAACTAGTGAAACTCGCACCGGGCGCGGATATCGAAACAGTCCGCAATGCCATCGCCGAGCGCATGCCGGACAACGAGGTGCTGACCCATACCGAATTCCGCGACCGCAGTCTCAACTACTGGATGTTCAACACGGCTGCAGGCGCGGCCCTCATCGCAGGTGCGGCACTCGGAGTCATCGTGGGGGTCGTCATCGTCGCCCAAACGCTCTACTCGAGCACGAAGGACCATTTGAACGAGTTCGCCACGCTGCGCGCGCTCGGCGCCTCGGCGAGCTATATCCACGCGGTCATTCTGATCCAGGCTGTGCTGAGCGCACTGATCGGATACGTCATCGGCTTCACGCTGACCATGCTCTTGATAAATGCCACCAAGAATTCGACTCTCAATATCGTCATGACACCGAAGCTCGCCTTCGCACTCTTCCTGCTGACGCTTGGCATGTGCATCTTTGCGGCGATTTCGGCGATCTTCAAAGTGACACGCATCGACCCCGCCGGTGTCTTCAGCCGGTAGAGGGAGCCAGTTGGCAGAGATGTGGACGGCGGGTTGTTATCTCAACCCGCCGTCTTCTTCTTTTGCCGACGCTCTTCGACGCGCCCGGCCCACCGCGAAAGTGTCGGCCGGATGGGCAGAAAGCCCCGATACGCGATTTCGAGAAGTGGGGTCACTCCGGGAACACGGGCCAAGCGCGCGGCCCACCGCCATGAGGGCAGCCGGTTCCAGATGCGGGTGAAGGCTTCCGCCCCGGACACCAGCGAACCATTGGCCTCGCGCACATGGAACCGGCCCATAGCCGCGTCCCGGTCGAGATCGGAGCCAAGAACAGCGGCTGGCTCGGACACATCGACGAATGAGATCGTCTCCGCACCGCGCTGGCCCTTGTAATGGCCTATCTCGGTCCGGCAGAGCGGGCAGGAGCCGTCGTAATAGACAGTGAGGTTTGGGGTCGTTTCGGCCATCGGCTGGTCTCCGGTACTTGGAGAGGTTTACGTCCGGACCTTAGTCGCCGATCTGCGGCCGATGTGCCTGGCACGACGCGTCAGAAGCCCTGCAGCCTTATTCGACATATTCGGCTGACGCCCTCGCGGCGAGTGGCGCCGGCGAGGGACGTGTGAAATTGGGGCTCCTGACGCGAAAGCAGTTTACCACAAGCTGCGCGAGAGGTGTGGGCCAGCCCTAGAACATGTTCAGCGCGAGGCGCGCTTCATCCGACATGCGGCTCTGGTCCCAGGGCGGATCGAAGGTGATGGTCGCCTTACATCCCATGACGCCCGGAACCGCCCCAACCGCGTTCTCCACCCAGACCGGCATCTCGCCCGCCACCGGACAGCCGGGGGCCGTCAGCGTCATCAGGATCGCGACCTCGCGCGCGTCGGAGATGTCGATATTGTAGATGAGACCCAGCTCGAAAATGTCGGCGGGGATCTCCGGGTCGTAGACCGACTTCAGCGCCTTGATGATCTCATTGGTCAGTTCATCCAGCTCTTCCTGAGAAAGCGCCGAACCCTCGACGGGCGTCCCACCCTCCGCGACGCTCGGTGGCCGTGGGCGGGGTGTCTCATCCCCATTCACCGTCTCGGTTGCGGGAGATTCCGGGTTTTCGGATTTGAGATCGTCCATACTCATCCACCTTCTCGTACGTCAGGCCCCGATCAGGCAAACAGCTCGCGAGCCTTTTCCAGAGCCGTGATCAGGACATCGACCTCGTTCTTGGTATTGTACATCGCAAACGAGGCACGGCAGGTTGCCGACACGCCCAGGCGCGCCATAAGCGGCTGCGCACAATGGTGCCCAGCGCGGATCGCGACACCCGACCGGTCGATGATGGTCGAGACGTCATGCGGGTGCAGCCCCTCGACGTTGAAGGCAAGGATAGCGCCCTTGTCCGGGGCAGTGCCATACACCGTGAGCCAGGGAATTTCAGCGAAGCGCGCGTGCGCGTAGTCCGAGACTTCCTTTTCGTGGGCACTGATTGCATCGTGCCCCACCTGCATCATGTAATTGAGCGCCGCACCGAGCCCCACCGTCTCCACGATTGCCGGCGTACCGGCCTCGAACTTGTGCGGCGGCCCGGCATAGGTGATCTCATCGACCGCAACCTTCTCGATCATCTCACCTCCGCCCTGATAGGGCGGCATGGCATCGAGATGCTGCCGCTTCGCGTAGAGCAAGCCGATGCCCGACGGCCCGTAGAGCTTGTGGCCGGTCGTAATATAGAAATCGCAGTCGAGGTCCTGCACATCCACGTTCAAGTGTACGGCGGCCTGGCTGCCGTCAACGAGCACGGGAATGCCCCGACCATGCGCGATGCGGATGACCTCCTTCACCGGCACGACGGTACCCAGAACGTTCGACATGTGCGTAATGGCCACTATCTTGGTCTTGGGGCTCAAGAGCCGTTCGAACTCGTCGATAAGAAACTCGCCGCTATCCGAGATCGGGGCCCACTTCAGAACCGCGCCGCGCCGCTCACGTTGGAAATGCCAGGGTACGATGTTGGAGTGGTGCTCCATGATGGACAGCACCACCTCGTCGCCCTCGCCCAGCACCATGCCGCCGAAAGAGGAGGCCACCAGATTGATGGCATCGGTCGCGTTCCGCGTGAAGATCATCTCCTCCACGCTTCCCGCGTTGAAGAAGCGCCGCGCGGTCTCGCGCGCCTCTTCCATGCGCGCCGTCGCGGTGTTTGAGAGATAATGCAGTCCGCGATGCACGTTCGCGTATTCGAAGCGGTAGGCATGGTCCATCGCCTCGATGACAGCGAGCGGCTTCTGCGCGCTGGCACCGTTGTCCAGATAGACGAGCGGCTTGCCGTGCACCTCGCGAAAAAGGATCGGAAAATCCGCGCGCAGCCGCCCCACGTCCAGGGACGGACCCGTCCCGGCCAGAATTCCAGCTTTCATCTGGCGCGCCGCACTCGTCATGGCCTGTCCTTCTCCTTGCTACCGCCCTGCGGGCCTCGGCCCCTCAGACGGCAAGACTGTCACGCGCGATGGCGCCGATCGCCTCACGCAAACCGTCGTGCTCGATCTTGTCGATTGCTTCACCAATAAAGGATTCGATGAGCAGAGCGCGGGCCACGGCCTTCGGTATACCTCGAGACGTGCAGTAGAAGACCAGATCCGGATCGATTTCTGCGGCCGTAGAGCCGTGCCCGCAGGCCACGTCATCGGCGTAGATCTCCAGTTCCGGCTTGGAATCGAACTCCGCATCCGGCGACAGCATGAGCGCCTGAGCCATCTGCTTGCCGTCCGTCTTCTGAGCATCGGGCAGCACGATCACCTTGCCCTGGAAAACGCCACGGGCCTGCCCGTCGAGCACTGTCTTGAAGAGTTCGCGGCTCGTGCAGTGGGGGACCTTGTGTTCGATGACCAGCGTGCTGTCCGCGTGCCCCTGGCCATGCACGATGGAGGCCGCACCGAAGTCGAAGGTGCTGTGCTGGCCGTTGAAGGCGATGTTCAGTCCATTGCGGACGAGCCCCTCGCCCACCGTGAGCTGAAACGGCCGGTATGTCGCGTTCGCACCCAGCGCCACCTGCCAATGGCCCAGGTGAGAGGAACCCTTGCGAGCAGCAACGACCTTTATGTGGTGCACTTCGGCACCGTCGCCGATCTCGATCTGGGTCACTGCGCTCGACTGGCGCGCGCTGTCCCGGCCGGTGGTGTCAAACTCGACGAGTGTGACCTTGGCCCCCTTGCCGACGCGGATCACGTGCCGCAGTGCAACGAAGGCCTCGGTCTCACGGTCGCCCGCCGCCGAAACGATCACGAGCGGATGCTCGGGGGCTGCATCGGCTGCGACGTCGATCAGAGCGCCATCGGTAAACAGCGCCGAATTCACGAGCAGATCGGCGGAGGCATTCAGCGACTCGTCAGCCATCAGGCTCGAAATCCATGCCGGCGGCGTTTTCAACGCCTCGGCGAGGAACGAAGCCTCTCCCTTGGCGCTTAGGCCCCGGCCGTCGGCGAACGCGATAAGACTTGTCTCGACCTCCGCGCCTAAGAGAGCGCCAAGCGCACTGCGAATAATGTCATCCGCCTTGCCATCCGCGCCGCCCTTGGCGAGCGGGAAGGCATCCTTCAAGCCGGCCTTAAGATCGGTGTACTTGAACTCCTCCACGCGACGGCTGGGCAGGCCCTTCGAAGCAAAGGCACCGATCGCCGCGCGCCGCAGCTCCTGCAGCGCGGTTCCGCCGGGCAGACGAGCGGCGTTGTCCTCGAACGTCTTGAGGATCGCCTGCTCCGCCTTCGTATTCAGCATCTGTACGGTCATCTCTCGTCCCGCCTCTCTCGAACCTGCCAACACCCCGTGCATCCTCACGCCGCCTTGCCGGTGTAGCCGGCGTAGCCAGAGGCCTCGAGTTCGTGCGCGAGCTCCTTGCCGCCGGTCTTCTGGATCCGGCCGTCGGCCAATACGTGCACCTTGTCAGGGACGATATGGTTCAGCAGCCGCTGGTAGTGGGTGATGACGAGCATGGCGCGATCGGGACCGCGCAGCGCGTTGACGCCGTCGGAAACAACCTTCAGCGCGTCGATGTCGAGCCCGGAATCGGTCTCATCCAGCACGCAGAGCGACGGCTCGAGCATCGCCATCTGAAGGATCTCGGATCGCTTTTTCTCGCCGCCCGAAAAGCCGACGTTCACGGGACGCTTGAGCATCTCGAAATCGATGTTGAGCTTGGCCGCCTTCTCCTTCACGACCTTCATGAATTCCGGCGTCGTGAGTTCCGCCTCATCGCGCTTCTTGCGTACCGCGTTCGCGGCCGTGCGCAGGAAAGTGAGGCCCGCCACGCCGGGGATCTCCATGGGATACTGGAAGGCCAGGAACACGCCTTTGGCAGCGCGCTCGTCGGGCTCCATCTCCAGGATCGACTCTCCGTTCCAGAGGATGTCGCCTTCCGTCACCTCGTAACCGTCGCGGCCGGCAAGAACGTAAGCGAGCGTCGACTTGCCCGAACCGTTCGGGCCCATGATCGCATGCACCTCGCCCTTCGGAACGGTGAGCGTCAGACCCTTGAGGATCACTTTATCCTCGTCTTCCAGCTTCACGTGGAGGTTCTTGATCTCGAGCATTGTTTTTAAATCCTTGTCGCGGAGTTTCGATTTTCGCCGGGGTGGTCAGCCTTTACTGGCCGCGCATCACCCGACGCTGCCTTCCAGTGATATGCCGATGAGCTTCTGCGTCTCGGCGAGGAATTCCATGGGGAGCTGCTGCAGCACGTCGCGCACGAACCCGTTCACGACCAGCGCCACGGCCTCCTCTTCCGAAAGACCGCGCTGCATGCAGTAAAACAGCATGTCATCGGAGATCTTCGACGTCGTCGCCTCGTGCTCGAAGTGTGCCGTCTGGTTCTTCGCCTCGATGTAGGGGACCGTGTGGGCCCCGCACTTGTCGCCGATCAGCAAGCTGTCGCAGCATGTGAAATTGCGGGCGCCCGTCGCCTTGCGATGGGCGGATACGAGACCCCGGTAGGTGTTCTGCGAGAACCCCGCAGCTATGCCCTTGGAGATGATGCGGCTCGACGTGTTCTTGCCCAGGTGGATCATCTTCGTGCCGCTGTCGACCTGCTGATAGCCGTTCGACACGGCGATCGAGTAGAACTCCCCGCGCGAGTTGTCGCCACGCAGGATGCAGCTCGGATACTTCCAGGTGATCGCAGAACCGGTCTCGACCTGCGTCCAGGAGATCTTGGAGTTACGGCCGCGGCAGTCGCCGCGCTTCGTCACGAAGTTATAGATGCCGCCCTTGCCGTCCTTGTCGCCAGGATACCAGTTCTGGACTGTGGAGTACTTGATCTCCGCGTCGTCAAGCGCGATCAGCTCGACAACGGCCGCATGCAGCTGGTTCTCATCGCGCATGGGGGCTGTGCAGCCTTCCAGGTACGACACATAGGAGCCCTTGTCGGCAATTATGAGCGTGCGCTCGAACTGACCCGTGTCCCGCTCGTTGATGCGGAAATAGGTGGACAGCTCCATCGGACAGCGCACACCCTCCGGCACGTAGACGAAGGAGCCGTCGGAGAAGACCGCAGAATTGAGCGCGGCATAGTAATTGTCCGATTGCGGAACGACCGTGCCGAGATACTTCTTGACCAGTTCGGGATGTTCGCGCAACGCCTCCGAGATCGAGCAGAAGATGACGCCTGCCTTCTTCAACTCGTCCTTGAAGGTGGTGACGACAGAGACGGAGTTGAACACTGCGTCGACGGCCACCTTCGGCTTGTCGCTCTTCACGCCGGCAAGGATTTCCTGCTCCTGCAACGGCACGCCAAGGCGCTCGTACATCTTCAAGAGTTCGGGATCAACCTCGGCCAGCGACTTCGGCGCTTCCGAGCTCTTCGGGGCGGCATAGTAGTAGAGATCCTCGAAGTCGATCTTCGGATAATGAATCTTCGCCCAGGTCGGCTCGGTCATCGCGCGCCAGCGCCGATAGGCATCCAGGCGCCATTCGAGCATCCAGGCCGGCTCGCCTTTCTTTTCCGAAATAAAGCGCACGATGTCCTCGTTGAGGCCCTTGGGGGCCTTCACCGACTCGATCGCGGTTTCAAAACCGTACTTGTACTGGTCGACATCGATCTTCTTGACCTGTTCGACCGTCTCTTGAACTGCAGGCATTTCGACCTCTTCTACCGTGCGCCCTCAAGTGGTGCGCCGTTGACGTCAGACTTCCAATTCAGGCAGCCATTGCCGGCCGCCTCGTCGCCGCCTGCCAGGCCACGACGAACCTTTTCAATTCTTCCTTAGTGGTCGCCCGTCCTATGCTGATGCGCACCGCTGACCGTGCGATGGCAGGATCGAGCCCCATGGCGTCCAGCACATGGCTCGTGCCGACCTTTCCGGATGAGCAGGCCGCGCCCGCGCTCACCGCCATGCCGGCAAGATCGAGCTTGATGACCAGCGTCTCGGCCAGTTTGCCGGGCATCGCGACGAGCGTGGTATTCGGCGTCCGCTCCGACTCCGCGCCGATGACAACGCACTCCGGGGTAATACGCTTCAGCTCGGCTTCCAGACCGTCACGCAGCGCTCTGACCCGCGCCATTTCTTCCAAGTCGCAGCGCGCCGCCGCCGCGGCAGCTCCGAAGCCGGCGATACCGATGATGTTCTCCGTTCCTGCACGGCGGCGACGTTCCTGCCCCCCGCCGGCCAGGAACGCATCGAGCGGCACACCGTCGCGAACGACGAGTGCGCCTGCACCCTTGGGACCGCCCATCTTGTGGGCAGACAGCGACATGAGACCCAGGCCCAGCGCGTCGAAATCCACCGGAACCCGCCCTGCCGCCTGTACCGCATCCGAATGCACGACGACCCCGTGCGGCTCACAGAGCGCCGCAAGCTCCGCCACCGGCTGCAGGACGCCAGTTTCGCCATTGGCCAGCGCAATGCTAGCGAAGGCTGGAGCAGATCCTTCAGGCTGCGACGCGATCCATTCTTCCACTGCCGCGATCTCCTGCACGCCGTCGGCGCGGCAGGGCAGTTCCGTGCGTGGCACGTCGAGACGGCGTGCGGGCGCGAGCACCGATGCGTGTTCCGCGTTGCCCACGAGCACGGCGCGCCACGCGCGACCTGTCAGAGCATGGGCGTTCGCCTCGGTCGCGCCACTGGTGAAGACGACCTCGCCGGGCTTGGCATGGACCAAAGCGGCAACCTGTTCGCGCGCGGTCTCGACGACGGCACGCGCCGCGCGGCCTTCTGCATGCACCGACGACGGATTACCGATCACGTCCATGGCCGCGAGCATCGCGGCGCGGGCCTCGGTCCGAAGCGGCTCGGTGGCATTGAAGTCGAGATAGACGCGCTGACCGGTCATTCCGCAGCCCACCTTTCCCGGTCGCCCCGATCCCCGTCGGCGGCCCCAGCCACTTGCGCGCCAGGCGCGACCGCAGGGCCGCCCTTGACGACCTCCTCGAGGGTAACGCTGCCAAGAAATGTCGCGATGTGCGCTCCCAGCGCCTGCCAGAGGTTATGCGTAAGGCAGCGGGTGTTGCCCAGACAGCCGAGCCCCTCGTCGCCGCTGCAGCGCGTCATGCGGGTTTCTTCCGCAACCGCATTGAGTATGTCGGAAACAACGATCTGTGAGGCCGGGCGCCCGAGCCGGTAGCCGCCGCTGCGGCCGCGCGCACTGATGACGAGTTCGGCCCTGCGCAGGCGCGCAAAAAGCTGCTCGAGATAGGCGAGAGACAGCTTCTGGCGCTCGGCTATGGCCGCAAGCGCCACCGGCTCCCCCGCGCCATTGCGCGCAAGGTCGGCCATCGCCATCACGGCATAGCGTCCCCGCGTCGTCAGTTCCATGCCAGTCCACTCCATCCCACGCGAGCGGCGCCCAGAGGGGCAGACCGTCGCAACACTTGCATCGGGACACCGGTCCTGTGCTAAGAGGACCGCCCGCACCCGGTTTTCAGGCTCCCCGGAGCCCGCCAGGCAGCTCTTTCGAAGAATTCTAAATTCTGTCTCGTTTATGGAAATACCAAGCGGCGAAGTCAAGTATTCCCAGGAACACGCGACAACACGGCTCCGTGAGCGGGCCCCAGCGCCGGATCCATCGACAGACAGAACCCCGAACGCCCGGCCCTGCCAGGCCGGCCCCACCCACAGAATGAGGCCCTGAACTCCCATGCCCGAATTGATCATGAATGGGCCGGCCGGCCGTATCGAGGCCCGCTATCACCACGACCCCAAGTCCGACAGCCCGATCGCGCTCATCCTGCACCCGCATCCGCAGTTCGGCGGCACGATGAACAATCAGGTCGTCTACTCGCTCTACTACACGTTCGCCGAGCGCGGCTTCTCGGTCCTGCGGTTCAACTTCCGTGGCGTTGGCCGCAGTCAGGGCTTCTGGGACGGCGGACCAGGCGAACTGGCGGATGCCGCGAGCGCTCTCGACTGGCTCCAGATCGTCAAGCCTGACGCCAAATACTGTTGGATCGCGGGTGTCTCCTTTGGCACCTGGATCGCCATGCAGCTGCTGATGCGCCGCCCGGAGATCGACGGCTTCATCTGCGTCGCGCCGCCGTCCAATCTCTACGACTTCTCGTTCCTCGCGCCCTGCCCGTCGTCGGGCCTCATGGTCAACGGCGACAAGGACCGCGTGGTGCCCACCGCCTCCGTTGCCGAACTGTCCACGAAGCTCAAGACGCAGCGTGGTATCAAGATCGACCACGAGGTCGTCCCAGGCGCCAACCACTTCTTCGAGAACAAGACCGACGAACTCCAGACCGTCGTCGGCTCTTACCTCGACCGCCGGCTTGCCCAGGCCGAGGAGGAATACGAAACCAAGAAGGCCCGCGAGCGCGAACGGGAAGCGGAGCGCCAGAGGGAGCGAGAACGCGAAAAGAACGAGCCGCCGGGGGCTCCCGCTGCCAGCGATGGCGACGACGACTAAGTGCCTCGCAAAAAAGCCCTACCAGACGGTGGGGCTTTTTTTCATGGCTTAGCGGCGCAGCATCCGCCGGGCGGCGAATATTGCTCCGAGCCCCAGAACCAGCGGCAGACCGCCACCCAGCCCCATCACGCGCCAGTAAGCGTCCGGGTCATCGGACTTGCGGACCCGTTGTTCCACGGTCGCGCCGGCCAGCCCGGAACTCAATCCGATTTCGCCGGCTCTCAGCCCGCCAATGAGAACTACAGCACCCATGAAGGCAGCAACCGCGCCGAAAACGATGAGGCCGATGGGCAGGATCAGGCGAACGAGCGGCATCCCGCAAACCTCCAACTTTGGATCAACCGAATGCGCGCGGCGGCTGCGTGATGACGCCGCCTGTCGTGGGTTCCGCCACGCCGGTGGTTCCCGGAAACGTGATCGGCAGACCTTTGAGCGCGCGCACGGCGAGGTAGCCCCACGCCTCGGCCTCCACGGCATCGCCATCCAGCCCCGCCGCCTCGGCAGGCACCACCGCATTCTGCACGAGCCCCGCCAGCCCGCTCATGATCGTGCGGTTGCGCCGTCCTCCTCCCGATACGATCCAGAGCTGCGGCTCTTCGGGCAGGTGCTCACGCGCCTTCGCGATCGCGGTAACCGTCAGCGACGTCAGCGTGGCGGCGCCGTCCTCAAGGCTCATCCAGTCAATCACGTCCCAGATGAACGCATTGCGATCGAGCGACTTGGGCGGCGGCGCGGAAAAGAATGAATGCGAGAGGCAAAAGCGCAGCACGCTCTGGTCGGCCGTCCCGCCGGCCGCCGTCACGCCCTCCGCATCGTAGGCAACGCCCGCACGCTTCATCATCCAGTCGTCGATGAGCGCATTGCCAGGCCCCGTGTCGAACGCGATGAGCGAGCCATCCCGGCCGATGAAGGTGATGTTGGCCACGCCGCCGATGTTCACGATCGCCAAGGGCCTCTGCGCGAAGCCTGCGACCATTGCCCGATGATAGACCGGCACCAGCGGCGCGCCCTGACCGCCGGCCTCCATATCCCGAGCCCGCATATCGTGGACCACCGTCAGTCCAGAGAGTTCGGCAAGCAACGCCCCATCGCCCAGTTGCACTGTCAGTCCCGCGGCCGGCTTGTGAAGCACGGTTTGACCGTGAAAGCCCACGACGTCGATCTCGTTACGGGTCAGGTCCTGGTGCCGCAAAAAGGCGGAGATGGCGGCCGCATGCAATTCGGTCAGCATCGTCTCGGTCACAGCTAGAGAACCAGGACGCTCCGTGCGGGCACTCAGTCCCCGCGCCTCACCCATTGCCTTGCCGATGGCCGCACGCTGTTCCGTGTTGTAGGGAAAGGTCATGGCGGGACCCCGCGACAGTCGATTCTCCCCGTCGGTCTCGACGAGTGCGACGGAAATGCCGTCCATGGATGTGCCGCTCATCAGGCCCAGCGCGCGCATCAGCTTGCTCCCACCCCCGCCGTCATGCAATTTGCCCGGCGATTTGCAAGGACACTACCGCACGGCCGTTGGCGGCCCAACCCCCGAACGAAGCGACAATGACACAAAACCTGAAGAGCCCGTTCCTGGCCACGCTGTCCGAGCGCGGCTTCATCCATCAGGCCTCCGATATGGAAGGGCTCGACAAACTGGCCGCGGAGGGCAAGGTCGTGGCCTATGTCGGTTACGATTGCACCGCGCCCTCACTGCACGTGGGCTCGCTGCTCTCCATCATGATGCTGCACTGGCTGCAGAAGTCCGGGGGCGGCAAGCCGCTCGTTCTCATGGGCGGTGGCACGACCCAGGTGGGCGATCCGTCGGGCAAGGACGAAACGCGTCAACTTCGCACCCTGGAAGAGATCGAGAGCAATAAGACCGGAATGAAGCAGGTCTTCGCCAAGCTCATCGATTTCGGTTCTGGGCCGCACGACGCCGTCATGCTCGACAATGCCGAGTGGCTGATGTCACTCAACTACATCGCGTTCCTGCGCGACGTGGGCCGGCACTTCTCCGTCAACCGCATGCTCACGATGGATTCGGCAAAGCTGCGACTGGAGCGCGAGCAGGAACTCTCATTCATAGAATTCAACTACATGCTGCTGCAGGCATACGATTTTGTAGAGCTCGCAAGCCGCTACGGCTGCAACACGCAGATGGGCGGCTCGGACCAGTGGGGCAACATCGTCACCGGCATCGATCTGGGACGGCGCATGGGTGTCGCGCATCAGCTCTACGCGCTCACGTGTCCGCTGCTCACAACAGCATCCGGCGCCAAGATGGGTAAAACCGCCTCGGGCGCGGTCTGGCTCAACGAAGCGCAGCTATCCGCTTACGATTACTGGCAGTACTGGCGCAATACCGAGGATGCCGACGTCGCCCGCTTCCTGAAGCTGTTCACCACACTGCCGATGGCGGAGGTCAATCGCCTGGCTGCTCTCGGGGGTGCGGAGATCAACGAGGCGAAGAAGGTGCTTGCCACGGAAGCGACCGCCCTGATCCATGGACGGGCGAACGCCGAAACCGCTGCCGAGACCGCCCGCAAGACATTCGAGGAGGGCACGCTTGCCTCCGACTTGCCGACAGTGTCCGTTCCCGCATCCGATCTTTCGAGCGGCCTGGGGGTGCTCAGCGCATTCGTGACTGCCGGTCTGGTCAAATCCAACGGCGAAGCCCGGCGCCAGATCCAGGGGGGCGGGCTCAAGGTGAACGACACAGTAGTCACCGATGAGAAAGCGCAGATCGCAACCGGCGATCTCACGGCCGACGGCGTCGTCAAGCTGTCGCTCGGCAAGAAGAAGCATGTTCTCCTGAAACCGGTTTGACGACGCAGCCCATTCCAAGGCCTCGTGCGGATGTTCTCAATTTCGCTCGGTCGGAACCACGGTGTCCGACGACCATCCGTCGACCGCCTGTGGGGCCTCATAAGCGCCGCTTGAACTGGAGGCGCGCGCCCGCTTATCGGCCGAGTTCGCCGGCAATTGCCCGCGCGGCTGCACGGCGGTGCTTGGATTGGTCATCTGGAAGATCTCGCGGAATATTCCTGGCGCGACGAGAGAGAGCGGATTGACGATGACCTGCGGGTTGCCCATTGGCCCTTGAATTGCGAACGTGATTCCGAATATGCCCTCGCCGCGCGGGCCACTGATGATCTGTCCGAGAACGGGAATGCCACCCAACATGTTGTTGAGTCCCTGCAAGGGCACATAGGTTCCGCCCAGGTTCACCCGCTGCGCGCCGTAATCAACTTTGCCGCGCAGCGTAGCGCCCAGAATGGGCCCCCGGAGGTAGGACTCCTCGATAGCAAACTGCCCATGCCCCACCGAGAAGGGCAGCTTCATGCGGTCAAACTCGAACACCTCACGCACCACGCGGCGCTGGCCGGGCGTTGCCGCGCCAATCGCGGGCCCACCTCCCTCTACCCCGGAGAACACCTCTGAGACGATCGGGTCGCCCAGAACCTTGAAGTTGTCGATCCACAAGATCCCGCTCTGCTGGGCCGCTCCGCGGCCATCAAGATCCACCTCCAGCCGAACGCGGCCACCCTGCATATTGTCGTAGAACCCGATCATGCGGAGCGCCTGCCCGCCATCGGTGGTATCCGCAAAGACCTTGCGCCGGCCACCCTGCGGAGTTTGCAGAACGGCCGCCAGCGGCCGTCCGCCGTCGAGCGTGCCACGCGCATCGAGCGCCGTCAGCTGACCCCCGCGCTGCGACAGCCGCATCGAAAAACCGCGCAGCGCAACGCCCGAGTGCCCCAGTACGTTGTCGATGCTGGCGGTGAGGTCGATGCCGCCTTTCTTCTTTGACGAGCTGTTCTGGGAATTGCTCCTGACCGAGAACAAGGAACGGAAGAAATCCTTGCCGTCGAAGGTGGAGCCGCGCGCTTTGACATTCCAGATGTCGCGCGCGCCGCGCTTGCCCTCCAGCTGCATGCGTGAGACGAGGTTCAAAGAGAACGAGGGAAAATTGAACTCTTGAACCTTGTTGTCTGCGGACATGCCGATCCAGCCTTCCGCAGCGATCTGCTCGCCGGTGATCCTGAAATTCTGAAGCTCGGTCTTGTGGGTCTTGCCGTTCACCACATCGAACTGCAGCTGAGACGCGCTGCCTCGCCCTTTCTTCCAGGCCAATTCGTCGATCATGACGTCAGCGGAAGTGAGGTCTGCCTGCACGCGTGTGACGGGCTGCCCCTGCTCGTCGCTCTCGAATGTCACCCTGACCGGCACATCCCCCTGGACGTAGTCATTCACATCGATGCCGAGCTGCTTACGGTCGGAATTGTCGAGGTTTGCCGTAATGTTGAGTGGCGGTGGCGTGGCACCTTCCGGTCCTATCTGGCGGGACCAATCGAGCTTGGCCAATACACCATTCAGAATGAGTTCGCCCCGCGCCGCAGTCTGCGTCTCGCCCATGTCGACATCAACGGAGCCGCTCTGGACGCTGATGGCGCCGATCTTCTTCTTCGACTTGACCTCGGTGATCTTCGCCTTGCCCAGGATGGCCACTGTCTCTGGCTCCACCTCGGTCGAAAGCGGCATCTTGATCTTGAAGTCACCGTTGAATTTGCCCTGGATGGTGTCGGTGGGAATGTCGATCTTGTCAGCACCTGCAAACCGCAGCTGACGCAACGCCCCCAGTGCGGGTTCCAGCGCCGAATCCGCCGAGAACGTGACGTCCGCGACGGGAAGAGGATCGTCAATCCCCTTCACGGTAAAAAGTCCGTTCTTCAGATTGACGCCGTTGTTGTTCTCCGTGAGAAGAACAGCTGCCGGCATGCTGACATTGACATCTTGGTTCTTGCCCTGAACCAGAACCTGCGGTGCCCGGATACTGGGGCCATCCTTGAATGGAACGAATTCCACCGCCTCGGCGGTGACCTCGAGCGAACTGCTTTCGCGAACGATACCCTTGACGAGCACCGCATCGGGACCGGCATACCCGCCGGTGGCGAAACTGAGCCGTCCTTGCTTGATGAGCCCTGCGCGAACGTGACCGCCGATCCAATCACGGGCACGCGGCGCGATCATGCGCGGCCAAAGAACCTTGGCCACATTCGCCGTGCCCGCTCCAAAGCGGCCGTCAAGGCGGAGGCCCGCACTAGGGCCGTCGCCATAGATGACGTCCCCAGCCAGGACGATCTCTGCCCCGCCGGCCTGGGCGGATATATTCGTCATCTCGATACGGTTGCTTCCCGGTTCGATGCGGCCCGACACGACAAAACTGTCGAGAGAGATGGCAGGAATCTGGAATTCCTCGCCCCCGAGTGTGCCGTTCGTGGAGCGCAGATCGAACGTCCAGCCGGGAGGACGGTCGCTTTTGGCCTCGCTCGTGAGATTTCCGATCAGCGTGACAAGGCTGTCGCCCCACTTCACCGTGGAGGGCGAGACCTTGAATTGCGCAAGTTCGGCATCATAGCTCAGATTGAGTAGGCCGGCATCGATCAGCATCGGTGCCGTAACGGAGGGGCCTAGATCGATAATGCCGCGGCCCAACTCGATTGCGATGCCTGCCGAATGAACTTCACCCGACGAGCGGAATTCAATGGAGGCGTTGCCGGCCACCGGCAAATCCAACGCCCGCAAAAGGGCAAGTTCCGGCATCGCGCGGCCGATGGCACTTGGGACAAGATCGCGGACCGATGCCTTCAGTTTCAGCCGACCTGTTCGATCTGAGTCCTCCGTCAACAGCGAGAGCGCCCAAGGACCGCGATCGGAATCGATGCGGGCCAGCGCAGAGATGACGCTGCGCCGGCGGCCGTGATTGAGATCGATTGAGAGTTCGGGAACCTTCCATTGGCTTCGGCTGCCGGAATAGTCGACATCGACCGTCGCATTCCGCAAGCCGATCTGGCTGAGGCTCGCGGTGGCATCTTCCCGGCGCCGCGCGCGTGCCGTGTATTCGGAGATCATCCGCGCAACGTCCAGGTTGCGCAGCCCGGTCGTAAAAGTGGTTGTGGGAGGACCGCTCGAGGATGCCGGGCCCGGCTGGAGCACCTCCTCGCGTCGCCCGCTTCCCGGATCGGACGGCGAAAGCCGAGTGCTCCAGGGTTCGGAGAAACTGAGTGAGAAGCCTTCGGCCTCGCTGTAGGTCACCGCAACGCGCGGTTCAATGAGGTCCACTCTGCGGGGCAGCAGCTGCAATTTGACAAGTTGCGAGTAGTCGAGCCCCACCGCGGCAATCGGCGCCGAGGCAACGATGCTGCCATCCCGCTCAATCAACCGGAGATTCACGAGGCGGAACTCGTAGTCGCCGGCGTCGGTCCGCTGGAGGACGGCATCATCCACCTTGGCCGTGATGCCGTGGAGTTCCGCGGTAATGCCCCGCTCGATCGGTCCGGCCATCATCTTCAGGGATATGGGCCCCTGCTGCAACCGGACGTACATCACGATGGCCGCCAGAACCGTGAGCAGCACAAGCGGCGCGATGATCATCAAAACATGCCCAAGAAGCCGCGCAAGCGGTCGCATGGACCGCCCCTGCGGTTTGCTCCTCATCGGATAGTGTGACGCATGAGGAGCCGGCTGTGTACGGCCGGAAGGCAGAGGTGGCGGGGCCGTGCCGGGCCGTGTCCGGCCCGTTGGCGGGAGCCCGGTCCTGCTGCCAGGTCCCGTTCGTGTCGTCCTGTCCACGCCCGTCCTCATCCCCCAGCGCCCGCCAGGCCGGGAGCGCATCGCGATCATTCAACGTAGTCCGGTCGAAGCAGGCCTTCTGCGAGGGTCTCTGGGAGTCCGAGCTGGCGCCTCGACACGGTCGAAAAACTTGCCGAATCAACTAGCTCTTGATCTGTGACCGGCTATGTTCCGTTGCATTGCAAGTGCATGGTCAAAAGCGACAAAAGAAAGGCGCGTATCATGGTCGAAAAAGGTAAGACCGCCCCCGATTTCGAACTGCCCGGAGACGACGGCAAGTCCGTCCGCCTCTCCAAGCTCAAGGGCGGCATCGTTGTGCTCTATTTCTACCCCAAGGACGATACGTCGGGCTGTACGCGTGAAGCCAAAGACTTCACGGAGCTGGCACCACGGTTCAAGAAGGCCGGGGCGGAGGTTTTCGGCATTTCTCCCGATAGCGTCGCGAGCCACGACAAGTTCCGCTGCAAGCACGATCTGAGCGTGCGCCTGCTGTCCGACGAAGAGAAGAAGGTCGCTACCGCCTACGGCGTCTGGGTCGAGAAATCGATGTATGGGCGCAAATACATGGGCGTGGAGCGCTCCACCTTTGTCATCGACGCCAAGGGCAAGATTGCCCAGGTCTGGCGCAAGGTGAGCGTGCCGGGACATGCGGAAGAGGTTCTAGCCGCAGTCAAAGCCCTGAAAGCCTGAACATTCAGCCCAACTCATAGGCAAGGACCGACAACTCTTCGGGCATACTGCGCGCCACGACAGCAAAGCGCATTATTCCCAATTGGAGCCTCGTGACCCCCCTTTTAAAACATGGTACGCAGACTGCTCGTTCGCTGCGGCCCACGAGATTTCGTGCGCGCTGGCCACAACGCGGGAATTTTGTGCACAGCTATGCACGGCGATTGCCATATTCCCGCGTGAACTGGCGCGTAGTGAAAGCGTCCAAGGGTGTGGGTGGAGTTCGTGTTGGAGGGTATCGAATGTTGCCGAATTTCAGGAAATCGGACGGTGAGGCCTCTCTGGCGGGGTTCATGACGCCGCCCGGCGCTCCCCAATCCCCCGCACCGCAATCCAATAGCACGACCCGGCCCATAGGATCCCCTCTGCGCACTGCCGAACGCGGCATACCGTCCGTCATCGGTCCGGAACTCAAAGTCACCGGCAATCTCGTGTCGCACGGCGAAATCCAGGTCGAAGGGGAAATCAACGGCGATATTCATGGCTCGCATGTCCTGGTCGGCGAGCGCGCTCAAGTCACCGGAGGCATCGTCGGTGAGGAAGTCGTTGTCCGCGGCCATGTCATGGGTTCGGTGCGAGGCAAGCGTGTGCTGCTTCAGTCGACGAGCCGCGTCGAAGGCGACGTCTACCACGTGACGCTGGCCATCGAGCAGGGCGCCTACTTTGAAGGCAAATCGCGCCGCACCGAAGATCCGACCGCTGGGTTCGGCTTCCCGGATCGCGCGCCGGGCGACATCGCCGCAAGGCCAGCCGCCGAGTCTCCTCCGGAGATCCCTGTGGGAGCGGACGGCGACCCGGAGCCCGCCACGCCGCCGATCACACTGAATTCGGAACCCGCGTAATCGGGGGGCTCGAAGCCCTCCGCTGCCGGTCCTCAACGCAACAGCCCGCAATCCTTCGATTGCGGGCTTTCTGGTGGCCGCTTTCAGGAGCGGTAATCCTGTTTTGTTCCACCTCTCGCGAGCTGTGGATAACTATGAGAACTTTCAGAGATTAGTATTCGCATTCAAATGCTCCGAAACGTTGTGAGGCTGTGAATTGTCAGTGGACATTGAAACGATCGTGGTGGGCGGCGGCGTCGTTGGGCTGGCCTGCGCTTCCGCGCTGGCGGAACGAGGCCAGGACGTCCTGCTCATCGAGCGTCACGACCGGCTCGGCAGCGAGACATCGTCCCGCAACAGCGAGGTCGTCCATGCCGGGCTCTACTACCCGCCTGGCTCTCTAAAGGCCCGCTTGTGCGTCGCGGGACGCCAACGGCTCGTCGGCTTCTGCCGCGAGGCCGGCGTCGCCATCGCTCCGCTCGGCAAGCTCGTCGTCGCAACCGATGTGTCCGAAATCGAGGGACTGGAGCGCATCGCTGCAACGGCGCGGACCAACGGCGTCCATGACGTGGCCCTGCTATCGGCCGCGGAAGCGAGGCAGCTCGAACCCGCCCTCGCCTGCACAGCAGCCCTGCTTTCGCCCTCAACCGCTGTCATCGACAGCCACGCTTACATCCTCGCCGTCGAAGCGCGCCTGCGCGATCACAACGGTGTTGTGGCGCTGGCCACACACGTCGTCGACATCACGCATGAAGGCGGCGGCTTCCGGCTGCAGACCGTCTCGGAAGGCTGCGCGACATCGATCACTTGTCGCCACCTCGTGCTCTCGGCCGGGCTCGAAGCTTCGCGAGCCGGTCGATTGCTGGCACCCAGTCTCAGCTGCCCCGTACCGGAGACGCGCTACGCAAAGGGCCACTATTTCGCGCTGCAAGGACGCGCACCCTTCCAACGGCTCATATATCCGCTACCCGGAAACGGCGGCCTGGGCATTCACTACACACTCTCGACGGCGGGCGAGGCGAAGTTCGGTCCGGATGTGCAATGGTGCGAGACGCCGTCGCTTGAGTTCGAGGACCCGGATGGAAAACGCCGGGCGGCCTTTGCTACAGCGATCCGTCGCTACTGGCCGGACGTGCGTGAAGAATCTCTGATCCCCGGCTACACCGGCATCCGCCCGAAGATAAGCGGGCGGGGGGAGCCTGCTGCCGATTTCGCGATCCACGGGCCTGCAGAACATGGTCTGGACGGACTTGTCGCACTCTACGGTATCGAAAGCCCCGGCCTCACATCGAGCCTGGCTATCGGCGATCTTGTGGCTGCAATGCTGCGCCCGTCCGCATCACCACAAGGAGAAAGCGCGCGATCAATCGAGTGCACGTCCGAGCATTAGAAGTTCGCGCCCGTTCCATTCGCACGCGCCCAATTCCACAAAGCCGCACTGAGCATAGAAGCGCACATTTCGCATGCCACGCGACGTGACGACATGCACGCCCGGCGCGCCCGCCGAGCGCGCATCGGCAATAAACGCGTCCACGAGATCGCGCCCGATGCCAGCCCCTCGCCAGGACGGCGCGAGATTGACATGGAGTTGAGCCGGATAGCGAGCGGTCACGTCGGCAAGCTTCTGGAAATAACCAAGGTCAGCGAAACGTGGTGCGCGCGCCGGATCGTCCAACGCGCCTACGAGATAGCCGGCGAGCGTCTCTTCCTGTTGGCCAGGTGCAGCGATGGCGAGAAAAGCCAGTTCAGGATCGTGCGTGAGATAACGGCCAAGCCACCGCTCGCGGAAGGACAAGCGCGCCGCCTCGTCGGCGAAGGTCTTTGTCCCGCTCGCCTCGAAGAAGACTTCGTCCAGCTCCGCCAGGAACTGCGGGCTGCGTTCTCGGGCCAGATAGCGCTCGATCAAGGGCCGCTCAGGTGCCTCAACATTGCTTTCCCGCGCCACGCTCAGTTCCCCATGGATACCCAGGAACCCAAGCCTAAGACCTCAGCGCCGGCAGAACCAGCCGCTCCCCGTGCGCATGCAGTTTGAAGAAGGTGGCGGGTAAGACCCGCCGCGGCGGTTTTGCGGTTCGGTGGCCGGCAAGTGCACGCCCGCTTCTTCCGGCGATTTCGGTACGGGATATCCGTCGCCGCCATCATCTGGCGTTACACTGGCGACCGGCCGGAAGCCTTCGCCACCCCAATCCTGCCCGTCGGCTGTGCGCCCGTAATTGGGGCTCCAGGGCGCGTTGGGGTCATCGGGCATCTGGCGGTTCCGCACGGAAGGCGGGGCCTGCGAGGGCAGGCCGTCGTCTTCCAGTTCGACGGACTGGGATGCTACGGTACCGGCATATTGGGATGGGGGCTCGGAGCCTCGGACCCAGGAGAAGACCTGAGGAGCGTCCGGCTGGCGGGTGCTGCTGCAGGCGGCGAGCAGCGTGGCCAGACAAACAGCCAGTGCCGAAACTGCAACGGTAGAGGAACGCGCGGACACGCGTACGCGGGGGGACGCAGACATGGAACGCAAACCCTATGGACAAACGCAACTCGTCCGCAGGGTGCCAGCAAGGTCTTAAAAGGCTGCTAATTGCTGTGCCAGTGCGCACCAGCGGCGATCAATGCGTCACAGGCACGAGTCCGCTGGCTGCAATGCCGTTAAACAATGCCTGCACAGCGATGCCGGCCAGGAGAATACCAAAGACACGCATCAGGACGCGCTGTGCCGTCACACCCAGCGCCCGCGATAACTCCTGTGACAAGAACAGCAGCGCCAATGTAATGAGCATCACCGCGGCAAGAGCCAGAACCACTCCGGTGTAGCGCGCCGGGTCTCCCGCGGCGCTTGCTGCCATCAGGATGACGGCACTCATCGCGCCGGGCCCGGCAAGCAGCGGCGTTGCGATGGGAAAAACAGCGAGATCATCGCGGCCATGCGCCTCCTCGTCCTCGGGCTCTGTCAGCTTGAAGGCGCTCGACGGACGGGCAAAAATCATATCGAGCGCGATGACGAGCAGGATGATGCCGCCGGCCGTCTGCAGTGCGGGTATGCCGACGCCGAGTTGAGCAAGAAGCGGCCCGCCGGCGATCAGCGCACCGAAAAGGATGACAGCGGCAATTCCCACCGCGCGAAAAGAGACGTGCATCCGCTCGGCTCGCCCCATCACCGGCGTAAGCGTCGCAAATATCACGGCGGCCTCCACCGGACCGATCGTGGCAAAGAACGTCGCGAAGCTTGCAAGGAACGAGGAGAGCATGCCCATCAGATAGGGCGTGCATCGGGCTTTATCCAGCCAGTCCTGCCGGGCGCTCCAGAGGCCATCCTGCTCGCATGTATTTCACGAACCAGGCAGTGAAACTTTCGGGCGTTTCTTGCAGCGCGCGGAGCAGGCCCTCTGGCGTGATCCAGCGGATTTCCGAAACTTCCTCCGGGTTCAGGTTCATCGCCCCTTCGTAGGTACCACGGAAGACATGCACGAACTCATGCTCGATCAGGCCCTGGTCGAGATCGGCGCGGTAGGTGATGGTTCCGAACTCCTCCAGCGGACAGGCAAAGCCCATCTCCTCGGCGAGACGGCGAGCGGCAGCCTTTTCGACGGGTTCGCCCGGCCGCGGATGCCCACAACAGGCGTTGGTCCACAAGCCGCCTGAATGGTATTTCCCGAGCGCGCGCCGCTGCAGCAACACCTCCCCCTGGAGGTTCCAGATGATGACTGAGAAAGCCCGATGCAGCGCGCCGGCGCGATGCGCCTCCATCTTTCCGGCGGTACCGGTTTCGCGATCCTCCGGGTCGACCAGGACAACCCGTTCCGTCTCGATAACATACATGTTGTCCAATGGTGCCGTCCGATCCTGGTCCCTGCGGGTTGTCGCTGTTTTCCGGCAACTTTGGACCGGACCGCCGCCACGGGCAAGGGCTCTTGGCCCGCGTGCGCTGGTCCGTGATCCTCACCATCCGTCCGGATGCGCTGTCGGCTCGGCCAGAATGAGGCTATAGACTGCCCTCCAACACGATCGCCAGCCCGCAAGGGGCATGGAAATGGACAAATCCGAATGTTCAACCCAGACCGATGATCGACAAACTCGAACTCCTTCTCGCGCTGTCACGCGAGCGGCACTTCGGTCGCGCGGCCGAGACGTGCGGCATCAGCCAGCCCACGCTGTCAGCCGCCGTGAAGAGCCTGGAGGACCAGTTGGGTGTCCTGATCGTCGAGCGCGGCTCGCGCTTCAGGGGCTTCACGCCGGAAGGAGAACGCGTGCTCGACTGGGCGCGCCGCATCGTTTCCGATGCGCGCACGATGCGCCAGGAGATCGAGGGGCTGAAGCGCGGACTTACCGGAACACTGAAACTGGGCGTGATCCCGACCGCCCTGCCTTTCGTGCCCGACCTGTCGCTGCCCTTCATGGCCAAGCATTCCGGCCTGCACATCTCGATCGTCAGCATGTCGACCGGCACGATCCTCTCCGGGCTCGACAATCTCGAGATCGACATCGGCATAACCTATATCGGTACCGAGCCTGTGCAGCGCTTCCACACGGTCCCGCTCTACGCCGAGCACTACGCTCTGCTGGTTGCCCCGAACCATCCGCTGGCAGGCCGCAAGAAGATCTCGTGGGCTGATGCTGGCCGACTGCCCCTCTGCCTCCTGACCGGCGACATGCAGAACCGTCGCATCATCGACCGTCATCTGGCCGACGCCGGCATCGAGGTGCAGCCGCACCTGGAATCGAACTCCATGACGATGCTGCACGTTCATGTGAACTCAGGGCTCTTTGTCACCATCGCAGCCCTTGGCCAGGGTGAGAGGTTCGAACCTCCGATGGGCCTCCAGGCTATCCCGATCGTCGAGCCGACCGTGACGCACGAGATCGGCCTCGTGCTGAAAGCCCGCGAACCGCACCCCCCACATGTCGCCGCCTTCCTGGCCTTTGCTCGCAGGACAGTGCGCTAGGTTCCGGCGCAAAAACTGAATTCTGGCCGGTTCGGCCTCGCTACGCCGCCTGGGCACATCAAAGCTATGTCATAAAAGGCATAGCTTTGATCGTTTGATAGGAATTTTCTATTGAAACACGGGACGGCTTTCTTGATGCGACAACCCGTGGCAGGCATGGTGCACCGCGAATAAAGCAGACCGAGTACGAGTTGCTCATGCCACATTCTCAACAGAGTCTGCGGCCGGGTGATTTCGACTGCGCGGGCCTGCCCTTTTCTTCGAACAGCCTGCGGATGCGGTTCCCGCCCGTACGCTTATATAGAGGACGTCATGGCCAATACCGGTAACGGGACGCTCACCCTGGAGAAACGCGCCAACCATCCTGGCGCGGGCCGCCGTAAGGCCGCCGCATATCAGAAGGGCCGTCAGCTGCAGCCGAGCGAGACCACGGCCGTGAAGGCGCTGATCGGTGAGGGCCCCTATGAGCGTCCCTTGCTCATCGAGTACCTCCACAAGATTCAGGATGCCGAGAAGTGCCTCCCCGCCGGCCACATTCACGCCCTGGCGGAACTGCTCCGAATTCCGATGGCCGAGGTCTACGAGGTCGCTACGTTCTATGCCCACTTCGACGTCGTTCAGGATGGAGAGGAGCGGCCCGAGCCCATCACGATCCGTGTCTGCGACAGCCTTTCGTGCATGATGGCGGGCGCTGAAAAGCTTCTCGCCGCACTGGGTTCGGAAGACATGCCCGATGTCCGGGTCGTGCGCGCGCCATGCATCGGCGCGTGTGACGTGGCGCCTGCCGCCGAAGTCGGACACAAGCACGTGGCAAAAGCCACCGTGGCGAAGATCAAGAAAGTCGTCGAGAAAGGCGACTTTCACCCTGCTATTCCGAAGTATCAGGACCTTGCCGCCTACCAGAAAGAGGGCGGTTACAAAGTCCTCAAGGAATGCCTGGACGGCAACCGTACGGTCGACAACATCATCGCCACGCTGTCAGATGGCGGCTTGAGGGGGCTTGGCGGCGCAGGCTTCCCGACGGGCCGCAAGTGGTCCTTCGTGCGAGCGGAGAAGGGCCCCCGCCTCATGGCCGTCAATGGCGACGAGGGCGAGCCCGGCACCTTCAAGGACCGCTACTACCTTGAGCGCCGTCCGCACCAGTTCCTGGAAGGCATGCTGATCGCGGCCTGGGCCGTGGAAGCCCAGGAGGTCTTCATCTACATGCGCGACGAATATCCGGCCGTGCTCGAGCTCCTGCACACCGAGATTGCCGCGCTCGAAAAGGCGGGGCTCACGAAGCACACCAAGGTTTCAGTCCGTCGTGGCGCCGGCGCCTATATCTGCGGCGAAGAAAGCGCGATGATCGAAAGCATCGAGGGCAAGCGCGGCCTGCCGCGCCATCGTCCGCCCTACGTCGCCCAGGTCGGCATCTTCAACCGCCCTACGCTCGTCAACAACGTCGAGACGCTCTACTGGATCCCGCAGATCCTGGAGAAAGGCGCCGAATGGTTCGCCGCCATGGGCAAGAACGGCGCCAAGGGCAACCGGTCCTACTCCGTGTCGGGCCGTGTGAAGAAGCCGGGCGTGGTGCTGACGGCAGCCGGAACGACGGCAAACGAACTCATCGAACTCTGCGGCGGCATGCAGGACGGTCATACGTTCAAGGGGTATCTGCCCGGCGGTCCTTCGGGCGGCATTCTGCCTGCCTCGCTCGCCGACCTGCCGCTCGACTTCGGCACGCTCGAAAAGCACGGCTGCTTCGTTGGCAGCCACGCGGTTGTCATCCTGTCCAACAAGGACGATATGAAGGATGTGGCCTTGAACCTCATGAAGTTCTTCGAGGACGAGAGCTGCGGCCAGTGCACGCCCTGCCGCAACGGCACCGAGAAGGCCGTGAAGCTTATGAGCGAGGGCAAGTGGGACCAGGATCTCCTGGCCGATCTCGCGCAGGTGATGCGCGACGCCTCGATCTGCGGCCTCGGTCAGGCAGCCTCAAATCCCGTTGTGTCGGTGTTGAAGTTCTTCCCCGACGACCTGAAATAACAGTCGGACACAGCGAATGACGCCCGACTGTAGCTAGCAAGAGAGCACGCGACATGGCCAAGATAACCTTCGAACTCGACGGTAAGATGGTGGAAGCCGAGGAAGGCGAGACCATCTGGCAGGTCGCTGACCGCCACAACAAGAAGATTCCGCATCTGTGCTGGCTGCCCGAGCCCGGCTACCGCGCCGACGGCAACTGCCGCGCCTGCATGGTTGAAGTCGAAGGCGAGCGCGTGCTGACGGCCTCCTGCCAGCGCAAGGCCGCTAACGGCATGAAGGTCAAGACCGCCTCCGAGCGCGCGAAGAAGTCCCGCGAGATGGTCTTCGAACTCCTGCTCGCCGACCAGCCCGCCAAGTCCGACTGTCATGATCCCAATTCCAAGTTCTGGAACTGGGTCGGCGCCATGAACATCAAGCCCGAGAGCCGTTTCCCCAAGGCCGACAAGCCGGAGGCAGATTACTCGCACTCGGCGATCGCGGTGAACCTCGATGCCTGCATCAACTGCGGCCTGTGCGTGCGCGCCTGCCGCGAAGTGCAGCACAATGACGTGATCGGCATGGCCTACAGGGGCCATGGCGCCAAGGTCGTGTTCGACTTCGACCAGGACATGGGCAACTCCACCTGCGTGGCATGCGGCGAGTGCGTACAGGCCTGCCCGACCGGCGCGCTGATGGAGTCAAACCTCCTCGACAAGTCGAGCGGCAAGCGCGTCGAGTTCGAAGAGCGTGCGGTCGATACCCTCTGCCCGTTCTGCGGCGTCGGCTGCCAGACCACGGCTTACGTCAAGGACAACAAGATCCTCTACGTCGACGGCCGCGACGGCCCCGCAAACGAGAACCGCCTGTGCGTGAAGGGCCGCTTCGGCTACGATTACATCCACCATCCCGACCGGCTCACCGTGCCGCTCATCCGCCGCGACGACGCCCCCAAACGCGGCGACATCGACGTCGATCCGAAGAACCCCTGGAACGTCTTCCGCAAGGCCACTTGGGAAGAGGCGCTGGAGAAGGCCGCTGGCGGCCTCAAGACCATTCTCGACCGCGACGGCGGCAAGGCGCTCGCCGGCTTCGGCTCGGCCAAGTGCTCCAACGAAGAAGCCTACCTGTTCCAGAAGCTCATCCGCCAGGGCTTCGGCTCCAACAACGTCGACCACTGCACGCGACTGTGCCACGCTTCGTCGGTCGCCGCCCTCATGGAAGGCCTCAACTCCGGCGCCGTGACCGCGCCGTTCATGGCCGCCAAGGACGCGGAGGTCATCATCATCATCGGCGCGCGCCCCTCCGAGAACCATCCGGTCGCCGCCACCTTCATCCGTGACGCGGCCAAGAAGGGCGCGAAGCTCATCATCATGGACCCCCGCGGGCGCTTCGGCGGCACCCAGCGGTATGCCTCGCATATCCTGCAGTTCAAGCCGGGCGCGGACGTCGCGCTCCTGAATGGCATGTTGCACACGATCGTGGAAGAGAAGCTCTACGATCAACAGTACATCCAGGCCCACACGGAAGGCTTCGAGGCACTGAAAAAGAAGGTGAAGGACTACTCGCCGGAAGCCATGGAGCCGGTCTGCGGCATCCCCGCAGCGACCGTCCGTGAGGTCGCTCGCCTCTACGCCAAGGCGAAGTCTTCGATCATATTCTGGGGCATGGGTGTGTCGCAGCATGTCCACGGCACGGACAACTCGCGTTGCCTCATCGCGCTCGCCCTCGTCACCGGCCAAATCGGCCGTCCGGGCACGGGCCTCCATCCGCTGCGCGGCCAGAACAATGTGCAGGGTGCCTCCGACGCAGGGCTCATCCCGATGGTCTATCCCGACTACATCTCGGTAGAGGACCCGCAGGCAAAGCAGTTCTACGAGGAACTCTACGGCCGCGAGTTGTCGGGCGAGAAGGGCCTGACCGTTGTCGAAATCATCAAGGCGATCCTCAATGGCGACGTGAAGGGCATGTTCATCCAGGGCGAAAACCCGGCCATGTCCGATCCGGACGCCGCGCATGCCCGCGAGGCGTTGGCCAAGCTCGAACACCTCGTCGTGCAGGACATCTTCCTGACAGAGACGGCGTTCCATGCCGACGTCGTCCTGCCGGCCTCGGCGCACGCGGAGAAGTGGGGCACCTTCACGAATACGAACCGCCAGGTTCAGATGGCACGTCCCGTCGTCGATCCTCCCGGCGAAGCACGGCAGGACTGGGAACTCATCCAGGAAATCGCGCGCGGCATCGGCCTCGACTGGAACTACAAGCACCCGAGCGAGGTGTTCGACGAGATGGCATCCTGCATGCCTTCGCTGAAGAACATCACCTGGGAACGTGTGGACCGCGAGGACTCGGTCACCTATCCGTGCGATGCGCCCGACATGCCTGGCAACGAGATCATATTCGGCGACAAGTTCCCGACCAAGTCCGGCCGCGCCCGCATCGTACCTGCCGATGTCTCGCCGCCGGCCGAGCTCCCGGATGCCGACTTCCCGTTCGTGCTCAGCACGGGCCGCATGCTGGAGCACTGGCACACAGGCTCCATGACGCGGCGCGCCACCACGCTCGATGCCATCGAGCCCGAAGCCGTCGCCGGTCTCAATGTTCACGACATGCGCAAACTGGGTATCTCGCCTGGTGATTTCATTCGGGTCTCGACGCGTCGCGGCGAGGTGCTGCTGCGCGCGCGCCAGGACCGTGAAGTCCCAGAAGGCATGGTCTTCATCCCGTTCTGCTTCGCGGAGGCCTCGGCCAACATGCTGACCAATCCCCAGCTCGACCCGTACGGCAAGATCCCGGAGTTCAAGTTCTGCGCCGCGAAGGTCGAACTTGCGAAGGCCGCGGCCGAAGCGGCGGAGTAAACGCTCAGCGCGCCTCGCCGCCTTCGATGTGGCGGGGCGATCACCTCGAGGGTCGATCATGCATAAACTCCAGGAGTTCATGGTCAGCCCGAACCCGGACGACCCCCGGTTGTCGGTCGCCGTCAGCGGTGTGGATCAAGAAGGAAATTGCGTCGAGACCGACGTCGTCACCGAGCGCCCGCTGACGCTTTTCCTCAATGCCCGTGAGATCGTGACGCTGATGACAATCGGCGATCACCCGGATCTGCTGGCTGTCGGCTACCTTTTGAACCAGAACATGCTGCGGGTCGACGACGAGATCACCGGCATCGACTACGACGCCGACATCGAGACCATCGTCGTGCGGACGGCACGCAAAACCGACTACGAGGAAAAGCTGAAGAAGAAGGTGCAGACGTCGGGCTGCGCCCAGGGCACCGTCTTCGGCGACCTCATGGAAGAGTTCGACAAGGTCAAGCTCTCGCCTCATGCGAAGCTCAAGACCTCGTGGCTCTATCAGCTCACGCGCAAAATCAACACCGCACCGAGTCTCTACCTCAAGGCCGGCGCCATCCACGGCTGCGTGCTCTGCCAGGAAGACCGTCCGGTGATCTACATGGAGGACGTCGGCCGCCACAACGCGGTGGACAAGATTGCCGGCTACATGCTGCTCAATCGCATCGCACCCGAAGACAAGATTTTCTATACGACCGGTCGCCTGACCTCCGAGATGGTCATCAAGACCGTGAAGATGGGAATACCCATTCTCGTCTCGCGCTCGGGCTTCACGGCCTGGGGCGTTGACCTTGCGCAGAAGGCAGGGCTCACGCTCATCGGGCGCGCGCGCGGCAAGCGGTTCGTCTGCGTCTCAGGGGCGGAGCGCCTGGAATTCGATGCGGATCTCGCCCGCGTGGACGAGGAAGACAAGAAGCATGCCCGCAAGGGCGCCCACGCGGACGCGGATTGAGGCCGGCCGCCATGAAATTGCTTTCCACCAAACCCACGGGGCTTCTTCTCGCCGGCGGGCAGTCGCGCCGGATGAGCGAGGCGTTCGCCGAAGGCCGCGGCGACAAGGGGCTCCTTGAAATTGCAGGTAAGCCGATGCTCGGCCACGTCATCGAGCGCCTGAAACCCCAGGTCGGCGCATTGGTCATCAACGCGAATGGCGATCCGGCACGCTTCGCCGAGTTCGCCTTACCGATTGTCCCCGACACCGTCGAAGGCTTCGCGGGTCCCCTTGCCGGTATACTCGCGGGCCTCAGGTGGTCAAAAGCGAATGCGCCGGAGGCAACGCACCTCGTCAGCGTCTCGACGGATGCGCCCTTCCTGCCCGCCAATCTCGTCGAACGTCTCCAGGACGGCCTGGAAGCTGGCACGGGCGCGATCGCACTCGCGCGCTCCGACGGGGGGTTGCACCCCGTCATCGGGCTTTGGCCCGTCGCGCTGGCCGACGACCTCGAAGAAGCGCTGCGCGCGGGCACCCGCAAGGTGCTCGCCTGGACCGATCGGCACGGCACTGTGCCCGTCGATTTCCCATTTATCGAATTGAAGGGCCGTTCCGTCGATCCCTTCTTCAACGCCAACACGCCGGAAGAACTTGCGCAAGCGCGCGAACTCCTTGCCGGCTAGGCAATACATGATAGAGAAACGTTGCATGAAGCCCGCAGTTAAAACCCCCGTCATCGGCATCGTCGGCTGGAAGAAATCCGGCAAGACAACGTTGACAATTCGCCTGATTGAGGAATTCACGAGGCGGGGTCTCAAAGTCGCCAGCATTAAGCACGCCCACCATGAATTCCAGGTCGATGACCAGGAAACCGATAGTGCGCGCCACCGCCGGGCAGGCGCGGGCGAGGTGGTCGTGGTCGGTGGGAAGCGTTGGGCGATGATCCACGAACTGAAGGACGAACCGGAACCCAACCTGGAAGAGATCTTCGCCTGGCTCTCGCCGTCGGATCTCGTGATCGTAGAAGGCTACAAGACCGCCAGCATCCCGAAGATCGAGGCGCGCCGCTCCCTCCAGCAGGACCGCCGCCCACTGGCGCCCCATGATGCCACAATCATCGCCATCGCGTCGGATCACGAGACCGAGCACGGCACGCTGCCGCTCTTTGCACTCGATGATGTCGCAAAAATCGCCGACTTCATCGAACGGGCCGTGGGTCCTCTGCGGCCTAGCGTGGCTGCGACTTCGCATCCGGAAAATAGACCGTCTGACCGTCGATCTTGAAGTCCGCGATCGCCGCCTGTCCTTCGGCTGAGAGCATCCAGTCTATGAAGGACTGCCCGTCGGCCGCCTTCACATGGGGGTGCTTTTTCGGGTTTACCAGAATGATACTGTACGGATTGAAGAGCCGCGGGTCGCCTTCGACCATGACCGTCAGATCGCGCCGGTTCTTGAAAGACGACCATGTGGCCCGATCAGTCAGCACGTAGGCATTCATGCCAGCAGCCACGTTGAGCGTCGCGCCCATGCCCTGCCCGGCTTCGCGGTACCATGTCCCGGATAGGGACTTCACGTCCACGTTCGCCTCCTTCCATAGCCGGAGTTCGGCCTTGTGGGTGCCGCTGTCGTCGCCTCGCGAGACGAACGGTGAACCCGCCGTGCTGATCTTGCGAAACGCGGCGACGATGTCTTTTTCGCCCGCAATTCCCACCGGGTCGGTCGAGGGACCGGCAAGCAGATAGTCGTTATACATCACGTCGAACCGCGCGGTGCCGTAGCCATCGGAAACGAATTTCTCCTCAGCCGCGCGATCATGAACGAGGAGCACATCGCCATCGCCGTTCATGGCATTCTTGATCGCCTGTCCGGTGCCCACGGCAACGACGCGCACTTCTATTCCGGTCTTCGCTGTGAACTTCGGAAGCACCTCCCTGAAGAAGCCCGAGTTCTCCGTGGAGGTGGTCGACTGCAGAAGAATGAAGCGCTCAGCTGCGATCGCTGCGCCGCCGACCGCGCTACCGAGAATGGCGGACGCCAGCAGCAGCATCACGCCTGCGAAAAATTTTCCTCCCATAACGCCTCCCCTCCTCGCCTCATGAAACAGCTAAACGAGCAGTTCGCCCGCAACAAACCGGCGGCCCGTTTCCGTGCCTGGCATCTTGAAGAACTCTTCCGCCGGGCCTTCTTCGACGATACGACCTCGATGCATCAGGATGATGGTGTCTGAAAGCCGGCGGGCCTGGGCCAGATCCTGCGTCACGAGTAGGACGTGCATACCCGCTGCGGCGGCCTCCTTCACGCGCGACTCAATCATGGCGGTCGATGCCGGATCGAGGTTGGTTGTGGCTTCATCGAGAAACAGCACCTCGGGTGACAGAACCAGCGCCCGAGCCAGCGCCACGCGTTGCTGCTCGCCCCCAGACAGGTTGCGCGCGAACGTGTGGGTGATCGCACTGAGCCCCACCTGCTCCAACTCGGCATGGGCGCGCTCGGTGGCGTCGACAGCCGCATGACCTGCGAGCTTCAATGCGTAAAGAATGTTGTCGAGAGCCGAACGGCGCATCATTACGGGCCTCTGGAAGACGAAACCGATGCGGCGCATGCGGGCGCTTTGGGGCGGCCCGCCGCCCCAGATCACTTGCCCCTCGTCGGGTGCAACAAGCCCCGCCAGCATCCGGATGAGGAGGCTCTTGCCCGCGCCGTTGGGGCCGATGAGAGCGATAATACGATCGCTGCGGCCAACCTCGACAGTCACGCCGTCGATGAGCGCCCGGCCATCGCGGCTCACCTTGAGGCCCTCTCCTCGAATGGGAAGTACCGATCCCGTGTCCGTCGTCGTGGGAGCGGGTTTGCGAACCGTCATCGCTCACTTTCCCTGCAGGGCGCGGATCGGCCTGTCGGCGTTGCCCAGAGCCGTCGCCGCCGCATTGATGAGGCCCGCCATCAGAATGAGAACAAGGCCCAGCGCCATCGCGAGCGCGAGTTCCCCCTTGGATGTCTCAAGCGCAATAGCTGTCGTCATGGTTCGCGTAACGTGATTGATGTTGCCTCCCACGATCAGGACCGCGCCGACCTCCGCGATCGCCCGGCCGAACCCGGCCAAGAACGCCGTCAGAAGAGCAGCCCTTCCTTCGTAGAGGAGCGTCAGCGCCCGCTGCATCGGGCCTGCGCCGAGGATCGCCAGTTGCTCGCCCATCTCTATATCGAGATCGGCCACAACCTGACGAGTCAGCGCGATCAGGATCGGCGCGACAAGAATGAACTGCGCGATGATCATGGCCGTGGGCGTGTAAAGGAGCTGCAGCGCGCCCAAGGGACCAGAGGCGGAAAGCCAAAGATAGACGAGAAGTCCCACCACGACCGGCGGCAGACCCATCAGCGTATTGACTATGATGGTTAAGAACGTGCGCCCAGCGAAGCGGCGCGTCGCCAGGAGCGCCCCAAGCGGCAGCCCGATCAGGGCCGCCAAGACGACAGCCGAGAGACTGACCCGCAGCGACAGGACGATGATCTCGATGAGATCCCGGTCGAGCGTCGCGATCAATAAAAAGGCCTGGTGGAGGGCTTCGGTCACAGCAAACAAAGTTGTGCGAATGCGGGCTGAGGCGTCTTCATACTGCAGAATGCGCCTGAAGCCGTATCGGGTCAAACATTGCTTTGAGAGATTCTTCCTTCAGATCGAACGGAGGCGCTGAAGGCTGTAAGAACCGGGCAATTCTCCAGATGAGATCAAAGCAACGGCCGATCTATATTCGATCGGATACAGCATTCATTCGTAGCAAATGTTTGTTTGCCCCGATTATCACGCCATGAAGTCTGGAAGCAAAGCTATCTATACAATAGTATAGTTGTCGCGGTTGCGCGATTTGCGCGATCTAAGGGAAGGCCCCGTAGAGGTCCGGAGCATCAGGAGGAATCATGCTGAAGGCGCTGGTCATCGATCCCGGCAAGTGCACCGGGTGCAAGCAATGTGAAATGGCTTGCAGCTACGAGAACGAAGGCGAGTTCAATGTCGCCAAGTCTCGTATCCGCGTCTTCGACTTCCACGAGGAAGGCAAGATGGTCCCCTACACGTGCACCCAGTGCGCGGAGGCATGGTGCCAGCAGGCCTGCCCGGTAAACGCGATCACAACCGATCCGCTTTCGCTCGTGAAGGTGGTGCACGAGAACCTGTGCGTCGGCTGCAAAGTCTGCACGATTGCCTGCCCCTTCGGCACGATCAATTACAACGCGTCGACAGGCAAGGTCATCAAATGCGACCTGTGCCAGGGCAATCCCGCCTGCGCGGACGCCTGCCCCACGGCGGCGATCACCTACCAGGACATCGAGCAGACCGGCTTCGACAAGATGAAGGTTTGGGCCGCCCAGGCCGTCCAGGGCTCGCCGTCGGCACCGGGCGCCAAGGCGCCTGTCGCCAAGCACTGAGTTTTGCGCGGCGGTCAAAGGCCACCGGGCGAGCACCGCGCAACTTCGATCGGAATGAACGGATGACGCGCCCACTGACGGCGCGCACGGCCAAAGGGAGAGACCAATGGGTTGGGCACGGAAAATCCTGCGGGTGAACCTCACCAACGGGACCATCAAGAGCGAGCCCCTCAACATGGAGTGGGCTGAAAAGTACCTGGGCCAGCGCGGACTGGCGACCAAGTACTTCGTCGAGGAGGTGGATCCCAAGGTGGATCCGCTGGGGCCCGACAATAAGATGATCATGGCGACCGGTCCGCTCACGGGCACCGCCGCCTCCACCGGCGGGCGCTACTCGGTCATCACCAAGGGTGCGCTGACGAACGCGATCGCCTGCTCGAACTCCGGCGGCTACTTCGGTGCCGAACTGAAGTTCGCCGGCTGGGACATGATCATCTTCGAGGGCAAGTCTCCCAAGCCGGTCTATGTCACGGTCTTCGATGACAAGTGCGAGATCCACGACGCCTCCGATATCTGGGGCACCAGCGTCTGGCACACGGACGAGTGGATCAAAGACCAAGCACCAGGACCCGATGATGCACATCTCGGCCATCGGCGTGTCGGGCGAGAACCACGTGCTCTACTCCTGCATCGTGAACGACCTGCATCGGGCGGCCGGCCGCTCGGGCGTCGGCGCCGTGATGGGCTCAAAGAACCTGAAGGCCGTCGCCGTGCGCGGCACGGGCGGCGTCAAGGTCAAGGACGGCCGCGAGTTCCTGAAGGCGACGGCCGCGGGCAAGAAGGTGCTGCAGGAGAACGCCGTCACCGGGCAGGGTCTGCCGACCTACGGCACGCAGGTCCTCATGAACGTCATCAACGAGGCCGGCGCCATGCCGACCCGCAACCACCGTCAGGTGCAGTTCGAGGGCGCACACGCGATCTCGGCGGAGGCCATGGCCGAGCCGCGCAAGTCCGACGGTCAGCCGAACCTGCTCACCAACCAGGCCTGCTTTGGGTGCACGATCGCCTGCGGGCGCATCTCGAAGATCGACGAGAAGCACTTCACCATCCAGAACAAGCCGCAGTACTGGCATGCGTCCGGCGGCCTCGAGTACGAGGCGGCCTGGGCGCTCGGCTCCAACACCGGCGTCGACGATCTGGAAACGCTGACCTACGTGAACTTCATCTGCAACGAGCAGGGCATGGACCCGATTTCGTTCGGCGCCACGGTCTCGGCGGCGATGGAGCTCTACGAGCTCGGCCTCCTGACCAAGGAGCAGACCGGCGGCATCGAGCTGAAGTTCGGGTCGGCGGAAGCGCTGGCGAAGTGCGTCGAACTGACGGGCACTGCGCGAGGGCTTCGGCAAGGAACTGGGTCTTGGCTCGCTACGCCTGTGCACGAAGTACGGCCGTCCGGATCTTTCGATGTCGGTCAAGGGCCAGGAGTTCCCTGCCTACGACTCGCGCGGCATCCAGGGCATGGGCCTCACCTACGCCACGTCGAACCGCGGCGCCTGCCACCTGCGATCCTACACGGTATCGTCCGAGATCCTCGGCATCCCCGAGAAGACCGATCCGCTGACGACCGACGGCAAGCCCGCCCTCGTCAAGGCCTTCCAGGACGCGACCGCCGCTGTCGACTCCACCGGCCTGTGCGTGTTCACCACCTTCGCCTGGACGCTCAACGACATCGCCCCTCAGGTCGACGCCGCCTGCGACGGCAACTGGACGCCCGAATACATGCTGGAGGTCGGCGAGCGCATATGGAACATGGAGCGCGTCTTCAACAACCGCGCCGGCTTCACTGCCAAGGACGACAACCTGCCGCCGCGTCTCGTCAACGAGCCGGCCGAGGCGGGCCCCGCAAAGGGCCTCGTCAACGGTCTGGCGAAGATGCTGCCCGAATACTACCAGCTGCGTGGCTGGACACAGGAAGGCGTGCCGACCAACGAGACGCTGTCGCGCCTGTCTCTGTGAAACGGGGCGTGAAGAGTGGGAAGCAAAGGGCAGGCGATCGGATCGCTCGATGCGCACTCAGTTCTTCGCGTCGCTTCTGTACGTGATACCGGTCCTCGCCATCGGAGAGGCTTTCCTCATGCATTACGTGATCCTCGGGGCCGGTCCGGCCGGCGTGACGGCGGCAGAGACCATCCGCTCACAAGACCGGAGCGGCCGCATCACGCTCATCGGCGGCGAGCCGGAGCCGCCCTACTCCCGCATGGCGATTCCCTACCTCCTGCACGGCAACATCGAGGAGCGCGGCACATATCTGCGCCAGAAGGACGATCACTACGACAGCCTCTGCATCGAATACCGGACAGGCCGCGCGGGTGGTCTCGATCCGGCCAAGAAGCAGCTCTTCATCTCTGGCGCCGACCCGATCACCTACGATCGTCTGCTGATCGCGACCGGTGCCTCGCCGGTCATCCCCAAGATGTCGGGCTCGAACCTCGACGGCGTCGTCAACTGCTGGACGCTGGCCGACGCTCGCGAGATCCTCAAGCGTGCCGACAAGGGTGCCCCCGTCGTGCTCGTCGGCGCGGGCTTCATCGGCTCGATCGTGCTGGAGGCTCTCTATCAGCGCGGCTGCGACCTGACGGTGGTCGAGATCGCGCCGCGCATGGTCGCGCGCATGATGGACGATACAGCGGGCGGCATGCTCGGTCGCTGGTGTCAGGAGAAGGGCGTCAAGGTCTTCACCGGAACGAAGGTCAATTCCATCCGGCAGACCGGCACCAACGGCGGGCCGACCCTTTCGGTGGATCTCTCCAATGGCCAGGCCATCCCTGCTCGTCTCGTCGTGCTCGCAGCAGGCGTGCGCTCAAACACCGGCTTCCTCGTCGGCTCCGGGGTCAAGGTGAACTGGGGCATCCAAGTGAACCACTATCTGGAAACCTCCGGCCCGGACGTCTACGCGGCGGGCGACTGCTGCGAGGCGGTCGACCTCTCGACCGGCAAACCGGAGATGCTGGCCATTCAGCCAGTCGCGGTTGAGCACGGGCGTCTCGCCGGCCTCAATATGGCTGGCGCCAGGACGCCCCATCGCGGCTCGCTCAACATGAACGTGCTCGACACGATGGGCCTCATCTCCTCCTCGTTTGGCCTCTGGCAGGGCAAGCCCGAAGGGCAGACGGTGAAGCTCGTGGACGAGGCGAACTTCAAGTACCTGAAGCTCAACTTCGAGGGCGACCGGCATGATCGGCGCCCAATGCGTCGGCCTGACCGACCACGTCGGCATGCTGCGTGGCCTTATCCAGACCGGCTTCCGCCTCGGGGAGTGGAAGGACAAACTGATGGAAAGCCCCGAACGTCTGCGCGAAGCCTATATTGCCGTCGCTCAGGGGGCCCCGATCGGCGGTCCCACGGGGCCGCACGTGAACCCGCCCGTTGCCAAGGCTGCCGCTTGAGGCCATATCGGGGAAAGGGCGCGGCACTCCCGGCCGCGCTGATCCCAGCAACCTCGAATGAGACGGCCTCGCGCCCATGAAAGTCACGCTGAAGCTCTATGCGTCGCTCGGCGCCTTCCTTCCAGAGGGTGCTCAGCGCAACATGATCGACCTCGAGGTGCCCGAAGGAACGACTATTCGCGCGCTTCTCGACAGTCACAACGTGCCGCCGCAGTCCTGCCATCTCGTGCTGCTCAACGGCGTGTTCCAGCCGCTCGCAACGCGCACGTCGACGCAGTTGAAGCCCGGCGACGCACTTGCCGTGTGGCCTCCGGTTGCGGGCGGATGACGCACTCTCCGCCTTCCGATCCCGTTGTCATCGAAAAGACGATGTCGGCGAGCGCCGATGAATTCCACCGCAGCATGGCCGTTCTCGATGCCACGCGGGCACCCGCCACCACGCATGAACTCGCCTGTGGAACTGGCACCGTTACCATCACGTACGTGCCGCTTCCCGCGGTCACGCTCGGCTCTCTCCTGGCACTTCCCCGTGCCCGCGTGACGCTCCGCTTCGACAGCACCTCACCAGCCGATCGCGCCGCGTTCCTGCCCCGCTTCGATCTCGCATTCCAGCGCGGCGGAGGCTGAAGGCATAGCAGGCGCCATCATCGGAAGCCTGCTGTGGCCTCGTGCAAAACGCCAAAAATCTGCCAGTACTAGGACAGCGAAGGCCCGCTGTTCCCTCCGGCCGGACGCCGCGGCGGGAAGGGTATGATCGTGGCCGAGCTGGGCTTCGGCTGAGGTGGCTGAACGGCCAATTCACTCAGGTCCGCCAGATCATCCATCCATTCGCCGCACAGATCCGCCAGCGTCAGCCCGGCGGCTTCCGATAGCCACGGTTGCAGGATGGTCCGGGCCTCCCCTGTTTCCGTGTCGGCATGAAGAATGAGGTAGCGATCTTGTTGCGAGGCCTCGGATGTCCGCATCCAACGGCGGATCAGTTCCGGCGTAACTTCGCTATCGGAGAGTTGCTGATCCGAAACCAGAAGTTCGACATGGGGCGCATAGGCGTCGTTGTCGAAGGGAAGCAGACGCCAATCAAGCTCGTCCGCAATCGACTGATCCAGCACCAGATCGGCGGCTTGCTCGCCTGTCTTGATGTCGTCGCCCTCGACCTCGACATAGGCCACTTCAAGACGCAGCCTGACGACTTTCGCGTAGTATCGCATGGGATCCCCTCGCACAGCCGGCACCTTTAGCCATGATGGTTTGAGTCGCCGGCCGGGACCATCCTGCCGCAGTTCACATGGTTAAAAGGTCGGGCAGCGTTGGCGATCGGCCACTATCCCCACCCCCGTACGCAGTCCGTGGAGGAGATTCGCTTTGATTCCCCCTTCGCCTTCAATTTCCGTCTGCATCACTGTGATGGCCGGGTTTACGGGCTCAGCCGCTCGAGCCAGCGAGCCACACGAGCATTGTTCACGCCCATATCGGAATAGCCGAAGCGTGAACGCGAGAAGACTTCGATCCGGACCTGGCCTTCCCCCGCGGGAGTGATCTTGATCGAGACCGCGTCGGGGAACCCCATGATGCGGGTCCGCGCGACATACGTCATATGACCCTTTTCCACACTCCCGCCGATGAGTTGCGCGCCTTCGCTCCGGGCCTGTGCGGTCGATCATGGTCGATACGTCGGCAACGTTCCCCTTCCGAATGCGAGCGCCCTCACCCCGCATGAGAACGTAGTTGGGTGTCGAGGGCGGCGTCACGTCAGCGGGGTCCACATGCCAGACCTTGGCCGGCATGGGGATCATTCGCATCGTCACGGCGAGACCGGAGACGACAGCGGCGGCGAGGCCGAGAAAAATCAGGCTGCGTGTCATGAGGCTGTTCCAGCCCCACAGAATGGCACGCGTCGGCATCGGGTCAAGTAGGGCACTCTTGCCGCCGACTGTCCGGGATCTGGACGGTACGAGAGACAATCACCGACGCCGGATCGCCAACGAAACCGGCATGGCCAGCCGCGCCGCGGCCTGGCGTCCTCGGTGCGCTGGCGCTTGCACCTTGCTTGCTTTAGGCCGACATCAGGTTGATAATTAAAGCTCTGCTTTCCGGTCGTTCCCTACGTCGTGAATACTCCGACCGCTCTGCGGCCCGAGCCGACATCGAGATCCGGAAGCCCATTCGCTTCACAGGCCACTATTCCTCTTCGCCGCTCCGGAACGCGCCGGGGAGCCTTTTTACCGTGGCCAGATCAGATGGAGTTTGCAGCCATGAAGTCTTTGTCGATCACTGTCGCTTCGCTCGCCACAGCCCTCCTGCTGGCAACGCCCGCCTCGGCACAGGATCAGGGCTCAAATTCTGGTCAAGGGTCGCATTCGGGAATGATGGGCGATGGAATGGGCATGATGGGGGGCAAGCACGCAGGCCGGCGCATGCACGGCGGCATGATGGGCGGTTGCTCCATGATGGGCGGCCACGGCGGCATGGGGGGCTTCGTCGAGGGACGGCTGGCCTTTCTTAAGGCGGAGCTTGCGATTACCGACGACCAGAAGGCCGTCTGGGACGCCTATGCCGCAGCCACCAAGAAGAACCTCGAAAGCATGCAGGGCATGCACAAGACCATGCAGGCGATGCATGCCGCCAAGACCCCAGTCGAGCGGCTCGATGCGCGGATCGCGGCCATGGAGAGCCGTATAGCAGCGCTCAAGGATGTGAAGCCTGCGCTTGAAAAGCTCTACGGAGATCTCAGCGCGGAGCAGAAGTCCAAGGCCGACGAAATCCTGACCGGCATGGGCTGCATGATGTGACCCATGGCCTGCGGGCTACGCCGTCCGCCCACCCGCGCTACTCTGCTATTGGGGAGAAAATGGTCGGAGCGAGAGGATTTGAACCTCCGACCCCCAGTC
>CAWGTZ010000023.1:0-16579 GCA_963825555.1 uncultured Alphaproteobacteria bacterium | reverse complement strand
GGAATTATATGAATAGTATCAATAAGTTAGATGGCGGAGAGGGAGGGATTCGAACCCCCGGTACGGTTGCCCGTACTTCGCATTTCGAGTGCGACGCGATCGACCACTCTGCCACCTCTCCGCAAGACGTGGTGCCTGACGGCGGAGCCCGCTTCTAAACGTTGATCCGCTCTGGCGCAAGGCCCCTTACGCCGTCCTCTGATCGGGGCGACCGCGCCCCTACCGGGCACGCTGGGCGCGGTATGCCAAATCTCGCCGAACTCGCGCCAGAAGGGCCTGCAGCATGCGCCATCCGCGATGCACCAAGTTGAACGTTTCACGGGAAGCACACGGTCCCGGGGCGATGACTTATACCCTCGCGCGCCATCGATGCCCCGAGTTCAAGGATCCGCGATCCACCGGCGAACTCCCTCCTTCAACGTGAGACCTGCCGAGCTTGCGCCGATGCTCATCGCCGCCGCGATCCTTGTACCCCTCCTTCATCGCGAAGCCCGCACTGCTTCATCACGAAGGTTCGCAAACCTTTCCGATCTTTCATTGACTTTCCAAAAAACGCATTGCGGCAGGACAGAGACGGATCACAAATACTCAAAAAATATAGTCGCGTCTCAAAGGGATCTGCGTGCAGTCACCTTGCGTTTTCTCCTTCGTCCGGGGTGGTGACGAAACACTTTCATCACGTCGGAATTCGCGCATGCGCCGGTTGCTGGACTTCATGAGCGTCCCGCACCCGGCGTCCGCGCATGTCCCTGATCATGAAAACGAGGAGATCGAGTCATGAAAGTTCTCTACGCCCTTCTTTGCGCCGCTGTGATGGTGCTTCCGATGTCGTCCGCGCACGCGGGAACGAAGGACATTGTCGATACCGCTGCTGACGCGGGCAAGTTCAACACGCTCGTCGCCGCAGTTAAGGCTGCTGGTCTTGTCGACACGCTGAAGGGCGATGGCCCGTTCACGGTCTTCGCCCCGACGGACGAGGCATTTGCCAAGCTTCCCAAGGGCACGGTGGAAGATCTTCTGAAGCCGGAGAATAAGGAGAAGCTTGCGGCAATCCTCACGTACCATGTCGTGCCGGGCAAGGTCATGGCCTCCGACATCAAGGGCAAGAAGGAAAATGTGAAGTCGGTGCAGGGCGGCGATCTGGCCGTCGACGCCACCGACGGCGTGAAGATCAACGATGCCACCGTCGTAACTGCCGACATCGCAGCGTCGAACGGTGTGATCCACGTTATCGACACTGTCGTTATGCCCAAGCTGTAAGACGTCTCCAGTCGGTCTTACTGCGAAAGGTCGTTCCTCTGGACCCGACGAGCCTCCCTCGTCGGGTCTTTTTTTTGGTCAGCACCGCGCCCGATACCGATCAGATGCGGCGCCCCATCGTCTCAAGCTGGTCGCGCTCCCATTTCGCCATCTGCCGCGGCGTCAGTACGAAGGCAGCATAGGCATGAGCCGCCAAACCCAGACCCCATCCCAGACCGACCCAGTGGACCCACGTATCGCCGCCCGTGACCACGTCGATCACGACCAGAAGCAGCATGACGGGAACGAATACGAGGAAGTGGGTATAGAAGCCCTTGATCGCCGCGTATTCCTTGCGCGCTCGGATATCGTGCACACTCTCCTGCATCGGGCACCTCATGCGTTGCGACCGCGGCGCGCTCCCCTGCACGGATGAGCGGTCCTCCGTTCAACAATCTTGGGCTCAGACTAGCCCGCAATCGGTTCCTTTGGGAACAGTCTCCGCAGGCGGATGGTTAGGCGCCGATCGAGAGCACAGCGGTGGCCGGCGTCTCAGTCTCAAAACCCTGAGCGATGAGGCGACCGCTCGCGGCGTCCGAGACCATGGCGAGCCGGGTGCGCGCATTGAGGATAGGCGGCTTGAGCCAGGAGAAATCCGCGTCAAGGTCCGGAACAATGCGATGCATCATGGCTGCCCGGCCAGCACTGTCGGATCCACGGGCATGGCCTGTCCATCCCGTCGTTTGCCAATGGTTCGCGGCAACCTGCGCCCCATCGTGGCAGCGCGCCTCGGTCTCGGTGCGCTCGATCACGACCGTCTCCTCAGATCCGAGACCTGCAAGCGAGAAAATCGCCGGCGTCGAAATCGGGTGGCGCGTCAACATCTCGCGCGCTTGGGAAAATGCCGTGGCTTCGTCAAAGACCTTGCGCAGCAGATGGGCCGGCGTCGGGTGAGGCATGGTCCACACCCGTCTGCGGTTTGCGGCCCAGTCGAGATAGTAGAACCCGACCGCCATGCGCATTGGCGCCTGATTGAGCGCTGCGGAGAAGCGCCCAGGCGCCATGGCCGTGAGGACGCCGGTATAGCCGGGCCACGTGAGGGTTAGATACGGGCCCGCCGGAGCTGAAACGCGGGCTGCGATTACGTGACGGCCGAGCCCCGGCGTTTTCCAGTCGAGTATGCGGATGAGACGCGCGCTCGCGCGATCCGGCGCGGGCGACACACGGCAGGTGCAGCCCCACTCGTAATTGACGGAGAAGAAGTAGGCCCCCGGCCGGTCGAGAATACGTGCTACCGCGGCGATCTCGTCGAGATGCGCGTTGTCCCATTTCTCCAGCCACGCCTTGGAAACTCGGTCCAGTTGACGCATAGCAGCAAGCGGCACGCGATCTGTGGCGAGATCCAAAAGCCCATGGGCCCGGTCGAGATGGGCCGTGAGCGTGACCAAGGGAAAATCTGTCCCGCAATCCACGACGGGGATGGTGGGCAGGGTCGGCTGAACAGGCTGCTGCACAGGGGTCTCCAGATCGCCGGTCGGCCGGCCCATCTCCTCCGCGCACAAGATCGTGACTTTGGTGGGGTCACGCTCCATCGCAGGCAGGCGGGCTCGTCGCATCCAAAAATTGGCTGCCGAGCGAACTCGGCAGCCAGTCTGGGGAAATCCTCAAGTCGGAGGGGGAGCCGGAAGGTCCCGTCGCCGTCGTGTCAGGGTTCAGCCGCAACGCCCACTCAGGTTGCAAAGACCTTGGGGCGTCGATGCGAAATTAGAATTGCCAGAGCACGGAGGACCGGGCCTTGATCGTAGTCAAACCCGTCGCCCGATTTCCATGCGGGCGTTGACTTCCAGGCTGGTCTCAAGGATAAGAAGCGCGCACGTGGGGCTCTTTCGGGGCGCCCGCGAGCTAACTCGCTGCCCGAGGCTCTAGTTGGCCAACAGCCAACCCCTTGAAAGTCCGCAGCTATTTGCGGCGCCGCAGGGCGCGGATGAGACCCAACAGCGCTCAGTGAAGCGCGGAAAGAGGCAAAGATGTACGCTGTCATCAAGACAGGCGGCAAACAGTATCGTGTCGCCAAGGATGATGTTCTGACCATCGAGAAACTCGAGGCTGAACCCGGCTCGACGGTCGAATTCGATGAAGTGCTCATGGTTGGCGAGGGTGCCAGCGTGAAGGTCGGCAAGCCGACCGTCTCGGGCGCGAAGGTAACCGCCGAACTCGTCGAGCAGACACGCGGACCGAAGGTGATTTCCTTCCGGAAGCGTCGCCGTAAGAATTCGCGCCGCAAGCGGGGCCACCGTCAGGATCTGACGACCGTCCGCATCACCGGCATCACCGGCTAAATTCCGTCCGGCAGGCGAAGAGCCGCCGGCCCCGACATCGAGGATCGTTCCATGGCACAAAAGAAAGCAGGCGGCTCCACGCGTAACGGCCGCGACTCCGAGAGCAAGCGCCTCGGCATCAAGAAGTATGGCGGTGAGCACGTTATTCCGGGCAACATCCTTTGCCGTCAGCGCGGTACGAAGTGGCACCCCGGCCAGCACGTCGGCATGGGTACAGACCACACCATCTTCGCGCTTAAGGAAGGTACCGTCGAGTTCAAGACCAAGGCCAACGGCCGCGTCTATATTTCGGTTAATCCTCTGAAGGCCGAAGCCGCAGAGTAAGCGTTTAACGAACGCACGTTATTGCAGCGAGGGGAGATGCAATCGCATCTCCCCTTGTTCCGTTTCTGCGGTAGTTTCTGCTAAACCGACCGGCCAGGAGACTGCCCCCCAGACTCGGCGAGACGCATGCGGACAAAACGACTGACCCTTCGCGACCTCAACGATGCCGATGCGCGCCGCATTGCGCTCCTGGCTGGCGACATCGACGTGGCACGCATGACGGCCCGCATCCCACATCCCTATACGGAATTCGATGCGGAGGAATGGATCCGGGGGATCGACGCCAATGAGTTCGTGAAGGGCATCGATTTCGATGGCTACCTGATCGGCCTTGTGGGCTATACGCTGAACCCCGATGGCTCGGCCGAGCTTGGCTACTGGATCGGCAAGCCGTGGTGGGGGCGGGGCTTTGCGACCGAGGCCGCAGACGCGGTCGTCCGGTACGGATTCCGCGTTGCCCGCCTGCCTCGCATGACCTGTTGCCATTTCATCGACAATGCAGCGTCTGCCCGCGTCATCGAAAAGCTCGGTTTCCGCTGCATCGGCGTCAACAAAGCCTACTGCCTCGCGCGCGACGCGCAGGTCGATACCATCATCTACGAGAGGAAGCGGCCTATGACTGCGTTCCTCTGGCGAGGCGCGGCATGAAGTTTCTGGATCTGGCGAAAATCTATATCAAGGCCGGCGACGGCGGTGATGGCTGCATCGGCTTCCGGCGCGAGAAGTTCATCGAGTTCGGTGGACCGGACGGGGGCGACGGAGGCAAGGGCGGCGACGTCTGGGTCGAGTGCGTACCAAATCTCAACACGCTCATCGATTACCGCTACCAGCAGCACTTCAAGGCCGGCCGAGGCATCAACGGCATGGGCCGCAACCGCGCCGGGGCCAACGGCAAGGACATCACGGTCAAGGTGCCCCCCGGAACAGAGATCCTCGCCGAGGACCAGGAGACGGTGATCGCCGACCTGACTGCGCCCGGGGAGCGTTTCCTGCTCGCGCGCGGCGGCAACGGCGGTTTCGGCAACGCTCACTTCAAGAGCGCGACCAACCAGGCACCCCGCCATGCGAACCCCGGTCTGCCCGGTGAGGAATTGACGATCTGGCTGCGCCTGAAGCTGATCGCGGACGCAGGTCTCGTCGGTCTGCCCAACGCCGGCAAGTCCACGTTCCTTGCCGCAGTCTCCGCCGCCAAGCCGAAGATCGCCGACTATCCCTTCACGACTTTGCATCCCAATCTTGGTGTGGTGCGCGCGGGCTCGACCGATTTCGTCCTCGCCGACATTCCCGGACTGATCGAAGGCGCCCATGAAGGCGCCGGGCTCGGCGACCGGTTCCTAGGGCACGTGGAACGCTGCCGCGTACTCTTGCACCTCGTGGATGCGACGCAGGAGGATGTCGTAGAGGCCTATCGCGTCGTGCGCGGCGAGTTGAAGGCCTACAGCCCCGAACTCGCGAAGAAGAAGGAGATTGTCGCGCTCTCCAAGTGCGACGCCCTCGATGAGGCCACGCTGTCGGAAAAGTACGAAGAGCTGAAGAAAGCCGTTCGCAAGCGGCCCCTCATGCTGTCGGCCGTCTCCGGCGAGGGTGTGAAAGAGGCTCTTTTCGCCTTGGCGCGCGAAATCGCGAAGAAAGACGCGGAAGAAGAAGCGCAGAATCCCGAGGCGAACGAACCCTGGCAGCCCTAGCCAGACCGCCATTGCAAATGAAGCATCAAATAGGGGAACCATCCGGGCGCTTGCGGGGGCTCCAGCGTGGCAGCTGGTGAGTTCGCGAGTACCAGCATCGACAAGTTTTCCTGGCAGTACCCCGCAGGGGTTGCGCATGGGACGATGTGCTATTCTTTGCCAAGGGCCGCTTGGCCTACGCTGGATTTCCCCGCAAGGGAATGCTGATCGCGTTGGTACAATATGTATTTTCAGCCTTTAAGCGACTGCCCCAACGCTAGCTGGAGCGGCTCGGGCACTTCTCAGAAGCGCCACACAGGCTTTGCACTAGGCGGCGGCTTCGATTTTTCAAAGAAGTACAAAATCGACGTCGATCCCGACGACATCCACTACGTCAACGCGCGCTTGACGCTCCACTTCAACGGGCCCTCTCCCTAGCGCTTGCGTGATAAGCAGCAGTGCATCGCATCGACTTGGACGCTGGACGGATCACGCGATCCCCGGCGTCTTTCTCTTTTTTGAAATTTGCCTCTGCCCAAGAAGCCGCCGGGCCTGTCCGCTACTTGAAGAGCACGAGCGAGAGCGCCATCGCCGCCATGCCGATCACCATGCCATAGGGCGCCTCGTGGCCCTTCGAGTAGCGCTTGGCTTCGGGCATCAGTTCGTCCAGCGCCAGGAAAACCATCACGCCCGCGATGATGCCGAAGACGGCCCCGAAGACCGGGGGCGAGAGAAACGGCGCCAGCAACAGGTAGCCGATCACCGCACCGACAGGCTCTGCCATGGCCGAGATGGCCGATGCCCCGACGGCTTTGCCTTTGCTGCCCGTCGCGTAATAAACGGGGATCGCGATCGAAACGCCCTCGGGGATGTTGTGAATGGCGATGGCCAGCGCCAGCGGCGCGCCGACCACCGGGTTGTCCAACGTTGCAAAGAACGTCGCCAACCCTTCCGGGAAATTATGGGCCGTGATCGCGGCAGCCGCCAGCAGTCCGACGCGCTTGATGCGCTCCTGCTCGAATTGCGGATGGTCGGCATCCATGCCGGCATGGGGATTTGGAACGAGCCGGTCGATCAAGGCCAGAAGCCCTACGCCCACGAAGAAGGAGAGCGTTGCCGCCGTGTAGGCGGCCTTTTCGTCATAGACCTCGCCGAACGCGGACAGCGACTTAACGAAGATCTCGATCAGCGAGACGTACACCATTGCACCGCCGGAAAATGCAAGTCCGAACGCCAGGAGCCGCGGGTTGGAATGGCTCCCGCGCAGAACCATGAAGCTGCCGAGAACCGTCGCGGCGGCGGCGCCCGTGCAGACGGCCAGAGCAGTTAGGGCGGCGGGCGTGAACAGTTCGGTCATGCGGTATCTGGCTGGCTATTCTGGCTGGCTATGATGATGAGGCCGACGACGAGGGCCTAGGGAGTACGCAGACTAACGCGGCCGGATCTTATAAGGGAAACGGCCCTTCCAACCCAACAGAGGGATCGGCAGAATAGAGGAATGTTGGTATGACGTCCCGGGCCGCTCCCGGCCGGGACAAAGAGCCTCATTCCGTGGTGACCAGCCAAGCCGCCGTGAAACCTCGCAGAAAGCCGTGACACCTGGGAGCAGGCCCCTGGCATGTTCGAAACCCTGACCGATCGCTTCATTCGCCGGGCCCTGTTCGCGATTGCCATTGCCGGTCTCGTTGCGGGATTGGCGGCCTGGTTCGCCGGACAGGACGGCTTGGCGGCCCAACTCTGGGCGGCGGGGACGATCCCGGTGGTCATTGGGCTGGGTGTCTCGATCTGGCAAGATTTCGCCGCCGGCCGGATGGGCGTCGATGCCGTAGCCTTCATTTCCATGAGCGTGGCGCTGCTCTTGGGCGAGAACCTTGCTGCGGCCGTTGTGGCCGTCATGTATGCCGGCGGCAATCTGCTCGAGGATTTCGCCGTCGTGCGAGCGGAGCGGGATCTGAAGACGCTTATCGATCGCGCGCCGCGCATAGCCCACCGCATCATCGATTCGACGGTCGAGGACATTCCCGTCGATCAGGTCGCGGCCGGTGACCAGATTCTGGTGCGCGCAGGCGAGGTGATCCCGGTTGACGGCCTCCTCTTGACAGACGGCGCCATGATCGACGAAGCCGCACTGACAGGCGAACCGATCCCCGTCTCACGCCCTGTTGGCGACCCGGTTTTCAGCGGTACGATCAATGCCGGTGATACCTTCGAGATGAGAGCCACTGCAACGGCCGGCGACAGCACTTATGCCGCCATCGTGAAGTTGGTCACCGCGGCGCAAACCGCAAAGGCGCCATTCATCCGTCTTGCGGACCGCTATGCGCTGCTGCTGCTGCCGGTCACCCTGCTTCTTGCCGGCGCGGCCTGGCTGCTTTCCGGTGACGAGATCCGGGGTCTGGCGGTGCTGGTCGCCTCCACGCCCTGCCCGCTCATTCTGGCAGCCCCGGTTGCGCTGATCGCCGGCGTCTCCAGGGCGGCCCGCCTCGGCATTCTCATCAAGGGTGGCGCGCCTCTGGAAGCGCTCGCCAAGACTCACACGGTGATGTTCGACAAAACCGGAACGCTCACGGTCGGCGGCGCGCGCCTCGTGGCGATCGAGACGGCGCCCGGCGAGGAGGCCGATACGGTCTTGCGCTTTGCCGCGTCCCTGGAACAGGCCTCGCACCATGTCGTGGGAGATGCCATTGTGTCCGCCGCCCATCAGCGCCGCCTGACCCTCGATCCTCCAACGTCCGTCCGCGAGACGATGGGCTCGGGACTGGAAGGAATTGTCGGGAAGCACAAGGTCCGTGCCGGTTCCTTCGATCTCATCTGCGGACCGGCCTGCCATGAGCCTTGGGCCGTTCGCGCACTCAGGCGTGCGGCGTGGCGATCGGCGCTGAGTGTCTTCGTATCGGTCGATGGCCGGGTGATCGGCGCGATCCTGTTGGCTGATGAACTGAGGCGGGAGACGCCTCGCGCGGTCCAATCCCTTCGCTCGGCCGGCATTCAGCGCATTGTCATGATCACTGGCGACCGGGCGGATGCTGCCGAGACCATCGGCGCGGCGCTCGATCTCGATGCCGTACTCGCCAACCGCGTGCCTTCAGACAAGGTTGACGCCGTCGCCGTGGAGCAGAAACTCAATCCCACAATCATGGTGGGAGACGGCATCAACGACGCCCCCGCACTCGCCGCCGCCGACGTTGGCATCGCCATGGGCGCGCGCGGCGCCAGCGCCTCATCCGAGGCCGCCGACGTCGTAATTCTTGTCGACCGGCTCGACCGTGTGTCGGACGCCGTGGCGATTGCCAAGCGGTCGCGCCAGATTGCCGAGCAGAGCATTGTGGTGGGTATGGGACTTTCGGGCGTCGCGATGGTTGCGGCTGCCTTTGGCTACCTGACGCCCGTTGCCGGCGCACTCACGCAGGAAGCAATCGACGTCGCCGTCATACTCAATGCGTTGCGCGCCCTGGCCCCCGGCTGGCATGGACATCACGAGATCATCAAACCCGCCGCACTCAAGGCGCTTCGCGAAGAACATCGCGACCTCGATGCCAGCCTTGATCGACTTCGCGAAATTGCCGATGCGCTGGATGATGCGGAAGGCCCAAGGGCTGTCGAGTTGATCCTGGAAGCCAATGGCGTGGTTTCCAGCAAGATCGTGGAGCATGAGCGCGGGGACGAGGGCATCGTCTATCCGCGTCTTGCAAAGGCGCTGCACGACAGCCACGGGCTCGCAGCCATGAGCCGGGCTCACCGGGAAATCCTACATCTCGGACGGCTCCTCGCGCGTCTGTCGGACGGGCTGATCCCGGAAGACACCGACCGCTATCTGATCCGAGATGCCCAGCGCGTGATCGAATCCATCGAGTCCCTCGTGCGGATCCACAACGCGCAGGAGGAGGACATCTACGACCACGCCGCTTCGCTCTGATCGAGTACGCCATGAGGTATCACCGCAATACGAGCTTGCGGCCGAACGGCTGCACCGCGGACGCGTGCGCTTCAGGAACAACCCAGACGACCGGCCAGCGGGGCTTGAACCCGACGGGGCCGTCGAGATCCGTCAGAACGACGGCAAGATCAGGTCGGTGCATGTCCGCCTCTTGGAGAAGAGGCGTGAAATCGGTCCCGCCCCCGCCTTCGAACGCAATCTCCCGCAGCCCCGACCGCCCCGGCGGAAAGTGCGCCACATGACGAACCTGGTCGTCGCCCACGATGAGAGCGAGCCCGGCCTCCTGCCGCCGCGAGATCGCCTCGATCTCGCGGGCGAACCGATCCATCAGCTTATCCTCAATCGACCCCGACACATCGACGACAACAACCAGACGCGGCACCCGCTTCGCCGTTGTGATCCCCGGCTCCCAGGGCAACCGGCGGTGGACACCGCCACGCCCCTGATTGGCGAGATAAGATCGCGATGGCCGTGACCAACTGAGATCGGGTCGGCGCGCAAGCCCTTTAGCGAGCCACGTGCGCAGCACACGCTCCCAGGGCGTACGCGTCCTCGGCACATCGGCGATCAGTGTGCGCAGAAGTGAATAGGCCCCATCGTTGGTGTGCCCGCGAAGGATGCGTTCGCTCCATTCCCGCGCTTCGTCGGCCTCTCCTTCTGGGGCGCTGCGCTTGTTGGGATCTGGGCGAAGATCGGCGAGCATGGACGCGCCCAAGGCACGCACGCGCGCCGATCTCGGTCCATCCTCGCGCCCATCCAAATGTCGCGCCTCCACCGTCGCGGGCGCGCTCTTCCCTGTTCCACCGCGCTCGCCCGCGCTGGAATCCCGAGGCACTCCGCTCTGGTTCCGGCGGCGGTCATCGATAGCCCGATAGAGCCGCTCGACGTCCCACTCCAGCAGCGACTTCTCGACGGGCTGCTTCAATCCGAGTGCTTCTTCCAGCACGCGGTCTAGGCCCACAGAACCCTTTGGAAGGACGAGCCAGCTCAGGTGATCTATCGTGCTGTTTACAATGGCGTCGGCACAGATGTTAAAGAGCCGAAGATCGACGTCGCCAACAAGCTGCCTGAGATCGAGATAGCGCTGCGCGTGGCGAAGGCCGATGTGCAGGACTTCGTGCGCGACAAGCGCTGCTTGCTCCGCCAGCGACAGCGCTTCGAAAGCAGCATCGTAAAAAACTGTATGTCCGTCAGTCGCAATCAGCGGCGCATCCTCTCCGGTCGGAACATCACGATGCCCGACCCACAGCGCCAGGCCGCCCGTGGACGGCGCATACTCTACCAGATATTGAACCGCACGCGTGCCGCGATGGGTATAGACCGCCAGCACCTCAGGCATCTTCCTGTTCCCGGCTACGCTGCGCACTGTAGCGGCCAAAAGCGGGGCTCTGGAGGATGGCGCCCTCCAGCCCGATGCCGAGCGCTTTCTGCATGAGAAGCTCCATCGCCAGCGTCTGCGCCTCACGAAGCGGCAACGGCGTCGATCCGCGAATGTCCAGAAGCTGCTCTACGATCTCAAGCGCCCGCGTCATCGCGGTTTCATCTGTGGAGGCGGCAACAAGCCCGTAGATCAGCCCATAGAGGCCATCCAGCGTCTTTGGCAGCAGAGCGACGGTCTCTTCACCCGGACGGCTCGAAAGCAGGCGGACGACGTCGGCACCGGCCTCGATCTCGCGCAGGACGCCAAAGAACTCCGCAGCATTGGCGGCCCCAATTCGGCCCTGCACGAAGTTCCGCTTGGCCACGGGCGACAACCCTGACTTCAGAACGTTCGAGATATCTTCCCACCCCCGCGGGCTGGCACCAATCAGATGATCGGCGGTCAGCTGCGCCTCGGTGTCGTCGAGCCTGTCCGGGCGTACTTTGAGATACGCCATCACCTCCGGCGCCAATCCCATTCGCAGCGCGTATTCGAGAAACGCGTCAATCGCCGTCTGCACATTAAAGTGAAACATGCGGTCGGCCAGCGCCGTACCCATATCGTGGCTCACGGCGCCGTGAAAACTCGCATTACCCGCTGCAATGACCTGCCAACCTTCGGGAAGCCGATAGTTGCCGACGCGACGGTCGAGGATCAGCGAGTAGGCAGAGATCTGCAGACGCTGGTCGGCGGCCGTCAACTCGTCGAGGAACAGAACCCCTTCCGGCTGATCGGCTGATGGCAGGAACTCAGGGGGAAACCACACCGTCTTGCCTTGCGTGTCATCCGCATAGATGGCACCGCGGATGTCAACTGGCTCGATTGTGGTCAGGCGCAGGTCCACGAGCGGCACGCCAAAGTGCTCGGCTATCTGGCGAACTATGGAGGATTTGCCGACCCCGCGCGTGCCCCAGAGCATTGAGGCGCGCCGGCGCAGGGTAGGATCGGCATACTGTTCGATCAGCGCCGCCTTGGCCCCCGCAATCGAGATGGGCGGGATGTTCATGGGATTGCCCGGCATCTGTCACCTCATCTCCTTCATGTCGGCTGTCTATTCCGCTGCTTCTCGTCAAGTTCCTCCCGCGCATCCGGCGGCAGTCGCCGCCACATTGCCTTGCGCGAAGGCCGTGGCAGCGGCGGGATCTCGATCCGCGGAATTTCGCGAAAGCTGAAGAAGGCGATCATCATCAGCGGCGGCGCATTGAAAATAAGCAGCTGTAGAGCACTTTCTTGAGGAATATCGAGCTTCGAGAGTGCGGCGGCGCCGACCAGCAGCCCGATACAGACGAGAAGCGGGATGGCGCGGCGAAAAGCAACGCCCCAACGGGCGCGTGCGAACCGCTCATGGAACCGTCGGGGCGGTTCGGCGAGCGTACGGGCAAGATGGGCGACGGTTGTTTCCAGCCTCTCTTCAGCCCGCCGGCTACGCTCCGGTTCCCGGCCACGTACGCGCAGCGTGCCTACCCATTCGTCCGGCTTCTGCTCGATGGGCCGCCAGTCCCAGCCCAGCACCGCCAGCAGATCCTCCGGCAGCTCCCAGCTCTCGCCCGGTGCGGACCTCAAGGAAATTTCCGCAGGATAACCGCGCACGGTCGGCATTTTTACCGAGATACTGAGACCGCCGGCCTGGGCTACGACAGACGTGAGGAATAGTTCCCCCGTATCGAGGCGGTAGCTCTCGGCCATGACGTAGCCGCCACCCGACCTGAACCCGCGGGCAAGGGGGACAGCCTCGATTCGCGCCAGCAATTCACCGGGATCGGGGCCATCGGCCTCGACACGAGCCTTTAGACCCGAGGGATGTATCACGATGCGGGTCAGCCGGTAGGCTTCTGGTAGCGGATTCTCCAATACGAGCTCTTCTCGCAGTGGTGGCGCTCCGTCCATCACGCCTGGATGCTCGATGGTCTTGAAGACAACACGCCGCTCCAGGCGATCCGTGGCGGTCAAATCGACAAGCCGCCCGCGCCGCGTGAACGGCGAGACGCGTGAGATGATCTCGTGATGACTCAGGGGTCGGGTCGACATGCAGCGTAGCTTGCCACAGGAAACCGGGCCTGTGCGCACGGCCAGGAGCCGAAAAGTGGAAGCCATCCCCGCCTCGCGGCAGATCAACGACTTAGGCGCTGACCGGAGACGTCACAAGGCAATTCACCGAGACCGCACCATATCATCAAGCGACCGCGACCCCAGCCGCTAAGGATCCAGCCGCTAAGGATATTGCTGCGCCAGCGTTAGTCATTCCTGCCCCTGCACCGTTCGAACAGTGCAAGGTTGCAGCAGAACGCCGGAGCGGTCTCAGCAGCGGCCCTGCCATCCACCCACATCAGGCACTCGGCGACACATGGGCAGACCTGACATTTTTCTTGCGCCCGCAGGAGGTCTGAACCGCCGCCCTCTCGAGCTAGAGCACTGCGGTCGACACCAAGACGTTCGACCACTTCGCGCATCCGCGAGGCACGCCGCTCGCCGTCTCGCTCGATAAAACGATCCATACGTTACCTCCCACACGACATGTGCACCCAGCTCGGCAAATGGCATCGCGCGAGCTTCCGTCTTCTTTTTTATTGTGCATGAATTGTAGAGGAAACGCTCACGGCCCGCTTGATCAGGCTCAAGTTGATTTGCATTCCGCACTCAGGATTTGGGGCACGAGCGGCGGACAAACCATTTCTCACGGCAAGGCCTTTGTTCGATACAAGGTGATGCGCAATCCGCCGTGCAGCACGGGTTCGGCGGTCAGCGCGAAGGGCAGGCCTGTCGCCTCCGCAAGCGCGGGTTCGCTCGTAATCAGCCCCACCCGCCAGCGTGAGAAGCGGCTCATCAACGTCTGACCTAGCGTCCTGTAGAGCGAGCGCAGCTGGCTCTTCTCGCCAATGCGGTCGCCGTAGGGCGGGTTGACGATGACGAGTCCGGATGGACCGTCCGGCACCGTGCGATCCTCTATCGACAACTCCTGGAACTCCGTGATGTCGCCCACGCCCGCGCGTTCGGCATTGGCACGGCTCATGCGGATAGCACCCCCGTCCCGGTCGCTGCCATAAAACCGGACAGGCGGCTTGGTACTGCGCGAGGCGTCCTTCAGCGCCTGCCAGGCCGCAGCATCGAACGTCGCCAAATGTTCAAACGCAAAGCTGCGTGATCGTCCGGGGTCGAGCCCCGAGGCGATTTCCGCGGCCTCGATAACGAAGGTGCCCGACCCGCACATGGGATCGAGCACCGGCTCGCTGCCTTCAAAGCCGCACTGGCGCAGAAAGAGCGCCGCCATGGTCTCGCGCATTGGCGCCTTGGCCACAGCGACCTTGTGGCCACGCTTGTGCAGGAGTTCACCCGACGTATCGACGGCAATGGTGCACACATCGCTTTCGATCCGCACCTTGATGCAAACCTGCGCATCCGGCGAAATGGGTGCACCGAGTTCAGCCTGGATAGCTTTCTCGATGCGTTCTGCGGCCGCCCCAGAATGGTAAATCCGCGACGTTCGGCACGTCGCCTCGACACGAAAAGGAACGTCCCGCCGAAGGACGTTCGCCCAACGCACATGCCGGGAGCGCTTATCGAGTTGCGCCAGATGCTGCACCCGGAACGCATCAATGCGGGCGAACACGCGGCTGGCTCCCCACATCTGGAGATTAGCCCGCCACACTTCGGGCCAGCCGCCCTTGAGTAACACCCCGCCCGGTACGGTTTTGGCTTTGAAGCCTTTCCCCCGCGCTTCCGCGCATAAGGGGCCTTCCAGGCCCGGCGTCGCCACCAGAAAAATCTCAAATTCAGTCTCTGTCGTCATCCCGCCTGCATATCGGGAACGCTGGCGCCCTTCGACTGTTTTCTTACCTGCGTCAGCAAGGTTTTCCGGACTTGGGACCTGCGCCATCCCGAAGGCGTCCCGTAGCCGGACTCCGCGGACCCGTTCCCATCGAACCGAGGCTGAAAACAACATGATCTGCATGATCCGCCACCCACTGAGACCTTGGTTGATGGGACCGCAGCCGTCACGCCGCCGTCATGTAGAAGTGCTAACCGGTGTCGGTCCGGCGCAGGGGGCGTCCGGTATGGTTTACGGTCTGAGCGCGTGAGTGGCTGGGGGCTCGACGTCATTCTTGTCGCCGTTTTCGTGCTGGCCATGCTGGTGGTCATCATGGTCGCGATCTTGACTACTGGTCCGAGCGAAAACAGTCGGCCCGAACACAGAGCACGTTGCGACCGTCGGCCAGCCGCAGATCAGGACGAGCGAGAAGAGGACGAGCAATGAACAATCATATCGCTCTATTCCTGGGGATTTTCGTAGCGACTTCGCTACCTTCGATCGGCATGGCGAACGATGCACTCTCGCCGGTTCGCATCATGAGCAACGGCTCGGTCTACATAGATCCAGCCACCATTAAACATGACGGAGATAACGCATACGTTTGGTCCGTCTGGGATCACTCATCCCAGCAGCTCAACGTCTTCGATGAGCCGTACCAATCTGTGCGGCTCTACAATGAGTACAACTGCACCAATCGCACAATGCGTCTGCTCGAAGTCATGGAGTTCGAACAGTCCAAGGGCGAGGGAGATCCGATCCGCATTCACGACGGCAGCGAATCGGTTGCGAAGCCCATTCCATCAGGCACTGTCGCCGAAGAGATCTTCACTCAGATCTGCAAGGGCAACCTGAGAAGAATCAGGGACTACTGAACTACGGGATCGGTAGCGGCCTCCACTAATTTCGCGAGGCGAGATCGTCGGTGGCTGCGACGGAGATACGAGCGGCTGTTGGTCTGAAAAATGGTTCATCATCCGCGACGGGAGATGACTGCCTGCAAGTTTGGGGCCTCGCTTGAGGAGGTGGCATGACAACGCCGCTCGATGAATGCCGCTACCAGGCGCGTACGCTGGCAGCCTCGATGATGGATCTCACCGCGCAGCAACGCACGGATGTTCTACGATATCTTCTCAATGAATTGCAGCGGATGGGAAAGGCGGTTCCCTCCGGGCTAAAAGAATTCGCCGAGGGTGGCTCACGCCGTTCGCAGCCGGGCGGGGACCCTCTGGGCTGACTGCTTTTTTTTCTTAAGAACAAACCGAACTTGGCCGCTTCTTGGCTTACGTCGCCCTTGCAGACGCCCCGATTGGGTTGAAGAACGCAGCACCCGGCACCGGATACCAGCAATTTCGATGCCTCAGGGACAAGCCTGCGCTAGTCGCAAAGCTCTGCTTGCGCTTGCACTCATGAGCGCTTTGGTACCGGGGCGATCAGTCGTGGCAGAAGGATCTTAGCCCGCAAAACAGGCTTCGCCGGCATATTGCAATCCGACGACCGGCCGATCAGCCGCGCTCACATCAGGGAAAATGTCGTCCATCGTGTAGCGAGCTAAAGCAATTTGGGAATATAGGACCTGTCCGTCAGGCTCAACACACGAGCGCTTGCAGCACCCTAAGTCTTTTGCAAAACTCATGATCTCCGCGGGGGCATGCTCAGCATAATTTGACAACTTTTATGCATATCCTCCAGGTTGTTCTGGTAGCGGGGGCGGGAACGGCCTTGCCTTGGAGCCTCTTTTTAGACGCCTCCGAAAAGGGACTCAATGTACCCCTGTTCAGGCGCGATCTGCCCTTCCACAAGGGCAGAGTTCGGGCAATGTTCGCCGCCACACAAACATCGCCCTCGATT
>CAWGTZ010000022.1:0-222276 GCA_963825555.1 uncultured Alphaproteobacteria bacterium | reverse complement strand
TGGCGAAGACCATCATGAGGCTGAAAGCGATCAATCCGCACGCGTCGTCGATGGCCACGATTCCAAGCAGGGTGTCGCTGAAGGGACTGCGGATGTCTGCCTCCTTGACGACGTCTTGCGTTCGCGGCAGGATCGGTCGCCGTTGCAATGCCGGCGAGAGCCAGCGCCGGCACGATCGCAAACCCGAGGGCGGCCAAGCCGAGGCTGACGATGGCCATTGTCGTGGCCACGACCGTTAGCGAGATCACCAGTATGCGTTTGCCGCTGGTTTTGAGTTTTTTCACCGTCAAGGCGCCACCGAGGACAAAGGCCACCATCGTGAGCGCGGCTGCGGCAAGGAAGTCGTACCAGTCCCTTGCGGCCCGGGGCAGCAGGTCGAAGCCGAGAGGGCCGATTGCCACGCCGAAAATGATGAGGAGCGTCACGCGCGGCATTCCGGTGAGCCGTCCGGCGGCATCAACGGCAAGGCCCATCAGAAACAGAGCGCCCAGTGTGATAAGGATTTCGTGCAGTAGCATGACAGACGCCCCACGCTCGGGAACCAAGGCCCGCGTGCCGTTGGGCACAGGGTACCTGGAGGCCATACTGAGACGCAACGAGGGATCCAGCAGTCTTCCGTGCGCGGCCATGTTGGCGGAACGCGCGAATTCTGGCATGCGTTGATCATGACAAATACTGGTGAAGGCGGCAGTATGGCCGCGGCCTTGAGAGATGATGTCCGGAATCTTTACCAGGGGCGCTCGCGGCGCTCGCGGCGATTCACCTATGGACTCCTGATTTTCGACCTCGCGACGCTGCTGTTCATTGTCGCCACGTCCTTCATTCCGCGCACGCCGGTCATCGAAGTGCTCGACGTGGTCATCGGCGTGGCGCTGCTATGCGATTTCGCTGCGCGGATCTGGATCGCGCGCACGCCGTTAAAGGAGTTCTCACATCCCTCCACGTGGGCGGACGTGGTTGCCATCGCTTCGTTCCTCGCCCCTGTGGCGGGCGAGGCCGGCGGGTTCCTGCGCGTGCTGCGCACGTTGCGGCTCCTGCACTCCTACACGCTGCTCAACAGGCTGCGCACCGACTTCGCCTTCTTCCGCAAAAACGAGGAGGTGATCATCGCCATCGTGCACCTGCTCGTCTTCATCTTCATCATGACGAGCCTCGTCTACGAGACGCAGCACTGGTCGAACCCGCACATCAAAAACTATGTCGATGCCCTGTACTTCACGGTCACCGCGCTGACGACGACGGGGTTTGGCGACATCACGCTGCCGGGGAGCACGGGGAGGCTCATTTCGGTCTTGATCATGATCTTTGGCGTGACGCTGTTCCTGCGGCTCGCGCAGGTCCTGTTCCGGCCGCACAAAGTGCGCTTTCCCTGCCCGACCTGCGGCCTGCAGAGGCACGACCCGGATGCGGTTTACTGCAAGGCGTGCGGCACTGGGCTCAGCATTCCCGACGAGGGGGATTGAGACACGCGTGCAGCTAGCGGGCCGCCCGTTCTCAGCGGCGCATGAACTTCACAACTATGAAGGCGACGACGATCGCGCCTGCGACGTAGGCGCCGATGGCATACCAGATCGGATCGATGGCCATGATGTTTCCCCTTGCCCCTTGATGCAGACAGCATAGCGCAGGAGCGCCGATATCGGAAGGTGGGGCGGGTCCCTGTTGCCGTTCGGCAGTTCGGGGCTCAAGTTCCCGTGCTTCCGAGCGCGTCATAGAGCAGGCGCAGCGCCATCAGAACCGTGACGATCACGATCATGGGACGGATGAGTGCGCCGCCGTGGCGGGTCGCGCTCTTCGCGCCAAGCCGCGCGCCTATCAGTTGTGCGACCGCCATTGGCAGTCCCGCCGTGTAAACCACCGACCCCATGGCCATGAAAATGATGAGCGGTACAAGGTTCGAGGTGAGGTTCAAGACCTTGGTATTCGCCACCGCAGGCAGTAAGCCGAGCCCCGCCACCGCCACGAGCCCGACCATATAGAACGATCCTGCCCCGGGTCCCAGGAAACCGTCGTAGAGCGCGACCGGAAATGCAATTGCCGCGGCAGTGAGAGGGGAGGCGATGCACCCGGTCGCGTTTGTTGCGCCCCCGCCGGTTGCGGCGCGGCGCGGGGGATACGCGAAATAGGCTGCGATCACGATGAGCAGCGCCGGGATCAGGATTTTCAGGAGCGCCGGATCAAGTTGGCCAACGAGGATTGATCCGATGGCCGCGCCGGCCGCTGCCGCAGGTATTGCAAGGCGCAAGGCAGCCAGGTCACTGTGGCCCGCGCGCCAGAAGGTATAGCTCGAGGCGGCGACGCCGAATGTGCCCTGCAGCTTGTTGGTGGCAATGGCTTCCACCGGCGTGAGGCCGGCGAGTAAAAGCGCGGGCAACGCAATGAGGCCGCCCCCACCGGCAATCGCATCCACATAGCCCGCGATGAACGCCGCAAGCGTCAGTAGCAGAATGATCTCAAGGGGGCTCAGGCGGGGTGGTCCTTCTCGAAGCGGCCAGCAAGCCTAACCGGAATTCCATGTGCTTGTGGAGTGCGATCGAACAAAGCCGCGATTGATGCAGAAAGGAGCGACGCCGGAGGCGGGCAAGCCTCCGGCGTCTTTATGGGTTACGAGTGATCCGTGGTGAGGCTTACTCGGCGGAGCAGGGAACCTCGACTGTCGTGCCGGTGGCGGCGATGAACTTGGAGCAGGTCGGCGCGACCGCAGCGACCGTGAGAGTTTCCTCGGAGTCTGTCTCCGGAGCGTCCACGGCAGGAGCCGCGGCAACAACCTTCTGCGTCTCGACCTTCTCGGCTTTCGCGGCGGCCAAGCGGGCCTTCTGCGCGGCCTTGGCCTTCTGAGCGGCGGCGATCTGCATCTGCTTCTTCTTCTTGGCGACCGCGATGGCACGGGCCTGGGCCGCTTTCTTGGCCTTGAGCTGGGCAGCGTAAGAGGGGGTGTGCGAGCTGTAATTCGCGCGGTGGCCGTATCCGCCACCACCGCAGCCGCCGGCCTGAGCGGCACCGGCGAACGAGATTGCGGAGAGGAGGGCGGCAGAGGCGATGGCGGCGATGGTCTTGACGGTCATTGGAGGTCCCCTTGGGGTTTGTGGCGGTTTGCCGTGTGAGGGGCTCGGCCCCGTTCGATGACCACAAACTCGCATGCGACAGGATCGTGCGCTGTCACGCGGGGCACAGGCCCGATGTTTTCTGGTTCGCGCAGAGACGCAGATCGGGGGCGATATCGGTTCGATCGTGCAGGCCGTCGCCGGTGTCATCGGCACGATCATGACGCTCTATGGCCGCGCGCGGGCCACCATGCCCCTGGTGCGGCGCGACATGAATGTACGGGTCTGACGGGCCAAGACGCGGAAAGGGTGTTCATGGCGGGTTCACGGGAGTGGTATAGGGTGAAGATCCGTCCTTCTGTCGTACCGATAGATCCCGCTCCGATACATGCTTCGAAAATCCCGCTGCTCCGCCATTTGTCTGCTTACGCTGCTCGCCGGTGTCATTGCGATGCCGGCGGTGGCGCAGGAGACCTGCATCAGCGACTGGTCGAAGGCCGCGCCGGTGGTGAAGGAGGAGGGCCTCGCCACCGTCGAGAGGGTGACGGAACTGGCGCGTTCCCAGGTGAAGGGCGACGTGGTCAAGGTCACGCTGTGCCGGGAGGAGGGCCGCTATGTCTACCGGCTGGTGGTGCGAACGCCAACGGGCCAGCACAAGTCCCTGACGGTGGATGCTAAAGAGCCCTTCGCCCGCTAGGAAAGGCCGCATTCCTCTATATAATCGGGCCGGCGCGGAGAGCGCGATCTACAACTGAAAAAAGAAAGAGCCCTGCGTGCGCATACTGGTCGTCGAGGATGACAAGGATCTCAACCGTCAGCTCGTAAGGGCTCTCGGGGATGCCGGTTACGCCGTCGACACGGCCTTCGACGGCGAGGAGGGGCATTTCCTCGGCGATACGGAGCCCTACGATCTCGTCATTTTGGATCTTGGCCTGCCAAAGAAGGACGGCATTTCAGTTCTTGAGCAGTGGCGGCGGGCGGACCGGGTGATGCCTGTCATCATTCTCACAGCACGCGATCGCTGGAGTGACAAGGTCGCGGGTATGGATGCGGGTGCCGACGACTACGTGGCCAAGCCCTTCCACATGGAAGAATTGCTGGCGCGGGTTCGCGCCCAGGTGCGCCGCGCGACGGGCCACGCCAAAAGCGAGATCGAATGTGGGCCCGTGCGGCTCGACACGAAGACCGCGCGCGTAACCTGCGATGGCCAGCAGGTAAAGCTGACCTCGCACGAGTACCGCCTGCTCGCCTACCTCATGCATCACAAGGGCCGGGTTGTCTCGCGCACGGAACTCGTCGAGCACCTCTACGAGCAGGACTTCGATCGTGACAGCAACACCATCGAAGTCTTCATCGGCCGCTTGCGCAAGAAGATTCCCACCGAGGTGATCGAGACGGTTCGCGGCCTCGGCTACCGGATGGGAACCGGCGGCGATGAGGTTTGACTCCCTCGCTTTTCGCCTGATCGCGACCTCGGCCGCCTGGCTCGCCCTGGTTCTGCCGGTGGCGGGCTACATCATCTACACACTCTACAGCGAAGACGTGCAGGCCAGCTTTGACCAACGCCTGGAAAAGCTCGTCAATTCGATTGCCGTCGATGCGCTGTCGGGCATGGGCTCCGATCCCGTCGCGCCCCTGAACCGCTATGAGCCGCTGTTCGAGGAGACGCATTCGGGCTGGTATTGGCAGATCAGGCCGCTGGACGATGAAAAAGCGCTGCGGCTCGTTTCGGCTTCGCTCGCCACTGCCCAGTTGGCTTCACCCATCGAGCAGAACATCAAGCCCGACCAGGCAGGGCAGCGGTGGATGAACTCCAAGGGGCCTGTGGGCGAGCCCCTGCGCATCATTGAGCTGATCGATACCAAGGGGCACCAGGAGAATGCGCCGCGCTATGCGGTTAGCGTGGCCGGCCCGGTCGCCTGGCTGGAAAGTCGATACCGCAACTTCCGCAATCGTCTCGCCATTGCCCTATTGCTCACAGGCCTCGGTCTGGTGACCGCGACCCTGTTCCAGGTCCGCTTCGGTCTCCTACCCTTACGCCAGATCGAAAAGGGCCTTGCCGCGATCCGGTCCGGTGACGTGACGCGGCTCAAGGGCGAGTTACCCGCCGAGATCGAGCCGCTGCAAACGGAACTCAACGCCCTCATCCAATCCAACCAGGACATCGTCGATCGGGCACGCACCCAGGTCGGCAATCTGGCCCACGCGTTGAAGACCCCGCTCGCCGTCATCACCAACGAGGCACGCGACGACAAGAGTGTGCTGGGGGAAAAGGTTGCCGAGCAGGCCGATCTCATGCGCGACCAGATAAACCTCTATCTGGAGCGCGCGCGGATGGCGGCGCGGGTCGGCGTGATCGGCCGGGTAACGGATGTGCGGCCCGTGGTCGAGCCCATCGTGCGGGCGCTGGAGCGCATTCACCGGGATCGGGATGTCGCGATATCGCTCGTCTGTGCGGCGGGCGCGAAATTCCAGGGCGAGCGGCAGGACCTGGAGGAGATGATCGGCAATCTTCTCGACAACGCCTGCAAGTGGGCGAGCGGCAAGGTTCATCTGACTATTTCCCTGTCGCCAGCTAAGGATACCCGCCATGGCGGGCGCCGCCTGGTGGTGGAGGTTGAGGACGACGGTCCGGGCCTGCCCCCGGAGCAGCGGGCCAAGCTCGGCCAGCGGGGGCTGCGGCTGGATGAAACCAAGCCGGGATCGGGACTTGGCCTGTCAATCGTAGCCGATCTGGCTCAGCTCTATCGGGGCAAGCTGGAACTGGACGAAAGCGGGCTCGGGGGGCTGAAGGCGCGGCTGGATCTGCCGGCCGCTGGATGAAATGATCTGAACAACGTTGCAACAGGGGTCGAACTTTCGCCCGAATCGGGGTGGAAATCGCTGTCTGACATCATCTGCTGCCGGTAAAACCCGGGGCAGCCGCGCAAATTGGGAGGCCGCGTGCGGCGAAACCTCCATATCGCGCGCAAGTTACAGGGGATCGTCATGCGCTTTCCGCGCTTTCTCGTGTTGGCTGTTGTTGCGGCGCTTGTCGCTGGCTGTAGCGGGGATGGACCCAACAAGGCCGATACCGGCCTTGCGGTGGGCGCCATTGCGGGCGGAATCCTGGGCAATCAGGTCGGCAAAGGCTCTGGCCGAGTTGCCGCCACTGCCATCGGGGCCGTCATCGGCGGAATCGTCGGCAGTGAGATTGGCCGCAGCATGGATCAACAGGACCGGATGCTCGCTCAGCAGGCCGAGTTCGACGCCCTGGAGCGCGGCCAGTCTGGTGTTGCAAAGCAGTGGCGCAACCCCGACAACGGCCGCTATGGCGAAGTCGTACCCAGCAGGCCCTACAAGCGTGCGGGTGCGGATTGCCGCGACTACACCCACAAGATCTACATCGATGGCCGTCAGCAGGCGATGACTGGAACGGCTTGCCGTAATCCGGACGGCACCTGGACGAACGTGACCTGACAAAGGGAGCGTGCCCAGCGGCTCGCCAGATAGATCACTGACACCGAACGTCAGCTTCAATCGAACTGCCGGATCCCTCACGGGGTTCGGCAGTTTTTGCTTTTCCTTGGCCCGAACAAGCTGCCCGACATCAACGCTTTGCCGCGACAGAAGGGCGTTTGACCTGCAAGGGCCTTGTCAGCGGAGGGTGCGGCCCCTATTCCACACCACGGATCGTAACCCCTTGGACGGATGATGCTTCTCTGGGTGGTTTTCTCGGCGTTGACCGCGGGTGTCGTGGGGGCGCTCTTGTGGTCGTACCGGCGGGCTGCCCCGGAAGCGGGCGATGCGGCACGCGCGGACGTTGCCGTTTATGCCGACCAGCTGGAACAGATCGACGCCGACCGGGCCCGGGGCCTGATCTCGGAGGCCGAGGCGGCTTCGGCGCGGGCAGAGGTTGCGCGTCGCCTGTTGAATCGTGCCGGTCCAGCCGATAGCGGGAAGACCGCTGGGCCGACGACCAGCGCGCAGGCCGCGTCTTCCCGCAGCGAAAAACTCGCGGGCGCTGCGATGCTCTCCATCCCGCTGCTAGCCGTTGGCCTCTATGCGATGCTGGGATCCCCGGGATTACCCTCACAACCTCATGCGACGCGTGCGTTTCCGACCGCGGCAGAGGCGCGCGTCGATGCGCTGATCGCGCAGGTGGAGCAGCGGCTGCGCGAGGTGCCCGACGATGGCAACGGCTGGGACGTGATCGCGCCGATCTATCTGCGGATGGAGCGCTATGGCCAGGCTGCGGAAGCCTTCGCCAATGCCAACCGTCTTCTCGGCGAGACGCCGAAGCGGCTCGCGGGTTTCGTGCAGGCGGAGATCCTCGCCAACAATGGCGTCGTCAATCCCAATGCCCGTATCGCTGCCGAGCGGCTGCTGGCGCTGGAACCGGGCCGGCTGGACGCTCAGTTGTGGCTGACCTTGGCCAAGGAGCAGGACGGCGCCTTTGACGAGGCTTTGAGAGGCTACAAGGCCATCCTTTCCGACCCGGGGGCCACGGAGGCGATGCGCAGCGCGATCGAGCAACGCATCGGCATCGTAGAACGATTGGCGCGGGGCGAGACCGTCCCGCCGCCTGGCGGCGCGCCTGCGGCGCCTGGCGACCAACAGGCCATGATCGAGGGCATGGTGGCCCGGTTGGCGGCGCGGCTGGCGGCCGATGGGAAGGACCCCGCCGGTTGGGCGCAGCTTATTCGCTCCTATATGGTTATGGGTCGCAAGGATGATGCGATGAAGGCCCTGAAGGATGCCCGGGCAGCCCTGACCGGCAACGAGAAGGGGCTTGGGGAGGTCAATGGCGCGGCGGCGGAACTCGGTGTCGAGGCAACCCCGAAGGCCGGCGGCAAGGAAGGCGAATAATGACACGCAAGCAGCGGCGCGGCATTCTCATCGGCTCCGGGGTGGCGATCCTCTCGCTCGCTGCCATTCTTGTGCTGTTCGCCTTTCAGGACAGCGTCGTGTTCTTCCACACGCCAAGTGATGTTGCGGAAAAGAAGATCGAGCCTGGGCAGCGGTTCCGCCTTGGCGGCCTCGTAGCCGACGGCTCGGTGAAGCGGGGTGAAGGCACGAAAGTCGAATTCGCGGTAACCGACACGCTGTCCAAGGTGGAAGTGTCGTATAATGGAATTTTACCGGATCTGTTCCGGGAGGGGCAGGGCGTCGTCACGGAGGGTCGGCTGGGTCCCGACGGGCATTTCATCGCGGATACGGTACTGGCAAAACACGATGAGAACTACATGCCGCCAGAGGTCGCCAAGGCTCTTGAGGAAAAGGGCGTGAAGCTTGGCACGGGCGCACAGCACAAGGGCGGGGCTCCCTATTGAGCCCCTTAGTGATGATGCATAGGGACAGGCGGAGGACGGCATGATCGTTGAGGTCGGACATTTCGCGCTGATCCTTGCCCTGCTGGTGGCCGTGGCGCAGATGGTTCTGCCGATCTGGGGTGCGCAGGTGCGTGATGCGCGTCTCATGGCCGTGGGCGACAGTGCGGCAGTCGCGCAACTGGGCTTGCTCACCATTTCGTTCCTGGCGCTGATGCACGCGTACGTGACGTCGGACTTCTCTGTCGCGAATGTTACGGTCAACTCCCATTCCGACAAGCCGCTGATCTACCGGATCTCGGGCGTGTGGGGAAACCACGAGGGCTCCATGCTCCTGTGGGTTCTGATCCTGGCGCTGTTTGGTGCTGCAGTGGCCGTCTTCGGGCGCAACCTGCCGGTGACGCTTCGGGCCAATGTGCTGGGCGTACAGGCCTCGATTGCGGTCGCCTTCTTCCTGTTCATCTTGCTCACGTCCAATCCGTTTGACCGTCTCGATCCCGCGCCGTTCGAGGGCCGCGGCCTGAATCCGATCCTCCAGGACCCCGCTCTCGCCTTCCACCCGCCATTCCTTTACGCGGGCTACGTCGGCTTCTCGATGGCGTTCTCGTTCGCGGCCGCCGCTCTGATCGAGGGGCGCATCGATGCCGCCTGGGCGCGCTGGGTGAGGCCGTGGACACTGGCTGCCTGGATGTGCCTGACGCTCGGCATCGCCATGGGTTCATGGTGGGCGTACTACGAGCTCGGCTGGGGCGGCTGGTGGTTCTGGGATCCGGTCGAGAACGCCTCGTTCATGCCCTGGCTCGCAGGCACGGCTCTGTTGCATTCGGCCCTGGTCATGGAGAAGCGCGAGGCCCTGAAGGTTTGGACAATCCTGCTTGCAATCCTCACCTTTTCGCTTTCTCTCATGGGGACGTTCCTCGTTCGCTCTGGCGTGCTGACGTCGGTGCACGCCTTCGCCGTCGATCCGGAGCGTGGCGTGTTCATCCTGATGATCATGCTGTTCTTCACCGGCGGGGGGCTTGCCCTCTTCGGATGGCGGGCCGGTGCGTTGAGACAAGGCGGACTGTTCGCGCCCATCAGCCGAGAAGGCAGCCTCGTCCTCAATAACGTCCTGCTCTCGACGTCCTGTGCGACCGTTCTCGTCGGCACGCTCTATCCACTCGCGCTGGAAGGCATCACGGGCGAGAAAATCTCGGTTGGCCCGCCGTTCTTCAACATGACGTTCGTGCCGCTGATGCTTCCCTTGTTGTTCGCGATGCCGTTCGGCCCGTTGCTGGCCTGGAAGCGTGGTGATCTCAGAGGCGTGGCGCAGAGGCTCATGTTTGCCGGTGTCATGGCCGTTATCGTGGCCATCGGTGCGCTGGCGATGACGGGCCCGGGGCCTTGGCTTGCGCCTATCGGCGTGGCGCTCGGCGTATTCGTGATCTTGGGTGCCGTTACCGATCTCCTCTCTCGCGCCCGTATTGGGGCGGTCGCCCGCGACGAGTTTTTGCGCCGTCTCACGAGCCTGCCGCGCTCGGCTTACGGTACCGCGCTGGCCCATGCGGGCATCGGCGTCATGGTGCTTGGCATCGTCGGCACAAGCGCCTACCAGACAGAGAAAATCCTGGCGATGAAGCCAGGAGACCGCGCGGAGATTGCCGGCTACGAGCTCGTTTTCAAGGGCATCGAACCGACCAAGGGTCCGAACTATTCCGAACAGATTGCGCAGTTCGAGGTCACGCGTGGCGGTGCACCCGTGACCACGCTGATGCCCTCCAAACGTCTCTACAACGCGCCGCCTCAGCCGACGACGGAGGCCGGCATCTATCCCGCCTGGACCGGCGATCTCTACGTGGCGATCGGCGACGAGCAGCCGAGCGGCGCGGTGGCGCTTCGCCTCTACTTCCATCCTTTCGTCCGGTTCATTTGGTTTGGTGCGGTGATCATGTTCATCGGCGGGGCCATCTCGCTGAGTGACCGACGCCTCAGAGTCGGAGCCCCACAGCGCGCGCGGTCCCGCGCTGCGGCCGTTCCGGCGGAGTAGCGCGATGCGGTCGAGCAAGAACCCCACTAGATGGCGTCAGGGGCTGTCTGCGGCTCTCCTGTTCCTGCTGGCAGGGGCGATGCCGGCGACTGCGGTGCAGCCCGACGAAATCCTGAGCGATGCGACGATGGAGAAGCGTGCGCGGTCGCTGTCGGCGGGACTGCGCTGCCTCGTATGCCAGAACCAGTCCATCGACGACAGCGATGCGCCGCTTGCAAAGGATCTGCGCGTGCTCGTTCGCGAACGCCTCGTGGCGGGCGACAGTGACGAACAGGTGATCGATTACGTCGTCGAGCGCTACGGCGACTTCGTGCTTCTCAAGCCTCCCGTGAATAGCCACACGATGCTGTTGTGGCTCGCGCCCCTGCTTGTGCTGCTGGGGGCCGTGGGCGTCGTCTGGCGAGCAATCCGCAAGCGGGAACCTGCTGCATCTGTGGCGCCTTTGTCGGCGCGTGAGGAAGAGGAATTGGACCGTCTGCTGGCCGCCACCAAGGAGAACGAAGGCAAAGCCGGCTAGCGGCTGCCTTCGGGTTTCGGCACGCTGCCGGTTTCGATTGTCCGTGCCGAGGGCGCCAATTCCGGGCTGTGATGCCGGCCCGCGACGATCATCTCCAGATGGCTCAGAAGATCGGTGCTCGCAAGGCCCGTCGGAATGCGCAATTCAGCCCTTTCGAAGGCCGTGATGGCCTGGCGCAGGTCTGATCCATAGCGGCCATCGATCCGGCCGCGGTAATACCCCGTGGCGGCCAGAGCAGATTGTACCCGGCGGATATCGCGGCGCGTCTTCAGGACGGTCGCCCCGGAGAAGAGGGCATGCTGCTCTTGAAACGCCATCGTGCTGACGCCTGTGTTGGCAACGGCGTCGGAGCGGTAGCGATGCAGGACCTCACCGGCCTGGGTCACGACGCGGGACTGGAGATAGGTGCCGACATTGATGCCGACGACCTCTGGTCCAAATGGCCCATCGACGAGAAGTGGCGCACCGGATGAGGCGCCTCCCGTATCGCAAGTATGCAGGATGAGCGCGTCAGTATCCGAAAAGTCGCGAGCGATAGTTCGGTCGTCCACATTCTCGGCTGGACGGCGCACGCGGCACGGCGGGCTCAGCGCCAAGCGCCAGTCACCGAAATCCCGATGGTAGCCGACCTGATAGGTTTTACGGTCCGCTGATGCGGCGGCCAGTTCGCGCGGCGTGCGGCGGCTGAGTGGAAGCCCGCCGGCGCGGCAGGCCGGCGCGGCAAGTCGGACAAGCGCCCAGTCGCGTGTCGCATCGATGGGCGGACGCGTGGAGAGGGATGTGGACCCGGTCACGATGTTCTGTTCAGCAGCGCCCGAACCGGAACCGGCGATAGGTGTGCCTGTTCTGTGAGGCGACGTGGCCAGCCTGAATGTCATGCCGGATAGGGGCATCGCAGGCTCGCCCCGGGTGCGAAAGAGGCAGTGGGAGGCCGTGGCGATCGTGGAGTGGTCGACGCAGAAGGCGGTACAGACGGAACGGCTCTTGGGCTCGTAGAAAAGCCCGATCTTATCCTCCAGGCTCCGCAGGCGGTCGGGTAACATGACCCGGTCATCGGCTCCGAAAACAGCCACGGAATGGACGAGGCTGCCAGCCGCGTTCCGTTCCGGGTCAGGACGGAGTCCGAAGGCGTGGGTCGCGGCGGGCAGAATCGGGACGGTCGCGGAAAGTGCCCAAAACAGTGTGCAGATAAATTTCGACCGGCACCGCCTGATGGATTTCTGGGGGGTTGAAGCTGGACACAGTCCCACGATTTCACCGTAAGTTCCGGGCCCTTCAGGGCCTTCATTAACAACTCTTAAGGCGGCCGAAAGGCCGCCGTAAGGCCCTCGGCCATAAGCCAGATGAGACGCCGCTTGCCGGCTCGTTCGATGGAGGTTCCCTAAATGCCCACACCAAACCCTGCCAGCCTTCCTGGAAATCATTCAGCAAATCCCGGGCCAGCCGCCGGGCGCACGCCGCGTCGGCGTCGGGTTGCATTCGCCGGGGCTGTGGCAGGTCTCGGTCTTCTGGCCGGCGCGGGGATCTCCGCGTTCTCGCCGGCGATCGCCCAACTGAAGCCCGACGCTCCGAGCGTTGAGACGCCCTTCGGCCGCGCTCCGCTGTCGTTCGCCGATCTCATCGACCGGGTAAAGCCGTCGGTGGTATCGATCTCGGTCGTCTCGGGCGGCGATAAGATGGCCAGCAACACGGACGACCGTGGTCTGCCCGAAGGCTTCCCCGACATTCCCGAGGACAGCCCGTTCTACGAGTTCTTCAAGCGGCTGCCGAAGGAGTTCCGCGGACCGCAGGTGCCGCGTCCGCCGCAGCAGGCGCAGGGTTCGGGTTTCGTGATCACGCCCGACGGCTACGTCGTGACGAACAACCACGTGATCGACGGTGCCAACAAGATCCAGGTCAGCTTCGACGACCAGGAGAAGCTCGAGGCTGAGCTGATCGGCAGCGACCCGCGCACGGACCTTGCTCTTCTCAAGATCAACAACAAGTCGGGCAAGACCTTCCCGCACGTCAAGTTCGCCGAAAAGTCCGTGCGCGTTGGCGACTGGGCGATCGCGGTGGGCAACCCGTTCGGCCTCGGCGGTACGGTCACGGCTGGCATCGTCTCGGCACTGGGCCGCGACATCGGCTCGGGTCCCTATGACTTTCTGCAGATCGACGCAGCGGTCAACCGTGGCAACTCGGGTGGTCCCACGTTCAGCCTCGACGGAGACGTGATCGGCGTGAATACGGCGATTTACAGCCCGTCGGGCGGCAACGTGGGTATCGCGTTCGCAGTGCCGGCCAAGACGGCCGTTGAGGTGATCGAGCAGCTGAAGTCGAAGGGCAAGGTCAGCCGCGGCTGGCTCGGTGTTAAGATCCAAAACGTCGACGAGGACACGGCGGCTGCGCTGGGTCTTCCTGACGCGAAGGGTGCGCTCGTCAGCGAGATCACGCCCAACGGACCTGCTTCCGGCTCCGGCCTCAAGGTGCAGGACACCATCTTGCAGGTGAACGCCGACTCGATCGCTGACAGCCGGGACCTCGCGCGCAAGATTGCCGACTATGCCCCCGACACGACCGTCGACGTAAAGGTCTGGCGCAACAACAAGTCGGAAAACGTGAAGGTGAAGCTCGGCACATTCCCGGGTTCCACCGAGGAGATCGCCAAGCTTGAGCAGGGCAAGCCTCTCGAAGCGCCGAAAGACGAGATGGACCTCGATATGTTGGGGTTGACGCTTGGACCTGCTCCCGCTGATGCGGAAGAGGGTGTCACCATCTCGGAGGTGGAACCGTCTTCGGATGCCGCACAGAAGGGCTTGCGTGCCGGAGACGTGATTGTTCAGGTGCAGGGCGAGACCGTTTCCAAGCCGGCTGACGTCGCCGCCCAGCTTAAAAAAGTCCAGGAGATGGGCCGCACGGCGGTGATGCTGTCGATCAAGTCGCAGGATCGCACGCGGTTCGTTGCCGTCCAGCTGAAGAAGGATAAGGACAAGGGCTGATCGTTAGGGCCCTGTCCGGATCAAATGGCAAGAGGCGGCCGGCACCCAGTGGTCCCGGTCGCCTTGCCGCATTATCGACCGCTGCCGGTCGATCGTGCGAAGGTATGACGTTCTGAGCGGGGGTCACCCGCGGCCGGCGACGAGACGGAGACGAACCGACGATGCGCGTTCTGGTAATCGAGGATGACCGGGAGACGGCCCAGTTTCTTCAGAAGTCGCTGAAGGAAAGCGGGCATTCGGCCGACCTTGCCGCCGATGGTGAGACGGGTCTGTCTATGGCGGAGACGGCCGTCTATGACGTGCTCATCGTGGACCGCATGCTGCCCAAGCTCGATGGTCTCTCGGTGGTGAAGTCGCTGCGCACCAATGGTGTGCGCACGCCCGTGCTCATTCTCTCCGCCCTGGGCGAGGTGGACGACCGCGTGAAGGGGCTGCGTGCCGGTGGCGACGACTATTTGACGAAGCCTTACGCCTACACCGAGCTTTTGGCGCGCATTGAGGCACTCTCGCGCAGGGCCGTGCCCGAGGAGCAGGTGACGAAGTACGTGGTCGGCGATCTCGTACTCGACCGTCTGTCCCATCGCGTCACGCGCGGTGGCGAGCAGATCGTGCTGCAGCCGCGGGAATATCGACTTCTGGAATACCTGATGAAGAACGCGGGTCAGGTCGTGACCCGCACCATGCTGCTTGAGAACGTGTGGGACTATCACTTCGATCCGCAGACGAACGTCATTGACGTGCACGTCTCTCGACTGCGCTCGAAGATCGACAAGAACTTCGAGAAGCCGTTGCTGCACACCGTGCGTGGCGCAGGCTACATGGTGCGCGACGGTGCTGGATAGGCTTGCCGCGTCCGCCTGGACGTCGACACCTTTTCGCCTGGCCGCCTTGAGCATCGCGGCCTTCCTCCTGACAGCGGCGGGCATTGTCGGCTTTCTCTTCTGGCAGACGAACAATCTCTTGACTGAGCAGGTGCTGTCCTCGCTCAGGGCCGAGGTTCAGGAGTTCCGCCATATCGAAGCCGCCGCGGGAGTGGCGTCCGTTGTGGAAGCGGTGAAGGCGCGCAGCCGGCCGGAAGGTCCGGGTCTCTACTTCGTCGCCGACATGAAAGGCCGCAAACGGGCAGGCAACCTGAGCCGTCTGCCGCCCGAGCTCGAGGCCGAGAATGGCGGAACATTCCGTTACCAACGTGAGGGGGGCGAAGAGAGGCTGGCCGTGGCGCTTCCCGTGCGGTTCCATGAGGGGACGAGCCTCATCGTCGGCCGCGACATCGAAGAGCAGCGCGTTTTTGCGAACCGCATGCGCACGGTGTTTCTCCTGGGGTTCGGGCTGATCTCCGCGGCAGGGCTGGCCGGCGGACTGGGCGCCGGGCGGTTGCTGCTCAACCGCATTGACGCAATCAATGCCGCCAGCCGTTCGATCATGGCCGGAGATCTGTCGCGCCGCATTCCGCTCGCCGGCAGCGGCGATGAACTCGATGGGCTGGCGCAGAACCTCAACATGATGCTCGATCGTATCGAGCAGCTCATGAGCGGTCTGAGGGAGGTCTCCGACAACATCGCACACGACCTGAAGACGCCGCTCAACCGCCTGCGCAACCGCGCCGAGGCGGCCCTGCGCGATCCGCGCGGAACAGAGTCCTACCGCGAGGGACTTGAACGCACGATCGAAGAGGCGGACGAACTCATCAAGACATTCAACGCCATGCTGCTTGTCGCACGGCTTGAAGCTGGCGCCCTGGAAGGTGAAACGGAAACGTTCGATCTAGGATCTCTGGTGCGTGACGTAGCCGAGTTTTACGAACCCGTGGCCGAGGAGGAGGGGTTGGAACTGCGCGTGCAGGCAGGAGAGGGGCCAGCCCTCCTGGCGAACCGCCACCTCGTCAGCCAGGCCGTCGCCAATCTGATCGATAATGCGATCAAGTACGGTCGCCCCGATCCGGCGGTGAGTGAAAGCCTGTCCATCGATGTATCCGTGTGCACCGTCGGGCCGCATGCGGAGATTACCGTCGCCGACCACGGCCCCGGAATAAGTGCTGCGGACCGGGAGCGGGCATTGAAACGCTTCGTCAGATTGGAGGCCAGCCGGACGAAACCGGGAACGGGATTGGGACTGAGCCTCGTTGCAGCGGTTGCGCGCCTGCATGCGGGCACGATACGTCTGGAGGAGAATGCGCCGGGATTGCGGGCCGTGCTGGTCCTGCCGCTTGGGCGTACGGCGACCGGTGCGTAAGACGCCGGCCCGCAGGGAGACAGGGCTTTGGGCGTGACGGCTGGACAGACGACGGAACTTCAAACACTCGCAGCACGGCTATCGGTTGGACCGCTGGATGATGCGGCAGGACGAGGCCGGGACGATGTGGCAACCCTTCTCGAGGAGGCGCGGGGCAACGAAGCGCTCGCGGGGCTGGCGGAGCTTCTCGCAGACGAACGGATCGCTGCGTTCCTGGCTGGCGTGATGGCCGGTTCTCCGTATCTGAAGGGGCTGATCCGGCGCGATCCGGCCCGTCTCCATAGGCTTCTCACCAGCGCGCCAGAGACGCACTTCGATCGCCTCGTGCAACAGCTTTCAGCGGATATGACGCCGGCCTCCGACATGGCGACGGCCATGCGGATCGTGCGCGCCTTCAAGACGGAAGTGGCGCTGATGGCGGCGTTGAGCGATCTTGGCGGCGTATGGCCGGTGATGATGGTCACCGACATTCTCACCCGGACGGCGGACGCCGCCCTTCAAACATGCGTTGACTTTCTGTTCCGCGGTGCCGTGCGGCGCGGCGACATCACGGTGCCCGACGAGACCTGCGCGGGAGCCGGTACAGGCTACATCGTGCTCGGCATGGGCAAGTATGGCGCCTTCGAGCTCAACTATTCCAGCGATATCGACCTCATTGTCTTCTACGATCTTGAGCGTGCGCGCCTGAGCGAACGTGTCGAGCCGCCGACCTTTTTCGTGCGCCTCACGCGCGATCTGGTCCGCCTGATGGATGAGCGAACAGGCGACGGCTACGTCTTCCGAACGGACTTGCGCCTGCGCCCCGACGCCGGCGCTACCCAGGTGGCGCTCTCGACCGACGCTGCGATGATCTACTACGAAAGCTTCGGCCAGAACTGGGAGAGGGCGGCGCTCATCAAGGCCCGGCCTGTGGCGGGTGACATCGAGGCGGGCCAGCAGCTTCTTGCCGAACTCGCTCCGTTCGTCTGGCGGCGCTATCTCGATTACGCATCGATTGCCGACATCCACGCCATGAAGCGGCAGATCCACGCCTTTCGCGGATTTGGCGGGATTGGTGTCGCCGGCCACAACGTGAAACTGGGGCCGGGCGGTATCCGCGAGGTGGAGTTTTTCGCGCAGACGCAGCAGCTGATCGCAGGCGGGCGGCAGAAGGATCTGCGCGTAAGGCGCACACTAGATGCTCTGGAGCGGCTCGAAGCACGGCAATGGATCAAGCCCGACGTGCGTGCCGAATTGGCTGAGGCCTATGTGGAACTGCGCCGTATCGAACATCGCGTGCAGATGGTGGCAGACGAACAGACCCATGAGTTGCCGGAAGATGCGCAGGCCCTGGACCGCTTCGCCCGCTTTGCGGGTGTTTCATCCCGCGAAGAATTCTCCCGCAACTATGTGGCCATCCTGGAGCGCGTGCAACGCCACTACGGCGAATTGTTCGAAAACGCTCCGGAACTGACCCAGGCGGGCGGCAACATGGTGTTCGCGGGCGAGGATGACGATCCTGAAACCTTGGCCCAGTTGAAGCGGATGGGCTACTCCCAGCCGAGCCAGGTTCTTGCCACCGTGCGCGGTTGGCATCACGGGCGCTACCCCGCGGTGCGTACTGCCCGTTCGCGCGAGTTGCTGACGGAGGTGCAGGTTTCGCTCATCGCCGCCCTCGCCGAGACGAGCGATCCCGACGGCGCATTCGCGATCTTTGACCGCTTTCTGGCGGCCCTTCCGGCAGGTGTTCAGCTCTTCTCGCTTCTGCGGGCTAATCCGGGGCTGTTGCGCCGTGTCGCCGATATCATGGGCATTGCTCCGCGCCTGGCCCGCGTGCTGGCCAAGCGATCACGTCTGCTCGACGCGGTGATCGACCCGCGGGCGCTGGCCGTGCTGCCGAGTGCTGCGGAGATCGATCAGGCGATCATGGCCGAATTGTCCGCAGCGCGTGATCACCAGGAAACCCTCGATCGGGCGCGCGTGGTGGGAAGCGAGCAGTCATTCCTAATCGGCGTCAGAGTTCTGTCGGGCAGTATCAACGCCAATCAGGCCGGAGGGGCCTATGCGCTGCTGGCTGACCGCATGATTGCCGCGTTGCAGGCCGCCGTGTCGGAGGATCTTGCCCGTTTGCACGGGGAGGTACCCGGCGGCGAAGCGGTCGTGATCGCCATGGGCAAGCTCGGCGGCCGGGAGATGACGGCCACATCCGATCTCGACCTGATCGTCATCTACGATTTCGATCCTCTTGCCCAGCAATCGGACGGCGAGCGGCCGCTGGCACCGAGCCAATTTTATTCCCGCTTCACCCAGAGGCTCATCACGGCACTTTCCGCACCGACTGCAGAGGGAACGCTTTATGAGGTCGACATGAGGTTGAGACCGTCGGGCCAGAAGGGACCTGTGGCGACCCACCTGGACAGCTTCATCGAGTATCAGGCCGAGGAGGCATGGACTTGGGAGCATCTGGCGCTGACCCGCGCGCGTGTCGTCAGCGGGCCGCCGGAGCTTGCCGCCAAAGTCGAGGCGGCCATCAACGCGACGCTCGTCCTCCCGCGCGACCGTGCGAAGATCACCGCAGACGTGCGCGACATGCGCGCTCGCATCGCGGCTGAAAAAGGTACCGACAACATCTGGGATCTCAAACAGGTGCGCGGCGGTCTCGTTGACCTGGAATTCATCGCCCAGTACTTGCAGCTGGTGCATGCCACCGCTCACCCCCAAGTGCTTGATCAGAACACCACGCGGGCCTTCCAGAAGCTGGGAGAGGCCGGCTGTCTCGATGCGGCCGATGCGGAGGCGCTGATCGCGGCTACCCGACTGATCCACGACCTGACCCAGGTTGTGCGTCTGTGCCTGGACATGCCATTTGATCCGGCCACCGCGCCTCGCGGCCTGAAGGAACTGGCGGCGCGGGCGGGCGACTGCCCGTCGTTCGAGGCTTTGGAATTGAAACTCCGGGATATTCTGGCCCAAACCCATGCCCGCTTCGAGCGCCTCGTTGTCTGACGTAAAAAGTCCGAACTGTGGCGACGGGTTTGTCCGCCACGGCCGTTCTACTCACTGAAGGCAGGGCAAAGGCCCTGAGTTCAGCCGCAGGAGGACAGTGATGGGTAATACGGCGGGAATGCTCTTAACAGGGTTTGATGGTGGTTTCGGGCGCGGTTTCGGCGCTTGCGGCCGTAGAGGACAAGGGTGCGGGTTCGGGCACAGGCGCCACGGCCCCGCGCGAGCGCAGCGGGCAGAGCTATCTGCAGCGGCTTGATGTGGACAACGACGGTGCGGTGACGATTGAGGAGTACCTGCGCCGGCGAACGGTATCCTTCACCCGGATTGATCGAAATCGGGATGGGGTTGTCGAGCAGATCGAGTTGAACTCTGGCTCTTCCAACCGGCGCGGCTTAACGATGGAGCGTCGGATCGAGCGCCTTTTCGAGCGCGCCGCCAGGGATGCCTTGCCGAAGTTGACGCTGGCAGCCTTTGAAAGCGGATTGACGGCCACCGAAGGCCAGCGCGCTGCGCGGCCACCTTCGGCGCGGATGATCGATCAGCGCCAGCGTCTGTTCGCCTTCTACGATCAGAATGCGGACGGGGTCGTCGAGAAGGCCGAGTTCGATGCAGCCCGCGCCGAGGATCGAGAGTATCGCCAGCGCCGGGCGATGCACATTCTGGATCGCAGCGGGGATGGCAAGATAACGCTCGAGGAGTTCACGGCCGATGCGCGCGCACGCTTCCAGCGTCTCGATCTCAACCGCGACGGGCGGATCAACGAGGCGGACATGCCGCCCATGGTCCGCCAGCAGTGGTCGCAAAGATAAGTGTCATCCCGCCCCAGGTACTGGTGCCGAAGGCAGGAAGGATGCAAAACTTCCGCCGTCTTCAGAAGGATGCGGAAGACTGCCGAGGTTGGTAGTGGCAGCGCGGGATGGACCGCCGGGACAAACTCCCGGAACGAAGGTTGAGGGCGCGGATCGGGGGGAGGAAGCTCTCCTGGTCCGCGTCGCTGCGCGTGATCAAACGGCCTTTCGCGGACTTGTCGATCGGCATCTGCCCTCCCTTCTGATCCTCGCTCGGAGGTTGCTGCGGGATGAGGCGGAAGCGGAAGACGTGGCCCAAGAAGCGTTTCTGAGGCTTTGGCGTGCGGGCGCCAGCCTCGAGATCGGGCCGGCCGGGGTGGCACCGTGGCTGAAGAGGGTTGTCTCGAACCTCGCCATCGACCGACTGCGGGTCCGCGGGCGGCTCGAGATGCGGGATGATCCGCCCGAAGTTGCCGAGCCGGCGGGCCAATTGCGCCAGCTCGAACAGATGGAACTCGCCGAGCGCGTCGAGGCGGCTCTGACACGGTTGCCGGACCGACAGAGGCTCGCCTTGACCATGTTCCACTACGAGGGCCTCAGCATGGAAGAGGTCGGGCATATGATGGACATTTCCACGGAGGCGGTCGAATCGCTGCTCTCTCGCGCGCGGCGCACGCTGAGAAAGACGCTGGCATCGGAGTGGCAGGCGCTGCTCACCGATGGCGACTACGAGACTTGATGGACGGTGGACGAATTTCTGAGGTTCTTGCGGGACGAAGGCGATGACACAGCGGATTGACAGGGCGGATAAGACAATGCTGGAGCGGCTCGGAACGGTCGTCGATGCCTATGGTGCAGACCAAAGCCGCTGGCCGGCCGCCGAACGGGTTGTTCTGGAGCCTTTCATTAAAGCCACGCCCGAGGCGCGGCGGATGCTGGCGGAAGCAGGGGCGCTGGATCGCGTTCTTGCGGAGGGGTGCGGCACGGCGCCGACCGAGCAGGTCGACCGCGTGCGCGCACGGCTGTTGGCGCGGATCGACGGAGAAGGGGCGACGATGGCTCCAGGCGAAGCGGCGGTGGCACCCACGGTTCTTCCCTTCCAGCGGCCCGCCGCGTCACGTTCGCCTCAGCCGGCGCGCAGCCGGCTCTGGCGCGAAGTGGCGCTCTTGGCCGCAGCTCTTCTGCTCGGGGTATTCGTCGGCACACAGGATATCATTGACGGCAGCCGTCTGGGACTGCCGGGATACGCAATCTCGACAACGAACAGCGATGACATCAGCGAGTTGGCCCTCGGTGGCGCAAGCGAAACGCTCTCTGTGGAGGATCTGCTGTGACCGAGGCGAACCCTTCGGTAACGCAGCCAAAGAACGGGCGCGGATGGCGCTGGTTGCTGGTTGTGTCGCTGGCGCTCAATTTACTGGTAGCCGGCGCAGTGGCTGGCTTGTGGATCAAGGGGCCACCCCATGGTGCTCCGCATTGGGGGGCGACGCCAACCACATTCGGGCTGATGCGCTTTTCGCGGGATCTGCCTCTGGAGCGGCGGCAAAAGGTTCGCGGCCATCTGAGGGAAGCCTATAAGTCGCTGCGACCGCTGCGGGACGAAATGAGGGCCGCTCGCCGCCGAGCGGCAGAAGCCCTGGGCGCGCCGGACTTCTCGAAAGAAAAGCTTCAGGCTGCAATGGACGGTATCGGGGCCGCTGAAACCCGTATTCGCCAGACGGGGGTCGACGCTTTGATAAAGGGGATTGGAGAACTCGAGCCGGTGGAGAGGCAAAAGCTCAGTGAAGCGTGGCTGCAGCGTCTCGATCGCGAATATCGCCCCCGGCGACGTCACAAAAATGATGAATCCGGCATGGGGGGCCCATCAGACGATCAACGCGGAAGCCCGTGAGGAAATCGCGCCTGCCGCTTTCCATTCAACCAGCTGCGCCCGTTTGTGGACCCGTCTCGCAGCCGAAGAGTTCGTGCTGTATCGCCCGGTCGAAAAATGTCGTTGCGCACCAGACTTCGTGATCATCGTATTCTATGAGACCGGAACCCTGCTGTTCCAGCAAAACACGGGCGATACATATGGCCAGCGGGGCCTGCCCGACGTCCGCCCGTGGGATCGATCCATCGACGCGGATTGAAAGAGTGATGACGGAACCGTCGTCCTGCATCTCGACCGTGATGGTCCCCCGGTTGGGCACCCGGGCGAGTGCTTCCGATAGGAGGTTGATCAGGATCTGGCGTATTGGGCGTGGTTCGCCCAGGATCTGCAGACCTGCCGGCAAACTTGTCGCGAGGCGGATTCCGCGAGCACCGCTCTCGGCTTCGTAGAAGCGCCAGGCATCGCTGATGAGATCGGGGAGATTGAGGGGCTGTGCTGAGGCTTGGCTGGCAGGTTTGGCCAGGGACGAGGTGAGGGCCAGCGTGTCTTCAGTGCACTTTAGAAGATCGCGGCCGGATTCACGGATGTGAAGCGTATAATCGCGATAACGCTCGTGTCCGAGGGGGCCGAAGAGTTCTGAACTCATGAGGTCGGAAAAACCGATTACGGCGTTGAGCGGGGTTCTCAGTTCGTGGCTCATACGCGCGGTGATTTCCGCCCAGAGCTGGCTGCGCATTTCCGCTTCTTGACGGGCGCGGCTGGCTGTATCTGCGATTTCGACGAGACGTTGTGCCTGGCGTTCCAGGGCAAGCGCGCGAACTTCACGTTCGTCCAGTTCGTCGTCGCTCACGAAGGGCGTTTGAACAACGCCGATGATGGGCCGCGAGAGGGAAAGCACGACGAGCAACAGTCCCGTGACGGTCAGAAAAATGGGGAGCGGCGGGCTCGCAGGGCCCAGGACCGCAGCGGCGATGGCGAGGAGATGGATGCCGGCCGCTGTCTGCAAGCTGCGTTCAGAGCCGAGCGTGATTTTGGAGAGAGAGAACCCCAGTCTTTTGCCCAGCCCCGGAAAAGCAGCCTGCGCCCGCGCAGACTCCTCCCGCGGACAGACGGACGTTGTCCGTGCCATCCCAACCCCCTCGCCGCCATGTCTTTAGTTCTGCCCAGTGCCAACCGGTGCGGTACGCAGGACCGATTCGCACGCATAGAATCACTGATTCGCGACTCGCCTGTCGAGGGAGAATAAATGAGGTCAAGCTGATAAATTGGTTGTCTTCAGCTATCCAGCATTTTGGTCACGATCTCATAGAGATCTCGAGAGATATTCTCAGCCCGTGCAACCTTTTGAAGCGCCTTTCGGGCCAGGGCTCTGCGGCCGCCCTCAAGGGATTTCCATGACCTGAAGCAGCCGAGCATGCGGGCCGCAATCTGGGGGTTCAAGGCATCGATCTTCAGGACTTCTGTGGCCAGGAACTCGTAACCGGCGCCGTCGGCCCTGTTGAACTGCAGTGGGTTCTGCAAGGCGAAGTTCCCCAGGAGCGCGCGGACTTTGTTGGGGGTCGCGTAGCTGAACAGCGGGTGCGAAGTTAGAGCGCGGACGCGGTCGAGGGTTTCTGGGAGTGTCGACTGGGCCTGGGCGGCGAACCACGTGTCGATGACGAGGTGATCGCCGCTCCACCGATCTTGGAAGGCGTCGAGTGCGGCTTTGCGTTCGGGTATGTCGAGATTGCAGATAAGGAACAGCGCGTGTGCCTGATCCGTCATGCAGGTGGCTTTACGGAAGTGGTCGGCGACGCGCTTCAGGTCGCGCGGATCGCCGCGGGCCGACAGCAGGGTCAGGGAGACGTTGCGGACGGAGCGCTTGCCGGCGCTGCGGGCATCGGGCGAGAAGGGGCCGCGGGGGGCGGAGGACGCATAGATCTTCTCCAGGTCTGGGCCAAGGACAGTAGCAACGAGGCGGGACAACTGGCTATGGGCGCGGTGGATGAGCTCAGGGTCCACATTGCGGCCGATCTCGCGGGCCACGTCCGCCTGGCTCGGGAGACGCAAAAGTTCGGCACGGTAGGCTGGATCGAGCTTCTTATCCCCGATGGCGAGCCCGAGGGCCTTGGCATAAGCAGTTCCGCGCGAAGGCCTCTTCCCCTCCTTGAGAGCGTCCACAATGCCGACGAGCGTACGCATGGCGTACGCATTGGCGGCCTGCCAGCGGTTGAACAGGTCGCCGTCGTTCGCCATCAGGAATTCCAGATCCCTGTCGGAGAGATCGACGGTCAGGCGAACGGGGGCTGAAAAGCCCTGTAACAGAGAGGGAATCGGGCGCGAGGGGACATCGGCGAAGCGGAAAGTCTCCGAGCGCTTCGTGATCTCAATCACGCCGTTTTCCAGCGTTGCTCCCGATTTAAGCTTCAGCGCGATCGGCTGGCCGTTGGCCCCCAGAAGCGCCAGACGCAGCGGGATGTGAAGCGGTTGCTTCCTGGTTTGTCCCGGAGTTGGCGGCTGGATCTGATCGACCTTCAAATTTGCCGTCTTCGTCGCGCGGTCCCACGTGAGCGATGTGACCAGCTCCGGCGTTCCCGCCTGTTCGTACCAAAGCTTGAACTGCGATAGGTCACGCCCCGACGCCTCTTCGAAGCACCGCAGGAAGTCCTCGATCGTGGCGGCGTCACCGTCGTGACGTGCGAAATAGAGATCCATGCCGGCGCGAAACGTCTTCTGGCCAAGAAGAGTCTCGATCATGCGCACCAGTTCGGCGCCTTTCTCGTAGACGGTTGGCGTGTAGAAGTTGTTGATCTCGATGTAGGTGTCCGGTCGCACCGGATGAGCGAGGGGGCCGGCATCCTCGGGGAACTGTGTCGCCTTCAATTGGCGTACGTCGTGGATGCGCTGCACGGTACGGTCGCGCTCGTCGGAGGAGAATTCCTGGTCACGATAGACCGTGAGTCCCTCCTTGAGGCAGAGCTGAAACCAATCGCGGCAGGTGATACGGTTGCCGGTCCAGTTGTGGAAGTACTCATGAGCGACGACGCTTTCGATCGCCTCGAACATCGTATCTGTGGCAGTTTCGGACGAGGCGAGGATCAGGCGGTCGTTGAAAATGTTGAGGCCTTTGTTCTCCATCGCGCCCATGTTGAAGTCGGACACGGCAACGATGTTGAAAACATCGAGATCGTACTCGCGGCCAAAGCGTTTCTCGTCCCAGACCATGGACCGTTTCAATGCGTCCATGGCCCATGCGGCGCGGGCTTCCTTGCCGTGCTCGACATAGATGGCGAGATCGACGTTGCGCCCGGACATGGTCTTGAAGGTGGACCGGATGGCAGCGAGATCGCCGCCGACGAGGGCAAAAAGGTAGCAAGGCTTCGGGTGCGGGTCATGCCAGACGGCGAAGTGGCGGCGGCCACGATCCAGCTTGCCGATCTCGACAAGGTTGCCGTTGCCGAGGAGTATCGGCGCCATCGCCGTCTCGGCTTCGATGCGGGTGCTATAGACCGAGAGCACGTCTGGTCGGTCGATGAAGAACGTGATGCGACGGAAGCCCTCCGCCTCGCATTGCGTGCAGAAGACACCGCGCGAACGGTAAAGGCCCTGCAACGCCGTATTGGCCTCGGGGTTGATCGTGACCGTCGTGTCGAGCGTGAAGGGTTTTTCCGGTACGCCCGGGATCGTGAGATGCGTGGCGGATTGTCGGTACTGTCCAGGGGTTAGTGCCTTGCCGTCGAGTTTGATGCTCTCGAGTTTCAGGTGTTCGCCGTCGAGCTTCAAGGCGCCAGGCTTGCCCCGATGGGCCGGGTTCGGTCTGATCTTCAGGAGCGAGCGGACCGTGGTTTGGCTGGGGTGGAGAGCGATATCGAGATCGACCTTGTCTATGAGGTAGGCGGAGGGCCGATAGTCTTCGAGGCGGATCGGGCGGGGCGTATCGGTTTTCATCTCGGGCGGGCTTCTTTTCGCTCTGATCGGGAATTGTGCGGTTGTGGGGCCGGCCTGCCGGAATCGCAGGCTTTCGGCGCAGACACTAGGCGTCCAGCCGCGCTACGTCACCTCTCCCGTCGTCACACAGTCGCGGCTTCGGCGAGAAAGCTTGAAGAGGACGCGCCGCTTCGGTGATAGTGAGGGTGCGGGGGCTGATTTCCGGGAAGCCGGGCTGGAGGCGTGCTCATGGGGACATTCGCTCACATTATCGGTGGCGAACGGTACGTATTCCGTGATTTGAAAGATCTCCTCGCCAAGGCGTCACCCTTGCGCTCCGGCGATCAGTTGGCCGGCGTGGCGGCGACCGGTGATGCCGAGCGGGCGGCGGCCCAGATTGCGCTCGCAGACGTGCCGCTCTCCGTTTTCCTGGAAGAGCAGATCGTTCCCTATGAAGCGGACGAGGTCACGCGTCTCATTATCGACACGCACGACAGGGCCGCGTTCAAGGCCGTGTCGCATCTCACGGTGGGTGGCTTTCGTGACTGGCTGCTCTCCGACCATGCGTCCACCGACTCCCTCACCAAACTCTCGCCAGGGCTCACGCCGGAGATGGTCGCGGCCGTCTCGAAGATCATGCGGGTGCAGGATCTTGTGCTCGTGTCGAAGAAATGCCGGGTTGTGACGAAGTTCCGCAACACCATAGGGCTCGAAGGCCGGATGGCGACGCGACTGCAGCCCAATCACCCAACCGACGATGCGGCCGGCATCGCAGCCAGCATCGTAGACGGTCTTCTCTACGGCAACGGGGACGCCGTCATAGGCATCAATCCTGCGACCGACAGCATCGGCCAGGTGATGACCCTCGTCGAGATGCTCGATGGGATCATCGCGCGCTACGAGATTCCGACGCAGTCGTGCATCCTCACCCACGTCACGACCACCATCGAGGCCATCAATCGCGGCGCGCCCGTCGATTTGGTGTTCCAGTCGATTGCGGGAACGGAGGCGGCCAACAAGAGCTTCGGCATCGACTTGAAAATCTTGCGCGAAGGTTATGAGGCGGGCTTATCCTTGAAGCGGGGCACGGTCGGCGACAATGTCATGTACTTCGAGACAGGGCAGGGGAGCGCACTTTCGGCCAATGCCCATCATGGCGCGGATCAGCAGACGATCGAGGCGCGAGCCTATGCGGTGGCGCGCCAATTCAAACCTCTGCTCATCAATACCGTCGTCGGGTTCATCGGCCCCGAGTATCTCTATGACGGGCGCCAGATCGTGCGGGCGGGACTGGAAGACCATTTCTGTGGCAAGCTGCTCGGCGTGCCGATGGGCTGCGATATCTGCTATACCAATCACGCCGAGGCTGACCAGAACGACATGGACGTTCTACTGACGCTGCTTGGCGTCGCGGGCATCAATTTCATCATGGGTATACCCGGATCCGATGACGTGATGCTCAACTACCAGACGACGTCGTTCCATGATGCGCTCTATGTGCGCCGCGTGCTCGGCTTGAAGCCGGCGCCGGAGTTCGAAGCCTGGTTGAAGGCGCAGGAGATTTTTACAGGGACTGAGGGCGTGCGGTTGACTTCGGACGTGCCGCGCGCATTCCGGCGTGCGCTGGCTGCGGAGTGAGGCGCATGGCGGACGGCGACAAGAACGTCACGATTTCCAATCCGTGGACCCATTTGCGCCGCCACACCCCGGCGCGCATCGCGCTGGGCCGCACGGGTGTCAGTCTGCCGACCTCCGAGCATCTGGCATTTCAATTGGCGCACGCGCGGGCGCGAAGTGCCGTGCACCATGCGATTGACCTGTCGAAACTGGTTCAGGATCTTTCGCGTTTCGGGGCCGCGGTTGAGGTGCACAGCGCAGCCCCCGACAGGCCGACCTATCTGCAGCGCCCCGACCTGGGCCGGCGGTTATCGCCCGCCTCGGCGAAGAAGCTTGGCGCCGAGGTGAAGGGGCCGTTCGACATCGCCTACGTCATTGCGGATGGCCTTTCTGCCTACGCGGTCGAAAAGAACATCGTGCCGTTTCTAGAGGCGATGCTGCCCCTCTCCGACAAGGCGGGCTGGAGGCGGGCGCCGCTCATCGTGGCCGGCCAGGGGCGGGTCGCACTCGGGGACGAGATCGGGTCGATCATCGGCGCGAGGATGGTTGCCATGCTTATCGGAGAACGGCCAGGGCTCTCGTCGCCGGACAGCCTCGGCATCTATCTGACGTACAAACCCAAGGTGGGACTGACGGATGCGGACCGCAACTGCATCTCCAACGTGCGGGCCGAGGGACTGTCTTATGCAGAGGCCGCATACAAATTGCATTATCTGGCGAGCGAGGCGCTCAGGCGCAAACTCTCCGGCGTCAACCTCAAAGACGAGGCAGAGGCGTTGCCCAGACCCGAGGCCGGACGGGCGCGAAACTTCCTGCTCGACGCGCCAAAGGGTTAGCCGCGCGGCGCGCGCATGAGCATCGTCTCCGGCAACGCGCGGGACTTCACCTCCCGCAAAGCAAAGCTCGATCGCAGACGTGTAACGCCCGGCAGGCGGGATAGCTCGTGGCGATGGATACGCTCGTAATCGGCAAGATCGCGCGCGAGCACGGTCAGAACGTAATCGTCCTCGCCGGACATGAGATGGCAGGAGACGACGGAGGGTGCGGCTTCTACGGCCTTCTCGAATGCGGCGAGCAGGTCCTCGCTCTGGCTCTTCAGGCTGATCTGGACCAGCACCGTCATGTTGAGGCCGAGCGCGGCGCGGCTCACCCGCGCCTGATAGCCCTCGATGATGCCCTTCTCCTCAAGCGCACGAATGCGCCGGGCAATGGCTGTGGCGGACAGAGGTATGCGCTCCGAGAGCTCCACCTGGGAGAGCCGCCCGTTCTCGGAGAGGGCGCCCAGGATGGCCATATCAAGCGTATCAAGTGCATCATTCGCCATTTTTCTGCGTCTCAGATGAAAATCACGCAGATAATCGCGAATGCTGCACGGCTTTTCAAGTGAGAACGCCCACCTTCCAACCCAAAATGTGATCACATTTGGCGAACCAAACGCCCCTTAGGAGGAAACCATGCGGATCGGCGTTCCCACAGAGATCAAGAGCAACGAGTTTAGGGTTGGTCTGGTGCCGGGTTCAGTGCGCGAACTGACGGCCAAGGGCCACACCGTTTACGTCCAATCCGGCGCGGGCGCCGGCATATTTGCGGACGATGCAACCTATGAGAAGGCCGGGGCGACGATCCTGCCCGACGCCGACGCGGTGTTCGCCAAGAGCGACATGATCGTCAAGGTCAAGGAGCCTCAGAAGGTCGAATGGGAGCGCCTGCGCCCCGACCACGTTCTCTTTACCTATCTCCATCTCGCTCCGGATCCGGAGCAGGCCAAGGGGCTGCTCGCCTCTGGCGCGACCGCGATCGCCTACGAGACCGTGACGGACGCTTCCGGTGCGCTTCCGCTCCTGGCCCCCATGAGTGAGGTGGCTGGCCGACTTTCGATCGAAGCGGCCGCCCTCGCGCTGCGCCGACCGACTGGTGGACGCGGTGTTCTAATGGGCGGCGTGCCGGGCGTGAAGCCGGCGAAGGTCGTCGTCCTTGGCGGTGGCGTTGTGGGTACGCATGCAGCCCGTATGGCCGCCGGGCTGGGCGCCGAGGTGTCGATCCTCGACAGGTCACTGCCGCGCCTCCGCCAGCTCGATGAATTGTTCGAAGGCCGCGTGCGCACGCTCGCCTCCACCATGGAGACGGTGGAGAACGAGGTATTGGCCGCCGATGTGGTGGTTGGTGCCGTACTCGTTGCCGGCGCCAGTGCGCCCAAGCTCGTGACGCGCGAGATGCTGGGGCGCATGAAAAAGGGCGCTGTGCTCGTCGACGTGTCCATCGACCAGGGCGGCTGCTTTGAGACATCGAAGCCGACGACACATGCGGACCCGACGTTTGAGATTGATGGCATCATCCACTATTGCGTGGCTAACATGCCGGGCGCAGTACCAATGACGTCGGCGCAGGCGCTCAACAACGCCACACTGCCGTTCGTCATGAAGCTGGCCGACAAGGGGCTCGCCGCCTTTGACCGCGATCCGCATCTGGCTGCCGGCCTCAATGTGAAGGACGGACGGATCATGCATCAGGTCGTGGCCACGTCTCTCGGGTTCGATCGGATCGGCGGGGGAAAAGTCCTGCCGCTCGCGGCTGAGTAATCGGCAGGCGGGCGGGTCCGGCGGACTTTGTATATTCAATCAGGGGGCGGTCCTATTGGGGCCGCCCCTTTTTTCGTCATGCCGTGTCAGTCGAGCGGCCGCCGACGCCGGCGCGCCGCCTGGCGGACTCGAAATGAAAGAGGATAAGGCCGCTCGCAGCGGCTGCGAAGAAGCACCAAACCGACGCGAATGCGTTCCAGTAGACCCAATAGGCGACGACCGATCCGAGGAAAATGACAGCACCGAGGAGACGAATTGAACTGTGCGAGGACAACATCAGCGAGAAGCAGGTCGCGATGGGATAGAGCACGCGGATCACGCCAGGCAGGGCCGGGTCGGCGCTGTAGACGATGTGAGCACCGTCGATCGTGGCCGTGCGCGGTTCCGTGCCGAGCGATCCGAGGAAATATGCAGCGACAGCGATGCCGCCCGCCAGGCAGACGGTGATCCACCTTCGCCGTTTCGCATCGGCTTCGACAGCCAGCGCCGAAAGAGGCGCATAGATCGGCCAGAACACAAGGGCAAGAAGCAGGAACGTTTCCGTTAGGATGCTGGAGATCGGGGCGTCCGGGGCCACGGGGAGGGTCAGCCAGAGAAAGCCCTCGATTGTCTGCTGCATCGCGAACACCAGGGGCATGGCCGCAAGAGGAATCTCTGATCGGGTCCTGATGCGGGTGACAGCCGCCGCGCCTGCTCCGCCGGCGACGGCCGCGGCAAGGAAACTGGCGGGCGCTGAAAAACACATATTTTGGGCCTGTTCCGGGTTGATTTTGCGCGAGTGTGCGGCCTGGCCGCAAGCGGTGCAAGCCCGTTCAGGTTGGCGAGTCCAGGAGACGCTTGCGGAATTCCTCGATCTCGACAACGGCACGGGTATGCTGGCCTGCGCCGACCGTGCGGACGCCGTCTTCGGCGCTGACCTCGAAGAACAAGCGCCGGCCCCTGATCTCCTTGAGTTCGGCCGTGGCGGTCACCGTCCGTCCAATGGGGGTGGGGGCCGTGTGATCGACAGCGATATGGATACCGAGGCTCGTGTTGCCCGCCTCGAGCAGATGCTCGACGCAATCGACTGCGGCGGCCTCCATGAGCGCGATCATTACGGGCGTGGCAAGCACCTCTTCGCATCCGCTGCCGACATGGGCTGCCGTGTGCTCGGCCTCAACGGTGATCGTCGCGGTTCCTTTGAGACCCGGCTGCAGGGGCGGAAGTTCTCTCATGCGCTCTATCCTCGGCTCGTGATGCGGGGGAAAGACTGCCCGCTCGGGCGCGGCCCGGCAAAGAAAAACGGCCGGGTCGGGCCGGCCGTGTATGCTCACTCGTCCTCGGGACGGAACAGATCGCCGGCGCAGTTCAGGTAGGCTTGGCGCACGGTGTGCGGCATGGGGAGGGGGAGATCGAAGGTCAGAGTCGATTGGTCTTCCCGCCGGACCTCGAAGCGGCCGCCCATCACCATAAGCTCCTGTGCAAAGCTTGAACCGGTGAAGCCGGCGAGGTGCGCCCGTGTCTCAATCTGGCCATCGGAATGCGGCCTGGGGGCTGGGAACAGCGTGCGAGTATCGTGGGACGCCGTGGTGAGACGGATATGCGAAGGGCGCATAGCGTTCCCGGCACCATCGACGGCGCGGGCGCGGACTGAAAAAACGGTGACGTCGCCGGAGCGAAAGGCGATGACCTCGCCAATGGTCGTGGCGTCATCGGCCCGCGCGGTTGCTTTCAGCCCGCAGCCCGCGATCTTTCCAGCGTCAAGCAGCGTGACCGGTTCCACAGAGATTTCCAGCGGCGTGCCGGCCACCGCTGTTGTTACGCTGCCCAGCAGGACAACGAGTACACTTATGGCGCGAACGCGAGTTGTCATGAGGCGACCTTCGGCAACACAAGCCGTCTCTACTGCGCGGTCGTGATCTCCACGAGTCCGGGCGCGATGGTGCCATTGGGCCCGATCTCTTTGTAGGCTTCCCGGCAACTCATCTGGTGGGCAAGGCGGCAGGGATTGGGATCGCTATTGTGGGCACAGGAGAGGGTTTTCTTCCAGGACTGCACAACGTTCTCGGCCTGGAGCTTGAACGTCTCCAGATCCTCGCCGGAAAACGTCGCAGCGAGCGACTCGGCTTTCATTGTGGGCTTCATATTCAGGCAGACGACGGCCATCCCAGCGGCCTGCCCATAGCGGATACCGGCGTCCCGCGGCTTGCTGAGGTCGGCCGCCACGGCGGGCTTCGCCGCGCCCGACGTACCGGCTGCGGCGGACGGATCATCCAGCGAAATCAATGAAAAAACAGCGGCGGCCAGGACCGCAGACAGTGTGCGGATGAGCATGAGTGAAACCTCCCAGGATTATTTTTGGAAGTATACGAGTGGGCCGCGGCATCGGCTCAGTCACAAAATGTTTGTGCCCCGCGTCAGGGAGGCGGCGCAACGCCATCACCGTCGCCGTCTGGCCGGAACTCGACAAGTCCCGGCAGGGCCTTGCCGTCTGGGCCGATCTCCTGCCAGGCCTGATTGCAGCTCAAGATCTTGGCCCGGCGGCAGCCATTGATTTCGCGGGTCTGCGCGGGATCCACGTCCGTGCAGGCGAAGGCGTTCGCCCAAGCCGTGAGGATCCGGTCGCTCTCGTCTCGAAAAACTGCAAGGTCGCCTCGCCCCAAATCCGTTTCCAGTCTTTCCGCCTTCGCCGTCAGCCGCGCGCCGGGACACGTCCGGACCGCGGCGATGGCCTGTCCATGCCGAATTCCCAGTTCCTTTACGGCAATCTGCGGCCGTTCCGCAGCCGACGCCGCGTCTATACGGCTGTCCGCTTGAGCGAAAACTAGCGTCAGCGCTGCGATGACGATCATGAAAGAAGGTTTGTCCATGGCGGGATGCATAGCAGCGCCGAAGTGGATGCTCCAGTGCAACCGTGCCCCCTGGAGGCGCGCATCAACTGTCGGCCAGCGCTTCCAGGGCTATGCGATCGTTGACCACGAGGCCTGCCGGATCGGCTGTGACGAGGCCGCGTGTTTCCAGATCGGTGAGTGCCGTTGTCAGCTCGTCCAGGTCTATTTCTAGAAGATTGGCGAGAGCGGGACTGCCGGTGATTTCGGCGACAGTCGCGGCAGATTCTCCGGATCGGCAGCTGACGTGCGCGACGGCAAGAATATACGATGCGAGACGCTGAACGGGCGCGCGATGCCCGCTACCGAGCGCACGGCGGCGCACGAATTCGAATTCACGGTCGGCACAGGATGCCAAGCGCGCGGCAAGGGCCGCGTCATTTTGCAAAAGTTGAGCGACCTCGGCTTCGGTCAGCCATTCCACGCCGGTATCGACCATCGCCTGCGCGGTGGAAATGTGGTCCGGCAGGGAGCCGAGCCCAACAATGTCGCCAGGGAAGACGAACTCGATGACGTCATGGCTGCCGTCAGGCCAGACCATGTAATGGCACAGCGCCCCCTCTGTAACGCGGAAGGCGGTGATCCTACGGTCTCCATCCTGAAAGAGGATGTCGCCATGCTTGACGGTCTGATGTCGCCGAGACACAGGCGTCGCATCGCTGGCGAAATAACCCCCAACGACGGACTGACCGATATGCCCGTTGGACGGGAACATGATCCTCTATTACTCCATACAACCCGAGGATTAAGTGGTCTTAGACCCACTAACATTCAAGTCGCAATATCTAACTGTGACAGAGAGTTAAAACACGTAGTTCAGTTCGTTGCCCGCGACTGTTCCCATGGTGACAGAGCACTGCGGCGTCCAGCCGCAAAGTCATGTGCCACAACTCGCGCGTGCGGACCAGGAAAAAAGTGCAAGTTTATGCGACTCTTAGATCGTTTTACGGGCAACGAAGAAGATCGCGTGGATTGCCGTCCTCTGTCAGCGTCAGGGTGTTGCCCGATACGATCAGATCGACATCGAACGCCTGATTATCGCCTTCAACGCTACACTCTGCCACGCCCTTCCATTCGCTCCCGCCCACGGGCTTGAGGGTCTTGAAGGTGCAGTGCGCCTCGTGCTGGTCGTATCCCTTTTGCGTGATGATGAAGGGCGCATTCGCCTTACTCTGGGGTGCCTTGCAGTTGGCCAGATCCGCAGCCCAGGTTCCCGCAAAGTCACTGGCCGCATATGCGCCGCCTGCGGTGCTCGCCAGGAGTGCCAAGCCAAAGCCGGCAGCAACAAGCAAAGACGTGTTGGCGATGTGGGGAAACGGCATTCTGATGGCTCCGATCATGTCAGTCCGGCATGTGTCCGGACAGTAGGATCATGTTGTCATTGAACTGTGACGAATTCCGGGACTTCCGCCCGTGTATTTGCATCATTCAAGGACTAAACTGCCCATTCTGGTAGAGGGCCAGCTGCGCTGCGGAAACATTGTAGTTTCGGATGCAGTAGTCCGGCTTCTTGGCGAGTTTCAGGGCGAATTCCGATCGGGTTTTGTCGAAGGCGCGTCCGGACTTTTCGGCAACTGCGGGGGCCATGCCGCGCCGCTTGGCATCCTCCACGAGATTATAACGCACAAGCCCGGCATCGACCGCAGCGCCGCACCGCTCGGCTGCCGCGACATCCAGCCCGGCTTTGTAGGCGCGCTCGAAGTCAGCTGCCGGCAGCCCGACGACACCACTGGTGCCGCCGGCACATCCCGCGATCATCACCGCCGGCATGACACCGAGGAGGAACGTGCCGATCATTCCGTCGCGTGCCGTTCGATCCGTTGAGGCACGAGACCGTGATGTCGATGCCATGAACGCGGTCATAACAGAGCAGGGACCTTTTTCACCAACGCGTCTCGATGATACCTTAGTTCCGTGCCCAGATTAACAGGTCATCGAGGCAGGTTGGTGCGGTCCGTGCGCGGCCACCATGTATCCGTTGCGTTGGAATTTGACGTTAGATCTATCACGCACCTGATTAGGGGCGCCCCGGTGCGCCCACGGGAGAGTCTCATGTTGCGACCATTCCTGCTCGCCATCTTTGCCTTGCTTGCCGGACTTCTCCTCTGGGTCGGGCTGCAGCCGGCCAAATTTCACGTCGAACGCTCGACGGTTATCAATGCCGAGCCGGCCGCCGTGTACGCCAACGTGAATGACCTCAGCAAATGGGAGGCTTGGTCGCCATGGGCCAAGCGCGATCCCAACGCCAAATCCGTGTTTGAGGGGCCGTCGTCAGGACCTGGCGCCATTATGCGCTGGGACGGCAATGACGAGGTCGGCAAGGGGGCCTTGGCGATCACTGAAGTGGTCCCGTCCGAAGTGGTCCGGATCCGCCTCGACTTCGTGCGCCCCTTCGAGAGCACAAGCGACGTCGGCTTCACATTCAAACCGGAAGGCGACGGCACTCGGGTTACGTGGACGCTCGACGGAGCGCAGGGCTTCGTGGAGCGTCTCATGTGCACGGTGCTGCGGCTCGATATGGATCAGATGATCGGCGCGGACTACCAAGCGGGCCTTACCGCACTCAAGTCTCTGGTCGAGAAGCAAGCGCCCAGCTGAGCCGCGCAGCCGGCACCAGACGTGGCCGGGTCCCGCCCATACGTGCGAACTGCGGACGTTCGAAGAGGAAGCTGAAGCGCGTGTCGCGCAGAAAATGCGCCAGGAGGAGTGCGCCTGCCACGCCAGCCGCCGTTGAGATCAGCGCCACACTCCAGGTGGGCATGGCAGCACCCACTTTCAGGGCAAGTATGCGCGCGGGCCCCATGAAGAGCGGGAAGGCCAGATAGATAATGATCGAGTTGCGCCCGAGGGCGGAGAACCCCCGTCCGATCAGTGTCGTACCCATGATGACGCTGAAGGCGACCACGGCGGCAACGCCGGCAAAGGAGATGATCAGGTCGGGTCCCTGGACGAACGCCAATCCATTCTGGACGAGCAGCCAGTTGGCGGCGGCCCATAGAACGAGGGCGCCCGCAACGGCGGCAACGGCACGCTGTCTGGTCCATGCTGCAAAGGCGAAGACCAAGGGCGCGGCCCAGTAGCCCGTGTAGAAGAACACGAAGCGGTTCGCGAACTCGTCGATGAGCAGCCATCCCGTGTGCGGAGCTGCAAGGTGGACTATCGCCGCGACCGCCCATACGAGCGCCTTGGGGGCACAATCGAGAAGCTTGGCAGCCACGAAGAACACCGCCAGCATGTAGATGAACCAGAGCGTGCCCCACGGCTGCACGAACCCCGCGAGGTAGCTGACCAAGGTCGGTTGGAACCCGTTGGCGGCGATCATTCCCGGCGCCTTGAGGGAGAACTGAATGGTGAGCCACAGAACGTAGAAGTAGGCGAAATAAACGACTTTGGTATCGAGATACTTCGGCCAGGGCCGGTTGATGCGGGCGGCAAGGAACAGTCCCGAGATCAGAAAGAAGTCAGGCATGCGGAAGGGCCGCGCCCACTCGATGAAACCGTTCAGCGCCGTTGTCTCGCCGGTCGCTTTCTCCACACCCAGCGTGGCATGCATCAGAACGACGAGGAGGATACACAAACCCTTCGCGGCATCGACCCATGCGACGCGGGGTTCGGCTGTGCTGGAACTCATGGTTGTCTGCTTTCCGAACAGAATTTGTCTCGGTACGGCACAGAGCCGGAACGTCGGGGTTGTCCGGGCAAGTTGCGTACCATGAGCAGTTTCTGACCTGGATGGGTTGCCTGGGGACGCCGCTGGGGTGAAAAATGCCCCCGCGAATGGTTCCAAGGGAGAATTGCGAGATGAAGTCTGCCGCATCTTTTCTGGCCGGGTCCGCCTTTGGGGGGCTGGCGTTCATCGCCATCGCCTCGCTCGCGGCGGCCGAGACGGCCGACCCGCATCTCGCCAAGGCGCGCACGGCCATTGCCGGTCTCGGGCAAGGTTTGAAGAACGAGTTGATGGCGGCGATGAAAAGCGGGGGGCCGGTGGCCGCCGTTCAAGTCTGCAAGACGATTGCGCCTGCGATGGCGGAGGCATCGTCGAAAGCCATGGGTCTCAAGGTAGGCCGGACGGCGCTCAAGGTCCGCAATCCGGCGAACGCCCCCGATGCCTTTGAGAAACGCGTCCTGGAGGACTTCGTTGCCAAGATCGCCGCCGGTGGCGATCCAGCCAAGCTCGAGCACGCGGAGACGGTGACGGAGAATGGTCAGAAACTCTTCCGGTACATGAAGGCCATCCCGACGGCGGCGGTGCCCTGTTTGACCTGTCATGGCAGCGATCTAGCCCCGGACCTCAAGGCCGAGATCGACAAGCTCTATCCCAGCGATCAGGCGACCGGCTTCAAGGCTGGAGATCTGCGCGGCGCCTTCACCGTTACAGAGGAGCTCGAGTAGGTCAGCGGCCGCAAGGCGGCGGCCGGATGGATTGTTTTTCTTATGGGGTGCCTGCGCGTGGAGGAGACGTGCTAACGTCAATATCTGTTCGGGCGCAGGTTTGCCCGATGGCGCGACGTGCTCTGGAGGCTACCTATGACGCTCATGCGGCTGATCTATGCCTCGCATCCGTTCGGGTTCGACGACCTGGCGCTGAACGGAATCCTGGCGACCGCTCAGCGCAACAACGCGCGGGACAGCATCACCGGCGCGCTGATCTGCCGGGAGGATCTCTACGTCCAATTGCTTGAAGGCGAGCGCAAGAATGTGGAAGCCGCCTTTGAGCGTATCCGGCGCGACGACCGCCACACCGATATCGTCCCGCTTCTGATCGAAAACACGGATCAGAGGCTATTTCCAACATGGGCCATGCGCCACGATCCCGCCAAGAGCTGGATGTGGACACGCGAGCAGGTGCGGGAGGGTGCGGTCGAACGGGCCACCCGCGAAGAGGTGCTCGGCGTGTTCGTTCGGCTCGTCGCCGAGGCTCCGGGCCCGCACTCAGGTTGTCCCATGTCGCGCCATGCATGAGGCTGCCGGGAGTACGACGTCATGAAGCGTATTGCCGTCATCGTCGGACATGCGCGCACGGACACCTTCTGCGAAGCCCTGGGCGAGGCCTACAAGCGTGGCGCGGAAGCTGCCCGTTATACCGCCGATCTCATCGTGACTTCCCGGTTGAGCTTCGATCCGATCCTGCACGAAGGCTTCGAGCGCGTGCAGCCTCTGGAGCCGGATCTGCAAGCTGCGCACGATCTCATTTTTGAAGCCGATCACCTCGTCATCATCTTCCCGCTCTGGCTCGGCGGCATGCCGGCGATCCTGAAAGGTTTCCTCGAACGCGTCCTGCAGCCTGCGATCCAGCCGCATGCCAAAGCGGGCAAGTTCACAAAACCTCTCAAGGGCAAGTCGGCACGCATCATTGTGACCATGGGCATGCCAGGCTTCGTCTATCGCTGGTGGTTCGGCGCGCACGCCCTCAAAATGCTGAAGCGCAACATACTCAGTTTTGTCGGTGTCGCGCCCATTCGCTCGACAGTTCTGGGGTATGTGGAAGGTGTGGGTACGGAGGGTCGCGCACGCTGGCTGAAAGAAGTCGAGGAGCAGGGTCGCGCCGGGAATTAAAACCTCTATAGTGGCGCTGACGGCTGTGTCTGGGGAATAATCCGCGTGCCGAACAAGCGCGCCAATGCGAAAGGTAACCGTCCATGCAGAAAGCCGACCCGATCAATCCGCTGCCGATTGTCGGCGTGATCCTTCTGGGCTTCTTCATCCTTGTGGTGGGAGGACAAGTCATCGGCAAATGGAGCACGAAGGGCGTGCCCATGAACCCGCCAACGCCCGCAGCGGAGAAAGCGCCTGCGGCGCCGGCCGTTGAGAAGACCCCCGCCGCACCTGCCGTACCGGCTGCAGAGAAGAAAGAGCCAGCCGCACCAGCGGCCGCGCCAGCCGCTCCTGCTGCGACAACGGCCCCTGCTGCACCAACAGCGCCGACGGCTCCTGCTGCCGCCCCGGCAGCTCCGGCTGCTCCCGCTGCAACGACAGCTCCCGCGGCACCGAAGGCTCCAGCCGCTCCGGCAGCGCCTGCTGCAACGACGGCTCCGACTGCGCCGACGGCCCCTGTGGCTCCAACCGCCCCTGTGGCTCCAACTGCCCCTGCGGCTCCGGCAGCCCCGACCGCGCCCGCAGCGCCGGCGGCCCCATAGGAGAAACTGGATCAATCATTGCCGATCGAAACCGGGCGCTGCGCGCATTGCGGCGCCCGGTTTTTTTGCGTCCTTGCGGGTTGCCCCTGTTCTCGGCGCCGGGAGGCTTGCGCTTTCGGTCTGTTGGCATTAGCACGCGGCAGCGAAACAAATTCCGTTCAACAAAACCAATGGGATGACCAACTATGGCTGATGTCGCTGCCCTTTCCGTTCAGATCGAAGAGCTGAAGCGCCAGAACGAAGAGCTGTCGGGCCTCGCGCTCGCCACGGGCGTGATCCTGACGCAGCTTCTGCAGGCGAATTGCAAGCGCGAGCTAAATCCGCAGGGCGCAGCCACGCGCATCATGACGAACGCGCGTGAAGCCATCGAGGGCTTTACGGCTTCGACTGGCGCCGACCCCGTCATGAAGAAGCGTGCCCTCGAGGCTGTGCAGCAGTACGAAGATCAGATCCGGTCCGTTCTGGCAGTCTGAGAGGGTGGTGCGATCCGGCCCTTCGCGGCCGGATCCTGCCTGCTATTTGCAGCCTTGCTGGCGCGCCGTGCATTCGCTGCCGAGGGTGGCGGCCTTGCAGGTGGTCTTGGCCTCGCCCGTGGGTTTCAGGCCCTTGTTCTCGATCACGTTCTTCACGGCCGCTTCAGCCATGAACTTGGCGATGCCTTCTGTGAAGCCATTGCCGATGCCGCCGTAGAGTTTGCATTCGGCTGATGCGGGTGCCGTTAGCGCACACGAAATGGCTCCCGCGATGAGGAGCGCGCATGCGCGTGTCGTGGGAAAGCGGATCATACTACTTGAACTCCCGAAGGCTGAGCGAGGGCGGCAACCTGCGCCTCGGGCCGTCGCAGGACAAGTGCGCCGGAGACACACGTCGATGGTATTGGCGCGTCACCATATGAACTCTCGGCGAGGCCGGTCGCCCATCGAAGCACAAAAGGGGCAAGTGCGACGCCGCCAGCAACCGAGACGGGCAATCTGAAGTAGTCTTACATGGATGGATGCGCGATGGACGGTATGGTGCCACGCCATCCGATGCCATTGCGGCGCGGGTCTGGCGCCGAATACGAAACGAGGAGGCTAGCTATGAAACGGAACTTGGGCCTGGTTGCCGGGGCCACCGCGCTTCTGACCTTCGCAACGCAAACATGGGCTGGCGGTGGTATTGCCGACGTAGAAGGGGCCCGGGCCCAGGAGCGAGCTGGACGCGGGCTGACGCGCCAGGAGATCGATACGCTTGATCGCTACGGTGGCAATGACGATCTGTATGAGCGCGGCTATGGCTACATCGGCCCCCCTCCCGTGGGGATTTACGTCGCTCCCGGCTATGGTTATGGCCCTCCGCCGTTTGTTGATGGTCCCTATCACGAGGGCCCATATGACGATGACTATGAGGATTGAGGACTGAGCAGCCGATCCAGCGTAGAGGGACGCTGCAGATCCGCTCCGGGGACAAAAGACGTAAAGCGGCCATGCGCCAAGCTCTGAAATTTCTCCATACGCTGGCTGCGGCGGGCATTCTGGGCGCGCTCGGGGCCTACATCATCATCCTGCTTTATGCCCCGCAGGAAACGCCCCGCGCCTACGCGGACGTGCGCGCGACGATCAACGCATTGTGCTCGTATCTGCTGCTGCCGTCTCTGGGGCTCGGCATAGTGACGGGTCTGCTCGCCATGGCCGTGCACCGGCCATTTCAGGAACTGCGCTGGGTATGGATGAAGGCGCTGCTCGGCTTCGGCATGTTCGAGGGTACGCTCGCCGTCATACAGTCGAAGGCGGGGGAGGCGGCGCGCCTTTCGGAGAAGGTCGCTAAGGGCGAACCGGCCTCCGATGCATTGGCGGCGGCCATCGCGAGTGAATGGACCGCTCTTTACGCCATCCTCGCGCTGTCGGTCGCCAACTACGTGCTCGGTGTCTGGCGGCCAGCGCTGGTGAGAAAGGAAGCGGAGTGAGGTGGCGGGATGCACAACGGCCCGCGAACGACCTCCAAAATCCGCACACTTCATGCGCTCGCGCAGCGGAGGCATGATTCAGGTCAATAGGAATGGCGGATTTCTGGACTTGACTTGGAAAGTCGCTTCTTGCCGATCGGCGCCGCAGGCCCTTAGGAGCGGATTGCAGCCCTTGGCTGATGTTCGAGACGTTGCGCGTTTCCAGCACTGAGAAGCACAACTTTTTCGGAGTTCTCCTCATGCGACATGGGCTAACGATCATCTCTATTCTTGCCCTCCTTTCCGCCTTCGCCCCCGCAAGCCTTGCGGATGCGACTGGTGTCATGATGCAGCAATGCCGCTTGCGCGCGCATGATGCGTTCAAGATCAGGCTGCCTGATATCGATACGAAGTACGAGGGTCAGCGCACGGATGGCACGCATGCGGTGAACGGCACGGCTTATCTGAAAGACGGCGCGCGCACGTTTCAGTGCAGCTTCGACCGTGCGGGCAAGACGATCACCCAATTCGTCGTCAACGAGCAGGACGCCAGCGGCGCCGATGCAAAGGTGGAGGGTACCAATTTCAACGCGACAGGAATGATCCCGTGCGCGCGCCAGGCAGTCCAGCCGATGGCGAAGTGCAAATTCGGCGTGACGCGCGAGGATCCCGCGAACGGCAACGGCACCATCACCGTCTTCTGGCCCGATGGCGGAACTCGCGTGCTCTTCTATGAGGACAACACGCCCATGTCCTACGCCCAATCGGAAGCAGACGGTGGGGCCGAGATGACGGTCGGACAGGACGGCGATACCTACACCATCAAGATCGGCACGCAGCGCATCGAAATTCCCGCAGCAGTCATGACCGGGGGATGATGGGGTCTTTCCCTTGCTCCCAGACTCCACTCACTCGCACGCGACCTCTATCGTGCGGCCGATCGTGGGCTCGAATTTGCGGCAGGGCAGAATAGCCTCGGGCGCCGAGGGCGCTGCGGCCGATTGGGCGGTCGGAACGGCGCCGGTTTCCACCGACAGCGCATCGAGCGCCTCCATGGACAAGAGATCGAGCGCCAGCGCGCGTGCGCCCGACAGGGTTTCCGACTGTGCGAGGGGGTCGACTTCGCCCGTGCGGGCGGGATTGCGGTCGGGTAGAGGAGGACTTCTCAGAGACGCGGTGGTCGGTTTGGCGCGCTTGCGCGTGACGCGTTTGCGAACCGGCTTTTTAGGCTGGGGATCAACGGCGCCATAGTCGGTGGAAACGTAGAGGTTCCCTTGGCGCAGCTTCTGCGCCTGCGAGGGCGGCAAGCCGTTGGCCGTCTGCGCGAGAGCAGGGGCCGTGACGACTGCAAAAGCAAAGGCTGTGGCGACGGCGAGGCGCAATATCATCGAGCAGGGGTCCAGCAAAGCAGCGAATCAAATTCTACCGCATTGCGCCATTTGCTTCGATTGGGGATAACCCCTTATCGTCTTGTCCGGCTGCGTTTTTTCTCCGTGGGGACAATCCGGCCGCAGGGGTCGGCGCGGATTGCGCTGCCAAGGACGCGCGCTATCCGCCTTTTACTGGCACTCGACTTCGATCGTCGTGCCCGTCGCCGGAACGAACTTGCGGCAGGTCTCGGCCTTGTCGACGGTCTTCTCCGCGACATCGGCGGTTTCGTTCTCATCCTTGATCTTGTCCGCGGTCTTCCTCGGCCTTGTCCTGGGTATCGTCCTCGCGTGGCGCCGACTTCGCCACGTCGTCCGACTTCGGCTTCGACTTCTTTGGCTTGGCGACTTTGGACGGCTTTTTCGAACCGTAAGACGGCTTTGCCGTCTTGGTCGGCGACTTCTTCTTGTAGTTCGGCTGTGCGGATTTCTTCTTGGGCTTGCCGACGCCGTAATCCGGCGGGGCGGATTGCTTTCCGGTACTGAAGTTCGGACCGACGGTGGCCGGCCCGCCGTAGCCACGGTCCGGAGCCTGCGCCAGCGCGGCGGGTACCGCGAAGGCAAAAATCAGGGCGGCGAGGGCGAGGAGACGTCTCATGTGGCCAGGTTCCGTCAGCGCGAAGAGAAAAAAGCAGCATAGCGCATAACGGGGGGCCTGGCGAATGCGGAGGCCCCGCGTGGTTGCTGCGTGCTGCTTTGCGGCATGGACCGGCAAAAAAACGGCGGCCGCCTCGATGAGGTGACCGCCGTTCTTCCCCAGGCAGAATTCAGGCGTTTCCGCGCGTCAGTCCTTCATGAACTGTTGCGCTGCGGGAACCTTGTCGCGGCAGGCGTCGGTGAGCGTGGCCTTGTGAGTCATGAGGCAGTCGTAGATGCGCCCGCCACCCGCGGGTACCTTGGCACAGTATTGTAGGATGTCGCTGGAGCAGATCTTGTATAGGCCCTGCAACTCTTTCATTCGCACGCCCAGATTGGCTGAGCCCATGTAGGCGGTAAGACGACACCGCGGGGAGATCTTGTCTTCGTAGGCGATGAGGCAGGCGACGATGCGGTTGCCGCCGGGCGTCACGTTTGCGCAATGCGCCCGGATCTCGGCGCCGCAGTCCGTCTCGAGCTTGTTGCCCTGAGCATAGGCAGTAGACGACAGGCCGATGGCCAGCAAAGCCGCAACGGCGGTGAAGATCAGGCGCATGACGAACTCCTTGGAAAACCACTGATTAAAAGACAGTCCTGGAGCTAACACGTGAGACCTTTTTCCGGAATGGGCATGGTGGCGGAACTTTCCAGATGTTTTTTGATCTGCATCTGATTTCTCCGCGCTACTCGGCCGCTTTCGGGCGAGTTTTCGATGCGGATGCGCCCTTCGCCTTTGTTACCGGACCTGCGCCGGTAATCGGCCGTCGGGCAAGGAGCTGCTTCAGATACCGGCCGGTGTAACTTTCCTTCACCTTCGCCACGTCCTCCGGCGTTCCGGCCGCCACGATGCGCCCGCCGCCGTCGCCTCCCTCGGGTCCCAGATCGATGATCCAGTCGGCGGTCTTGATGACCTCAAGGTTGTGTTCAATCACAACAACTGTATTCCCGGCATCCACCAGCTCGTGCAGCACCTCGAGAAGCTTTGCAACGTCGTGGAAGTGCAAGCCGGTCGTCGGCTCGTCGAGGATGTATATCGTGCGGCCAGTGGCGCGACGCGACAGCTCCTTCGCCAGCTTGATGCGCTGGGCCTCGCCGCCCGAAAGCGTCGTGGCCTGTTGTCCGATGTGAATGTAGCCGAGGCCGACGCGGGCAAGCGTCTCCAGCTTGTCGCGGATCGACGGCACGGCCTTGAAGAACTCCGCGCCTTCCTCGACCGTCATGTCGAGTACGTCGGCAATGGATTTGTCCTTGAAGGTGACCGCAAGCGTTTCGCGGTTGTAGCGCTTGCCCTTGCACTCCTCGCAGGTGACGTAGACGTCCGGCAGGAAGTGCATCTCGATCTTGATTACGCCGTCGCCCTGGCACTTCTCGCACCGACCGCCCTTCACGTTGAAGGAGAAGCGCCCGGGCTCGTAGCCGCGCGTCTTTGCTTCCGGCAGCCCTGCGAACCATTCGCGGATCGGCGTGAAGGCACCGGTGTATGTGGCGGGGTTTGAGCGTGGCGTGCGCCCGATTGGCGACTGGTCGATGTCGATGACCTTGTCGAAGTGTTCCAGTCCTTCGATCCGGTCGTGGGGTGCTGGATGCTCGCGCGCGTTGTTGAGACGGCGGGCGACCGCTTTGAAGATCGTGTCGATGAGCAGCGTGGACTTGCCGCCGCCGGAGACCCCGGTTACGCAAGTGAAGAGGCCTTGAGGGATCTCGGCGGAAACATTCTGCAAGTTGTTGCCGCGCGCGCCGACGACTTTCAGCGACCGTTTCGGGTCGGGCTTGCGGCGCACTTTGGGCTGGGAGACGAGGCGCTCGCCAGTGAGGTACTGGCCCGTGAGCGATTTCGGATTCGCCATGATTTCCGCCGGCAAGCCCTGGGCCACGACTTCGCCTCCGTGAACGCCCGCGCCGGGGCCGATATCGACCACGTAGTCGGCGGTCATGATCGCGTCCTCGTCGTGTTCCACGACGATTACGGTGTTGCCGAGGTCGCGCAGATGCTTGAGCGTTCCGAGCAGCCGGTCGTTGTCGCGTTGATGCAGCCCGATGGATGGCTCGTCGAGCACGTAGAGCACGCCGGTCAGACCTGAACCGATCTGCGAAGCGAGCCGGATTCGCTGGCTTTCGCCGCCCGACAGCGTGCCGGAGGCGCGCGAAAGCGTGAGGTAATCGAGCCCGACATCGACGAGGAACTTGAGGCGGTCTCGGATCTCTTTGAGGATACGGGTTGCGATCGCGGTCTGCTGTTTGGTCAAGGATTTAGGCAGTTCGTCGAACCAGACGTTGGCGTTCCGGATCGACATGTCGGTGACTTCGCCGATGTGTTTTTCTGCGACTTTCACGGCGAGGGCCTGGGGCTTCAGGCGGTAGCCGCTGCAGGCCTCGCAGGGGTGCGCGGACTGGTAGCGAGACAGTTCCTCGCGTACCCATTCGCTGTCGGTCTCCTTCCATCGACGTGCGATGTTGCCGATGACGCCTTCGAACGGCTTGTAGGTCTTGTAGTTCCGCGCGCCGTCCCAATACGTATATTCGATCTCCTCGTCGCCGGAGCCGAACAGGATCGCCAGCTGAACGTGCTTGGGCAGCCGCTCCCACGGCGTGCGCATCGAAACTTTGTAGTGTTTGGCGAGGCTTTCTAGCGTCTGCTCGTAGTAGGGCGAGGTGGCCCCCGTCTTCGCCCAGGGATAAACCGCGCCCGCCTGCAGGGAAAGCGTCCCGTCGGGCACCACTAGGTCGGGCTCGAACTGCAGCTCCGTGCCAAGGCCGTCGCACTGCGGGCAGGCGCCGGACGGGGCGTTGAACGAGAAGAGTCGAGGCTCGATCTCTTCAATGGTGAAGCCGGACACGGGGCAGGCGAAGCGCTCGGAGAATACGATGCGCTCGTGTGTGTCGTTCTTCGATTTGTTGGCGCCTTCCGTTTCCGCCTTGGGCAGAGGCTTGTCGACCATCTCGGCAATGGCAAGGCCGTCTGCCAACTTCAAGGCCTGCTCGAAGCTGTCGGCGAGCCGCGTGGTGATGTCGGGCCTTACGACAATGCGATCCACAACGACGTCGATGTCGTGCTTGAACTTCTTGTCGAGCTTGGGCGCGTCACCGATTTCGGTGATTTCACCGTTGATCTTGACGCGCTGGAACCCCTTTTTTTGCCACTCGGCGAGTTCCTTGCGGTACTCGCCTTTGCGACCGCGCACGACGGGGGCAAGGATCATGAGGCGGGTGCCTTCCGGCAACTGCATGACGCGGTCAACCATCTGGCTGACGGTCTGGCTTTCGATGGGCAGGCCGGTCGCCGGCGAGTAGGGCACGCCCACGCGGGCAAAGAGCAGACGCAGATAGTCGTAGATCTCGGTGACGGTACCCACGGTTGAACGCGGGTTCTTCGAGGTCGTCTTCTGTTCGATGGAGATGGCGGGCGATAGGCCGTCGATGTGATCGACATCCGGCTTCTGCATCATTTCTAAGAACTGACGCGCGTATGCCGACAGGCTTTCCACGTAGCGCCGCTGGCCTTCGGCATAGATCGTGTCGAACGCGAGCGAGGATTTGCCCGAGCCGGAAAGCCCCGTGAACACGACGAGCGCATCGCGGGGGATTTCCAGATCGACATTCTTCAAGTTGTGCTCGCGCGCGCCGCGCACATGGATGGTCTTGTGCATCTCGGGTGCGGGACGGGCCGCGGCGGGTTTGGGCGGCTTTGTCACGAGGGGCCTGCCGTTTGTGGATCTGCTCATAGGGCTAGGTAGCCCGCCTCCAGCAGCGCCCGCAATGTGGCCGTTGGCCTGCTGGTCCAAGATGGGGCTTGTTCCGTTCACGGCCAAATGTTAATGATCATTACATTGTTTGCGAGGACCGCGAGCATCATGGACGCCTACACCCTGCTGAAAGCGCTGCATGTGCTGGGCGCTGTCCTGTTCGTCGGAAACATCATCGTCACCGCTGTCTGGAAGGGCATGGCGGATCGCAATGGGCGGCCCGAGGTCGTGGGTTTCGCGCAGAGACTGGTGACGCTGACGGACTGGATCTTCACGTTCGGGGGGGTGCTCCTGGTTCTCGGCGCCGGGTTGGCCATGACCCGCGTGGCGGGACTTTCCATATGGGAGACGTCCTGGCTGCGGCATGGGTTCTTTTTATTTGTCGTTTCCGGTCTCGTCTGGGCCGCCGTGTTAATACCCATCCAGATTGCACAGGCCCGCATGGCGCGGCAGTTCGAGAACGGCGGGGAGATCCCCGATCGCTACTGGCGCCTCAACCGTCATTGGTTCGTCTGGGGTATCGCGGCGACGGTCCTTCCCGTCGTCAACATCGCCATCATGGTCCTGAAGTAGCCGGCCAGGGATAAGCCCGGCCACCCTTAGTTGGGTTTCTGCTCCAGGTGGACGCGGCTTATCTCGAGCATGTACATCTGTTCGATCGCGATCTGCCGCTTTTGCAGTTCTACGATCTTGGCGCTGTCTTCCGCTGGGCAGTTAAGGATCGGCCGCTGCGGATCGCGCGTTGCAGGGAACTTGGTCTTCTTTGCCATAGGCAAGTGGTCTCCAGACGCTGGATCACCCCGACATTCGTAGAAAGACATGGAAATGCGGCGTTGCCATGTTGGCGAGAACCCTTGGTCGGCCGCAGGCTATCGGCTATCGTCCCCGCCCGGATAGATGCTCCAGCGAGTGAACGGCAGATGAACCGGGCACTCAAGGCGGGTTCAGGCGCGACGTGGGAAAAGCTTCGCCACATCCTCGTCACCGGAGCGCCCGATATGACAAGCACGAGCATGACCTTTCAGGAGGGTTTTGAGATGTCCGAGAGAAGCGTCCATTCCCGATCGTCCAAGAACAGCGAGTGGGATGGATTGTTATCGATGTTGAAGAATGTGGCGCTCGTGGTGACCATCATCGGCGCCGTTCCCACCGCCATTACCGCCTACCACGCCTGGACGTTCGGCGTGCCGTTCAGCCAGGTGCCCCAGCGTCTCGCCCAGTATGATCTTTGGGTGAAGAACATCGATTGCAGCATCGAATACAAGGCCCTCTCAACTGCCGAGGGCACGCGCGTCGACGTTGGCGCGTGTCCCAAGACGGGCGACATCGCACTGAAGCTTTCGTCTCCCGACGGCAAGGCGGCGTACCAATGGATCGCGTACAATGAACTGCAGAAGCCCGGGGAGCAGCCGCGGTCGACGGGCATTATCGATCTTCTGATCTCTGCGGCTCGCGCCGAAACCCCGCCTAAGTCGTTCAGGATGGCCCAGGGACTGGAAGTCATCTGTCAATCGATTCAGGGCAAAAACGTCGTGCGCATCGTCAAAGAAGGCGGCAAGTGTTACCGCGAAGTGTTCTCGCCCATCCGGGGCGCGGTGGAGAGCCGCGAAGAGACGTCCTGCGATACGAAATGCGGATAAGCGCTGCGCTATGCAGCCGAAACAAGACGGGCGGCATTGCAACTTGCCGCCCGTCTCTTTTTTGTTTTGTCGCCGGTTCAGGAAGCGTCGCCTTTCGCGGACGTCAGACTGGTGCCGTCGGTCTCGATCGTGTCACCTGTCTTGGCCCACCATGAGAAATTCCAAGGTCCGGTGACGCCGCAATGGCTGTCGCACTCGCTCTTGAAGGTCATCGATTCCCCGGCACCGATCTTGTGGACTGTCTCCTTGTTGCCCATGTCGAGACCGACCGCGATCTCGCGGTCGCTCTTATTGTTGATTGTGAGTGCGCTGGCGCCAGTTGCGGAAGCAATGACGAGTGCGGCGGCATAAAGGGCAGGCTTCAGCATGATGGGGTCTCCTTCCTAGCTTCTGTTGTCGACAAGGATGTCTTGTCACCAGGCAAAGCGGTTCCGTTTGCGGTGTACCCTGCGATGAGCGCCTTTCGCGCACGTTATACCGTTCACCTGCATGGAATTTTGGAGGCCCGGGCGCGCAATCAAGCTCGTCGCGGCATCAAAAACTTTTCAATCCGATTTGATCAGAAAGCTCCGCGATCCGGGTTGAAAAACCGGCGCGGGATATCATTTGCCGAAGATTGGCTGATGATTGGCCAATGATTGGAACGTGGTGTTCCGCGTCTCAATCCTCGTCGTGGTTGGTCACGGCGACGAAGGTGTCGTCTTCCTGGCAGCGGCGCTCGTGCATGAGGAAGTCGTAGTAGCCGCAGCGGCCCGTGCCGGGATAACTGCGGCACGTGGCGGGGCGAGCCTTGTAGATTGTGCAGCGGCGCTGCACGGTATCGAAGAAGCGGCAGATGCGTCCGTAGATTTCATCCTTCTTGCGCCGCATCGTGTACTTGTGACCGTGCCCTTCCTTCGTGAAGCGGCGGCGGGCCTGCTCGAAGCCGAGGTCATGGTGCTTGGCAAGTCGCTCCACGTCGCGCTTGGTGAGAGGTATCACGGGGTAGGAGCAGCAATACCCCGGGCATTTCATGCAATTATAGAGGGCCATAGTTTCATTCGCGGTGGTTGAACATCACGTTTCGACATTAGCGCGACGCAACGTCAACGCACGTCAACCGGATTAGACGATCACCCGGATGCGTCAAGCCCCAGGCCGTGAATCGATGCGCAGTGCAGTCGTCTGTTTCCGGATGAGTAGGAGCATGTGGTTTCATGGCCACCCGCGAGACTGACGTCGTTCTTCCTGCCCGAAACCACAGTCTTGGCACGCTCGCCGTTCAATCGCATGTAGATTGTTGCGGCCTGAGCACAACAGATCTGCTGAAAGCTGATAAGTATTTCTTAATGTTTTGATTCATCCAGCGGAGTTCGATTCCGACCGAAGTCAGAAATTAGTGTGCGTCTCCAAATACTTATAAGGCGAGGCTCACATGCGTGGAACGACAGCGACGGCCCTTTATCTTGGATTGCTGGCTGCGGGAACGACAGTGGCAAAGGCCGACGAGTGGACGGGAGTCTACATCGGGATCGGCGGTGGCATGGGCGCCGCTGTGCACGAACTGTCCGTCGAAAACGGTCCTGCCATTCCCCAATCTCCTTTTGCAGCGTCACTCGATGGTTTGGGCGGGGACGGCGGTTTCTTCTCGCTGGGCGCTGGCGTCGATTATCAGGTCAACAGCAGGTGGGTCGTCGGTGCCTTCTTCGACTACGACTGGATGAGCCTCGATACGGAAGTGCTCGACCTTTCCGTCTCGCAGCCGATCTCATTTTCCGCAGGTGCGGATATCGAGGTCGAAGATATGTGGTCCGTCGGCGGGCGCATCGGTCACCTCGTGACACCCTCGACGCTGCTGTTCCTGACAGCTGGATATGCGCGCGCGGATATCAGCGATTTGAATTTCCGCGGCAGTGGCGGGATCAGTGGCACGTTGGTTCGTGTCGGCGATTTCGATGGGTATTTCATTGGCGGTGGCGCTGAACTCAAGATCACCCAGGCGATCTCGCTCAAGGCCGAGTACCGCTATACGGACCTGGGGGACGAGAAGGTGACGCTGCTCCCTGGTCTGACCAGCCCGGATCCGAACGACTTCGTCACCACCAAGCTCGACCCCAGCATCCAGACCGCACGGCTTGCGCTGAACTACCGCTTTGGGCTGGGTCGTGGCGAAGTGGAGCCTGATCCCGTGGAAGAAGCGCCGGTAGGATCGTGGACGCAGTTCTACGTCAGTGCCGGTGGCGGCTATGCGATGTCCAACAGCGAACTGACGCTGACCCCCGGCCGGCTCATCAGCAATTTTATTGATGGCTCGCTCGGTACCGACGGTCTGGGTGGCGAAGGCGGTGCCTTCACAATTGGTGCGGGCTACGACCTGCAGATTGGATCGAAAATCGTGGCCGGCGCATTCGTCGACTACACGCAGCACGATGCAGACTTCGACGTCTCTCTCAACTTGGGGAATGTCGTCAGGGGCGGTCTCGGCTTCGATATCCGCGACGAGGTCTCGGTAGGCGGGCGTCTTGGCTACCTCGTAAACCCGAGTACGCTTTTCTACGGCACCGTCGGCTATTCGCATCTCGATGTCAGCGATACGATTGTAAGCGGCTCCATCGGCGGGTTTGGCGGCAGTTTGCGGCTGGCCGATAATGGCAGCTTCTCCGGTATCTTCTTCGGTGCGGGCGTGGAAGCAAAACTGACGGATGCCATCTCGCTCAAAGGCGAATACAGGTATACCGATGTGGACAGTTCCGGCATCACGCTGTTGCCGGACGTGTTGCCCGTAGTGAATGACGTGATTTCGGCGGAACTCGACCCGGATATCCAAACGGTCCGCCTGTCGCTCAGCTATCGCTTCGGATTGGGTCGCGAGGAAGCCGCGCCACTCAAGTGACCCGCGTGGCTTTCGATTACCGCTTCGGCTCCCCCGTCTCGTCTGAGATCAGTGGCATCTGAACATCGAGCACGTAGAAGGGCAGGTCATTCGTGCCCACCCGGCAATATGAGGCGTACGTTATCCTCTCGCCTTGCGAGGGGTAGGCCCAGCCGCCTGGGCCACAGCGGACGTATTCTCCCGGAACAATCTGCCGGCAGTCGCGCCCCGCCAGCAGTTGCGCGGCGCCGGGATCGTCGCTCTGGATGCCCCGCACAACGTACATCAAGGTGCGGTGGTCTTTGCAGCCGACCGGCAGGTAAGGGCTGTCGACAGGCTGGGTGAAGCGATGCCGTGTTCCCAGGTCGTGCAGGAGGGGCACTTCATCGGCAAAGGCTGCCGCCCCGGTTCCCGCCAGGACGGCAGCCGCGAGTACAAGGGCGGTTGGCAGTGGGAGTGGCATCGGGACCTCGCGGACGTGTGGACCGTTACTGTTTGTCTTGACGAAACGGTTCTGGCGTTCGATCGGATGAGTAGGGCCTCTTTCCCGCGGATGAGTAGCGCGGGCAGATGTCGGGAGCCACTGGCGTGACCGCGAGTTCGTTCGACGTATCGCACGGCCTGCTGCTGATAATCGGTGCGTTCTACGCGTTCGCCGGTTTCGTGGGAATACGTGCCGCGCTTCATGGGCGCCTCTTCGATATTGCCCTTGCCTCGATCTCGATGACGCCGACGCCCAAGGCCGAGTTGGCGCGCGGGCTTTGGCTGCTCGTCGGTTCGCTCATCGTGCTGGCGGGCGGCCTGTTTCTGCTGTTGAGGCTCGAGTGGGCGGCGTGGGCGTTCGCGGCCTCGGCCGGAGCGCAGGCGCTCTATCTGCTGCTGATCGCGCCGAAGCTTCTCGATCCGCATGACCCGCCTGACGTCACAGGCCGCCAACAGACGATTAATGCGTTCATCCTCTATGCGGCAGCGACAGTGTTCGTTCTTTGGGCCTATCGCACGGGTCGGCTGATGCCGGCTTACGCGGCCGGTTGGCCCTATGTCTGGACGGTGCTGGGCGTACTTGCTGTCGCAATGGTCTATGGGTTGATCCGCTTTTTCTATCCGATGGCGAAGGGCCCGACCGGGACGCTATGGGGAAATCGGGACGGCAACGGCGGGGATGCGGTTAGCACAGGCTCCGAAGAAGAGCCGCCACGGCCCCTCAGCGAGAGCGGCAAGATCGTCGTCATGGCGGAGTACGAATGCGACCCGCTTTGGGCGCACGACCCCGATCTTTCAGGGGCCTTTTCACCCCGCGACCTGCCGCTTTCGGAGTCACTCATGGCCGATCTGGAGGCCTGGGCCATGGCCTATTCGGGTTCGTTCAACATGGAGGATCTCGCAAACCCGCATTGGAGCGAGGAGCAGTACAAAGCGCACCGGGCCGTAGGACTCACGCTTGCACGACGGCTCAAGCGGGAACTGCCGGACCGACAAATCTATGTGTGGGATTTCGATAGCGGGCACACGGAGGTTTCTGCGGGCCAAAAGCCCGATTCAGATGGCCCTGATGGTGGGACTTGATGTGGTCGCACAGCTGGGATAGAGTGAACAAAAAAGGAACATGGGCGCGGCTTGCGACCTGAACGGAGACACCCCGGTGCCGGTCATGCCGCGCCGCGGGCATCAAAGCGGTGGACAATCTTCGGATCGTCCCCGAAGCCCTCCGCTGAAAGGCTAGGGTCTGTGCAACTCGATTCTGTTGCGGGGGGCAGAGAGGGTCACGGCTCGGAAGCGAGGTTCGGGACCGTCGAAGGCTCGCCGCGTCGTTGCGATGAAAAGGAGTTCGATATGGCCGGATCGGTCAACAAGGTGATCCTGGTGGGGAATGTGGGCAAGGACCCCGAGATCCGCCGCACACAGGATGGGCGTCCGATTGCCAACCTGTCGCTTGCGACCAGCGAAACGTGGCGCGACAAGGCCACGGGCGAGCGCAAGGAGCGCACCGAGTGGCACCGCGTTGTCGTGTTCAGCGAGCCGCTGTGCAAGGTCATCGAGCAATACGTGCGCAAGGGTTCCAAACTTTACGTCGAAGGCGCGCTTCAAACGCGCAAGTGGACCGACCAGTCGGGCGTTGAGAAGTACTCCACCGAGGTCGTTCTGCAGGGCTTCAACGGCTCGCTGACGATGCTGGACGGCGGCCGTCAGAGCGCAGGCGCCGGTATGGCCGAGGGCGGTCAGGTCGAGTATGGCGGAGATGCCGGCTACGGCTCGTCGAGCGGGTATTCTTCCGGCGGGTACTCCGACAGCGCGCCCAAGCGCGGCGGTTCCTCGAAGGGCGGCTCGAAGTCCTTCGACAAGGCGCTCGACGACGAGATCCCGTTTTAATAGATCCGCTTCGCCCACGACGCAAAAAGCCCCGCTGCATCTCTGCAGCGGGGCTCTTGCTTTTGCGCGTCGCGTCAGCCGATCAACATCTGCTCGATCGCTGCGCTATGCGATCAGGGCGTGGCGGGGGCGGCCGGAGCGGCGGGGGTTTCCGGGGCCGGGGTCTCCGCAGGCTTGGCAGCATCCACAGCACCCTGCACGGCCTCCTTAGCCTTTTCGTATGCCGGCGTGGCGGCCTCCTTCGCCTTCTCATACGCTTCCTGGGCCTTCTGCTTGGCCTCCTCGAGCGCAGGCTTTGCCTTTTCGACAGCGTCCTGGGTGGTTGCGGTGGTCTTGTCCTTCAACTCAACCGCCTTCTCCTTGGCGCGCTCGAGCAGGGACTTCTTGGGCTGCGCGCGCTCGTAGGGCTCAACCGCGGCGAGGTTCTCGGTCGTCGCTTCGGGCAACGACACGGAGAAGACTCCGTTCGATTCCTCGAACTTCAGGGCCGACAGGCTGACGCCCACCTTCTTCTCGCCCATGCCGAGGAAGCCGCCCGTGCCCATCACAATGCCTACGACGGTATTGCCGTCCGACACGATAAGGTCCTCGATGTCGCCGACGATCTTGCCGTCAGGCCCCTTCACCTTCATGCCAATCAGGTGATCTTTGGCAAGGTATTCCTCGGCCGTCTGCTTGGTAATGAAGACGCCTTGCGGCAGCGCGTCTTCCGCCACTGCGGCAGGAGCGATGGCGGTCGAAGCAAGAGCGGCGAGCGCAACTGCGCTGCATATAAGCTTTTTCATGATGTATAACCCTTTGGAACCGGCGGCGCTCTCGAGCGAGCGCGCCTCGTCTGCGGACTGAGGCCTGGAACGGCCTCCGACGATAGTCGTTGACTTAGGTGCGGACTGTGTCGATAGCAAGTCACAGTTTGAGAACTGAGATATCGCCTGTGCCGGCAAATGCTAAACGCATGATACTGCGGTATTAATCTGGGGAGAACCGGGATGGCGGCGATGGGCGCGGTTGCCCGTCGAGGCGCCGCGGGCTAGGACACGAGGCACATCTTCTAAATTTTGAGGGCGGCCCGCTGCGCTGCCCTTTTGGCGCGCGAGGACCCCTTCCTTTGGCAGACGATCGCGACGACATCCCCGGCTCGGAAGGCCCGAGCGACATCCGTCCGGTGCAGATCATCGACGAGATGAAGCGCTCGTACCTCGAGTACGCCATGAGCGTCATCATCAGCCGTGCGCTCCCTGATGTGCGCGATGGGTTGAAGCCCGTGCACCGGCGCATCCTCTACGCCATGAACCAGCTCGGCCTGGAACCGACGAAGAAGCACATTAAGTCGGCGAAGGTCGTCGGCGAGGTGATGGGCGACTACCATCCGCACGGTAACCTCGCCATCTATGACGCGCTTGTGCGTCTCGCGCAGGATTTTTCCATGCGCGTTCCACTCGTTGACGGTCAGGGGAACTTCGGCTCCATCGACGGGGATCCACCTGCCGCAGAACGTTACACGGAAAGCCGCCTGACCAAGGCGGCAATGATGCTTCTGGACGATCTCGACAAGGATACGGTCGACTTCAAGGCGAACTACGACGACCGCCTGCTTGAGCCCTCCGTGCTACCGGCGAAATTCCCCAATCTGCTTGTCAACGGAGCGGGCGGAATTGCAGTCGGCATGGCGACCAACATCCCGCCGCATAATCTCGGCGAAGTGATTGATGCGTGCCTTGCCAATCTCGATAATCCCGAGATTACCATCGACGAGTTGTGCCAGATACTGCCGGGCCCCGACTTCCCTACGGGCGGCCTGATCCTCGGCCGTGGTGGCATTCTCTCCGCCTATCACAAGGGGCGCGGCTCCATCATCATGCGCGCCAAGGTCCACACGGAGAATATCCGCAAGGATCGCGAGGCGCTCGTCGTGACTGCCATTCCCTATCAGGTCAACAAGAAGACTTTGATAGAGAAGATTGCCGATCTGGTTCGCGACAAGCGGATCGAGGGCATCTCGGACCTGTGGGACGAATCGAACCGCGAGGGCATGCGCATTGTCATCGAGCTGAAGCGCGATGCGATTGCGGACGTCGTACTGAACCAGCTCTGGCGCTACTCCGACCTGCAGACGACGTTCGGCGCCAATATGATCGCGCTCAACGGCGGCCGGCCCGAGCAATTGAACTTGAAGGATATGATCGACGCCTTCACGGCCTTCCGCCAGGAAGTCGTGACGCGCCGCACGAAGTACCTGCTCAACAAGGCCCGCGAGCGGGCCCACGTGCTCGTCGGACTTGCAATCGCGGTCGCCAATATCGACGAGGTCATCAAGCTCATCCGCTTCGCACCGTCGCCTGCGGAAGCCAAAGAGCAACTGATGATGCGCGACTGGCCGGCCAAGGACATGGCGCCACTGATCGAGCTCATCGCCGATCCACGCCATCGGATGGCCGAAGACGGCACCTACCGGCTCTCTGAAGAGCAGGCGAAGGCTATCCTGGAGTTGCGTCTTGCCCGCCTGACGGCGCTGGGCCGCGACGAGATCTCGGATGAGTTGAAGAAACTGGCGAGTGAAATCCGCGACTACCTCGATATTCTGTCGTCCCGAGCGCGTATCTTCGAGATCATCCGCACCGAACTCACCGACATCAAGACGCAGTTCGCGACCCCGCGCAAAACCGAAATCATGGACATCGAGGGCGAGGTCGACGACGAGGACCTCATCCAGCGCGAGGACGTCGTCGTCACGGTCAGCCACAAGGGCTACATCAAGCGCGTGCCACTCTCCACCTACAGGGCGCAGCGCCGCGGCGGCAAGGGCCGCTCAGGGATGGCGACACGGGAGGAAGATTTCGTCACGCAGATGTTCGTGACCTGCACGCACACGCCCGTACTGTTCTTCTCCTCCCGCGGCATGTGCTACCGCATGAAGGTCTGGCGGTTGCCGGCTGCCACGCCCCAGTCGCTGGGCAAGGCGTTGGTCAATCTGCTGCCGCTGGAGGAGGGCGAGATCATCACCTCCATCCTGCCGCTGCCGGAGGACGACAGCACCTGGGGCACGCTGGAACTCGTCTTTGCGACGCGCTCGGGCAACGTGCGCCGCAATGCGCTTTCCGACTTCGAGAACATCAACAGAAATGGCAAAATTGCCATGAAGCTGGACGAGGGCGATCGGATCGTGTCGGTCGCCATTGCGCGGCCCGAGGACGATGTGCTGCTGACCACTGCGCAGGGACAGTGCATCCGGTTCCTGATTGGTGACGAGGTGCGCCTCTTCAAGGGACGTGACTCGGACGGCGTGCGCGGCATCCGCATGGAGGAGAGCGACGAGGTCATCTCCATGGCGATCCTCAATCACGTCGACGCCTCCCCGGCCGAGCGGAGTGCCTATCTGAAGCAGGCTGCGGCGATGCGCCGTGCGACCGGCGACGAGGAGGGCGAAACGGCGGCTGTGGAAACGGACGCCGAGGAGGGTTCTGAGGAGAGTGCCGAGCTGACGCCCGAGCGCTATGCGGAACTGGGCGCGCGCGAGCAGTTCGTGCTGACGGTTTCCGAACGCGGCTTTGGCAAGCGGACCTCGTCTTACGAGTTCCGCACCAGCGGACGCGGCGGCAAGGGCATCGTGGCCATGGTCGTCAATGAACGCAACGGCAACCTCGTTGCATCGTTCCCGGTCGAAGACAGCGACCAGATCATGCTTGTCACGGATGGCGGACAGCTCATTCGCTGCCCGGTCTTCGATGTGCGGATTGCCGGCCGAAACACGCAGGGCGTGCGGATTTTCAAGACCGACGCAGACGAACGTGTCGTGTCGGTGGAGGGCCTGTCGGAGCCCGGCGATGACTCAGAGGAGTTGGAGGAAGCCGCCGAAGAGTGAGGGGCCTGCCTTTCAGGCTCACATCGCTCGAATTAGCGGCTCATGAGAGGGGCGATGGCCGGTTGCGGTCCAGAGCCAAGAGCGCCGGGGTGATTGGGCACAGATCCGCAATCGCGCGCCAGTCGCGCAGCGTGATCTGGTGCCGGCTCTTCTGGCTGATGTAGCCGTCGGCCTTGAACCGCGACATGAGACGCGACAACGTATCGGCGTTGAGCGCCAGATATTGAGCAATCTCCGTTCGCGAGATCGGCAATTCGATCGCCACTGTGGGACCGGATGGAATCCCGAGTTCAAGGGCCATCTCAATCAGGAAGGCGGCCAGCCGCTGCGGCCCTTCCAGGGTGGCAAGCGCGCTTGCATGTACGGAGGTGCGTGCCAGTTGGCGGTCGCGCTGGCGTTCGTAGGCCATCAGAAGGTCGGCATCCTCGCTCATCGCCCGGGCGAGGGCCTTGCTCTTGAAACGCAGAACATCTGAGGGGACAGCGGCTGTGAGCGCGCGCTCGGAGAAGCAGGGCACGGCGGCTGGTGCGATCACGTCGCCGGGAAAATAGAGGCCGAGGAAGCGGGCGTCGCTATGTGCCATCTCTGCCCTGGCGACCATGATGCCCGACTGCACGGCAAACAACAGGTCGTCCTGGGCCGGTGCGAGTGCGATCCGCTGGCGCTGGCGCAGCTTGAGCGAGGTTGCCTGAACCTGCTGGGGATTGAGGCGGGCGAGGAAGCCGCCGGCGGTGCGCGCGGCAGGTGTGGCCGCAGACGATCTGGAGGCAGCCAATGGCTTTTCTCGGTCTTTGAGGGTCATGGGGTAATCCCGAATCGGGGGCTCAACGCCCCGCTGGTGTCGGGATCACGGTCTGCGCTTCGCCGGGGTGGAGCATTGACAAACATCAATGTCTGCTTGAGGTGCGGCACCAAGGCGGCCCCTCCTTTGGTCGCACTGCAGGATCTGACGCACGTCAAATTGACCGACGTCAAACTTTGCGTATCCCTGCTGCAACACTGCGGTGCCGGACCGCAAGTTGCTGATATGCGTCAGAGGTTGGGCGAAGGCGGTGCTGGGAGAATCTTTGCGCAGACGTATGGATAGGTCTCAGGAATGGCCCGCTGGTGGGGAGACGTTTGCCGCCGAGCCGTTTGATAGGGGACTGACACATGATCAAGACTGGGATGGGTATCAAAGCGTGGGCGGCCGGATTGGCCATGGCGGTCGTCTTTGCAGGAACAGCCGTTCCAGCCTCTGCCGGCGACTACAGCGGGGACTTCATGGTTCGCGTTCAGGGGACGGTCGTGAACCCTGATGTGGACAGCACTCTTCCCGGCCTGGACGTCAGCACAGAGGTCATTCCGACCCTGACGCTGTCCTACTTCTTCACGAAGAACGTGGCCGTGGAACTCTTCTGCTGCTTTGCCAAGCATCAGGCAGAGTTGGCCGGCGTAGGCGACGTCGCCGACTTCTGGATTTTCCCGCCGGCGCTGACGCTACAGTACCATTTCGACAACATGGGCGGATTCAAGCCTTATGTTGGCGCTGGCGTTCAGTACATCGCTCCCTTCGACGAGATCGTCCAAACTAGGTGGAACGCTGGAGATCGACGACGCTCTGGGTTTCACGCTGCAAGCTGGCGTTGATGTGGAGATCGGTCAGGGCTGGTATTTGAATGCCGACGTCAAGAAGACCTGGATCGATCACGACGTGAACGTTCGTGGTGCGGCGATTGCCGACTTTGAATCGACCTGGACCCCTGGATCTTCTCGGTCGGCCTCGGCTACCGCTTCAACCTCTCGGACATCTTCGGCAGCCGCACCGCCGAAGCGGTTCCGATGAAGTAAGCCTGATAACCGTACCTCTCTCTCAGAGAAGAGCCCGCCCGCCCGGCGGGCTCTTTTCATTTGTTCACTCTGGCGCACGGGCCGGCCTTGCGGCGCGGCATGGCTCCGGGCTAGATGCTCGCCATGACGCGCATCGGCTTCTATTCGGGCTCCTTCGACCCAGTCACCCACGGGCATACCGACGTTATTGCGCGGGCCTGCCGGCTGGTGGACGGCCTCGTCATCGGCATCGGGACCAATCCCGGCAAGGCTCCCCTGTTCACGGCGGGTGAGCGGGTGGAGATGCTGGAGGCCGAGACGCTGGCGATAGCCAAGACCACCGGGACAAAGATTTCGATCGTGACGTTCCAGGGCCTGGCGGTGGACGCGGCCCGGGCGCATGACGCGCGCATCATCTTCCGGGGGCTGCGGGACGGCACGGATTTCGACTATGAAATGCAGATGGCGGGCATGAACGGCGAAATGGCGCCCGGCGTCGAAACCGTGTTTGTGGCCGCGTCTCCGAACGTACGCCATATCGCGGCAAACCTGGTGCGCGCCGTCGCGCTGATGGGGGGCGATGCGGCCCCGTTCGTCTCCAAGGCGGTGGCCAAGCGTCTCGCGGCCAAAGCGGCACGCAAGGAGAGCTGACCATGCCGGGATCGCTTGATCCGCGGCAACGGTCTGGGGTCTTTGGCCTGATCAGTGCCTTGGTCCCGGGCCAGGTCACGACGTTCGACCGGCTTTCCGAGGCGACGGGCCTGTCTGTTCGCGCATTGCAGCACATGCTCGATCGTCTGACCGACACGGAACGGACCACCGTGCCATGGCATCGCGTGGTTGCCGGCGGCGGGGCCATTGGACGGCATGCGCGCGCCGCCGAGCAGAGGCAGCGCCTGTTGGCCGAGGGCGTCGAAGTTTCGCCTGCTGGGGTCGTGCAGGACTTGCCGCGCCGGCTTCAGCCGCCGGGTCCACAGCCTGAAGGTGGGAAGGCCGAGGCGCCCGCGGGCGGACGGGCCCGGGGATCCCGCTCCCACCCCTCGTCAACGGTCTGACGGCGCCGGCCGGCGCGGTTGGCCGCCGAGCCACATGCTCTTGCCTCGGCCCCGCCGAGCCGCCATAACGGCGCCACGCAACGCTGGGCCGTTCATAAGATTGACCTGCCCAGTCACCTAAGCGGAATAGAAAAAAGCAAGGACGGAAGCGCCCCATGCGTCTCACCACTTTCTTTTCGATGGCGCTTCTCGCCTTCGGTCTCGCCGGCTGCGGCAACTCCACGACGACGGAGATCACGGCACCAGGTGGCGGCGGAGCACCCGCTCCGGCGGCCGGGAGCGACGCTGAGAACACACTTGTCCTCGAACTGACGACCGGAACCGTGAAGATCAAGCTGCGGCCGGATCTGGCGCCGCAGCACGTTGCGCGCGTCAAGCAACTCGCCAATGAAGGCTTCTATAACGGACTCATCTTCCATCGCGTCATTGCGGGCTTCATGGCCCAGACGGGCGACCCCACCGGCACCGGCATGGGCGGATCAAAATATCCGGATCTGCCGGCCGAGTTCACCCCCACGCCATTCGAGCGCGGCACGGTGGGCGCGGCGCGTTCGTCAAGCCCCAACTCAGCCAACAGCCAGTTCTTCATTTGCTTCACCCATGCGCCGAACCTCAATGGGCAATACACGGTGTGGGGCCAGGTGATCGACGGCATGCCTGCCGTGGACAAGATCGCCAAGGGCGAACCGCCTTCCAATCCGGATAAGATCGTAAAGGCCTATATCGCATCGAATGCGACTTAGCCCCGCCCGCCAGAGCATTCGCCAATCACGTTTTGACATACCCGAACACGGAGACAGCCGCGACATGGCCGACATCAAAGATCCCGAAAATACCCTCATCATCGAGACGAGCCAGGGCACGGTGACCATCGAACTGAGGCCCGACCTGGCGCCCCAGCACGTTGCGCGCATCAAGCAACTCGCTCGGGAGAAGTTCTATGACGGGATCGTGTTCCACCGGGTAATCGACGGCTTCATGGCACAGACGGGCTGTCCTCATGGACGCGGCACTGGCGGGTCGAAGCATGGGAACCTGCCGGCGGAATTCAATAACGAGCCACACATGCGTGGCGTGTGTTCGATGGCGCGCGCATCGGATCCCAACTCGGCCAACAGCCAGTTCTTCATTTGCTTCGGCGACGCCACGTTCCTCGACCGGCAATACACCGTCTGGGGCAAGGTCATCGAGGGGATGGAAGCGGTCGACAAGCTGGCGCGCGGCGAGCCCCCGCGCAACCCGGACAAGATGATCACCGTCCGCGTCGCCGCCGACGCGGCGTGAGACGCAGGAAGAGCGATCATCGAGGTCTTTGAGGCCGGGAGCTGCAAGGGATGAGCCGCTTCGACGACACGCCACGTGCCGATCTGGGACTGGCCGCGGCTGCGGGCTTGCTGGGGGCTGCGGGAGTGGCACTCGCTGCCGTGGCAGCACACCGGGTGCCGACGCCCGCCATGGCGAGTGCGGCGCAGATGGCGATGGTGCATGCGGTGGCTGTCCTCGCGATCTCGGCGTGGGCCGCGCGCTCGGCTAATGCGCCCGGATGGTGGCGCGTTGCGGCCCGCGTCATGCTTCTCGGCGTGGCCCTATTTTCGGGCGATATCGCGTTGAAGGGCTTCGAGATCGGCCAGCTCTTTCCCATGGCCGCGCCGATCGGGGGCAGTCTCACCATATTCGCCTGGATCCTTGTGGCGGTCGCGGCCTCGATCGACTGGTGGCGTAGCTAGCCACAGCTAGAGCGAAAGCCAGGGTATGCGGACAGACCTGTTCGATTTCGAGTTGCCGGAAGACCGCATCGCGTTGCATCCCGCGAACCCGCGGGACAGTGCACGGCTGCTCGTAGTCAACGCGGCCAAAGGGCTGTTTCTCGATCGCGGCGTGCTCGACCTTCCGGATCTGCTTCAGGCCGGCGATGCGCTCGTGTTCAACGATACGCGCGTCATACCCGCGGCACTCGAAGGCGTGCGCCTGCGCGGGCCGACGGCCGCAAAGGTGGCGTTCAATCTCATCAAGCGGGTTGATGCCGGGCGCTGGCGGGCGTTCGCGCGCCCGGCCAAGCGGTTGGAGCCGGGCGATCTCGTCCGATTCGGGCGCATGAGCGCGAGCGGCGCCAGGGTTGCGCTCGATGCGACGGTGGCAGCCAAGTTCGAGGGAGGCGAAGTGGAACTCTCCTTCGATCTTGCAGGCTCAGCGCTCGACGAGGCGATCGCCGCCATCGGCGAAATGCCTCTGCCACCCTATATCGCTCTCAAGCGTCCGCCCGACGAAACGGACCGGAAGAGCTATCAGACCATGTTCGCCGCCCGCGACGGTGCAGTCGCGGCTCCCACGGCGGGTCTGCACTTCACGCCGCGCCTGATGGAGAAGATCGATAACCGCGGTCTCTCCCGCCATCTGGTCACGCTGCATGTCGGTGCTGGCACGTTCCTGCCCGTGAAGGCGGAGGATACGTCCGGCCATCAGATGCATTCCGAGTGGGGCGAGATCTCTGCGGAGACGGCCAAGGCCCTGAACGCAGTACGCGCGCAGGGTGGTCGGGTCGTGGCCGTCGGCACGACCGCACTGCGGACGCTTGAAAGTGCGGCGCGCGAGGACGGAACCCTCCAGGCCTGGTCGGGGGAGACCTCGATTTTCATCACGCCCGGCTACCGCTGGAAGGCCGTCGATGCTCTGATGACGAACTTCCACCTGCCGCGCTCCACGCTGTTCATGTTGGTATCGGCCCTGTCTGGACTAGACACCATGCGGGATGCCTATGCCCATGCCATTCGCTCCGGATACCGGTTCTATTCCTACGGGGATGCGTGTCTGCTGTTCCCGGCCGCAGAAACGCGCTAGAGGCGGCGCCATGGACCAAGAAACCGGAATTTTCGGCTATCGCCTCTTGAAACAGGATGGGAACGCGCGGCTCGGCGAGATCGCTACGCCCCGCGGGACCATCCGCACGCCCGCCTTCATGCCGGTCGGCACGGTCGCGACCGTCAAGGCGCTCTATCCCGAACAGGTGCGAGAGGCCGGCGCCGATATCATCCTCGGCAACACTTATCACTTGATGCTGCGGCCGGGTGCGGAACGCATCGCGCGGCTGGGCGGCTTGCACAAGTTCATGCGTTGGGACGGTCCCATACTGACCGACTCCGGGGGCTTTCAGGTGATGAGCCTTGCCACCATCCGCAAGATCACGGAGGAGGGTGCGCAATTCCAGTCGCACATCGACGGTTCCAGGCACATGCTGAGCCCGGAGCGCTCCATCGAGATCCAGTGCCTGCTCGGCTCGGATATACAGATGCAGTTCGACGAGTGCATCGAGTTGCCCGCCGATCGCAAGGAGGTTCAGCGGGCGATGGAACTCTCGCTGCGCTGGGCGGAGCGGTCAAAGCGTGCCTTCGAGCAGCAGTTGGTGCTCGGCGGGGCAAAGCCTGGACAGGCTCTGTTTGCCATCGTTCAGGGCGGGATCGACAAGGAGTTGCGCCAATATTCCGCAAAGGCTCTCGTGGAAATGGATTTCCCCGGCTACGCGGTGGGCGGCCTTGCCGTCGGCGAAGGCCACGATGCAATGGTCGCCACTCTGGAAGAGGTGCTGCCGCATCTGCCTTCGGATAGACCACGCTATCTGATGGGCGTAGGCACGCCGCAGGATCTGATCGAAAGCGTGCGGCGCGGCATCGACATGTTCGACTGCGTGATGCCGACTCGGAACGGACGCCACGGTACGGCCTTCACGTGGGAGGGCCGCATCAACCTGCACAACGCCCGGCATGCCGAGGACCCTGCGCCGCTCGATCCGAAAAGCAGCTGTCCAGCCGCACGCGATTATTCGCGGGCCTATCTCCATCACCTCGTGAAGTCGGGCGAATACCTCGGCGCCATGATCCTGTCGTGGATCAACACCTGCTTCTACCAGGACCTGATGGCCGCGATGCGTCACGCCATAGCCGAAGGCCGGTTCGAGAACTGGGCGGCAGAGACGAAGATGCAACTCGTGGGGGCCGCCCCGAAGTGCTGAGACGTTGTTCGGATCAGAGGAACTGGAGCAGTGCGAGCGCCGAAAGAATGAGGGCGAGCGGCGCGCCGAGCACGATCGTCAGGCGCCGCGCCCATTCGTCGGTGCTGGCCCCTTGTCTGTGGTGGTCGTGATGTTCGGGCTGCTGCATACGAGCCCCTCCGTATCGGCGAAGGTCCGGGCCCCGGCGGGGCAAGCAGTCGACCGCGTGCCAAGTTGTCGCGGCGGACTTTGCCCTGAACGGTGTCCTAGGGCAACCAAAAGTGTAAGGACGAAGTGACAGTTTTTTCTGTCTTACGTCAGAGAGTCTGCATCCTTACGACGTCAATGCACTGAGTTTAAAGAGCCTTTCCTATGCCGAGGTCGACGCTCCGCGGGCCGTCAAACGCTCGCGGTGAAACAGATATATGCCGGACGCAACGACGACGGCCGCGCCTGCAAGTGTGTTGAGATCCGGCAGTTGGTCGAACACGACGTAGCCGAAGCCGATCATCGACAGGAGTTGGAAGTAGAGAAAGGGTGCCACGGCCGAGGCTGGGGCAAGGCGGTAGGCGTGCAGGAAAAGCCAGTGGCCTAGCCCGCCCAAGACGCCGAGGCTTGCCAGCATGATCCAGGCCTGGGCGTCCGGTGGCGTCACCCAGGTGGCGTAGGCGAACGGCGCGCCGAAGAACGTGCCCACGAACATGGAATAGAACAATGTGACCATCGGCGGGTCGAAGGCGGCCATATAGCGCGTGAGCAGCATGAAGAGCGCGTAGGCGAGCATTGCGGCGAAGGAATAGAGGACGGCCGGGTGTACGCTGCCCATGGCGGGATTAAGGGCCACGACGATGCCTGAAAAACCGACCGCGATCGCGAGGAGACGACGCCAGCCAACCCACTCGCCGAGCAGTGGTCCGGCGAGGAGGGCGACGACGAGGGGAGCCAGAAAGACAATCGTAATTGTCTGGTCTAACCGGAGATGCTGCAGTGCCAGGAAATTAAGGACCGTTGTTGCGGCCATCAGCACTGAGCGGACGAGCTGCAATTTCAGGTGGGACGTCCGGAAGAGTTGCGCCAGCGACAGCGAGCCGAAGAGCGGCACGAGCAGCATCAGCAGCACGAACTGTCCCAGGAAGCGCGACCAGGCAATCTGGGTGACCGGAAGCCCATACGTGCTTCCCAGATATTTGGCCGAGGTGTCTAGGGCCGAGAAGAGCGTGATGGCCAGGATCATCAGCGCGATCGCGCGCGGGCGGTCGCTGGGCGCGTCCGAGCGAAGGCGCTCTGCCTTCGGATCTGATGTCGTTTGCATGGTCAAGCGTGTGCGGGGCCTCTGCGGGCATCCAGGGTCATGGACACGCACAAGCCGTCCCGACGGGCCTTTCATAGCTGAACCTTCGGCAGCAGGTGAGGGGGCATTTTGTGCTGGAAGCCCGCTGCCGCGCAGGGGGCTGGGGCTTGCGGGCGGAGCAAGCTGGGTCTGGCCGCCCGCGGCGGCACACGCGCAGAACCTAAAAAGAGTGTTGGCAGGTCGCCTTGACCCCTAACCCGGCCCCCCTTACAAGCACCCGTCGAGTGGGCCGGTAGCTCAGCGGTAGAGCACGTGACTTTTAATCATGGGGTCGAGGGTTCGATCCCCTCCCGGCTCACCACTCGGTTGTGCGTTTGACGGAATACGGCCGTGCGGCCTCTTGGTTTGTGCGCGCCGGACCCCAATTTGGGGTGAGGACGCGGGGGTCCGCGTCCTTTGGACTCACACTGCCAGGAGAATGGGACGTGCCGGATAGCGCCAAGAACTGGATCGTGGAAACGGACTGGCTTGCCCAGCACCTTGGCACACCGGGCCTCGTGGTGCTCGACGGCTCCTGGCACCTGCCCGATTCGGGCCGCAACGCGAAGGACGAGTACCTCGACGAGCACATTCCTGGGGCCATCTTCTTCGACATAGACGATCTGGTCGATGAAAACTCCGATCTGCCGCATATGCTACCCTCGCAGGTCAAGTTTGCATCGCGCATGAAGAAAATGGGTATTGGCGACGGCATGCGCATCGTCGTCTATGACACCTTCGGCCTTTTCTCCGCTGCCCGCGTTTGGTGGACGTTCCGGGCCATGGGGCACAAGGACGTGGCCGTTCTCAACGGCGGCTTGCGCAAGTGGAAGGCCGAGGGCCGACCGCTGGAGGACGGGCGTCCGGTCCCACGTACGGCGCGACATTTCACACCGCTCAAAGACAACGACCTCGTGCGTGATATCGACGACATGAGGCGTTATGTGGCCGACGGAAACATGCAGATTGTGGACGCCCGCCCGGCTGGCCGCTTCGAGGGGAGCGTGCCGGAGCCGCGTCCGGGTTTGCGCCCTGGGCATATTCCTGGCTCGCGCAACGTACCATCGGCGAAGATCCTCAACGAGGATGGGACGCTGAAATCGCGCGAAGAGCTGATTGCAATCTTCAAGGATGCGGGCATTGATCCGGCGAAGCCCGTTGTCACGACCTGCGGATCGGGCGTTACGGCGGCCATGCTGTCTTATGCGCTGGCGGTCATCGGGCAGACCAACGCGCCCGTCTATGATGGTTCCTGGGCAGAGTGGGGGCGCGAGAACGGATTGCCCTTGGAAATGGGTCCGGCCAAGTAGCGTGTCCTCTCATGCCAGCCGCGCCTACTTTCCCGCGAAAAACTGGGAAATCCAGGTCTCGGTGAGCGGCTTGCCCTTGTGGCGCAGGTAGGCGCGGATATCGACAGGCTTGGTCCCGTCGTCCACGTCCAGATCGAACACGGCTCGCCAGCGCCCTCGTTGCCCGACGACGGGGTGATTGTAGGCAATCCCAAGCGTTCCGCGAGAGGGCGTCACGACCAGTTCCACACCGTCGTCGCGCGTGAGGCCGTTGAAGGCCGTCCCCTCAAAATCGATGACGAATTTTCGCACGCCTTCTGGGCGCTTCTGACCTGGCCGCCCGCCAAGACCCGTCCATGTGCCGACAGCGCGCGCGAGAGACTCGGGGAAGGCGATCTCGTCGAGCCAGGAGAGGCGGTAGCGATAGGTGCGGCTCTCGCCTGCCTGGAAGACGCCTGAAGGGCACCAGTAAGCGGCAATGTTGTCGTGGATCTCGTCGTCTGTCGGAATCTCGAGCAGATGGACGGCGCCGTCGCCCCACGGATCGAGTGGCTCGACCCAGGTGGATGCGCGCCTTTCGTAGAAGACGCCGTCGTCGAGGTAATGCCCGAAATTGCGGTCGCGCTGCAGGAGCCCGAAGCCTTTCGGATCCCGGTCGGCGAATGCATTCGTCATGACTGTCGGCGGATTATTCAGCGGGCGCCAGACGCGCTCGCCGTTGCCTAGATGAAGTGCGAGGCCGTCGCTATCATGGATCTCTGGACGCCAATCGGCGGCTTGCTTCCGGCTCCCCTCGCCATACCAAAACATGGAGGAGAACGGCGCGATGCCCAGTCGGGTTATGTCGCGGCGTGCAAAGAGCCGGGCTTCTATCTCCATCACGGTGCGATGGACGCCATTGGCATTCGTCTGGCGGTCGATGCCGAAGCGATAGGCTCCCGAAACACTTGGACTGTCGAGCAGCGCATGTATGACGAGGGGGCCTCGCGGGCGGGCAGACAGATAGAATTCGCTGAAGCGGGGAAACTCCTCCGGCGTCGGCAGGCCCGTATCGATGGCGAGACCGCGGGCGGAGAGGCCATATTGGTCGAAGGGTCCGGACGTGCGGAAGTAAGAGGCTCCAAGAAATGCCAGCCAGTCCGTATTGAGATTTTTCGCCATGACGCGAAAGCCAGCAAAGCCCAGACCTTCGGGCAGGCGGCGCGCGGGATGTTCGCCCGGAATATCGAATAGATCGGGAGTGGAGAGGACTTCGCGCGCCTCGCCGTTGCTGACGAGGTGGATGTGGACGGGCTCCTTGAAGCCCTTGCCCATGTGGAAGAGCTGGACAGGATATCGCCGATCGCGATCTGCAAAGACGGTGCGGTCACGACGAAAGCGGATCTTTTGATAAGCGTCGTAGTCGATGAGTTCAAGTGTGTCGCCCATCACGATAGGGGCCGGTGCATAGGGAGCACGAGCGGAGGCGGCGGCGCGGTCGGTGAGCCAGTCAAACGAAAAGGGCTGGACGGGTCCTAGACGAGGACTTGCCGGGTCCGCCCATGCGCGACGTTCTGCGACCCCACTCAATGAAGCTGCTGCGCCTGCGAGCATGGCCCGCATCAGTTGCCGGCGTGTAAGCCTCAAAGTCATGTGTTTGCTGTGCCGATGGAGGGTTGAGATCGAGATGTCATGATGATGCGCTCAGCTAACAGGGAATTTGTGGCGTTTCCAGCGGCAGGTGAGGGATCTGCGGGCCATGCGGCAACAAGGAGGGCTGGGTGATGGTGTCACGGGCGGGACATCCTGAAGTAATCTTGACTTCGTGCGTCCGGTGGAGCCCCATGCCGCTCCGAAGGAGAAATCAATGACTTATCTGTGCGCTGCACTGAGGTGGCGGTGGGCGTCTGGACTTGCGGCTTCGGTCGTAATGGCTGCGCTTGGCATGCCCCTCTCAGAGACGGTTCGGGCAGATGCTTCGCCAGGCGCCCCACCACCTCCCGCCGTGACCGTAGCCAAGCCGCTGGCGAAGCGCATCACACTCTGGGACGAGTATTCGGGCCGGTTCGAAGCGGTCCAGACGGTAGAGGTACGCCCCAGGGTTTCCGGCTTCGTCAACAAGCTGCATTTTACGGACGGCGAAATCGTGAAGGCGGGACAATTGCTCTTCACCATCGATCCGCGGCCTTTCGAACTGGCCGTGGAGAGCGCCAAGGCCGATCTGGCCCGATCCCGGGCGCAGGTGGATCTTGCGGTCACCGAGGTGGAGCGTGCCCGTCCGCTTGTAAAAACGGGTGCGCTCACCGAACGCGAACTGGATCAGCGCGCCGCCAATCTGTCCGTCTTCCGGGCCGGGCAGACGGTGGCGGAGGCCGCTCTGAAGCAGGCCGAACTCAATTTGGAATGGACGCATGTCGTGGCTCCCATCGACGGGCGTATTTCGGACCGCAAGGTGGACGCGGGAAATCTCGTCAACGGCGGCTCGGGCACTACGACCTTGCTTGCAACAATCGTGACCATAGATCCCATCCACTTCCTGTTCGATATCTCGGAGGCGGATTACCTGCATTATGAGCGTCTCAACGAGGCGGGACAGCGCTCCTCCTCGCAGGCGGCCCGCAACCCGGTGCGCATTCGCCTCGCGGACGAGACCGAATTCAATCACGATGGCAAGCTCGACTTCCTCGACAACGCGCTCAATCCCCGTTCGGGGACGTTGCGGGCACGAGCTGTCGTTCCCAACGAAAATGGAATTCTGCAACCCGGCCTGTTCGCGCGCGTGCAGCTTTTCGGCGGTGAGATTGATGCCCTGCTCGTTCCCGATTCAGCCATCGTTTCGGATCAGGCACGCAAGATCGTGTTTGTTGCCGGCAACGACGGCGTGATCAGTGGCGTGCCGGTCACGCTTGGCCCCCTCGAGGGTGGGTTGAGAGCCATCATCGCGGGTCTTGCCAAGACCGACCGGGTGGTGATCGACGGGATTGCCAACCCGATGGTGCGCCCAGGTGCGAAGATCACGCCCGAGGAGGGTGAGATCAAGATGGTCTCGAACCAGAAGATGGCGAACTAACCCGCGCTGGCGGCCCTATGCCAGCACCAAGATCTCGCGTCACAGGATAATGTCGCATGCGCTTTCCGCATTTCTTCATCGACCGTCCTATTTTCGCGACGGTGCTGTCGGTGCTCGTGACAATCATCGGCCTCATCGCCGGGCGAGCGATGCCGATTGCCGAATATCCCGAGATCGCCCCGCCTACCGTCAATATCACTGCGGCCTATCCCGGCGCCAATGCGGCCACGATCGCGGAGACGGTTGCGGCTCCTATCGAGCAGGAAGTCAACGGCGTTGACAACATGCTCTATATCGTCTCGCAGTCGACAGGCGACGGGCGTTTGTCGATCAACGTTGTCTTCAAGCCGGGGACTAACATTGATCAGGCGCAGGTGCTCGTTCAGAATCGCGTAGCGGTGGCAGAACCGCGTCTGCCAGAAGATGTGCGCCGCCTGGGGCTCGCCGTGCGCAAGGCCTCGCCCGACCTGATGATGGTCGTCCATATGACGTCGCCCGACGGATCCCGGGACCAGCAGTACATCTCCAACTACGCGACACTCTATATCCAGGACCGCCTGGCTCGCCTCGACGGCGTCGGCAATGTACGCATCTTCGGCGCCCGCGATTATTCCATGCGAGTCTGGCTCGATCCGGCAAAGGTCGCCGCGCGCAACCTGACGGCCGGCGAAGTGGTCCAGGCCCTCCGGTCTGCCAACCTCCAGGTCGCTGCGGGCTCCATCAATCAGCCGCCGGCGACATCACCCGGTGCCTTCACACTCCAGGTTCAGACGCTGGGGCGCCTGACCTCTGTGGACGAGTTCAACGAGATTGTCATCAAGACCGAGGGCGAGGGCCAAGTCGTGCGGCTCGGCGACATTGCGCGTGTAGAACTCGGCTCTCAGGATTACACGGTCAACGCGTATCTCGACGACAGCGTCGCAACAGCAATCGTGATTTTCCAGCGACCGGGTTCGAATGCGCTTGCAACGGCCGCGGCCGTCAAGAGCGCAATGAACGAAATGAGTTAGGTTTTCCCGCAGGGCCTGGGTTACTCGATCGTCTATAACCCGACAGAGTTCATCCAATTCTCGATTGACGCTGTGATCGTGACCTTTATCGAAGCGCTGATCCTCGTGGTGCTCGTCGTCATCTTGTTCCTGCAGACTTGGCGCGCCGCCGTGATTCCGATCGTAGCCATTCCAGTCTCGATCATCGGGACGTGGGCGGTGATGGCCGCTGTGGGGATCTCATTCAATACGCTCTCGCTGTTCGGTCTCATTCTTGCGATCGGCATCGTGGTTGATGACGCCATCGTGGTGGTTGAGAATGTGGAGCGCTACATCAGACAGGGACTGAGTCCGAACGAGGCTGCTCACAAGACGATGGACGAGGTTGGCGGTGCGCTCCTGGCAATCTCGCTCGTCCTAATCGGCGTGTTCCTACCGACAGCCTTCATCACGGGCCTGCAGGGGACCTTCTACAAGCAGTTCGCGATTACGATCTCAGCCTCGACGGCTATCTCGCTGCTGGTCTCGCTCACTCTTTCGCCGGCGCTGTCCGCCCTGCTTCTGAAGCCGCATGAGGTACAGCAGGATGAGCGTCATGGTCTCCTGCATGCGTTGGGCGCGCCAGTGCGATGGTTCTTTGCCGGCTTCAACCGGATGTTTGCCGCTTTCTCCAACGGCTACGGCCGTCTGACTGCACGGCTCGTTCGGATGACAGTTGTCATGCTCGCAGCCTACGCGGGCCTACTATTCCTGACCTGGGATCGGCTTGCCAGTACGCCGACGGGTCTCATTCCGCAGCTTGATCGCACTTATTTCATCACCGCACTGCAATTACCGCCGGGATCGACGCTCGAGCGCACGGATAAAGTGTTGCAGGACGCGTCCAAAATCCTGCGCTCGCGCCCTGGAGTGAGCGCTGCGGTGGGATTTGCCGGTTTTGATGGAGCGACTTTCACCAATGCACCCAATGCCGGCGTGCTCTTTGTTCGTCTCGAGCCGTTTGAAAAGAGGCTCGCCGCCGGTCTCGGCAAGGACGAGATCCTGACCGATCTGCGCACTGAAATGCTGAAGCTCAGGGATGCCTTTGCATTCGTCATCGAGCCGCCGTCCGTGCCGGGCGTGGGCACCGGCGGTGGTCTGAAGCTCTACGTTCAGGATCGCGCGGGGCGTGGTCTGAAGGAACTGGAGAAGGCGGCCTTTGCGCTGGCACAGCCGGCGGGGCAGCTGCCAGGCGTCACGCAGGCGTTCAGCCTCTTCAATACCCGGACACCGCAGATCTGGGCCGAGATCGACCGTACAAAGGCGGAGCAGCTGGGCGTGCCCATCTCTCGTGTATTCGAGGCTCTGTCGGTCTACATGGGGTCAGCGTTCGTCAACGACTTCAATATTCTGGGGCGCACATATCGCGTCACGGCGCAGGCCGACAATCCTTTTCGGCTCTCGCTTCGGGATGTTGCGGCACTCGAGACGCGGTCGACGTCGGGCGAGATGGTGCCGATCGGCTCCGTCGCGACCTTCGAGGACACAACGGGTGCCTATCGCGTGCCGCGCTACAATCTTTATCCCGCAGCTGAGGTGCAGATGGGGCTGGCCCGGGGTATGTCGTCGGGAGAGGCCATCAAGGCGATCGAAGAGATCGCTTCAGAGAAGCTGCCTTCCGGGTTCGGTTTCGAATGGACGGAGATCGCCCTTCAGGAAAAGCTTGCGGGGAGCACGGCGGCGTTTGCGTTCGTCCTGGCGGTGGTGTTCGTGTTTCTGCTGCTGGCCGCGCTGTATGAGAGCTGGCTTTTGCCACTGGCGGTGATCCTCATCGTGCCGATGTGCATTTTGGCAGCGATGGTCGGCGTCAACCTGCGCGGGCTAGATCGCAACATTCTTGTCGAGGTGGGGCTCGTCGTGCTTGTCGGACTTGCGGCCAAGAACGCGATCCTGATTGTGGAGTTTGCCAAGCAGGCGGAGGAGGCGGGTCTCAACCGGTTCGACGCGGCCGTGGAGGCGGCCCGCACCCGCTTGAGGCCCATCCTGATGACCTCGCTTGCCTTCATTCTGGGCGTGGCGCCGCTTGTTATTGCCACGGGAGCCGGAGCGGAGATGCGCCAGTCTCTGGGCACAGCGGTGTTCTCCGGGATGATCGGCGTAACGGCCTTCGGCCTGATCTTCACGCCCCTCTTCTACGTGCTGGCGAGCCAGTTTGCCGGCAAACGGCGGCCAGAAGCCCGGCTCGCCGAGGTGGGCCAAGGGAACCCGCATGGATGATCGACCCGGAATTGTATCAATTCCGCACGCAGATTAACCCTCAATTAACCGAGTACGGAGCAATGTGGCCCTGCTGATGGAGGCTGGCGGATGTGCCGCACGCCTGAAGAAGAGGGTTACTGACCATGACATCCATGCTGAAGGCCGGTGTGGCCTCCACCGTGTTGACGTTGGCTCTGTCCGCCAATACGGCCGCTTACGCCGCTGACTTCGGCGGGTCGATCAAGGACAATTATGTGCCGGCCGCGGCCCCCATGATGATGGGCGGAGTGGGCCCCTGCTACTTCCGCGGTGATGTGGGCTACTCGCTCTCGCGTGATCCCTCGGTCAAGTGGCCGGTGTTCAACGAAGAATTTGCCGGCGACAATGGTTTAGGAAACGGCGTCATCGATCCTGACGAGGTCAACTATGTGTTCGCAGGTGACCGTCTCAACAACGTGAGCCTCGAGAATACGTGGCTGGCCGAAGGCGGTATCGGCTGCGGATCGGGATCGCGCGGTTTCCGCGCCGAACTGATGTTCGGCTACCGGGGCGACCGCAAGCTCGATGGGGAGCCTGAATTCTACGCGGGCACCATCATCGGTCAGCCCGACGGCACGGTGCCTGAGGTCTATGGGGACCCGCTCCACACCAGCATCCAGACCTATACGCTGATGCTCAACGCTTATAAGGATTTCGGCAACTTTGGGGGCTTCGTTCCCTACGTCGGCGCCGGTATTGGCGTGGCCTATCACGATGTGGACGAAGTTTACTTCACTGAGAACCCGAACCTCACGAACCGGATAGCTGGCAATGGCGATCTATCGTTCGCCTGGTCGCTGATGGCCGGCGTTGGCTATCAAATCTCGGAGCGTGCCATCCTCGACCTGGGTTATCGCTACATCGACATGGGTTCGGCCGAGTCCGGACGCGTCGACACCGCAGGCTTCGTCAATCCCGCTGTGAAGATCGACGACATCGATGCCCACGAGTTCAAAATCGGCCTGCGTTATCACTTTGGCCAGTCCGACTGCTGCGCTTACGAGGCCATGAAGTAGGCTGTCTCTCGATTTGCAGATACGGTGCGGTTGGAAGCCGGGTTCCCTTTGGGAGCCCGGCTTTCGCTTTCGCGGCACAGCCCTTGGTGGGGAACCGCACTGGACAGGGGTCGGGGCGACGAACTTGCCGGGGACTGCGGCACGTGGGCCCGGATGGCCAAACCAGGATCACCACACCCCACAACGCGATTGATCTCGTCGGGTCTTGCGGCGTATATGGGCGCCTCGTCCAGGGCGCGGCGCGACAGGCTGTCGCGCGATGTCGCCTTGGACCCAATTGGCCTCTTAGGGCCGCCGCAGGGCGGTCTGAGGCGGGCGCTGTCCTGCGGGCGTGGTGGAATTGGTAGACACGCCAGATTTAGGTTCTGGTGGCCTTGGCCGTGGGGGTTCAAGTCCCTCCGCCCGCACCAGACGGCGATCCAGAGCCTCAAAGGCGAGGACGAAAGAATTGAGCGGCTGTTCCTGCAAAAGGAGCAGTCAACCGTGACGAAGCACTAGGGCTGGAAGGCAAGAGAACGATGCAGATTATCGAGGCCAACGAGGACGGCCTGAAGCGGACCATCAAGGTCGTGGTCGATGCAGCCGAGATCGAGCAGCGCCTCGCCTCTCGCCTTGAGCAGGTAAAAGACAACGTTCAGCTCAAGGGGTTCCGCAAGGGCAAGGTGCCCGTTGCGCACATCAAGAAGGTCTACGGCCGTTCTCTGATGACTGAGGTCCTGCAGGACGCGATCCGCGACACGAGCGAGAAGGCGATCCGCGACCGCAAGGAGCGCCCGGCGCAAATGCCGGCGATTTCGCTCTCGGAGGACCAGGATGAGATCAATCAGGTGATCGAGGGTAAGAAGGATCTGGCCTACTCGATGACCTTCGAGGTGGTGCCCGAGATCGCGCTCACAGACTTCGGGACGATTGAACTGGAGCGGCTCAGCGCCGAGGTCGACGACGCGACCCTTCAGAACTCGATCGACGATCTTCTGAAGCGGGCGGGCAGCTTCGAGGCGGACCCCGAACGCAAGGCAGAAACCGGCGACCGGGTGACGATCTCCTATGCCGGCACGATCAACGGTGAGGCATTCGAAGGCGGCTCGGGCGAGGGCTTGAGCCTTGTCATCGGCAATGCCGGATTCATCCCGGGCTTCGAGGATGGCATCATCGGCATGGGGAAGGGTGAGACGCGCGAAATCAACTGCCGTTTCCCCGACGACTATTCGGTGGATACGCTCGCGGGCAAAGACGCCGTATTCAACGTTACGGTCACCGAGGTCGAAAAGCCCATCGAAGCCGTTCTCGACGACGAGATTGCAAAGGCATTCGGCGCGGAGAACGCTGAAAATCTGAAGGATCTCGTTCGCAAACAGATTCAGAGTGAGTTTGACAAGGCATCACGCATAAAGCTGAAGCGCGAACTCCTAGATAAGCTCGAGTCGCTGCACTCGTTCGAACTTCCCAAGTCCCTCGTCGAGCGCGAGTTCGAGGGCATCTGGCGCCAAGTCGAGCAGGCCCGTAAGCAGCAGGGCGAGGCAGCCGAGGACGCGGCAAGTCGGAAGAGGATCTGCGAGAGGAATATCAGGCGATTGCCGAACGTCGCGTGCGGCTCGGCCTCGTTGTGGGAGAGATCGGCGCCAAGAACCTCGTGGAGGTGACGCAGGACGAGATGCGCTTGGCCCTCATGGAACAAGCCCGCCGCTATCCCGGCCAGGAGAAGTTTGTCTACGAGTACTTCGAAAAGACCCCCGGTGCGCTCCAGGAACTGCGCGCGCCGATCTTCGAGGACAAGGTCGTCGATCTGGTCATCGAGAAGGCCAAGGTTTCCGAGAAGAAGGTTACCCGCGAAGAACTCTACGAACAGGTCAAGGCCGTAACCGAGGGCTAATGCGGCCTGCCTCCCGCGAACTCGGGAAGTGCCGGGGGAGACAGCGTGTTCAGCCCTTGCGGTACCCAGGGTTAAATGCGGATATCCGGGCCCGACCGCGCCGATTCGAACCGCCCGCGGCCGCTTCCCTTTTGTGCCCAAAGCGCCCATATGAGGGGCGGGCTGGGCACTCGCCTGAGCCGTTATGAACGAGGAGAGACGATCCGATGCGCGATCCCATTGCGACACTGACCAACACCTTCTGGCCGATGGTCGTGGAGCAGACCGCGCGCGGCGAGCGCGGCTACGACTTGCCCTCGCGGCTTCTGAAAGAGCGGATCATATTTGTTACCGGACCGGTCGAGGACCACATGGCATCCTCGATCTGCATGCAGCTTCTCTTCCTGGAGTTTGAGAGCCCCAAGAAGGAAATCTCCATGTATATCAATTCCCCGGGCGGCGTCGTTACGTCGGGAATGGCGATCTACGACACCATGCAGTTCATCAAGCCGCCGGTGGCGACACTATGCATCGGTCAGGCCGCCTCGATGGGATCGCTCCTGCTCTGCGCCGGCGCGAAGGACATGCGCTTCGCCCTCCCGAATGCTCGGATCATGGTTCATCAGCCATCGGGCGGCTTTTCGGGTCAGGCCTCCGACATCGAGCGGCATGCTGAAGATATCATCAAAATGAAGCGCCGGCTCAATGAGGTCTATGTGAAGCATACGGGGCAGCCGTATGAACTCATTGAGAAAACGCTGGATCGCGACTACTTCATGACCGCTGACCAGGCGTGTGATTTCGGCCTAATCGACAAGGTTCTCCAGAGCCGGGAAGAGGTGGAAGTGAAGCCCGAGGAAGAAAAGTCGGCCTGATCCGCTCCAGCTGATCGGAGCGGTAACCTGGGCATCCGGCTCATCCGGTCTGCCAGCCGGCATGCTGCCCCGTTTCGGGCCCGTGAGCTAGGTGCCCTGAAAATATGCGGGTTAGGGCATTCTCCGGACATGCTTACTGATCAGACTTTCCGGTGAATGGGTCGCATAAGTACTTCCCCGGGGTTGGGGCGTCGCGGTAACTATGTGGTAATAGGGACGCTTGCGCCCGGGCTAGGCCTGAACTTCTGTTAATCCATTCTTGATCTGCCGAGCGTTAGCGTGTTGTGATTGGCCTGGAGATTCCGGGTTTCGGCGGTGCGCGGACCCCCGGTTTCACCTTTCCCGCCTTTGAGGTTGCACTCCTCATCGGCCCCTTTCCCGGCAAACGGGTGCGAGAGACGCGATGGCTCAAGAGAAGAACACGCTCTACTGCTCTTTCTGCGGCAAGAGCCAGCATGAGGTTCGAAAGCTCATCGCGGGTCCTACGGTGTTCATCTGCGATGAATGCGTAGAACTGTGCATGGACATCATCCGCGAGGAGAATAAGAACACCCTCGTGAAGTCGCGCGATGGCGTGCCCTCTCCGCAGGAGATCTGCACCGTCCTCGACAGCTACGTCATCGGCCAGCATCACGCCAAGCGCGTTCTCTCGGTCGCGGTGCACAACCACTACAAGCGGCTCAGCCACGCGGCAAAGAACAACGACGTCGAACTGGCAAAGTCCAACATTCTGCTCGTGGGTCCGACCGGCTGCGGCAAGACGCTGCTCGCTCAGACGCTGGCGCGTATTCTGGACGTTCCCTTCACGATGGCCGACGCCACGACGCTCACCGAGGCGGGCTATGTTGGCGAAGACGTCGAGAACATCATTCTGAAACTGCTGCAAAACGCCGACTACAATGTTGAGCGCGCGCAGCGGGGCATCGTGTATATCGACGAGATAGACAAGATCAGCCGCAAGTCGGACAACCCTTCGATCACGCGTGATGTGTCGGGTGAAGGCGTGCAGCAGGCGCTCCTGAAGATCATGGAGGGCACCGTGGCCTCGGTTCCGCCGCAGGGTGGCCGTAAGCATCCCCAGCAAGAGTTCCTTCAGGTCGACACATCCAATATTCTCTTCATCTGCGGCGGTGCCTTCGCCGGCCTGGAGAAGATCATCTCCGGTCGCGGTCGTGGCACCTCGATCGGCTTCGGAGCCAAGGTGACGTCACCCGACGAGCGGCGCACCGGCGAGGTGCTACGCCAGGTCGAGCCTGAGGATCTTCTGAAGTTCGGCCTCATTCCGGAGTTCATCGGCCGCCTGCCGGTTATCGCGACGCTCGAGGACCTCGACGAGGCTGCGCTCGTGCAGATCCTCAGCGAGCCGAAGAATGCGCTGGTCAAGCAGTACCAGCGCCTCTTCGAGATGGAGGACGTCAAACTCACCATCACGGTCGATGCCCTGAAGGCCATCGCGCGCCGCGCTATCGAACGCAAGACCGGCGCCCGCGGCCTTAGGTCGATCATGGAGGCAATCCTTCTCGACACGATGTATGATCTGCCCACGATGAAAGGGGTGGAGGAAATCGTGATCGGCCCGGAGGTAGTCGAAGGCGGTGCACGGCCGCTTCGTATTTACTCCGATCGAGCCGAGGAAAAGGGATCCACGGCATCGTAGCGGCGATCCGCCTTGGGCCGGTCAACCGGCTGGAACGACTGACGCAGCGGTGCACAAGTGCTATTGGAGCTGTGCTGCACCTTGATCCTGGCGCTGCGATCCCCAAATGTTCACTTCGGGCCGCTGCCCGACTCGCCCCTTTGTCGCATGCCTGCGGAGGGGTGTTTGGTGTCAGCGGGCCGGTTTCTGGAAGTGTCGGACGGGCACTCCGCCTCATTGGGGACAAGCCGCCGGACTATTAAACTTCCAGAGCATGAGCCATGCGAGACCCGCGGCGGGTGACGCCCCGGGGTACTCCAGTCAAAGGTAGAGCCATGAGCGAAGAAAAGACGGCACGCGAGAAGGCTGGCGGTCGGACGCTTTATCCGGTCCTTCCCCTGCGCGACATCGTTGTGTTTCCGTACATGATCGTGCCGCTATTCGTGGGGCGCGAGAAATCCATCAATGCGCTGGGCGAAGTCATGAACGCCGACAAGCATATCCTGCTTGCCGCGCAGAAGAACGCCGGTGACGATGATCCGGCAACAGATGCCATCTATGAGACGGGTACGCTCGCCTCCGTGCTGCAGCTTCTGAAACTGCCCGACGGAACTGTGAAGGTTCTTGTCGAGGGCGTCGCGCGTGCGAAGATCGTGCGCTACACGGACAACCCCGACTTCTTTGAAGCCGAGGTCGAGCGCATCCCCGAGACGGAAGGCGCTAAGGACGAGATCGAGGCGCTTGCCCGCTCGGCCGTGTCGCAGTTCGAAAGCTATGTGAAGCTGAACAAGAAGATCTCGCCGGAGGTGCTGGGCACCGTAGCGCAGATCGAAGACTACTCGAAACTTGCTGACACGATCGCCTCTCACCTCGCGATCAAGATCTCCGACAAGCAGGACATCCTCGAGACAACTACGATCTCCGAGCGGCTGGAGAAGGTCTATACGCTCATGGAGAGCGAGATCTCCGTGCTGCAGGTCGAGAAGCGTATCCGCTCGCGCGTCAAGCGCCAGATGGAGAAGACGCAGCGCGAGTACTATCTGAATGAGCAGATGAAGGCCATTCAGAAGGAACTGGGCGACAACGACGAGCGCGACGATATCGCCGAGTTCGAAGATAAGATCGAAAACACCAAGCTGTCGAAGGAAGCCAAGGACAAGGCGCTTGCCGAGCTTAAGAAGCTCAAGCAGATGAGCCCGATGTCGGCCGAGGCGACGGTTGTGCGCAACTACCTGGAATGGCTGCTCTCGATCCCCTGGGGCATCAAGGGTAAGGTCAAGAAGGATCTGGACGAGGCCCAGCAGATACTCGACGCCGAGCACTATGGCCTGGAAAAGGTCAAGGAGCGTATCCTCGAATATCTTGCCGTTCAGGCGCGTACCAATAAGCTGAAGGGGCCAATTCTTTGCCTCGTCGGGCCGCCCGGCGTTGGCAAAACGTCGCTCGGCAAGTCGATCGCTAACGCGACAGGCCGTGAATTCGTTCGCATGTCGCTTGGCGGCGTGCGGGACGAAGCTGAGATCCGCGGCCACCGCCGGACCTACATCGGCTCCATGCCGGGCAAGGTTATCCAGTCGATGAAGAAGGCGAAGCGGACCAACCCGCTCTTCCTCCTCGATGAGATCGACAAAATGGGCCAGGACTTCCGCGGTGATCCCGCAGCTGCCCTGCTTGAGGTGCTCGATCCGGAGCAGAACTCCTCGTTCAACGACCATTACCTCGAGGTCGATTACGATCTTTCGGGCGTGATGTTCGTGACGACGGCGAACACGCTCAACATTCCGCCGGCACTGCTGGACCGTATGGAGATCATCCGTCTGGCCGGCTACACGGAGGACGAGAAGGTTGAGATCGCCAAGCGGCACCTTATTCCCGAGCAGGCGCCGGCTCACGGGCTGGAGCAGGGCGAGTGGACCGTGGACGACGGAGCCATCCATGAACTCATCCGCCGCTACACGCGGGAGGCCGGTGTGCGCTCACTCGAGCGCGAGGTTGCCAAGCTTGCGCGCAAGGCGGTGAAGGAGATCCTGACCACCGACAAGAAGACGGTGCACGTCACGGCCGACAACGTGAAGGATTACCTCGGTGTGCCGAAGTACCGCTTCGGCGAGGCCGAACTGGAGGATCAGATCGGCATCGTTACGGGTCTGGCCTGGACCGAGGTCGGGGGCGAGTTGCTGACCATCGAAGGCGTCATGATGCCCGGCAAGGGCAAGATGACGGTGACGGGCAATCTTCGCGATGTGATGAAGGAATCCATCCAGGCGGCGAATGCCTACGTGCGCTCGCGCTCTGTCGATTTCGGAATCCATCCCTCGCTCTTCGAGAAGAAGGACATCCACGTTCACGTGCCGGAAGGCGCGACGCCAAAGGATGGCCCATCGGCGGGTGTCGCGATGGCGACCGCCATCATCTCCGTCCTCACGGGCATTCCAGTTCGCAAGGATGTGGCGATGACGGGCGAGATCACGCTGCGTGGTCGTGTGCTGCCGATCGGAGGTTTAAAGGAGAAGCTTCTCGCCGCGCTGCGCGGCGGCATCACCACCGTGATCATCCCCGAGGAGAACGTGAAGGATCTCGCGGACATTCCAGACGAGCTCAAAAAGAAGCTGGATATTGTTCCGGCTTCACGGATGGAAGATGTGCTGAAGGTCGCGCTGACCCGTGTTCCCGATGCGATAAGCTGGGACGACGTCGCCGAAGGCTCCGAAGTGGCCGGAGAGGACGGCAAGACCGGCTCGCATGTTACCGCGCACTAAAACATGAAATCGCAAGCCTTCGCTTAGGGTTGCTATTTCTCTGCAAGAATTGCCCCGCAGTGGAAACGCTGCGGGGTTCTGCATTGCGACTACATTCCGCCTGCGTCCCAACCCATGATTTACGGCGTTTTTGGCCGCAAATTAGAGGTTTTTCCGCTTGACGCCCCCCGTGTTTGCGCGCTTTCTGCCAGCCGAAACAGCGACGCGCCAGCTAGCGCATGAGAGCAGGAGCCTCAAAGCCGCGCCGTCGCCCGCTCCTTGACCTGCAAGTTTCATCAATCAACAAATGAGGATATGAACCATGAGCAAGAAAGATCTGATCGACGCCGTTGCCCGTGATTGCGAGATGACGAAGGAAAAGGCGACAAGCGTTGTGGACGCTGTGCTCGGTCACATCCGTTCGTCGCTTCAGAGCGGCGCGGAAGTCCGTTTGCCCGACTTTGGCACCTTCAAGGTCGCCAAGCGCAAGGAGCGCGAAGGCCGCAATCCTGCCACCGGCCAGACTATTAAGATCCCCGCATCCAAGGTCGCGAAGTTCACGCCCGCCAAGGGCCTCAAGGATGCGTTGAACTAAAAAATGGCCTGAGATCGTGGGGTCGCCAAATCGTCAGACCGGCGTCCGGCCTCACGACCTTACCATCTGCCGCTTCAACAGATCTCGCTATTGATTCAACGGTAGAACGGTCCCTTGTTTCACCATGTGCGCGGACTTTTTAGATTTGAAATCACGCGCGCTCCGGACTTGGCAGAGCCTGGGTTTGCTTTGACGTCCAGGCGCTTTCGCCGGACGGTCTTGCCGCCGGGGAATTTCGGCCCTAGTACAGAGCCCGGTTCGGGCGGTTAGCTCAGTGGTAGAGCGCTTCGTTTACACCGAAGATGTCGGGAGTTCGACCCTCTCACCGCCCACCATCTTTTCTTTCAGCGCTTCGCTACCGCGCTTGGCTTCGAGGGGGCGGTTTCTTGGCTGCCCCCGCTTGTGACCAGATCGCACACGCGCGACGATTGTCAGCGCTCCGGTCCGGTCGAATCTTGATTGGCAACTTGGCGGCGTCGCAACTTCACGGTACGTCCTCTGGCCGGCTGCCTGATGCCGTTTGCCGAATAACCGGAGTGCGCTCATGTCCGTCTCGCTATACCTAATCTCGGTTCCCTCGTTCCAGAAGCACCTGCATGCCCTGGACGGAATCCTGGACAAGGCGATCGCCTACGCTGCTGCAAAGAAGATCGCGCCTGAGACGCTGCTGACCGCACGGCTCTACCCCGACATGTTCAACTTCACCCGTCAGGTGCAGGAGAGTTGTAAGTTCGCGGTCGGCAGTGTGGCGCGCCTCGCCAACATGGACGCGCCGAACCATTCCGACACTGAAACCACGTTTGAGGCTCTAAAGGAGCGCATTGCTAAGACGCTGGCGTTTCTCTCCACTGTTACGCCGGAACAGATGGAGGGGGCGGAGGACCGCCCACTCACCATCAAGGTTGGTCCTAATGAAATGACGTTCACGGGGCGCGATTATCTTCTGCACTTCGCATTGCCAAACTTCTATTTCCACTGCACCACGGCCTACGGCATCCTGCGCCACAACGGCTTGGAGATCGGCAAGCGGGACTTCATGCGCCGAACGTAATGCTGTCCGCGCGAGATGCAGGGCTGGCGATCGTGGTTCCGGCCGGCGGCGTGACGGGTTGCAGTGCTTTGCCCTTTCGCTCGTAGTCGGCGCGCATCTTCAGGAACGGCTGTTCGATAAACCGGTAGGAAAGCATCGCTAGTCCGATAATGACTGGAAAGGTGGCGAACGCGAAGGCGAGCGCAACGGGCAATGACGCCATGTCGAAGCCGGCGGCGGTCAACTGTTTCACCATTGTCGGATAGAAGATGAAGTGGAGCAGGTAGATCGAGTAGGAGACCTCGCCCACTTTTGCCAGTGCACGGTCGGCGAAGTGGGGCAGTGAGACGCGCGCGTGCTCATAGCCGACAATCAACGCGCCGAATGCCAGCCCCTGCAGGGTCGGAATGACGATCCATAGTGGTGAGGCCGACGTGCCGTAGAATCCCCCGGCGATATTGAATGCGTGCCAGAAGATGACTGTGACGATCGCGGACGTGGCCAGCAGCAGGCTTGCGTTGCGGCGGACCGCGGCCGGCTTTGCCAGTTCGTGCCACAGCATGCCCGCTAGGAAGAGGTCGATGCACCCTCCAATGGTCCAATAACTGAAGGCCTGCACGGTTCCAAATGCGGTCCACACACCTGTGCGCAACAGGATGGACATGGCCAAGAGAGCGACGAGTGCGCCCGTTCGGTGCCCGCGCTGGAGCCAGAGGATGAGCGGGAATAAGGCATAGAAATGCAACTCAACCGCCACCGACCAGGCCCCGCCGCTCCAGGTAGGCAGCACAAAGCCCCTAAGGAAGTCTCCCATAGAGAGGCTGCCGCGCAGGCCCCAGTAGGCCAGAGCCAGGGCAAGGAGGGGGGCTAGTCTCAGAACCCGGTTGCGATAGAACCGGCCGAGGTTGATGGGACGGCCGTCAATGATTTTGGCGAACAGGTATCCCGACAGCGTCATGAACAGCGCGACGCCAATGTGGCCTTCCTCGAGGAGGGAAATGGGGGCGAAGACCGGTACATGGTCGTAAGGCACGTGGGTGTGGACGAAATGCCAGCAATAAACCAGGAACGCCGCGAGCGCGCGGACGTGATCCAGCCTGCTGACATACAACCCCGAACTCGCCCGCATGGGCTTCGGCCCCCGCAAAATCTCTGAAGGAACTCAATTCTAGGACCAAGCCCTTAAGCGACGATGAGCGCGGAACGGACAGTTGTGTCTTCCGGGCCGGGGAATGGGGGCGCCAGTGGGGATGTTCGTGAGCGTGCTTGACTTCCCCCGGCCGAAACCGTATCGAACCGCTCGTGACACGCGCGTGGCCGTTCGCACGCGCGTACTGCTGGTTTTGCGGGAGTAGCTCAGTTGGTTAGAGCGCCGCCCTGTCACGGCGGAGGCCGCGGGTTCAAGTCCCGTCTCTCGCGCCATTTTTCCATTAACATCTATGGCTCACGCGCTCGGATTGATTAGCGGTGCGATCAGTCGCGCTCCCGCTTGGCGCGGCTTGCTGTGGGTGTCCTTGGCGCCATTTCCCAGCTGGGCAGAGCGAGAAGATCATGCCGCGTGAGCGGCTTCCGGCTCGCTCGGCTGTTGGGCTGAGAGTTTGTGGTGGTGGACGCTATGACTCTGCCCAAGATCGCCTGGAGGTTCATGTTTTTCGGCCCGGACAGGGCCTTAGGCCGGATCCTGCCGGCTGCGCGGGGACTCGTCATCTGCAACGCGGGCCTACCTGCTGCCTGGCGCGAGAGTGATCCACCCAAGACATCTGGTCCGGTTGCGCCCCGGTGAGGGCTGCGTTAACAGGGTCTTGCGTGTGCTGCGCGGGGCCCATTCGGCTCGCCGTGCCTATGTCCCAGGAGATCCCGGTGGACCAGCTTCTCACCGACTACCTGCCGCTCGCCGTCTTCCTCGGCGTGTCGCTCGCCTTCATGGGCATTTTGATGATTGCGCCGTTCCTCGTGGCGGTGCGCAATCCGGATCCCGAGAAGGTCTCGGCCTACGAATGCGGCTTCAACGCTTTCGACGACGCGCGCATGAAATTCGATGTGCGCTTCTACCTCGTCTCAATTCTTTTCATCATCTTCGATCTTGAAGTTGCGTTCCTCTTCCCCTGGGCCGTCGTGTTCAAGGACGTGGGCATATTCGGTTTCTGGTCGATGATGGTGTTCCTGGGCGTTCTGACCATCGGCTTCATCTACGAGTGGCGGAAGGGAGCATTGGAATGGGATTGATCGTTCCGCCGGATTTCGAGGAGCGGCTGCGGCGCGAGACAGCCAAGGAAGGTGCCGGCGGGTCCGGGCTCATAAAACCCGGTGATCCGACCTTTACGGCAATCTCCAATGAGCTCGCCGACAAGGGGTTCCTTGTCACCACAACCGACGATCTCATCAACTGGGCGCGTACTGGATCGCTTATGTGGATGACATTCGGCCTCGCCTGCTGCGCGGTCGAGATGATGCAGGCCTCCATGCCGCGCTATGACCTGGAGCGCTTCGGCTTTGCACCGCGCGCTTCTCCCCGTCAGTCGGATGTGATGATCGTCGCTGGCACGCTGACCAACAAGATGGCGCCGGCGCTGCGCAAGGTTTACGACCAGATGCCCGAGCCGCGCTACGTGATCTCCATGGGGTCCTGCGCCAACGGCGGCGGCTACTACCACTATTCCTATTCCGTGGTGCGCGGCTGCGATCGCATCGTGCCGGTCGACATCTACGTGCCGGGCTGCCCGCCAACGGCGGAAGCGCTTTTGTATGGCGTTCTTCTTTTGCAGCGGAAGATCCGGCGCACCGGAACGATCGAGCGCTAAACGCGCCACATTCAGCAAGCGGGCCGCGTTCGCGCGATCATCGAGGCCAGTATGAGCGAAATTCTCAACGAACTGGGCGAATATCTGGAAGTGAAGCTTGGCAAGGCCGTGCGGGAGGTGATCGTCGCCTATGACGAGCTGTCCTTGACGGTCGATCGAGAGCAGATCTCGCGCGTGCTTCGGCTTCTGCGCGACGACGGGCGCTGCCGGTTCGAAGTGCTGATCGATATCTGCGGGGTCGACTATCCCGAGCGTGCCGAGCGCTTCGATGTTGTCTATCACCTGCTGTCGCCGCGCCTCAATCAGCGCATCCGCGTCAAGCTCTCGACCGACGAAATGACGCCGGTCGCGAGTTCCGTCGAGATCTTTGCCGCTGCCAATTGGTTCGAGCGCGAGGCGTACGACATGTATGGCATTCTGTTTTCCGGCCATCCGGATCTGCGACGGCTGCTTACCGACTACGGCTTTCAGGGCTTTCCGCTGCGCAAGGATTTCCCGCTTACGGGTTATGTCGAGGTCCGTTATGACGACGAGAAGAAGCGCGTCGTCTACGAGCCAGTGAAGCTCACCCAGGAATTCCGTACCTTCGATTTTGAGAGCCCCTGGGAAGGCATAAACGACGTGCTGCCTGGTGACGAGAAAGCCACGCGTTGAGGGCTTGCGTTGAGATGACCGAGGATGATCCGAGGCTAGCCATGATTCGCGGCAATGCCGCGCTGGTCGTGGACGAGCTCGGCCCTATCTCCGGTATCGACTTCGGGTTCGACGCGAGCTCCGTCGCATGGGTCGACGGCTACATCGAGCGCCAGAGGGAACGCTTCGCGGGCAAGGACGAGGCGGCCCAGCTCGTCGCCGTCCTGGGCAGCTGGCTGGGTGAGGCGATCATCAAAGCGGCCGGTGGCACCTGGGATGTGCATGTGCGGGACGAGATCGGCGTGCGCTTCGAGAACGGCGACTGGTGTTTTCCGTTTTCCAAGGTTGCCAAGCAGTTCGCCCATGGGCAAGCCGACGGCGGGGAAACGCTCCTGGCCTTCTACAACGTCAGCATCGACCTGATCGCCAATGGGCGTCTCGCCGTCGCGGCCGACTACGAGCCGTCCGATAAGGAGGGCGACGCATGAAAGATACGCTGAAAATTGGGCAAACGGCGCGCCTTGAGTTCAAGGTGCCGGCCGACAAAACCGTACCTCATCTCTACCCGGAAGCGCATGATTTTCAGACGATGCCAACGGTGTTTGCGACGGGCTATATGGTTGGCCTGATGGAATGGGCTTGCATGAAGGTGCTGGAACCCCACCTCGATCCGGGTGAGGGCAGCCTCGGGATTCACATCGACGTGTCGCATGTGGCGGCGACGGTCCCCGGTCAGGTTGTCACAGTCGATGCTGAGTGCACGGGGGTACAGGGGCGGCGGGTGTCGTTCCACGTTGTCGCGCACGATGGGCTAGACAAGATTGGAGAGGGGCGCCATGAGCGTGTCGTGACACCCTGGGAGCGGTTTGTGGCGCGCGTGAACGAGAAGGCAAAACGGGCGAGGGTCGAGTTGATTGCCGGTCCCACGCGCAGTTGAGAGACGGTCATGTCGGAAACATTATCCCGCCGGTTCGACAACAACGTGGCTCCGCTGCGCACGGCGGCCCACGTCTATTTGCGTCAAATCCTGCAAAATGGCGGCGCGTGCGCGGAGCCCTTCGACCGGCGTTATGGAGTCAAACCATGGGAGAAGGCCCCCAGCAGGACATGGCCGTGGCCCGTCAGCCAGTCGTTTACATCGCCAGCCAGAAGAACCCCTGCAGACGGTGTCGCTCGGTTTGCTCAGCATGAGAGGCGGCAAATGAGTCAACAGGCCGAACGGAGCCGCCGTTGCCTGCGCAAGTGCGTCAGCTACACTTTCCGGCCTGCCGAGCCTGAAGTGGCTGCCTGCCATTGCAGCACGTGCCAGCCCTGGTCGGGGTGGCCCAGCCTGTCGGTGAGGGCTGCGGCGCCCGCGGACGCGACAAGGCGTGAACATCTGGCGGTTTACAAGTCTTCAGAGTGGGGTAGCGCCTCTTCTGCCGGAACTGCGGCAGTCATCTCTTCTATAGTGCACCGACCTTCGGCTATTTCGGTGTTAGCGCCGGAACAATCGACGATCTGGGGGGCTTACCTTGACGACCGAGATAGTCATCGATCGCAAGCCTGATTTCTACGCGTTTGCTAATCATACCCGTCAACTGACCGAGGCTGAATTTTTCGCCATGATCTGCGCACCGCCGGAAAAAGAGTGACAGCAATGCCCGAAACAGAAATCCGCCAGTTCAACATCAATTTTGGTCCGCAGCATCCCGCCGCGCACGGGGTGCTGCGCCTCGTTCTGGAACTGGACGGAGAGGTGGTGGAACGCGTCGATCCGCACGTGGGGCTCCTGCACCGCGGAACAGAAAAGCTGATCGAGGCCAAGACGTACACCCAGGCCATCGGTTATTTCGACCGGCTCGACTACGTGGCTCCCATGAATCAGGAGCACGCCTTCTGCATGGCGGCGGAGAAGCTTCTGGGTATTACCGTGCCGAAGCGCGCACAGTTGATCCGCGTTCTCTATTCCGAAATCGGCCGGCACCTGTCGCACCTACTTAACGTGACGACCCAGGCCATGGATGTCGGTGCGCTCACCCCGCCGCTTTGGGGCTTTGAGGAGCGCGAGAAGCTGATGGTCTTCTACGAGCGCGCCTCAGGCAGTCGCATGCACGCGAAGTATTTCCGGGTCGGCGGCGTGCATCAGGACCTTCCGCCCGAACTCATCGACGATATCTACGACTGGTGTGATCCGTTTCTCAAGGTACTCGACGACATCGAAGGGCTGCTGACCGACAACCGCATCTTCAAACAGCGAAACGTCGATATCGGCGTGGTGTCGCTGGCAGAGGCGTTTGACTGGGGATTTTCGGGCGTGATGGTGCGCGGATCGGGCGCCGCATGGGATCTGCGCAAGGCGCAACCCTACGAGTGCTATTCAGAATTCGATTTCGATATTCCTGTCGGTAAGAATGGCGACTGCTACGACCGCTATCTTTGCCGAATGGCAGAGATGCGCGAGAGCGTGAAGATCATGAAGCAGGCTTGCGAGAAGCTGCGCTCACCGGAGGGTCAGGGGCCGGTGATGACCGAAAACAAGAAGGTTGCGGCGCCCCGGCGCGGAGAGATGAAGCGCTCCATGGAGGCGCTCATCCATCACTTCAAACTCTATACCGAAGGATTCCATGTGCCGCCGGGCGAAGTCTATGCGGCCGTCGAAGCGCCCAAGGGCGAGTTCGGCGTCTATCTTGTGTCAGACGGCTCCAACAAGCCCTACCGCTGCAAGATCCGCGCACCGGGCTTCCCTCATCTGGCGGCGATGGACTACCTCAACCGGGGTCACATGCTGGCTGACGTGTCAGCCATCCTCGGCTCGCTCGACATCGTGTTCGGAGAGATCGACCGTTAACGCGCGTTACCCCTGCTGGCGGGGATGGAAGTTCACCACACTGCCCCCGGCGCCGTCCTCCTCGTAGACCTCGAGGAAGGCGATAAGGCTTTCCAGGTGAACTAGGTAGTCTTCTGACGAAATTTCGGTTTGCTCCAGGGCATGACCGGAGAAATCCGCGTCCTCGATGGCGTCGCCGAGCAGTCCGATAGCGTTGTCGAACGCCAAAGTGTCCCACTCGACAATCTCGGTATGGTCCAGGACCCGCTGTCGAATGCCGCGAAGGCTAGCGGCGACCGCGCGAATGCGGCGCAGATCGGTGGTCATTGACGGGTCCCTCCGCAAACAATCCTCCCTAAAACCATATCTCAGCTGCCCGATTCCGTCGAACGGTCGCCAAATTGGCCAGCGGTAGGTTTGCAGATGGGGGCAGTGCGCCGTATTTAACCTGATCCGGATGGTTTACTGGCCGCCGCCGCCGGTTGTTGGCACAAACGCAGGCGGAGCCTGGACCATCCCGTATCCAGGCGATAGGATTTGAGCTGCAACACGGGTCTGGCCGGGGCGTGTCGCCCGGTTGGGGGAGTGAACGATGATCGACGGATTGTTTCTGCTGGCTGTAGGCGCGTTCGGATGGGGCTTGTCCCTCGCTACCTATCGCATGTTCGCGCGGCGCAACGGTTGGCCTATGGGCTCGCTGCAGGCCGATCTTCCAGCCGTTCCGGTCCTTCTCGGGACGGTATCGCTGTTGGCTGGGCTTTTATTCGCGGCGGCCAGGGGGCCCGAGCTCGGCGGCTGGGTGATCCTGCTTTTCGGGCTGCTACTTGCGATTTTCTGGACCGGTTTCCTGCGTGTTGGCTCCCAGATCTCCCTGTTCCTGGCTCCCATTGCGACAGCGCTGCTGCTCGTTGGGTGGCTCAGCGATTTCGACAAGGTGGTGCGCTGGACCTCTGCGCCCGTCGGATCCGTGGAGCAACTCGCGTTCGTTGCCGGTGAGAGCTCTATGGCCCGACCAGCGGGCCGCGTGATCAGCGAGACAGGTCGCAATACGCGCTAGCCAAGACCGAAAACCCTGATTCGGATCGGTTTGCTCGCGACATCGCGGCGCGGGCGGATGGACGTTTGGCCAAGGCTTCCACGCTTGCGTTGGCCGCCTCAAGGACGTACTGGAAACCAGGACCGATGGCGGGGGTCCCGCGGAGCGTTCAGAGCCCCACGGCGCGATGTGCTCGCGCGCGCCGGACGGGCGCGCTGGCGCAGGGCCACATCCCCGCTTTGACGGTCGCACTTGGGAGCCGTGCATGGCCGTTCGCCGCCTACATCCCGATCAGCCGTCTCATTTTGCCTTCACGCCCGAGAACCTCTCGTGGGTGGAGGCGACGCTTGCCAAGTATCCGCCTGGCAAGCAGGCATCGGCCGTCATTCCCGTCTTGTGGCGCGCCCAGGAACAGCTTGGGGGCTGGATTACCGAACCCGCCATCCGGTTGGTCGCGGACATGCTTGGAATGGCCCACATTCGCGTGCTGGAGATCGCAACCTTCTACACGATGTTCCAGCTGTCGCCCGTGGGTGCCAAGGCGCACGTCCAGGTATGCGGGACGACGCCGTGCATGTTGAGAGGCTCCAAGGACCTCATCAAAGTATGTCAGCGGCGGATCGCCGAGGAGCCGTTCCACGTTTCCGAGGATGGCGGCTTCTCGTGGGAAGAGGTCGAGTGCCTGGGCAGCTGTGCCAACGCGCCGATGGTTCAGATCGGCCCAGATACCTTCGAGGATTTGACCCCGGAAAGCTTCGAGGCCGTGCTGGATGCCTTTGCGACCGGCACGCCGCCGCAGCCAGGTTCGCAGATCGGCCGCACGGCGTCATGCCCCGAGGGCGGGCCGACGACGCTCTCTGATCCCAGCCTATTCGATGGCTCTCGTCTCGGTGCTTGGCAGAAGCGCTTTGCCGCGCACGTAGAGGAAATCCAAGCCACCACATCCGCTCCGGCTGCATCGGCCCCGGCCGACAAGCCCGTAACGGGCGAACCCAAGTCCGCCGTGCATCCGGCTGCACTGACGGCGATGGCGAACGCGGGGCTGGTGAAGGAACTGGAGGACCGGGGCGGAGGCAAGGCCATGTCCGCTGGTGAACTCGCCAAGCTTGCCGAGGAATCCCGCCGGTCAGGTCCGGTGGCCTATGGAGCTAAGGCGGAAGGGGCTGAAGGCGGTGCGGCCCTTACCAAGCCGGCTGAGTTGCTAACCGCCCCGCGGAGCGGCCAGCCGGATGATTTGAAATTGATCTGGGGTGTCGCTGAAAAGCTCGAGGAGCGCATGAATGCGCTCGGCATCTGGCACTTTGACCAGATCGCCGCGTGGTCGCCTTCCGAGGTCGCCTGGTTCGAGAGCCAGATGCCTGGCTTCAAGGGCCGCATCGAGCGTGACAAATGGCAGGAGCAATGCCGTAAACTTGCGACCGGCTGGCGTCCCGAGAACGACGCTGGCGAACGGCCGAAGGAGTAACGCGCGACATGCCGATGCTTTCCGACCAGGACCGGATCTTTACGAACCTCTACGGGTTCCACGACTCGTCGCTGAAGGGCGCCATCAAGCGTGGCGCCTGGGACGGCACGAAGCTGCTCATCGATCAGGGCCACGACTGGATCATCAACGAGGTGAAGCAGTCGGGTCTCCGCGGGCGTGGCGGCGCAGGCTTCCCGACGGGCCTCAAATGGTCATTCATGCCCAAGGCCGATCCGCGGCCGAGTTATCTCGTCATCAACGGCGACGAGTCCGAGCCCGGCTCCTGCAAAGACCGCGAGATCCTGCGTAACGATCCGCAGATCCTAATTGAAGGCGCGCTGCTCGCTTCCTTCGCGATGCGCGCGCACACCTGCTACATCTACCTTCGCGGGGAATACATCCGAGAGCGCGAGGCACTACAGCGCGCGATCGACGAGGCCTATGCGGCGCGCCTGATTGGCCGGAACAATGTCCACGGTTGGGACTTCGACGTCTTCGTCCACCACGGCGCCGGCGCCTACATCTGCGGTGAAGAGACGGCGTTGCTGGAAAGTCTCGAAGGCAAGAAGGGCCAGCCGCGTCTCAAGCCGCCGTTTCCCGCCAATGTCGGACTCTACGGCGCGCCCACTACGATCAATAACGTCGAAAGCATCGCTGTCGTGCCCGACATTCTGCGCCGGGGCGCGAAGTGGTTCGAGGCGCTGGGCAAGCCGAACAACTCCGGCACCAAGCTCTTCCAGATTTCTGGCCACGTGAACAAGCCGTGCGTTGTGGAAGAGGAAATGGGAATTCCGCTGCGCCAACTCATCGAGGAGCACGCTGGTGGCGTGCGTGGCGGGTGGAACAACCTTCTCGCGGTCATTCCCGGCGGTTCGTCCGTGCCGCTCGTCCCGGCGGAACTCTGCCAGGACCTTACGCTGGACTTCGACGCGTTGCTCAAGGTGAAGTCGGGCCTCGGGACCGCGGCGGTGATCGTCATGGACAAGTCGACCGACATCGTCCGCGCAATCGCCCGCATCTCTTATTTCTACAAGCACGAGAGCTGTGGGCAGTGCACGCCGTGCCGCGAGGGCACGGGTTGGATGTGGCGGGTTCTGGAACGCATGGCGGAAGGCCGCGCGGAGAAGCGCGAAATTGACCTTCTCTTCGACGTGACGAAGCAGGTGGAAGGCCACACGATCTGCGCGCTGGGAGACGCAGCGGCATGGCCAGTGCAGGGTCTCATCCGCCATTTCCGCGGCGAGATCGAAGCCCGCATCGATACGTATCAAGCCGCGCACCAGGAGGCGGCTGAGTGATGTTGCGCTGGCCGCCCCTCGCTGGGTGGCCCTAGTTGCAAGAACTAATGGGACGAGAAGAGACGCATGGCACGGAAGCTCATCGTCGACGGTACAGAGATCGAGGTCGAGGACGGCACCACGCTGATGCACGCGTGCGAGGCTGCAGGCGCTGAGATCCCGCGGTTCTGTTACCACGAGCGCCTGTCGATCGCAGGCAACTGCCGCATGTGCCTCGTGGAAGTCGAAGGTAGCCCGAAGCCGATCGCCTCGTGCGCGATGCTCGTGAACGACCTGCCGCCCAACCGCGACGGGAGCGCGAAGAAGGTTTTCACCAAGAGCGCGGTCGCCAAAAAGGCGCGTGAAGGTGTGATGGAGTTCCTGCTGCTCAACCATCCCCTCGACTGCCCTATCTGTGACCAGGGCGGCGAGTGCGACCTGCAGGATCAGGCGATGGCCTTCGGCATGGGGGGCTCGCGCTACGAGGAGAACAAGCGCGCGGTCGAGGACAAGTATATCGGCCCGCTCATCAAGACCGTGATGACCCGCTGCATCCACTGCACGCGCTGCGTGCGCTACATGACCGAGATCGCAGGCGTGGAAGAACTTGGCCTCATCGGTCGCGGCGAGGACGCGGAAATTACGACGTATCTCGAGAAGGGCATTCTGACCGAGATGAGTGCAAACGCGGTGGATCTGTGCCCGGTCGGCGCACTGACGCATCGGCCATGGGCGCACAATGCGAGGCCGTGGGAACTGAAGAAAACCGAGTCAGTCGACGTCATGGATGCGGTAGGCTCCGCGATCCGGGTCGACACGCGCGGGCGCGAGGTGATGCGCATTCTTCCCCGCAACAACGATGCGGTGAACGAAGAGTGGATTTCGGACAAGACGCGGCACGTCGTCGACGGCCTGAAGTCGCAGCGGCTCGACCGTCCCTACGTGAGAAAGAACGGCCGTCTCGTCGCCGCCTCATGGGGTGAAGCGCTCGACGTCGTCGCGCAGCGCCTCAAATCGACAAATCCAGCACGTATCGGCGCCATTGCCGGCGATCTGGCGGGCGCAGAGGAGATGCTAGCGCTGAAGGCGCTCATGGCAAGCCTCGGCTCCGTCAATGTGGATTGCCGGCCAGCAGGCGAGGCGCTCGATCCATCGCTGGGCCGCGGGGGTTACCTGTTCAACACGACGATCGAGGGGATCGATCAAGCCGACGCGATCCTCATCATCGGCTCAAATCCGCGGATCGAGGCGCCGGTGCTCCATTCGCGCCTGCGCCGCCGCGCTCGGCAGCCGGGTGTGAGCGTGGCCGTGATCGGCGACGCCGCGGATCTGGGCTTCGCCTACACACACCTCGGCACGGAGCCGTCCGCCCTAACAAAGCTGTTGCAGCACAGTCCGGCTGCAGCCGAGCGGCCGATGATTATCGTTGGCACGGGCGCTCTCGCGCGGCCGGACGGAGCAGCGATCCTCGGCACGGCGGCAAAAGCCGCGTTGCAGATCGGTGCCGTCAAGGAGGGTTGGAACGGCTTTAACATACTGCATTCGGCTGCCGCGCGCGTTGCAGGTCTCGATCTCGGCTTCGTGCCGGGTGAAAAGGGGCTTTCGGCCGCTGAGATGGCCGCGGGCGGCGTTGATGTGCTCTTCAACCTGGGGGCCGACGAGATCGACATCGCGCCGGGCCCGTTCGTGATTTACCAGGGGAGCCACGGCGACCGCGGCGCGCATCGCGCCGACGTGATCCTGCCGGGTGCCGCCTACACGGAGAAGAGCGCGACCTACGTCAACACGGAGGGCCGGGCGCAGCAGACCGCGCGTGCCATCTTCCCGCCGGGAGAGGCGCGCGAGGATTGGACAATTATCAGAGCGCTTTCCGGTGAGATCGGTCGGCCGTTGCCATTTGATACACTCCAGGAGGTGCGTGCGGCCATGTACAAGTCGGCGCCGTTGCTTGCGGCGCTCAACATGGTGACGCCCGCTGATCCAACCGCGATCGAGAAGCTCGCGGCTCGTGCAGGTATCATGCGGGACGAGCCGCTGACGTCGCGGATCAAGGACTTCTATCTCACCAATCCGATCGCGCGCGCTTCGCAGGTGATGGCGGAGCTAAGTGCGCTGCGGCACGCTGCTGGCTCGGGCAAGAGCCTGAGCGCGGCGGAATAGACGAAGGGCAGGGGACGAAATGACCGATCAGGCTTCGACCTTCTGGGACGGCCTTCTGTGGCTCGCTACGACAGCGGGGCTCAGTCTCCTCTTGCTGACCGGCCTGCTGATCATCATCGCCTATCTCCTGCTGCTCGACCGGAAGGTCTGGGCGGCGGTTCAGTTGCGCAAGGGGCCGAACGTGGTGGGTCCCTGGGGCCTCCTGCAGTCTTTCGCCGACCTCATCAAGTTCGCGGTCAAGGAGCCCGTCATTCCCGCTGGGTCGAACAAGGGGGTGTTCCTCTTGGCGCCGCTGGTAACGGCGGTGTGCGCGCTGGCCGCCTGGGCCGTGATTCCGGTTGATGAGAATAGCTGGGGCAAATGGGTCATTGCCGACCTCAACGTGGGTATTCTCTACATTCTGGCCATCTCATCGCTTGGCGTTTACGGCGTGATCATGGGCGGCTGGGCCTCGAATTCCAAGTATCCTTTCATGGGTGCGTTGCGCTCGGCGGCGCAGATGGTCTCCTACGAGGTTTCCATCGGGTTCGTCATCATCACGGTGCTCTTGCTCGTCGGCTCGCTCAACATGACCGAGATTGTGCGCGCCCAGGCTACGGGGCTTGGCACCTCGGCGGGCCTGCCAGCCTCGGCGCTCGATTGGCACTGGCTCGTACTCTTCCCGATGTTCGTCATCTTTTTCATTTCTGCGCTCGCCGAGACGAACCGGCCACCCTTTGATCTCGTGGAAGCGGAGTCAGAGCTGGTTGCGGGCTTCATGGTGGAGTATTCGTCCACGCCCTACCTGCTCTTCATGTTGGGTGAGTACGTGGCGATCGTGACCATGTGCTCGCTGGCGACGATCCTGTTTCTCGGCGGGTGGCTTCCCCCGCTCGACATTTGGCCACTCAACGCTGTGCCCGGCATCTTCTGGTTCATCGCCAAGGCGACATTCATGTTCTTCATGTTCGCCATGGTGAAGGCGATGGTACCGCGCTACCGCTACGACCAGCTGATGCGTTTGGGCTGGAAGGTGTTCCTGCCACTGTCGCTCGCCATGGTCGTACTGGTGGCTGCCATCCTGCAGTTCGGAGGGTTTGCGTGACGGGAGCTCTCATAGGTCTACTGATCGGCGGCGCTATCGGAGCGTTCGGATACGTCAAAATTCGCGCGCTGGCCGCTCGTATCGCGGTGGCCCGTCCCGACGACGCAGGTCGGCGCACGGCCGATCTCTTGCGGTCGTCCGCCGTCATCAATTTCGTTCTGTTCACGGCTGCCGGTCTGGTCTCCGGCTGGCTGCTCTACCCGGTGAAATGAGGCAGGGATAACGAGATGAACATCGCCCAGGGTGTGAAATCGCTCTTCCTGATCGAGTTCGTGAAGGCCTTCGGTCTCACGATGCGCTACTTCTTCGCGCCGAAGAAGACGCTGAACTATCCATTCGAAAAGGGCCCGATCTCGCCCCGCTTCCGCGGTGAACATGCCCTGCGCCGATATCCCAACGGCGAGGAGCGCTGCATCGCCTGCAAGCTGTGTGAAGCGATCTGCCCGGCGCAGGCCATCACCATCGAGGCGGGGCCGCGCCGAAATGACGGAACGCGGCGCACGACGCGCTACGACATAGACATGACGAAGTGCATCTACTGCGGCCTGTGCCAGGAGGCCTGCCCGGTGGATGCGATCGTGGAAGGACCTAATTTCGAATTTGCGACGGAAACGCGCGAGGAGCTGTTCTACGACAAGGACCGGCTGCTGGCGAACGGCGACCGCTGGGAGCGCGAGATCGCTCGTAACCTGGCGCTCGACGCGAAGTACAGATAACGCTGCCGTCCGCCGGCGGCCTTTGGGCGGTTGACGGGCGAGGGGCTAAGGAACACGAAAATGCTGACGGCAGCTTTCTTCTATCTATTCGCGGGTCTCGCCGTGGCTTCGGGCGCAATGGTGATTGTCGCCCGCAACCCAGTGCACGCCGTCCTCTTCTTGATCCTGACTTTTTTCAATGCGGCAGGTCTCTTCATCCTGCTCGGCGCCGAATTCCTCGCCATGCTGCTCGTGATCGTCTACGTGGGCGCGGTGGCGGTGCTGTTTCTCTTCGTGGTCATGATGCTTGACGTCGACTTTGCGGAGCTGCGCGCGGGCTTCATACAGAACGCGCCTGCGGGCCTTCTCGTTGCCGGCATTCTGCTTGTGGAACTCATCGCCCTCGTCTTCACGGGCGCGGCCGGGGCCCTTCCGCAGACGCCCGCTGTGGCGGCCAACGGTGCGGTCACCAACACGGAAGAGATAGGGCGCGTGCTCTACACAAAGTACGTCTACTTCTTCCAGGCGGCCGGTCTTGTGCTGCTCGTCGCCATGGTGGGCGCCATTGTGCTGACGCTGCGCCACAAGGAGGGCGTCAAGCGCCAGTCGATCGCAGCCCAGAACGCGCGCACGCCGGCCGCGGGGATGGAAATGATCAAGGTCGCGCCGGGCGGGGCGGTCGTGCCCTCTAGCGAGACGAGGGGGAAATAGCGACATGGAAATTGGTCTGTCACATTATCTGACGGTGGCTGCGTGCCTGTTTACACTTGGCATCCTCGGCATTTTCCTCAACCGCAAGAACGTGATCGTGATCCTGATGTCAGTTGAACTGATGCTGCTCGCGGTCAACATCAATCTCGTCGCGTTCTCGTCGTTCCTGGGCGACATCACGGGACAGGTGTTCGCCCTGTTCATTCTCACCGTGGCAGCGGCGGAGGCGGCCATCGGGCTCGCAATCATCGTCGTCTATTTCCGAAACCGCGGATCGATCGCGGTGGAAGACATCAACATGATGAAGGGCTGATGCGGCGATGATCTACTCTGCTATCGTCTTCCTGCCCCTTATCGGGGCGCTCATCGCGGGGTTGTTCGGCCGCGTTATTGGCGATCGGCCATCCGAAATCGTGACCACAGCGCTAATGATGACGGCGGCTGTTCTGGCCTGGGTCGTTTTCATTCAGGTCGGCTTTGGCCACGAGACGGCCAAGGTGCCGGTGCTGCGCTGGATCACGTCCGGCGATCTTGACGCGGGGTGGGTGCTGCGGATCGATACGCTGACGGCGGTTATGCTGATCGTCGTGACGACAGTCTCCTCGCTCGTACACCTCTATTCCATCGGCTACATGCATGAGGACGATAGCCGCCCGCGCTTCTTTGCCTACCTCTCGCTCTTCACTTTTGCCATGCTCATGCTGGTCACGAGCGACAACCTGCTGCAGATGTTCTTCGGGTGGGAGGGCGTCGGCCTCGCGAGCTATTTGTTGATTGGCTTCTGGTACCACAAGCCGGAGGCGAACGCGGCGGCGATCAAGGCCTTCGTCGTAAATCGTGTAGGCGACTTCGGATTTGCCCTCGGCATTTTCGGAGTGTTTTTCATCTTCAACACGGTCAGTCTCGATGAGGTGTTCCGTCGGGCGCCCGAAATGACGGGCAAGACCATGAACTTCCTGGGCTACGACGTCGACATTCTGACGACGCTCTGCCTTCTCCTGTTCATGGGTGCGATGGGCAAGTCAGCCCAGTTCCTGCTTCACACCTGGCTGCCGGACGCAATGGAAGGCCCGACCCCGGTTTCGGCACTCATCCATGCCGCAACCATGGTGACTGCGGGGGTTTTTATGGTGGCGCGCCTGTCGCCCCTCTTCGAGCAGGCGCCGACTGCGCTCGCCTTCGTGACTTTCATCGGCGCAATCACGGCATTCTTCGCGGCGACCGTGGGCCTCGTGCAGAACGACATCAAGCGCGTAATCGCCTATTCGACGTGTTCGCAGCTCGGATACATGTTCGTGGCCTGCGGAGTCGGGGCTTACACGGCGGGCATCTTCCACCTCTTCACGCATGCCTTCTTTAAGGCGTTGCTGTTCTTGGGTGCAGGCTCGGTCATTCACGCCATGCATCACGAACAGGACATGCGCAACATGGGTGGGCTCAAAGCCAAGATCCCCATTACCTGGGCGATGATGCTCATCGGCACGCTGGCGCTGACAGGTGTGGGTATTCCGCATGTGGGCGGCTTCGCGGGCTTCTATTCCAAGGACGCCATCGTGGAGGCGGCGTACGCGGCGCATACGCCGGGCAATTTCGCCTTCTGGCTCCTGGTTATCGCGGCGCTCATGACGTCGTTCTATTCCTGGCGCCTCATTTTTCTCACCTTCTACGGCAAGACGCGCGCGGAGCCGGAGACCTACAAGCATGCCCACGAAAGCCCACCGGTCATGCTGATCCCGCTTTTCGTGCTGGCTGCCGGAGCCATTCTGGCAGGCATCATCTTCGCCCCGCAGTTTATCGGGCATCATTACAAGGAGTTCTGGGGAGCCTCGATCTTCGAGCTGCCTGGGAAGGACATCCTGCACCACATGCACGAGGTGCCGGTCTGGGTGATCTGGTCGCCCTTCGTGGCGATGGTGACGGGTTTCGCGCTCGCCTACCTCTACTACATCAAGTCGCCGGAATTGCCGGAGAAGACGGCGAACGCGCTGCGCCCGCTCTACCTCTTCCTGCTCAATAAGTGGTACTTCGACGAGCTATACGACTGGCTGTTCGTGCGACCCGCCAAGGCGCTTGGCCACTTCCTGTGGAAGGGCGGTGACGGTGCGGTCATCGACGGGACCATCAATGGCACGGCAGCGAGTGTTGGCTGGGCCACTGGCAAGATCGTCAGGCTGCAGACCGGCTACGTGTATCACTATGCCTTCGCCATGCTGATCGGCGTCGCCCTCATCGTCACTTGGTTTGCCTGGCCGGCTGGGGTGGCACAATGAACATCACGACCCAACCGATCCTCTCGATCGTCACCTTCCTGCCGTTGGTTGGCGCTTTCTTCATCGCGACGCTGCCGAAGGATGCCGCAAACAATGCGCGCTGGGTGGCGCTGTGGACGACGCTCGTCACGTTCGGCGTTTCGCTGCTCATCTGGTTCAATTTTGATCCTAAGACGCCGGCATTCCAGTTCGTCGAAGAGTACGAATGGCTCGGCCCCATCAAGTACAAGATGGGTGTTGACGGCATTTCCATGCTGTTCGTGATCCTGACGACGTTCCTGATGCCGCTTTGCGTGTTGGCGAGCTGGGAATTTATCGAGGAGCGCGTCAAAGAGTACATGATCGCGTTCCTCGTTCTGGAGACGCTGATGATCGGCGTTTTCTGCGCGTTGGATCTGGTGCTCTTCTACCTCTTCTTTGAGGCGGGCCTGATTCCGATGTTTCTCATTATCGGCGTGTGGGGCGGACCGCGGCGGGTCTACGCGAGTTTCAAGTTCTTCCTCTATACGCTCCTTGGCTCCGTGCTCATGCTGATCGCGATGCTGGCGATCTACAGCTACGCGGGCACCACTGACATTCCGGCTCTCCTGGCCACGACGCGGCTTCCGGCCGATATGCAGTGGTGGCTGTGGCTCGCCTTCTTCGCCTCGTTCGCGGTGAAGATGCCCATGTGGCCGGTCCACACCTGGCTGCCGGACGCCCACGTGGAGGCACCGACGGCAGGGTCCGTCATCCTGGCCGCGATCCTTCTCAAGATGGGCGGCTACGGGTTCCTGCGCTTCTCGGTGCCCATGTTCCCGATCGCAACGGAACAGTTGGCGCCGCTGGTCTTTGCCCTTTCGGTCATCGCCATCATCTACACGTCCCTTGTGGCGCTCGCCCAAGTGGATGTGAAGAAACTTATCGCTTACTCGTCGGTAGCGCACATGGGCTTCGTGACCATGGGCATTTTCACGGTTACCCCACAGGGCGTGGACGGCGCCATCTTCCAAATGCTGTCGCACGGCATCATTTCCGCTGCGCTCTTTCTCTGCGTCGGTGTCATTTATGATCGCATGCATACGCGCGAGATTGCGGCCTATGGTGGGCTTGCCGACCGTATGCCGATCTACGCCGCATGCTTCATGGTCTTTACCATGGGCAACGTGGGCCTGCCGGGCACCAGCGGTTTCGTAGGTGAGTTCCTCACTCTGCTCGGCGCCTTCAAAGTGAATACCTGGGTTGCCTTCTTCGCCACGACAGGCGTGATTCTATCGGCGGCGTATGCCCTCTATCTATATCGTCAGATCATCTTTGGCCCGCTCGAGAAGCCGGCGCTGAAGGGGCTTTCGGACCTCTCGCCGCGTGAGATCGCCGTTCTGGCCCCGCTGGTGATCCTGACGATACTGTTCGGCTTCTACCCGGCCCCCATTCTCGATGTGACGGCGGTGTCGGTCCAGAACCTTGTGGCGCAGTACGAGGCGGCGATTACTGGTGCCGCAGCGGCTGTCCAGCCCTGAACCGGAGCGCGCGATGACCACGCTGCAATCTTTCGCACCAGCCCTGCCGGAGATCGTGCTTTCGGTCGGCGCCATGGTTCTCCTGATGCTGGGTGTTTTCCGGGAGGATAACGCGCGCAACGGCACATCCGTGGGCTGGCTCGCGGTTCTGGTTATGGCAGTGACCGCCATTCTCGTCGGCTTCAGCGGATCGGAGCGCGTTGAAGCCTTCGAGGGGGCGTTCGTTGTCGATGCGTTCGGGCGCTTCGCCAAGATTCTCATTCTGGGGTCCGCAGCAGTCGCGCTCATTCTGGGGTTTGCCTATTTTACGCGCGCCAAGATCATGAAGTTCGAGATCCCGGTCATCGTGCTTCTCTCCGCCGTAGGCATGTTGATGATGGTCTCGGCCAACGACCTCATCTCGCTGTACCTCGGTATCGAACTGATGAGCCTCTCGCTGTACGTACTCGCAGCGGTCCGGCGGGATTCGCTGCGGTCCAGTGAATCGGGACTGAAATATTTCGTTCTGGGGGCGTTATCCTCGGGTATGCTTCTATACGGGGCATCGCTGATCTACGGCTTCACGGGTACGACGTCGTTCACGGAGTTGGCCGCGGCACTGAAGGAGGGCGAAGGAGCCACCAACTTTGGTCTGATCGTCGGCCTCGTGTTTCTGCTCGTCGGCCTCGCGTTTAAGATTTCGGCCGTTCCGTTCCACATGTGGACCCCGGACGTCTATGAAGGTGCGCCGACGCCCATTACGGCGTTCTTCGCAGCCGCGCCCAAAGTAGCGGCCATGGTGCTGCTCCTGCGCGTTCTGCACGATGCCTTCCCGGGGATGCTCGACCAGTGGCGCCAGATCATCGTCTTCCTGGCCGTGGCATCGATGCTGCTTGGCGCCTTCGCTGCGATAGGACAAACAAGTATCAAACGGCTCTTGGCCTTTTCGTCCATTGGACATGTCGGCTTTGCGCTGGTGGGGCTTGCGGCTGGTTCGGAAGAAGGCGTTTCCGCCGTGCTCATCTATCTCGCCATTTATGTGGTGATGACGCTGGGCAGCTTTGCCTGTGTGCTGGCAATGCGCCAGAAGGACGAGATGGTAGAGACGATCCAGTCTCTCGCCGGTCTGTCGCAAACCAATCTCACCATGGCTGTGGTCTTTGGCGCGCTCCTCTTCTCGCTCGCCGGCATTCCGCCAATGGCAGGTTTCTTCGCCAAGTTCTACGTGCTTGATGCGGCAGTGAAAGCCGGGCTTACGCCGCTTGCCATTATTGGTGTTCTCGCGAGTGTCGTCGGCGCCTTCTACTACCTGCGTGTCGTCAAGATCATGTTCTTTGACGAACCGGCCGACCGTTTCACCGAGGCCGAGCCGGCGGTGCGATGGGTCATGGCGCTATCGGCGTTCCTGGTGGTGTTCTACGTCGTATATCCTTCCGCTCTGATCGATGCCGCCGCGATCGCTGCGCGCGCCCTCGTGCAATCGTAACTGGAGATGGAGCAGGCGTCGACCTGGGGGGTGTTGGGGCCAGAGCGCATCGTTCATCTCGTGGAGACGGGATCGACCAACGCTGAGGCTATGCGGCGTGCGGGTGATGGTGCGCCGAGCGGAACATGGGTGATCGCCGACAGACAGACGGCCGGCCGCGGTCGTTCAGGCCGCGACTGGGTCTCGCCGGCAGGCAATTTCCACGCGACCCTCATCATTCGCGACGTCTTTCCACTTGAGAAGGCAGCGCAGCTGGCATTGGTCAGCGGGGTGGCCGTTCACGCGGCCCTCATGGCGGTGACGGAAGGGGCGCTCGGCGCTCGGCTGGAACTGAAATGGCCCAATGACATTCTCTATGACCGGGCGAAACTCGGCGGCATCCTGGTCGAGAGCAGTGTGACGCAGCGCGGCAAGGGCGCGCTCGCCGTCGTTGGCATCGGACTCAATCTGGCGCATCATCCTCAAATTGCAGACCGTCCCGCGACCGATCTCTCTCAGGCCGGTGCGTCGATTGCGCCTTTGAAACTGCTGGCATTTCTAGATGAGAGCATGCAGAAATGGGTGATGATTTGGGCATCCGGTGAAGGGTTTTCCCGGGTACGGGAGGAATGGCTGGCCCGTTCCATGCCAGCGGGTGTCAACCTCACGGTCAATTCCGGGCGGGGACTTTTGCGTGGCGCGTTCGCCGGTATGGATCCGGAGGGCGCGCTACTGCTGAAAGACTCGACCGGGCACCTGCTGACGGTGACCTTCGGTGATGTGGCGCTCGCGACGTGAGTGGGCGCGCGCCTTAGCGGGACCCGGCGCACGTAGGAACAAAAGACGGCAAAGGATACGGCGTGCCCATGGCCCAAAATGCGAAACAGGACACGTCGAAGGGCGGCGCTGGGGAACTCGTGTTTTCCGCATTGGGTGGGCTCGGCGAGGTCGGCATGAACGTCTACCTCTACGGCTTGGGTCCTCCGGATGCGCGGGAGTGGCTGATAGTGGATCTCGGCATCACCTTCCCAGAGGGTGAGGACGACCCGGGCGTTGACGTCATCCTGCCCGACGTGCGTTTCCTCGAAGCGCAGCGAAAGCAGATAGCGGGACTGGTGATCACGCACGCGCATGAGGATCATCTGGGCGCCGTGATCGAGCTTTGGCCGCGTCTGGGATGCCCCGTTTATGCGACGCCATTCACGGCTGGTATGCTGAAGGCGAAGATGGCGGATTACGGCCGGGGCCGTGAGATCCCGATCAAGATTCTGCCGCTCGACAGCCGTTTCAATGTCGGCTCCTTCGATATCGAACTCATCAGTGTCGCCCATTCCGTTCCTGAGACGAGCGGTCTGATGTTGCGCACGCCGCTTGGCAACATCTATCACACCGCCGACTGGAAACTCGACCCGACGCCTTACATAGGCAAGCCCGCGGATGCGGCGCGCCTCTCCGCTCTGGGAGACGAGGGTGTATTGGCTCTCGTCTGCGATTCCACGAACGCCGGTCGCGAGGGGACTAGCCCAAGCGAGACGGAGGTGGCGGAGTCCATTGCAAAGATCGTCGCCAATGCACCCAACCGTGTTGTCATCACGACGTTCTCGTCCAACGTCGCACGTATCAAGGCTTGCGGAGAGGCCGCGCGAAGATCCGGCCGCCGCCTCGTGGTTGCCGGTCGTGCACTTCACCGCGTCATCCAGGTCGCTATTGAAACAGGCTATCTGCCGAAGGACTTCAGCTGGGTCGACCAGCAGCAGTTCAAGTATTTCGGCCGCAGTGAGATTGTCTGCTTATGTACGGGTAGCCAGGGCGAACCCCGCGCGGCCATGGCGCGCATCGCGGAGAACCAGCATCCCGACATCTCGCTTGATAAGGGAGACTTGGTCCTTTTTTCCTCGCGTACCATCCCCGGCAATGAGAAGGGCATCGGTGACATCCAGAATTCACTGGTGCGGATGGGATGCGAGATCCTGACCGACAACGATGCGCTGATCCACGTAACAGGCCATCCCCGGCGCGATGAGTTGCGTCAGATGTACGGCTGGGTAAGGCCGCGCATCGTGGTCCCCATGCATGGCGAGGCGCGGCATCTGCTGGCGAACGCAGGGCTCGCCCGCTCCCTCGGCTTCAAAGAGGTCGTTCCGGCCTTCAACGGTGAGATCGTGCGTCTTGCTCCCGGTCCGGCCCGCAAGATTGACGACGCACCCGTAGGGAGGATTTTCCGCGACGGTCATTTGCTCGTTCCGGAAGGCGAAGGGCCCGTGCGCGAGCGCCGGAAACTCGCCATGGTCGGCATAGCGGTCGCCAGCGTCGTCCTATCGCGCAAAGGGGAACTTGTTGCGGATCCCATCGTCGAACTGGATGGCATTCCGGGGGAGGATGAGGATGGGGAACCGATGCTCGACATCGCCTACGACGCGATCGAGGGGACGATGCGCTCCATTCCGGCAGCGAGGCGCCGGGACCCGGATTTGGTCGAAGAGGCCATCCGTAAGGCGCTCAGGGCGGCGATCTACGAGGCCTGGGGCAAAAAGCCTATCTGTAAGGTGATGGTTTCAGTCGTCGATGGCAGGGGGTAGAAACGGGCGGCCTGCCGCGCTAGATACCCCACCAGAACGCTCAAACTTTTCCCTGTCCTGACCTGGAGAAGCTTCGTCATGATCGGACGTCTCAATCATGTTGCAATTGCCGTACGCGATCTGAACGCGGCGGTGGCTACCTACAAGAACGCACTGGGCGCTGTAGTGTCGGAAGCGACGCCGCAGCCAGAGCACGGCGTGACCGTCGTGTTCGTGACCCTTCCCAACACCAAGATTGAGTTTCTCGAACCGCTTGGCGACAACTCCCCGATCGCGAAGTTTCTCGAGCGCAATCCCGATGGTGGCATCCATCACGTCTGCTACGAGGTCGACGATATCATTGCCGCCCGCGACCAGCTGAAGGCCCAGGGCGCCCGCGTTCTGGGCGACGGTAATCCGAAGATCGGCGCGCACGGCAAGCCCGTCCTTTTCCTGCATCCAAAGGACTTCCTGGGCACGCTGACCGAATTGGAGCAGGCTTGATCTGGAATGAGGGGAAGGGTTGTCAGGGAATAATTGAGCAGGGCCGTTGGGCGTGCGTTGCGTCCTTGTCCGGTTGAATTCGGCTCATCCCGTGCTGATCTGTTGCCCTATGTAGATGCCTCCCCTCAACCCCTGGTTCCTAAAGGCGGATACATGACAATCGCCCTCGGCTTCGCGCTCTTCTTTATGATCTGGTGGCTCGTGCTCTTCGCCGTTCTGCCCTTCGGTGTTGTGACACAGGACGAGACCAACGACGTCGTGCCCGGCACGCCCGGCAGCGCGCCCACGCGCTTCAATTGGCGCAAGGTTTTCCTGGTGAACACGATCGTGGCGGCGGCCTGTTTTGCAATTGTCTGGACGGCTCTTGAAAACAACTGGCTCGGCACCACGCCGCCTGTCGAAGATGCTCCGCCCGTGTTGAAGATGAATATCCCCGCGCCTGACTGAGGCCGTTCGGCGGTTTCGCGGGGATTGGCACTGCTCAGGCTGCCCGTGCAGGCTCGGCCTGGGCCGCAAATTCCATCCACTGTGTAATGCGTTCCACGTCGGGGGGCGGACCCGACCTCAGAACGCTTTGGCCGTCCCGCGTCATGGCGAACTTGAGAATGGCCGCACAGACAGATCCAGGCTCTGCGCCGGTGATCTCATCGGCGGTCGGGAAGCCTGCGCCCACAAGAAGTTGTGCGTGGGTTCCGCGTAGCCAAGGCACCGTGCACACGAGCCGCGCCTGCGCCTGCCACTCCCGGATGCGTTGAGGCGATATATGGCGAACGCCCAATCTCTGGGATAGATCGTCCGGATCGGCTTCCAGGAGGTCGCGGACGCGGGTAACGCCAACGTCGTTCAGCCGGCTTGCTGTCTTGTTGCCGATGGATGGTGCGCGGACGACCTCGTCATCGAGTGCAAGGTAAAAACGTTTTTCGCGCGGATCCACCGTGTCGCGATCGAAGTCGCGATCTTCAACGCGATCATATCTGCCTTTGCGGTTGATGACGGTGACCGGGCGTGCATCGTCATTGCTAGGCATGCGCGGGCGGTCCGACAACCGCCGCCAAGATTCCCGGTTATGCCGTTCGCCCAAAGGTTCACCTTGGCGCCCGTTGCTGTGTAGGGCCTGCCGTCTGTGGCGTCTCCGTTCGTTGACGCGATCGTGGGTCGAGGCAGTAGATAGGGACCGGCTGAGCGATGATGACGACTTGCGAGAGGATGAGGCGCGAGAAGAAGAACGACCCTGCGATGCCTCGCGAGCGGGCGTGTCAGGCAACGTGGCTTCATGCGTGGGAATCGCTGGTTCTTCGCGGTCTGTGATGGAGCCGGATGGCGTTGAAGAGGCGCGCCCAAGAGCCGCCCGCAACTGGGCCAGGGCGGCTTCCTGCTGGTCGAGCCGCTCGAAGAGCGCGCGAAGGCTGAGTTTGCCGCGCTGAACGGCACGCTCCCGATGCTCGGTCGCAACGCGCGCCTGTGCCTGTCCAGCGTGCCCCGAGGCCCGCATGGCCGAGGAGCCTGATTGGCAGGGGCGATGGACGTAGCCGTGCGGCCGGTCCGACAGGTGCTCGATTGGGCGGCTGTGCGCACCGACCTCCCGCCCATCATCAATCTGGTCGTTCACTCGGTTGCCCTGTTGAGGGCATCGGGTCGTGGCAAAGGCTTCGAGCGAAGAAGGGCGCTGCTGCGCTTCGCACGCGACGCGCGAGGAATGCTTGAGTGCGCTGTCGCCGCGGTGGGTTGCGGGGCTGGCAAGTGGTGGGCCGAATGGCGAGATGTCTCGCGCTTGCTGGGACGCAGCGTGCGATGACGGCACGGGAGTCAAATCTGAGGGGCGGCCTGTTCGCGGCGCGGCGGTGATCTCGGCCAGCACGCCGAAGACATCGTGTGGGGTGGCGTGCGCGCGTCCATCATGGACCGCGTGGGCCTCGGCGCGGGCCAGAAGCCTTCTCAGCTCCACCGACGCCGTCACCACCCCCTCCGTTCGGTTGCGTCCATGGCGGGCCAGCCACTGCCGGGCCGTCTCGCTCATCTGGTCGGCGTCGAAGCCGAAGTGGTGGAAGAGAGAACGGGTCGTCTCGTCGCGGGCAAAGCACATAAGCAGGTGGGCCACATCGACGTGTTCAGCACCCGCGCCATCGGCGTCTTCGAAAGCGGCGTTGCATAGCTGAAGGACCTTTTCATCGACGCGAAGCGTGAGGCGCCCGGCCGATGGGATCTGCTGACCGCAGCATGTACAAACATTGGCGGAGATTTTGCCGTCGAAGCTCATCAGATCGCGTTCCGTTCCCTGAAGCTCCGAAATCCTATCCGAGTCTGCGGTCGCCCCATTTCAACCATCCACAGGCTTCTGAGCGTTGGAGTTTCAAGATTTTCCGCCAATTCGCCCATCCGGCCTGGCGGGTGAGGGCGTCGTGGAGCGTGGGTGCTTCGGCGTGATTTCCTTATCCCCGAGCCCGGCAGGCCGCCGGCCGGGTTGCCGGGGAGCGGGCGAGCCGCTAATGACGGCGGGTTGCCCGGGACAACTCGGGGGCTTCAGTGCACTCGTGCGCGCTCCTCGTGCCGCATCCCCCTGCGCCGTCCGGCGCGGGCCAGCCCGATCCCAGTCTTCCATAGGCACTGTCCCATAGGCCCCGACACCCATGCTTCTGTCCCGGTACTTCCTGCCCGTCCTGCGCGAGACGCCTAAAGAGGCCGAGATTGTCTCCCATCAACTTATGCTGCGTGCAGGCATGATCAAGCAGGCCGCGGCCGGCATCTATTCCTGGCTGCCGCTCGGCCTGAAGGTCCTGAAAAAGATCGAGTCCGTCGTGCGCGAGGAGCAGAACCGTGCGGGAGCCGTCGAGCTTCTGATGCCGACGATCCAGTCGGCGGACCTGTGGCGCGAGAGTGGGCGCTATGAGGCCTACGGCAAGGAGATGCTGCGAATTACCGACCGGCACGAACGCGATATGCTCTTTGGCCCGACGGCGGAAGAGGTCGTCACCGCGATCTTCCGCGACAGCGTGAAGAGCTACAAGGACCTGCCGGCCAATCTCTACAACATCCAGTGGAAGTTCCGCGACGAGGTGCGGCCGCGTTTCGGCGTGATGCGCGGGCGAGAGTTCCTGATGAAGGACGCCTATTCGTTCGACCTGACGGTGGAAGACTTGCGGGCCGCCTACTACCGCATGTTCGTGGCCTACCTTCGGACGTTCTCACGGCTGGGTCTGAAGTCGATTCCCATGAAGGCCGATACCGGGCCGATCGGCGGCGACCTCAGCCATGAATTCATCATTCTGGCTGAGACGGGCGAGAGCCAAGTCTATTGCCACAAGGATCTGATCGAAACCGCAGTGCCTGGAGCCGATACGGATTTCGAAGGTGATCTGTCCGCCGTCTTTCAGCAGTGGACCTCGCTCTACGCAGCGACGGAGGAGATGCATGAGGCGGCACGCTTCGAGGCTGATGTGCCGGCGGACAAGCGCGTTTCTGCACGCGGCATCGAGGTGGGCCACATCTTCCACTTCGGCACCAAGTATTCCGCCCCCATGGGCGCCAAGGTGCAGGGGCCTGATGGGCAGCTTGTCACCCTCCAGATGGGTTCCTACGGCATTGGCGTCTCGCGGCTTGTCGGCGCCATCATCGAGGCGTCACACGACGCATCCGGCTGCATCTGGCCTGTTCCGGTGGCACCATTCGAAGTGGGTCTGGTCAACCTGAAGGCTGGGGACCCGGCGACCGATGAAGTCTGCCGTGATCTCTACGGAAAGCTCAAAAACGCCGGTGTGGACGTGCTTTACGACGACACGGACGAGCGAGCCGGCGCCAAGTTTGCGACTATGGAGCTGATCGGATTGCCATATCAGCTCGTCGTTGGACCCAAGGGCGTCAAGTCGGGTGAGGTCGAACTCAAGCACCGCAAGAGTGGCGAGAAGGAAACGCTCCCCACAGAAGCAGGGCTAATAAGGCTGATCGACCTCATTTCCGCCCAACGGGTGCTGGCGTAAGAGCAGGGATAATCGCCCGGACCTGCCTGTAGGTCAGGGGCGCAGAGGGGAGCGCATATGGCCGCCACGCCCGATACCAAGCCGTTTTCGCCGTTCGAGTGGATGCTCGCGGGCCGCTACCTGAGGGCGCGCCGAAAGGAAGGGTTCATTTCGGTCATTGCCGGCTTTTCGTTCCTTGGCATCATGTTGGGGGTAGCGACCCTCATCATCGTCATGGCCGTGATGAACGGTTTCCGCAAAGATCTCTTCTCCAAGATCCTGGGCCTCAACGGCCACGTGGTTGTGTACAAGATCGGTGAGCCGTTCTCCGACTATCCGGACAAGGCCAGTAAGATCGCGGCGGTGCCGGGTGTTACGCACGCCATTCCTTTGATCGAAGGTCAAGTGATGGTCTCGTCGAGTGCCCAGGCGCTGGGCGCTTTGGTGCGGGGCATCTCGGAGAAGGACATCAAGTCGCTGAAACTCGTCGGAGAGAACATCCGCGGGGGTACGTTGGACGGCTTCGACGACGGGCAGGGTATCGCAATCGGTACGCGCCTCGCCACGTCGCTTTACGTGAATGTCGGCGATAAGCTGACACTCGTCTCGCCACGTGGTGCGGCGACGCCTTTCGGCACAGCACCGCGCTCCAAGCCATATACGATCTCAGCCATCTTCGAACTCGGCATGTCGGAATACGACAAGACCATGATCTTCATGCCGCTAAAGGAGGCGCAGCGCTACTTCTCCAAGGGTGACGAGGTCGATGTGCTGGAGGTGGTGGTGGACGATCCCGAGAAGGTCGACGCCTACGCCGAGGCGATCCGGAAAGCGGGTGGGGAAACGATCAACGTCACCGACTGGCGGCAGAAGAACGAAACCTTCTTCACGGTGCTTGAGGTGGAGCGAAATGTGATGTTCATCATCCTCTCGCTTATCATCCTGGTAGCGGCCCTGAATATCATTTCCGGCATGATGATGCTCGTGAAAGACAAGGGCCGAGATATCGCGGTCTTGCGGACAATGGGCGCGAGCAAGGGCTCGGTCATGCGCGTGTTTCTCATCACCGGCGCTTCGATCGGGGTCGTCGGGACGATCGCGGGCCTCATCCTGGGTGTCGTCTTCTGCGCGAACATCGAGAGTATCCGGCAGTTCATAACTGTCATCACGGGCACGCCGATGTTTGATCCGAACGTCTACTATCTGACGCGGCTGCCCGCGGAGATTAATCCGGCGGAGACCGCATGGATCGTCATCATGGCGCTGTCGCTGTCGGTTCTGGCGACGCTCTATCCGTCCTGGCGCGCTTCCCGGCTCGACCCCGTGGAAGCGTTGAGATACGAGTAGGAGGCGGAACGTGCTCGACACGCCCACCACGACCGCCATACTCAAACTCGCTGGTTTGACGCGCGCCTTCAAGCAGGGCGAGCGCGAGATTACGGTTCTGAACGGCGCCAGTGCGGAGATATTTCCTGGCGAGGCTGTGGCTCTTGTTGGCCCTTCGGGCGCGGGCAAATCGACCCTCCTGCACATCGCAGGCCTGCTCGAGTCTCCGGATTCGGGCTCCGTCGTTATCGGTGGGCAAGACTGTGCCAAGCTCGACGACGACGCGCGTACGCGCATCCGGCGCTCGGAGGTCGGCTTCATCTATCAGTTTCACCAGTTACTGCCGGAATTCTCCGCGCTGGAGAATGTCGTTCTGCCGCAGATGATCCTGGGCATGTCGCGCAAGAAGGCTGCGGAGCGCGCCACGGAACTTCTTTCAGCGCTTGGACTTCAGAACCGGCTTGACCATCGGCCCGCGCAGCTTTCGGGCGGTGAACAGCAGCGAACGGCCATCTGCCGGGCGCTTGCCAACCGGCCGAAGCTCATTCTCGCTGACGAGCCGACTGGGAATCTTGATCCTAAAACGTCGGAGCTTGTTTTTCATGAACTGATCGGCCTTTTCAAGCGCGAGGGGGTAGCCGCCCTGATTGCCACCCACAATCTTGAACTTGCCTCGCGCATGGATCGTGTCCTGCGGATGGAGGGCGGTCATCTGATTGAGGTCGCGCCCGGAGCGGTGCGTTGATTGACATCGGCACGAGGGCTGCGCGCCCCCGTGCATTCGCGCGGGCTACTGCAGGCGCGGGTCCCCATCGCGAATGGGTAGGCCGGGGAAGCTGTCGTTTTCAGCGATGAAGTCGAACTGGATTTTCACGCGGTTTCTCCGTCGTTAAGGCCAAATGAGATTTTCAAATTGCACGCGCGGTGTCCGGGGGAATTTGGTCCTGCCCTGAAGTTCCCGGGAGCGCTCACGAAGAAATCGTGGTGCGGATGCGTGCGAGCCAGCGGCTGCTAAACCCGGATGGCGCATCGTTCTTGCCTGAGAAGCTGATTGTAGGCGCCGGCAATGGCGGGGCCGCATTGCGGGCCGCTTCCAGGGCGGTGCGCTCCATTTCGCTCATCGGCACACCGTCCACCTCGGACTCCGGTGCAGGCAGGGACTTCTTTGTGATCAAGGCAAGGCGTGCAAATGCGCTCATGAGGGTGCCTCCGTTTGGGTTGCGGATGGTGATCCGGGGTGCAGGGAGCACCGCCTCGGGTTCAAGTTTCCTACCAGCAGCGGGGCATGAGGGATGTTCCTCGAGTGACAGGGGTCGCTGCGCGATTTCACGAGCTTGTCCTGGTCCACAGGTGATCGCGTTCCAGTCACCCCCTGGGCGAGAAACGTCCGGCGTGTTGTGCTAGTCACGAGACTCGAAGAAAACTCATTCAAGGAGCCAAACGGGGACGCGATGACCGGGCCGACCTACATTCACCTCAAGGTTCATTCGGCCTATTCGCTGCTCGAAGGCGCGTTGCCGATCGGCAGGCTCGCCAAGCTCGCCACGGGCTACGGATTCCCCGCGCTTGGTCTTACCGACACGAACAACATGTTCGGTGCGCTGGAGTTCTCCGACAAGCTCGCGGCGGCGGGCATTCAGCCTATAGCCGGCGTTTCGCTTGCCTGCCAGATGAGCGAGAAGAAGACGAAGCCCGACCAGTTGCCGGGGCCGCCCGTGCGTCAGCATGCCTGGCGCGACGGTCTCATGGCGTTCTTTGCCATGAACGAGGCAGGCTACGCGAACCTCATGAAAATCGTCTCCTCGGCACACTTGGGCACAGTCGATGAGGATGTGCCCTTCGTGACGCGTGCTCTCATCGAAAAGCACGCCGAGGGCATCATTGCGCTGACCGGGGGGCCGGAGGGGCCTATCGACCGTGCCCTTCTCGAAGGCCAGCCGCAGGTCGCAGAGGATCGACTCGACCTTTTGAAGGAGATCTTCGGCAATAGGCTGTACGTGGAGGTGCAGCGCCACGGAACGCGGGCGGAGCAGGAGGTGGAGCCACAGCTTCTCGATCTGGCCTACGCCAAGGGCGTGCCGATCGTAGCTACCAACGAGGTCTACTTTGCTACGCCCGACGACTACGAGGCTCACGATGCGCTGCTGTGCATTGCGGAGGGGCGCTATGTCGGTGAAGACGACCGGCGCCGGGTGACCCGAGAGCACTATCTGAAGAGCGCCGATGACATGGCGGCGCTGTTTGTCGACCTGCCCGAAGCGCTCGCCAATACGATCGAGATCGCCAAGCGATGTGCGTTTCGTCCACGGGGCAAAAAGCCGATCCTGCCCCGCTTTGTGCAGACCAAACGCAAGAGTTCGAATGCCGATCAGTTGGCTGCGGAGGCCGCCGAGTTGACCCGGCAGGCGGAGGAGGGGTTGCGCAAGCGTCTCGCCGCAGTGCCGCTCGCGCCCGGTTTCACCGAGGAGGATTACTGGAAGCGCCTCGCCTTTGAGGTGGATGTTATCACCAAGATGAAGTTTCCGGGCTACTTTCTGATCGTGTCTGACTTCATCAAGTGGTCCAAGGCGCACGGTATCCCCGTGGGCCCAGGCCGCGGTTCAGGCGCGGGCTCGCTTGTGGCTTGGTCGCTGACGATTACTGATCTGGATCCTTTGCGCTTCGGCTTGCTGTTCGAGCGCTTCCTGAACCCGGAACGCATCTCGATGCCGGACTTCGACATCGACTTTTGCCAGGACCGGCGCGACGAGGTGATCCGCTACGTCCAGGAGAAGTACGGGGCTGACCGTGTGGCGCAGATCATCACCCACGGCAAACTGCAGGCCCGCGCAGTGTTGCGCGACGTCGGTCGCGTGCTGCAGATGCCTTATGGCCAGGTGGACCGGCTGTGCAAACTTGTGCCGAACAATCCGGCCAATCCTGTCACCCTGTCCCAGGCAATTGACGGCGAGCCCAAGCTGCAGGAGGCGCGCGATACGGACCAGATTGTTGCGCGTCTTCTGCACGTCTCGCAGAAGCTCGAAGGCCTCTATCGTCATGCGTCAACGCACGCCGCCGGCATCGTGATCGGCGACCGACCGCTCGATGAACTGGTTCCGCTCTACCGGGACCCGAAGTCGAACATGCCCGTCACACAGTTCAACTGGAAGATGGTAGAGGCGGCGGGCCTCGTGAAGTTCGACTTCCTCGGCCTCAAGACGCTCACCGTGCTCACCAAGGCGGTGGAGTTGATCAAGCGCGGACGCGGGATCGACGTCGATCTCGCAGCGCTCCCGCTCGATGATGCGGCGTCCTACCAGCTGCTGGCAAAGGCAGATACGGTCGGTGTGTTCCAGCTGGAAAGCACGGGCATGCGCGAGAGCCTGAAGCGGCTGAAGCCCGACCGGTTCGAGGACATCATTGCGATGGTGGCGCTTTATCGTCCCGGTCCGATGGACAACATCCCAACCTATATCAACCGCAAGCATGGCGAGGAGCCTGTCGACTTCCTGCATCCGATGCTGGAAGGGATTTTGAAGGAAACCTACGGCGTCATCATCTACCAGGAACAGGTGATGCAGATCGCGCAGGTGTTGGCTGGCTACTCGCTCGGCGATGCCGACTTGTTGCGCCGCGCGATGGGCAAAAAAGACAAGGCGGAGATGGCCCGCCAGCAGGCGCGCTTCGTGGAAGGGGCGCTCAACAACGGCGTATCGAAGGACGACGCGGTCTACATCTTCGAACTCGTCGACAAGTTCGCCGGTTATGGCTTCAACAAATCACATGCGGCCGCCTACGCGCTCGTCAGCTACCATACTGCCTACCTGAAGGCGAACTTCCGAGAGGAGTTCCTCGCTGCCTCCATGACACTCGACATGGGCAACACCGATAAGCTGTCCATGTTTGCGGCCGAGGCCAGCAAGAGCGGCATCAAGGTGCTGCCGCCTTGCGTGAATACATCGGAAGTAGATTTCCTCGTCGAGCGGACAAACAAGGACGGGATAGGGGCGATCCGCTACTCACTCGCCGCCTTGAAGAATATCGGCGCGGCAGCGGTTCAGACCGTTGTGGAGGAGCGTTCCACTGGAGGGTCCTATCGTTCGCTTGCTGATTTTGCGGCCCGCTTCAATCCGAAGGCACTCAATAAGCGCGGTCTTGAAACCCTCGCCATGGCGGGCGCCTTCGATGGGCTGGAGGCGAACCGGGCCTTGGTCCGGGGCAACGTGGAAGGTCTCATCGCACTGGCTAACCGGCAGGCGGACAATGCCGCACAAGGCACGAGCGACCTTTTCGGCGGTGGCGGCGGTGCGGCCTCGCTGGATCTGAAGCCCACGAAGGCTTGGACGCCCATGGAGCGACTTCAGGCCGAGTTCGACGCCGTTGGCTTCTTCCTATCGGGTCATCCACTGGATGCCTATCAGACGGTATTGAAAAAGCTCGGCGTGCGCCGCTGGGTCGACTTCGAAGCGGCGACGGCGCGCGGTGCATCTAGCGGAAGGCTTGCCGGCATCGTTATTTCCGCCCGGGAACGCCGCTCCCAGAAGGGCAACAAGTTCGCCTTTGCCATGTTCTCCGACGCGAGCGGTCAGTTCGAGGCGGTCATCTTCTCCGATACCTTGAACGCTTGCCGCGATCTCCTCGAAGGCGGCACGCCCGTCGTCCTCACCGTTGAGGCCGAGCGGGATGGCGACACCGTTAAAATGCGGGTGCAGGGCATCGAAGCACTGGACAAGGCAGCAGCCGAGATCGAGCGGGGGCTGAAGATCGTTCTCGATGCGGGCCTGGTTGCCGCCCGGCGGTCCGTCATGGATGAGTTCAAGGCGCTCCTGAAGCCCGGCCAGCCGGGCCAGCGCAAGGGCGGCGAGGTGCGCATCGTGCTGCCTGTCGGCGCCAAGGAACTGGAATTTGTCCTTCCTGGCCGCTGGGATGTGTCCCCTAACCAAGCCGGTCAACTCTCCACCGTGCCCGGCGTGCTAGAGGTTGTGGAGATTTGACGGGCCCACGGGCGGTCTTTCCGCCTCTGCGGCAGTGCACTTCGCGGCCGCCCCTTGCAAAAATCCACATCTTCCGCCATACACCGCCCCATCTCACACGCGGAACGCGCGCCCGGCGGATTGAAAGCCCCGCCAGACGCTCCGGTGGGCGATATGCAACTCGAAAGGGTTTGCGCGTCGTCTTCTCAACGCTCCGCGGAGGATTAACCGGAAAAGGATCTACGCTGATGACGCTTCCCGCGTTCAACATGCGTCAGCTATTGGAAGCTGGCGTGCACTTCGGTCACCAGTCCCACCGCTGGAATCCCAAGATGGCGCCGTTCATCTACGGCGCTCGGAATAACATCCACATTCTCGACCTGACGCAGACGGTGCCCATGTTGCACCAGGCTCTGCTCAAGATCTCCGACACGGTTGCAAACGGCGGCCGCGTGCTCTTCGTCGCCACCAAGCGTCAGGCTTCCGAAGGCATCGCCGAAAGCGCCAAACGCTCGGCCCAGTACTTCGTCAACCATCGCTGGCTCGGCGGTACGCTGACCAACTGGAAGACGGTGTCACAGTCGATCCGCCGCCTGCGCCAACTCGACGACATCCTCGCCGACCCGCAGGGTCGCACGAAGAAGGAAATCCTCACTATCCAGCGCGAGCGCGACAAGCTCAACCAGGCGCTGGGCGGCATCAAGGATATGGGCGGTGTGCCCGATCTTCTGTTCGTCATCGACACGAACAAGGAAAAGATCGCCATCGAAGAGGCGCGCAAGCTCGGTATCCCGATCGTCGCCATCGTCGATACGAACTGCGATCCCGACGGCATCGACTTCCCCGTTCCGGGCAATGACGACGCCGGTCGCGCCATCACGCTCTATTGCGATCTCGTCGCGCGCGCGGCTCTCGACGGTCTGGAGCGCAGCCAGGCCGCGTCGGGTATGGACATTGGTGCGATGGCGTCGCCGCCGGCCGAGGCCTTGCCAGTCAAGTTCAAGGGCATCGAGGCTCCGCGCGGTGAGGCAGATGATCTGAAGCGCATCACAGGCGTCACGCCGAAGCTCGAACAGAGGCTCAATGACGCGGGCGTCTTCCACTACTGGCAGATTGCCGACCTCGACGCCGACAATTCCAAGGCGCTCGACCTTCTGCTGAAGCTGAAGGGACAGATCGAGCAGGAAGACTGGGTTGGCCAAGCGAAGAAACTCGTCGACGCAGCCGCCGCATAAAGAAGATCCGGCACGGGGATCAGAGACTTGCTTCTAGGGGTCATCACCTCGGCTGGTGTCCTCTGGTCCCCCGCCACATTGCCTTATTTCCCTACGCTGTTCGCCCGCAGAGGGTGGAAGGAGCAAACATGAGCACGATCACCGCCGCGATGGTGAAGGACCTGCGCGAGAAGACCGGCGCGGGCATGATGGATTGCAAGCAGGCGCTCACCGAAGCCAACGGTGACATGGAAGCCGCCATCGAGTGGCTGCGCAAGAAGGGCCTGTCCAAGGCAGCCAAGAAATCCGATCGCGTGGCAGCTCAGGGTCTCATCGGTGTAATCTCGAACGTGAAGTCGGGTGCCGTCGTCGAGGTCAACTCGGAGACGGACTTCGTGGCCCGCAACCCCCAGTTCCAGGAGATGGTGCAGAAGATCGCCTCGCTCGCGCCCGCCGCGAAGGGAGATCTGTCGAAGCTGCTCGCCGCTACCTATCCCGGCACTTCGAACACCGTAGAGGGGCAGGTGAAGGATGCGATTGCCACCATCGGCGAGAACATGGGCGTCCGCCGCACGGGTGCGCTCGAGGTGAAGGAAGGCGTGGTTGCAGACTACGTGCACAACAAAGCTGCCGACGGGCTGGGCAAGATCGGTGTTCTCGTTGCTCTCGAAAGTGCCGGGGATACGGATTCCCTGATGGCCTTCGGGCGCCAGCTGGCCATGCACATTGCAGCCGCCAGCCCGCTTGCCGTTACTCCCGATGAACTCGACCCAGCCGCAATTGAAAAGGAGCGCGCGTTCTACACTGAGCAGGCGCTCGCTTCCGGCAAGCCTAAGGATATCGTGGAGAAGATGGTCGAAGGCCGCCTGAAGAAGGAGTTCTTTCAGCAGGCCTGCCTGTTGAGCCAGGTTTTTGTGCTCGATGGAAAGGCAACTGTGGAGGACGCCGTCAAGGACGCCGCGAAGACCGCGGGCGCACCCATCAAGGTCACCGGGTTCTTGCGTTACGCGCTGGGCGAGGGCATCGAAAAGAAGGAAGAGGACTTCGCCGCCGAGGTCGCCAAAACGGCTGCTGCGGCCTCTAAGGGTGCCTGACGCCTCAGGGTTCATTTGAAGGAACCTGCAATACATTTGCTAGCCCCGAAACAGGGTTCGAACGGCCGGCGGTTTTCCGCTGGCCGTTCCGCATTTTGTGCGGTGTTTGCGCGCATCAGATTGCTCCGGGCTGCCCAAAAGAGCAGAAAAGCGCTGGAATGGTCGTATTAGTGCCGCTAAGGACGCTCTCTGGCGGCAACAGTGGCTACGACTCATTTAGTCTGTTGCGGTAAGAGGGTTTCCAAGACTTGCATCCGCCCGGCCGGAATCGGGCGGCGTACGTCCGGCATAGGAAACAAGTTCCGAGCGCACGAAATCAAAAGGAGCGATCGATGACGGCCGGTCCAGGCGGGCTCAAATACAAACGCCTGCTGATCAAGCTCTCGGGCGAGGCGCTCATGGGGCGCAGCGCCTTCGGGATCGACATGGCCGTAGCGGACCGGCTGGCCGGTGACGTGGTGGAGGCTGTGAAGGCGGGCGCCGAAATTGCGGTCGTCGTGGGCGGCGGCAATATTTTCCGCGGCTTACAGGGGGCGGCCAATGGGATGGACCGTGCTACCAGTGACTACATGGGTATGCTGGCGACGGTCATGAATGCTCTGGCCTTCCAGCAGGCGGTTTCAGCGCGCGGGGCTGAGGCGCGCGTCATGTCCGCGATTCCCATGCCCACCGTTTGTGAGAGTTACATCCGTCCGCGCGCCATGCATCATCTGGCCGTGGGCCGAGTCGTGATCTTTGCAGCGGGAACAGGTAACCCATTCTTTACCACGGATACCGCCGCGACCTTGCGAGCGATCGAAACGTCTTGCGATGCTGTCGTGAAGGCGACACAGGTTGATGGCGTCTACTCGACGGACCCCAAAAAGGATCCGTCTGCAATCCGATTCGACCGTCTGAGCTACGCAGAAGTTCTGGCTCGGGATCTTAAGGTCATGGACGGGGCGGCGATCGCTCTTGCCCGGGATAATCGACTTCCAGTAATTGTTTGCGCCATCGAGGAATCTGGAAACCTTCTGAAAGTCTTGAGGGGAGAGGCCCGGGCAACTGTGATAGAAGCATAAGAGGATCCGCATGGCTGGTTAAGACAGCCGGCGGCGTCTATCGTTCAATTCAAGGTAAGCCAGCCCCCACATGCGGGACGAGGTGCCGAACCGGGTTTAGACAGGAACGACCATGTCCGCTTTGACGACTTATGACATCCAAGAACTGGAGAATCGAATGCGGGCCTCGCTGGAGGTCTTCAAGCGCGAGCTGTCGAGCTTGCGGACGGGACGTGCGAGCGCAGCCCTGCTCGATCCCGTGCAGGTCACTGTCTATGGGTCGCGTATGCCGCTCAACCAGTTGGCGACGATCACGACTCCCGAGCCGCGGATGATTGCGGTGCAGGTTTGGGACCGCAGCAATGTCACGCCTGTCGACAAAGCGCTTCGGGAAGCCAATCTGGGCGTCAACCCCGTGGTGGATGGCCAGCTGATCAGACTTCCGCTGCCAGCGCCCACGGCCGAGCGCCGGACCGAACTCGTTAAGCAGGCGCACAAGTACGCGGAGAGCCATCGCATTGCCGTGCGCAATGTGCGGCGTGATGGTTTGGACCTTCTCAAGAAACTCGAGAAGGACGGCAAGATGAGCGAGGACGAGCACAAAAAGAATGCTGCTAAGGTGCAGGATTTGACCGACAAGCTCATCAAGGAGATCGATCATACCTTGGCCACCAAGGAGACCGAGATCCAGAAAGTGTAACCGTCGGCGCCGTTGCCAGTGCCGCGTGCGATCATCACGGCGCGCTTCCAGTCCATGCGTCGAGGAAACTCGCTCTCAGGAGCGCAACAGCAGGCGTGGCCCAGCCCATGAGACCGCAGACCACTCCAAGTGCCGACCCGGACAGTCCGCCGCCGCGCCATGTCGCCATTATTATGGACGGGAACGGGCGCTGGGCTTCGGAACGGGCGCTTCCGCGGACTTGGGGGCATCGCCAGGGCGTGGAGGCCGTGCGGCGCACGGTGCGAGCGGCCCGCGAGCGCGGCATTTCCTACCTGACGATCTACAGTTTCTCGTCGGAGAACTGGTCTCGCCCCGCCGCTGAGATCGACGATCTGATGGGGCTCATGCGGCGCTTCATCAAGAGCGATCTGGTGGATCTGCATCAGTCGAATGTGCGCATCATGGTCATCGGTGAGCGTGACCGCGTCGATGGCGAGCTGCTCGCATTGATCGATGAGGCTTGCGACCTCACTTCGCAGAATACGGGGCTGACGCTCGTCATCGCCTTCAATTACGGGTCGCGCACGGAAATTGCCAAGGCGGCGCAGAGGGTCGCCGCGGCAGTGGCACGCGGCGAGATGTCGGCTGATGACATTACTCCGGAGCACATCTCAAAGGCGCTCGACACGGCGGGCATCCCCGATCCCGATCTGCTTATCCGGACGAGCGGCGAGATGCGCCTGTCCAATTTCCTGTTGTGGCAGACAGCCTACACCGAGTTCGTTTTCATGGACGCCTACTGGCCGGATTTCGGGCAGGAGCTGCTCGACGAGGCCATCAAGACCTTCCACGCTCGCGATCGCCGGTTTGGTGGCCTGTCGCAGCGGTCGAGTGCTTGAGGAACGCCATGAGCGAGGATCCGAGCGCCGAGCCTCGCACCGGTGCGCAGACAGCACCGCAGCCCAGTTCCGAGATGTTGACCCGGATCGGATCGGGGATCGTGCTCGCCCTGCTGGCTCTCGGCCTTCTTTACGCGGGAACGGCGCCTTTCGCTCTGCTCGTTGGCTTAGCGGGCGTTCTGACGAGCTTTGAGTGGTCTCGCATTGTGCGGGGGCCGGAAATCGATGCGGCGCTCGTCATTCAGATCCTGGCAGCCGGTTTAGCCGCGCTACTCGGCGGGATGGGGCTCTCGGCGCTCGGTCTTGCCGTCGTAGCCGCTGGGACGATCCTCGTGGGCCTCTTGACGTTCGGCGAGCGTCCGATCCTCTCGGCTTTGGGCGTGCTCTATGCTGGCCTGCCGGCGGTGGCGCTGTTGTGGCTCCGGGACGATTATCCGCACGGACTTTACGCGGTCCTGTTTGTCCTCGCGGCCGTGGTTGCTACGGATGTAGCAGCGTTCTTCACCGGACGTCTCGTGGGTGGGCCGAAATTGGCGCCGGCCATCTCGCCCAAGAAGACATGGTCCGGGCTCGTCGGTGGGGTAGCGGCGGCCGCCCTTGCCGGCTTGGCGATGGCCACGGCTGTGGGGGCACCGGCCCAGAAGTTGGCGATCGCAGGGGCCCTGTTGGGTCTGGTCGCACAGATGGGTGATCTTTTTGAATCCGCGTTGAAGCGCCGCTTCGACCTCAAGGATTCTGGTCACATCATCCCTGGACACGGGGGCGTTATGGACCGGGTCGACGGTCTGGTTTTTGCGTCTATAGCTGCTGCCCTGGCCGCCCTCGTTCTCAATCCGCAGTGGCCGGCCACTGCGCTTCTATTCGGGGGCTGACGTGATGCGCGAGCCCTTTATCCGGCCGGCCGCCATTCGTCTTGGGGAAACAGGGGAAAGGCAAGCGGCAGCCCCGCAGCGGATCTCCATCCTGGGAGCGACGGGGTCAATTGGCGAAAGCACGCTCGACCTGGTGGGACGGGAGCCGGATCGGTTCGAAGTCGTGGCACTGACCGCCCAGTCGAATGCAGAAAAGCTTGCGGCGCTTGCTATCGCGCATCGTGCAAAATTTGCCGTTATCGGCGACGAGGCGCACTACGAGGAACTGAAATCGCTTCTGGAGGGAACGGGTATCGAGCCGGCGGCTGGTGAGGCGGCCCTCGTGGAGGCTGCGTCACGACCGGCCGACTGCGTGATGGCTGCCATTGTCGGCGCGGCTGGTCTCAAGCCAACGTTTGCTGCCGCGCGGCAGGGCAAACGCGTCGCGCTGGCCAATAAGGAATGCCTCGTGTCCGCCGGCGAGGTTTTCCTTGCTGAGGTTCGCGCATCGGGCGCCGAACTTCTGCCCGTTGACAGCGAGCATTCCGCAGCGCTGCAAGCACTCTCAGGAGCCGCGCGCGAGGCCGTTGAAAGCATTGTATTGACGGCCTCGGGCGGACCGTTCCGCTGCTGGCCATTGGAGAAGTTACGGGATGCCAAGCCGGAGGAGGCGTTGCGCCATCCCAACTGGTCCATGGGGGCCAAGATCACGATCGACAGCGCGACGCTCATGAACAAGGGCCTTGAGCTGATCGAGGCCTATCACCTGTTTCCCGTGTCCGTGGATCAGCTCGATGCGGTGATCCATCCCCAGTCTGTCGTGCACTGCCTCGTCCACTACATCGACGGCTCGGTCATCGCTCAATTGGGCCCGCCTGATATGCGCACACCCATAGCGTTGGCACTCTTCTGGCCGGAGCGGAGGCCGACACCGACTGCGAGGCTCGATCTTGTCAAGCTGGCTACACTGACGTTTGAGCCCGTCGACGCGGCGCGCTTTCCCGGGCCCCGCATGGCCAAGGATGCCTTGCGGCGAGGGGGCAGTGCGCCGGCCTTCCTCAATGCGGCCAATGAGATCGCCGTTCAGGCTTTTCTTGACCGGCGGTTGGGATTCCTCGATATCCCGCGGGTGGTCGCGTCCACCTTGGAGCGCGCCGAATCGCGCGGTTTGATAGGTCGTCCGGAAACCCTTGCGGAGGTCCTCGAGGCGGACGTGGAAGGCCGACGCATTGCCCGGTCTTTGATCGACACCACATGTTAAAAACCGGGCTGTGACCCGGTTCAGGGTCTCGGCGCCAGGCGCCGGAAATGCTGCTGCCGCCGCCGTCCTGTGATTGCAAACCGTTGGGAGAAAGCCGATGGACGCCTTGATGGAAATGCTCTCGGGGCCGCTGCTCTATGGGTTTGCATTCCTTTTTGTTCTGACCATTGTCGTGTTTTTCCACGAGCTCGGCCACTTCCTGGTCGCGCGATGGTGCGGTGTCGACGTCAAGGCCTTCTCCATCGGCTTCGGTCAGGAGATCTTCGGCTTCAACGACCGATACGGAACCCGTTGGAAAGTAAGCTGGATTCCGCTTGGCGGTTACGTCAAGTTCATGGATGACGAGAACGCCGCGAGCGTGCCCTCGCGCGAAACCATCGAACAAATGAGCCCTGCTGAGCGGGCGGGGTCTTTCCACGCCAAGCCCGTCTGGCAGCGGTCTGCGGTGGTCGCCGCTGGCCCGATCGCCAATTTCATACTTGCGATCATCATATTCACGCTCTGGTTCTGGCTGCATGGCGTGTACTCAACCGAACCGCGTGTTGACGATCTCGTGCCCGGGGGCCCGGCAGCCCGGGCCGGGATTCAGGCTGGCGACCTCGTGACCGCCATAGATGGAAAACCGGTCACGGCCTTTGAGCATATCCAGCGGCACGTTACCGCGAACGTCGGCAATCCGCTCACGTTCACGGTCGAACGCGCTGGTCAGTCTTTGGACCTTGTGGTCACTCCGGAAGTGCGCGAGCAGATCGACGAGAAGGGCGATAAGACCCAAATGGTCATGATCGGCGTGAAGCGCACGGCTACGCGGGAGGGTATCAAGGTTCATTCGCCGGGGCTGATCGAGTCAGCGGGCCTAGCGGTGGATCGAACATGGTTCATCGTCACCAGTACGCTGGGTTATCTGGGGGACGTCATCTGGGGCAAGCAGTCGGGTGACCAGTTGGGTGGCCCCATCCGGATCGCCGACATAGCCGGCCGGGTGGCTGAGCAGGGCCTCGAATACACGATCCAGCTGGCGGCTTTCCTGTCGGTGAGCGTGGGGTTGATCAACCTCTTCCCGATCCCGCTTTTGGACGGCGGGCATCTCATGTTCTACGCCATAGAAGCCGTGCGTGGCCGACCCCTTACTGAACGGGTGCAAGAAATCGGTTTTCGCATCGGGCTGGCTGTGGTCCTTGGGCTCATGGTCTTCGCTACATTCAATGACTTACATATTCTCAAGAGGTGGTTTGGAGGGGCCGGTTAGATTTGCCCGCGGTGACGTATTCTTGCCACTTCCCGCGGGGTTACTGAATCGTTAAAACGTGAGGCCGGTTGGGGTGCGTCGAGAGTCGGTTTTTGCCTCGCTCGACGTCAAAGGGACGGCCGGCACCCGGGTTTTTCGGGATGCACGGAAATGAGCGCGGGTGGCCCTTGTGAGGGCGATCCTCGTGGATTAGGGGGAATTTCAACAGCATGCAGGCTGATCCGCGTTTTTGGAGCTGCCGAAACCGTTCGCGCGCGGCGTTTCGCCTGTTCGCCTCGGTTCTGGCGCTTCTCGCGATCCAGTTGACTGCCCCGTTGACGGGTTTTCTCCCGGTTTCGCAAGCTCAAGCGCAAGGCATCATCCGCAGCATTGAGGTGGAGGGCAACCGCCGTGTCGAGGCCGACACCGTGCGCTCCTACCTTCAGTTCTCTGTCGGGGATCCCTATGATCCGGGCAAGGTCGACGCGTCTCTCAAGGCGCTGTTCTCGACTGGCCTGTTCGCCGACGTCAGCATCTATCAGCAGGGGTCTACGGCCGTCATTCAGGTCATGGAGAACCCCGTCGTCAACCAGGTTGCCTTCGAGGGTAACAGCGAGGTCGATACCGACACGCTGCGCAACGAGGTGCAACTCAAGCCGCGTTCGGTTTTCACCCGCGCCCGCGCTCAATCCGACGTCCAGCGAATTCTCGACGTCTACACGCGCCAGGGGCGCTTTGCCGCCTCGGTCGAGCCGAAAATCATCGAACTCGAACAGAGCCGCGTGAACGTCGTCTTCGAAATCGTCGAGGGCGGTGCGACGAAGGTGAAGGGCATCAATTTCGTCGGCAATCGCGCCTTCGACGACCAGCAGTTGCGCGACATCATCTCAACGACGCAGTCCGGTTGGTTTGACTTCCTGAAGGGTTCCAGCATCTACGACCCGGATCGTATGAACTTGGATCGAGAACTGCTGCGCCAGTATTACCTGAAGAACGGCTATGCGGACGCGCGTGTCACGGCCGCCAATGCGGACTTGGATCGTGACGGTTCGGGCTTCGTGATCACCTTCGCCATCGAAGAGGGTGAACAGTATGCCTTTGGCGCGGTTCAGGTGGAGAATGGACTGGCCGGTCTTGATCCTTCGCTGATAAACGGCGAAGTCCTCACCTACCAGGGGGACATATACAACGCTGCTGATGTGGATAAATCCGTCGAGCGATTGACGCTGGCGACCGCGGAGCAGGGGTATCCCTTCGCACGCGTTCGTCCTCGTGCAGTGCCGGATCCGGGGTCTCGGACGATTGCGGTGACGTACGCCATTGATGAAGGGCCGCGCGTCTACATCGAGCGGATCAACGTTATCGGCAACACGCGCACCAAGGATTACGTGATCCGCCGCGAGTTCCGGTTGGCGGAGGGCGATGCCTATAACCCGCTGCTCGTCGACCGGGCCAAGAAGCGCCTTCAGGGCCTCGGCATCTTCAAGACCGCCGAAGTCAAGCGCCGCCCTGGATCGGCTTCCGATCGCGTCGTTCTCGACGTCGAGGTTGAAGAGCAATCCACCGGCGAGCTGTCTTTCGGTGCAGGCTTCTCGACGAACGAAGGCATCATCGGCGATGTGAGCATCTCCGAGCGCAACTTCATGGGTAACGGCCAGTTCCTGCGCCTTAAGCTGGCTGGGTCCGTTGAGCGCATGCAAGTCGACCTGTCGTTCACGGAGCCGCGGTTCATGGACCGCAATATTTCTGCGGGCTTCGACCTCTTCCACAAGGAGCTGGATCAGACGAACGACTCCGGCTTCTCCAGCCGCAAGTCCGGCGGTACGCTGCGCATCGGCTTCCCGCTGTCTGAAAACCTCTGGATGCAGAACGGCTATACGCTGACGCGCGACGATATCTTCGATGTCGGCCGTGACTCGTCCCTCGCCGTCAAGCAGGCCTGTGGCGATCCGGCTCCGACGCGAAACGGTGCACCCGATTGCAGCGACTCCGCATTCTGGACGTCGGCACTTGGCACCTCGATCACATACGACAAGCGCAACCATCCGCGTAATCCGACGAGCGGTTACTGGTTCCAGCTGTCCGGTGATTTTGCGGGCCTGGGTGGTGATGCCGAATATGTTCGGGTTCAGGGTGAGGGGCGCGCCTACTATCCGGTCACCGAGAACATTACGTTCGTTGGCCGCGTCGTCGGCGGTACGATACAGGGCTGGGGCGACGAGGATGTTCGTCTCCTGGATCTGTATTTCCGCGGTGGTGAAACAGTGCGTGGCTTCGAGCGCGCTGGTTACGGCCCGCGCGATCTTGGCCGACCGGCGATGCTCTGGGCGGCGAGACGTTCTGGGGAGCGACGGCAGAGCTTCGCTTCCCAATCCCGTTCATTCCTGACGACCTGGGGATCAGCGGCGCAGTCTTCGCCGATGCGGGGTCTCTGTTTGGGGCTCCCGACAACATCAGCGATATCTTGGGGGCCGACCTCGCCGATGACAGCACCGTCCGCGCGGCCGTCGGTGTCAGCGTCATGTGGAACTCGCCTGTCGGCCCACTTCGTGTGGATTATGCCGAGCCGGTCTCGAAGGAAGACTATGACCGCGAGCAGCAGCTCCGGTTCGGTGCCTCGACCCGGTTCTAAGGCGCGCGACTGTTTTGGGATTTTGGCCGGCGGCGCTGAGAAAGCGCCGCCGTTCTGTTGGTGGGGCGCATGAACGCGCTATAGTATCAGCGGGGAGCCGCTGAGACGGCTTCAGCCAGAAGGTCACCGCACCCATGCTGCATCCGGGCTTCTTTCAGAATGCAGGGCCGTTCGCAGCCGGAGACGTGGCGCGGGCGGTCGGGGCTGAACTGGCCGAGGGTGGTAACGCCAATGCCCTGGTAACGGATGTCCGCGCCCTTTCCGATGCGGGCCCTTCCGAGGTCTCGTTTCTGGACAACCGGAAGTACCTGCCCCAGCTGGAAAACACCTCGGCCGGATTCGTGCTTGTGCAGCCTGCCTTCGCCAGTCGTGTGCCGGCGGGTACGCAGGCCTTCGTCACAAAGGCTCCCTATCGCGCGTTCGCCATGGCCCTGCAGATGTTCTACCCGGACGCGCTGTGGCCTAAGGCTGGGGGAGGGTCGGTCGGAGCGGCCATCGATCCTACAGCCCGCCTTGAGGACGGTGTTGTGATCGAACCCGGGGCCGTGATCGGTCCGGAAGCGACCATCGGGAGGGGCTCGCGGATCGCGGCTGGCGCGGTCATCGGCTACCGCGTTGCCATCGGTCGCGGCTGCTACATTGGAGCCTCGGCGACTCTCGTTCACACGCTTGTCGGCGACCGCGTCATTATCCACGCGGGGGCCCGCATCGGCCAGGACGGGTTTGGGTTTGCGATGGGCCGGGAGGGGCATCTCAAGGTGCCCCAGATCGGCCGCGTCATCATCCAGGACAACGTGGAAATCGGGGCCAACACCACGATCGACCGGGGTGCCCTTAAGGATACGGTCATTGGTGAGGGCACTAAAATTGATAATCTCGTACAGATCGGGCACAACGTCGTCATCGGCCGCCACTGTGTAATCGTGGCACATACGGGTATCTCGGGGTCCACAGAGCTTGGTGATTTCGTCGTGATGGGTGGGCAGTCGGGAACGGTTGGCCACATCAAGATCGGAAGCGGGGCTCAGGTTGCCGGCGCCTCCCATCCCAAGGAAGATGTGCCTGCGGGTGTGGCGGTTGGGGGTACGCCAGCGCGCCCCCTGAAGCAGTGGGCCCGGGAAATTGCCACCTTGTCGCGGCTTGCAGCCCGCAAAGGTGACGCAGGAGGTCCAGTGGACGATTGACGGTCCCGGCTAACGGGGTCAGGAAGATCATCCGGGCAGTGCGTGATGACTGAGCGGGCCCATGAATGCGAGTGCCCGATGAGGGCCGATGCCCTACGGAGCGAGAGGACGATGGACGACAAGACGAAGGCAAAAACGCTCGGCACGGCCGACATCGCCAAGGTGATGAAGTACCTGCCTCATCGCTATCCGTTTCTGCTTCTTGACCGCATGTATGACATGAACGGCGACGAGAGCTGCGTCGGACTGAAGAACGTGACCATAAACGAGCCCTTCTTCCAGGGCCACTTCCCGCAGTATCCGGTAATGCCGGGTGTGCTGATCATCGAGGGCCTTGCTCAGACGGCCGGTGCGCTTTGCGTCTCGAGCCTTGGTGAAGACTACAAGGCCGAACTCGTCTACTTCATGGGGATAGACAAGGCCAAGTTTCGTAAGCCTGTTCTGCCGGGCGACCAGCTGCATTACCATGTACGTAAGATCAGGAACCGGGGCCGCGTCTGGCGGTTCTATGGCGAGGCGAAGGTCGACGGGGCGGTCGTGGCGGAAGCGGAAATCAGTGCCATGCTTGCCGACACGGCTGAGGCTAGGGCGTTCGCGGCAACCAAGACGAATGGCTAACGCAAATATTCATTCATCCGCTGTCGTGGAGCCGGGTGCGCGCCTAGGCGACGGCGTGACGATCGGACCCTTCTGTGTCGTCGGCGGCGATGTGGAATTAGGCGACGGGGTGCAACTCGTCAGCCACGTCGTAGTGGCTGGGCGGACCACCGTCGGCGCGCGGACGCGCATATTCCCCTTTGCCTCCATCGGCCATCAGCCGCAGGACCTGAAATTTAAGGGCGAGCCCTCCACGCTCTCAATTGGCACCGACTGCCTTATCCGCGAAGGCGTCACAATGAACCCTGGCACCGCGGGCGGAGGCATGGTGACGACGGTGGGCGACGGTTGTGCGTTCCTCGCCAACAGCCACGTCGGCCACGATTGCCGCGTGGGCAACAACGTCATCTTCTCCAATAACGTCATGCTTGCCGGGCATTGCGACGTCGGCGACTACGCCATCATTGGCGGCGGTGCCGCCGTCATCCAGTTTGCGCGCGTGGGTCCTCATGCTTTCGTCGGCGGCATGTCGGGCCTAGAGCACGACCTCATCCCGTACGGCATGGCGTTGGGCAATCGCGCATATCTCTCTGGCCTCAACATCATCGGCCTTCAGCGGCGTGGCTTCACGCGGGCGCAGATCCACGACCTTCGCCGCGCCTACCGCCTCATGTTCGCGGCCGAGGGTACGCTCATGGAGCGCGTGGAGGACGTCGCAGCCGAGTTCAAGGACCATCCGATCGTTATCGAGATCGTTGAATTCATCCGAGAGGGCGGCAAGCGTTCGCTCTGTACGCCGCGCAACGCGGCCGAGGCCTGACCCGGAAACCCGACATGCAGCCAGGTGCCGCCAATGTGGTCGGAATTCTGGCGGGAGGCGGCGCTCTGCCGCGCGAGATTGCCGATGCCGTGCGCGATCAAGGTCAACGCGTCGTAATCGTGGGCCTTGAAGGCGAGGCGGATCCGACCAACTTCGGCTCGCACGATGTGACGATGGTCAATTGGGGCCAGATCGGGCGCATGATCCGGACGTTCAAGTCGCGGGATGTAACGGACCTTGTCATCGTGGGGCGCGTCACGCGGCCCGATCTGATGCGCCTCAAGACCGATTTCGGCTTCTATCGCAGTCTGCCGCGGATCTTTCGGATCGTCGCGGCTGGGGGAGACGACAACGTCCTGCGCCGTGTCGTGCGCTTCTTCGAGGGCCACGGGTTCACCGTGCGCGGGCCCGACGACGTTGCCCCCGAACTCGTCATCGGGGAAGGTCCACTCGGACGACACCGGATGTCGGCGCGGCACGCAGATGATGTGGCGCTGGGTCTCGACATCGTGGCACGATTGGCTCCTTTCGACGTAGGACAGGCCGCCATCGTGGAGCAGGGACGCGTTCTCGCCATTGAGGGTGTGGAGGGAACTGATGCGATGCTGCGTCGGGTAGCCAAGCTGCGCGAGGCGCGCGGCGGGGCCGGAGGTGTACTCGTCAAGCGGCCGAAGCCGGGACAGGAGTTGCGCGTCGATATGCCGGCCATCGGTCCCAATACGGTGGCGCGGGCGGCTGAAGCCGGGCTTGCTGGTCTTGCGGTCGCCGCCGGCGCAACGCTTGCCGCGGAGCGGGGGGATCTGGTGCGCAGCGCTGACGAGTGTGGTGTTTTCGTTTCTGGCATCGCGCTGCCGGCCGTCGCGGGCCGGACGAAATTATCTCTTACGGCCGATGCCGCCGACGAGGATGCGGCGATTGGTTCGCGCCTGCTGGCGGCTCTGAGACCTGATTTGGACAGCCGCGGGACCATCGTCGTGCGCCGGCATGTTCTGGCAGTGGAAACCGGTGAAGGTGTCAACGAACTCCTCATGCGTGCGGCAGGTCTGCGCCAGTGGGGTCGAAGGTTGCGCAACCGTCGGCGTGGGAGTCTGGTCCTGGCATCGCTTGCGGACCTAGGGGAGGTGGAAATCGCCGCATCCGCTGCGGCCGGATATGCGCACATCGTGGCGCTCTCCGACGGCGGCACTCGGTCAGAACGTCAAGGTGAACTGACGGCTTGCGCGCGCCATCACGGCATCGCGCTGTCCATCGCAAAAGTGGACAGGAGCGGGAGGCAAACATGAGCGCCAAAGCCGATCTTGGCGCCGCTGCCGCTCGGCCACTGCGCCTGTATCTGGTCGCGGGTGAGCATTCAGGTGATGCTCTGGGTGCCAAGCTTATGGCAGAGATCCGCGCACGGCTCGGTGGGCGGGTCGCGTTCGCAGGCGTAGGTGGAGAAAAGATGGAAGCGGAAGGGCTCGTTTCGCTCTTCCCGCTTTCCGAGGTGGCCGTAATGGGGCCGCTCAATATCTTGAAGCAGCTGCCCGCCCTCGTGCGACGCGTGAAGCAAACGGCGAGGGCTGCGATCGCGGAAAATCCGGATGTCGTCATCATCATCGACAGCCCCGAGTTTACTCACCCAATCGCCAAGCGCATTCGCAAGGCGGCGCCGCATATTCCGATTATCGACTATGTGAGCCCTAGCGTGTGGGCTTGGCGTCCTGGTCGCGCGCGGCGCATGCGGCGGTACGTGGATCATGTGCTGGCGCTGTTGCCCTTCGAGCCCGAGGCGCACGTACGCCTTGGTGGTCCGCCGTGTACGTATGTGGGGCACTCCCTGAGTGAACGGCTGGATTGGATCCGTATGCAGGATCCGCACGGGCTCAGCATGCGCATGGCGCTTGCGCCGGAAAAGCCCGTCCTTGTCGTGCTGCCGGGGAGCCGAGTCTCGGAAGTCACGCGCTTGATGCCGGTGTTCGGCCAGGCGATTGGGCTGGTGGCTGATCGTCTGCCGTCAGGTCTTGAGGTGCTTCTGCCCGTCGTGTCATCAGTGCGGAGGATCGTGGAGCAGGGCGTTTCGAACTGGCCCGTGCCGGTTGCGCTGGTCGAGGGCGAAGCCGACAAGTTTGCCGCTTTCAGGCTGGCCGATGCCGCGCTTACCGCTTCTGGCACTGTGACCCTGGAACTTGGGCTTAGCGGCACGCCTTCGGTCGTCGCCTACAAGGTCGATGTGGTGGCCTCGCGTCTGCGCTTTCTCCTGAAGGTACATTCCGTGGTCCTCGCCAACCTCGTGGTGGAGGAGAATGTCTATCCGGAATTCCTGCAGGAGGCCGCGACACCTGGTAATCTCGCAGAGGCTCTGCTGCCGCTCTTGAGCGATACACCCGAGAGGCGCAGGCAGGTCGCGGGTCTCGCCGGCATTTCCAGCCGGATAGCCACGGGCGAGAAGAGGCCGAGCGAGATTGCCGCTGACATCGTTCTCGACTACGCGGTGCACGCGCGCCTTCGTGCTTGAAGGTTGTGCAGAGCAGAATGCCTGCACGTCGTCTTTCAGCGGGATGTCTGCGAAAGCCTAGAGGGGGAACTCGCGCCGCGGCTGGCCGATGTAGAGCTGACGCGGACGGCCTATGCGCTGCTCGGGGTCTTCGATCATTTCCTTCCACTGGGCGATCCAGCCGACGGTCCGCGCCACGGCGAACAGCACCGTGAACATGTCAACGGGGAAGCCGATCGCGCGCAGGGTGATGCCCGAATAGAAGTCGATGTTGGGGTAGAGCTTCTTGTCGATGAAGTACTCGTCCTGCAGCGCAATCCGTTCAAGCTCCATCGCGACCTTCAGAAGCGGCTCGTCGCGCATGTTGAGCGCATCGAGAACCTCGTGGCAGGTCTTCTGCATCACCTTCGCGCGCGGATCGTAGTTCTTATAGACGCGGTGACCGAAGCCCATCAGCCGGAAGCCGGAGGACTTATCCTTCGCCTTCTTGATGAACTCGGGGATGCGATCGACTGTTCCGATCTCCTGCAGCATGTTGAGCGCGGCTTCGTTGGCGCCGCCATGGGCGGGACCCCAGAGGCAGGCGATGCCGGCGGCGATGCAGGCGAAAGGATTGGCACCCGAGGAACCGGCCAGACGCACCGTGGAGGTAGAGGCGTTCTGCTCGTGGTCGGCATGCAGGATGAAGATGCGGTCGAGTGCGCGCGCCACCACCGGATTGACGATGTAGGGCTCGCAGGGCACCGCGAAGCACATCTGCAGGAAGTTCGACGTGTAGTCGAGATCGTTGCGCGGATAAATGAAGGGATGGCCGATCGAATACTTGTAAGCCATGGCCGCGATCGTCGGCATCTTGGCGAGCATGCGGTTGGTCGCAACGCGGCGGTGCTCTGGATTATTGATATCCGTACTGTCGTGATAGAACGCCGAGAGTGCGCCCACGACCCCGACCATGACGGCCATGGGATGTGCGTCACGGCGGAAGCCGGTGTAGAAGCGAGTTCATCTGCTCGTGCACCATCGTGTGGTTGGTGATGGTGCGGCGGAATTCGCGGAACTCTTCGTTGGTGGGCAGTTCGCCGTTCAGGAGGAGATAGCAGGTCGCCAGGAAGTTTGAGTTCTCGGCCAGCTGCTCGATGGGGTAGCCGCGATAAAGCAACTCCCCCTTGTCGCCGTCTATGAAGGTGATTTTTGAGGCGCAGTTGGCCGTCGAGGTAAAGCCCGGGTCGTAGGAGAAACAGCCGGTTTCCTTGTGGAGCTTGCCGATATCCATGACGGAGGGCCCCAAGGTCCCGTGCCGGAGCGGCAGATCGGTCTTCGTCCCCTCGTACTCAAGCGTTGCGCTGCCGTCGACCGCTCCGTAGTTGCCCACCTGTTCCTGAATTGTCATTGCTCACGGTCTCCCTCAACCGACCCTGGAAAGACGGTCTGGCCATCGTCATGCTGCAGTGCGCAATAGCATACTGCAGGCGCAAAGCCTTGGCCAACACTGGCAAAAGTCCAAAGCGCTGGCTTTTCCTCAAACGGCTTGGTCTCGCAGCCTCGCCAGCGATTCCTCCCGTCCCAGCACCGCCATGACGTCGAATACAGGGGGTGAGACTGTGCGCCCGGTAAGCGCGGCGCGCAATGGTTGTGCAACTTTACCGAGCTTGGCGCCGGTTTCCTCTACATGGGCGCGAACGGCAGCCTCCAGTTCGTCCGCTGTCCAGGACGTCGCGGTCTCGAGGCGGGGCAGGAGGGCTTGCAGCATGGCCTTGGCATCCCCATCGATGATCTTGGCGGCCTTCTCGTCGAGAGTAACAGGCCGTTCGATCACGATGTAGAGCGCTCCTGCGACCAGTTCCGCCAGGGTGCGCGCGCGTTCCTTCAGTGATGGAATGGCTGCGGCAAACCTTTCCCAACCGATTGCGGCGAAGCGTTCCGCCAGCGCCCGGCCGGTCTTTGTGGATGGAGCAGCGGCCAGCACGTCACGGGCCAGCGCCACGTCAGACCGCGCCGGGGCCTTGGGATCTGTGGGGAGTGCGACGAGGGCTTCGAAATCGAGGTGAGGGAGCATGTCGCGGATGCGATGCACCAATTCCGCGTCTTCGCTTTGGCGGATGTAGTGAGCGTTGAGGTCATCAAGCTTCTTGAAGTCGAACCGCGCCGCGCTCTTGTTGATGTTGTCGATATCAAACCATTCGATGAGTTGTTCGGTCGACATGATCTCGTCGTCGCCGTGGCTCCAGCCAAGCCGAACAAGGTAATTGCGCAGTGCCACGGGCAGGTAGCCCATGGAGCGGTAGTCCTCTACGCCCTGCGCGCCATGTCGCTTCGACAGCTTCGCACCGTCGGCTCCGTGTATGAGCGGCACGTGAGCCCAAACGGGAAGCGTCCAACCCATGGCATTGTAGATCTGCGTCTGGCGCGCTGTGTTGGTCAGATGATCGACGCCGCGCACGACATGCGTGATGCCCATGTCGTGATCGTCAACAACCACGGCGAGGTTGTACGTCGGGTTTCCATCACTGCGCAGGATGATGAGGTCATCGAGGTCCTTATTGGCGAATGTGACACGGCCCTGCACGCGATCTTCAACAACCGTGTCGCCGTCTCGCGGTGCCTTGAGCCTGATGGTGAATGGCGCATCCTTCGGCGCTTCCGCCGGATCGCGATCGCGCCAGGGTGAGCGTATCGTGAGGGGGCGCTTTTCCATCTCGGCGGCCTTGCGCATCTCGTCGAGGTCGGCCGGCGTCAGATAGCAACGGTAGCCGTTGCCTGAGGCCAGGAGGGCCTCGGCGACCTCGCGATGGCGAGCGGCGCGGGAGAACTGCGAGACAGGCTCCCCCTCCCAGTCGAGCTCCAGCCATTTTAGCCCATCGAGGATGGCGGCGACGGCCTCGGGATTGTTGCGCTCGCGGTCGGTGTCCTCGATGCGCAGCAGGAAGCGCCCGTCGCGGCCTTTCGCATAAAGCCAGTTGAAAAGAGCGGTTCTGGCTCCGCCAATATGGAGAAAGCCAGTGGGTGAGGGGGCGAAGCGAACGACGGGTTTGCCGCTCTCAGTCGTTTTGCTCATGAGCGTGTTGGGTTCTTCAGGAACTGTGGGATGATGGTTCCGTGTAGCATACGTGTTGCGAGCGGTTAAGAGTGATGTCGGGGGGAAATCAGAAGGAGGACAGCCACCCGGAGGCAGCGGGGTCGGGGCCCATGGTCGCACGCCGGCCCTTGGGAACGCTGGTTGCGCGGCTCAGGGAGGTGCCCAGCGTCGTGGCCGGGCTTCTAGCGGAAGAACGTCCGCGATTCATCAACTGGCTGCCGGTGATGCTCGGCGTTGGGATAGCCGCTTATTTTGCGCTTCCCCGAGAACCTGAATTCGCCGCAACGCTACTTCCTCTGGCCACGGGCCTCGTGATGTGGGGGGCGAGCCGCCGGCATTTTGCGTTGCTGATCGTTGCGGGAACTCTGATCGTCGGAGGCACGGGCTTCTTCATCGCCAAGCTACGCACGATGTGGGTCGCGGCTCCGGTTCTGGAGCACTCCTTGCGCAGTGCCGAAGTGACGGGGGTGCTGGAAAGACTTGAGCCGCATGCAAAACGCGGAGCCCGGTTGACGCTGCGCATCACGGCGATTGAGCGGGTGGAGGCAGACAGGCTGCCCAAGCGGGCGCGTATCCGCGTCATGGTGCCGGTGGGCGACATCCGCCCCGGGCAGTCCATCCGACTCCGCGCCACACTCAGTCCGCCGGCAGAGCCGGCCCTTCCCGGAGGTTTCGATTTCGCACGCGTCGCTTGGTTCGAGGGCATCGGTGCCGTGGGCTTTTCCCTGAAAGCCCCCGAAATTGTTACTGCTGGCGGGGAGAATGATTTTGCCTTGCTGGTTCGCGCTTATATCGAGGACATCCGCCGGGAGATTTCTACACGCATATCAATGGCGTTGCCGGGTGAACGCGGCGCTCTCGCTACGGCGCTCATTACCGGCGAGCGCGGCGGGATTCCGCAGGAGACGACGGATGCCTACCGAGACAGCGGCCTCGTGCACATCCTATCGATCTCTGGCCTTCACATGGTGATCATGGCGGGCGCCGTCTTTGCGAGCGTACGCTTCATTCTGGCGGCAGTGCCCGCTCTTGCCTTGAATTATCCGATCAAGAAATGGGCGGCGTTTGCGGGCGCCGCCGGGGCCATATTCTACTATGCAATCTCGGGCGGAGCGGCGGCTACTCTGCGCGCAGCCATCATGATGGTTGTGCTCTTCCTGGCCGTCATGTTGGGCCGTCCCGCAATCGCCATGCGCAATGTAGCCATCGCCGCGCTCATCATTCTGTGCCTCATCCCCGAGAGCCTCCTCGATGTGGGCTTTCAGATGTCGTTTGCGGCAGTCGTGGCTCTCGTCGCCGCCTATGAAGCCGTGCGGCGGCACTTCGAGCGGCAGGCAAGGACGCCGGGGATGATGGGCCGAGTGGGGCTCTTTCTGGGCGGCATCGTCTTTTCCACCGTGATTGCCGGGCTCGCGGTGACGCCTCTGTCAATCTACCATTTTCATGCCATGCAGCATTACGCCCCGCTCGCCAATCTGGTTGCCGTTCCAGTCTGCAATCTCGTGGTAATGCCGGCCGCGCTGGGCACGTTCGTTGCGCTGCCATTCGGATTAGAGGCCTGGCCACTTTCGATCATGGGCCTGGGTCTGGATGTCATGGGAGGCGTGGCAACGCATGTTGCGGCCCTGCCGGGCGCAGTAACGACCATTGCGCAGATCCCAAATTCGGCATTTGCACTCGCATTGGCTGGTGGGCTCTGGCTTACCCTCTGGCAAAAGGCGTGGCGGCTTGCGGGTCTGCCTGTCATTCTTAGCGGGATAGCCCTCGCGTCGGCGGGCGAGCGCCCAGACATCCTCATTGGTCGCGAGGGTGCACTCATCGCCGTGCGCGGGCCGGGCGGTGTGCTGACGGCCCATGCCGAGCGCGGGGCCACATTTGAATTGAAGCGCTGGCTGGAACACGACGGCGATCCGCGCCCGCCTGCGGACGCGCGCAGAGGGCGGCTTTTTACCTGTGATGCGCTGGGGTGTGTCGCGGCGGTGGCTGGGCGGTTCCTGGCCGTATCCCGGCATCCCGCAGGACTCGCGGATGACTGCGTGCGGGCGGATATACTGGTGATCGACGGTGCACGCCCTGAGGTTTGCGAGCGACCGGCTCATGTGCTGGATCGGGCGGTGCTGCGCACGTCAGGCGCCGTCGCATTTTATGCGGGCGCGGAAGGCAAGCTGCGGCTGGAGACGGTCGCTGATGCCCGTGGCCGGCGCCCGTGGACGAGAGACGCGAATGTCCGCGATACAACGACCCGCGCTGCGTTGCCCAACCAGCACCCAAAGAAGGAGCTACCCACTCCGAAGGGCGACGGTGACCGGCTTTTGCGCTTCGTCGCGCCTTCGGCCGTGGCAGACGCTTTCGAAGGTCGCGCCGACGACCTGCGCCCCGAGATCGAGGACGATTTTTGAGATCCGATGCCTCAGTAGCGTCGGATGAGGCCGACGAGACGGCCCTGAATGTCGACTTGATCGGGTCGGAAAATGCGCGTCTCAAAAGCCGGATTGGCGGCCTCCAACGCAATCGTCGAACCCTTCTTGCGCAGCCGTTTGAGTGTGGCCTCTTCTTTCTCCACCAGCGCAACGACGATGTCGCCGTTGTCGGCCGACGAGCAGCGTCGGATGATGACAGTGTCACCGTCGTGGATGCCGGCCTCGATCATGGAGTCGCCCTTTACTTCCAAGGCGTAATGCTCGCCTGACGTCAGAAGATCGGGCGGACAGGCAATGTCGTTTGAGTGATTCTGAATTGCGCTGATGGGCGTGCCGGCGGCAATGCGTCCCATCAACGGGATCGATACTGTGTGGCTGTCGACCATGTTGGCTGGCGGTAGGTCGATGTCGCTCGTGCGCCGTGTGCCCTCGATAACGCTGGGCTGGAAACCCTTGCGAGGGGCCTCGAAGCGCGGCGGAGCGGCGGATTGCAACGCGTTTTCGGGCAACTTGATAACTTCGATCGCCCGGGCCCGGTGAGGCAGGCGGCGAATGAAGCCGCGCTCGACCAGTGCGGTGATGAGGCGGTGAATGCCGGACTTCGATTTGAGGTCCAGTGCATCACGCATCTCGTCGAAGGAGGGAGGCACGCCCTCGTCCTGCATCCGTGTGTGGATGAAGAGCAGGAGCTCCTTCTGTTTCTGGGTTAGCATGGCATCTCCCTCTCGAGGTCTCTGTTCGTCACGGTTCAGCCGTCTTGGTGTCAGCGTCAGGTCTTCAGTGTACGGCCGGAAGGCGACTCGGAATGCTGCTCAGTCCAAGCCCTCCAGGAGTTGGTACCCCTTGCATGGACAAATCATGAACGTACCCTAGCTGTTCTCTTGACGTTCTGCAAGGTCCCGGGGAGGGTGCTCGCGAATTGGATGGGGGATGATCTTTCTGGGCGCTGTTTTTCGGGCTCTTCTCCGGAGTATAAGCGACCCATGAACAGTCCTGACACGCTGAAGGCCGCGCCCCAGGTTCATGCCGGTGGGGTGATATTCGCAAACGATTCACCCATCGCGATTCTGGCAGGGCCCTGCCAGATGGAAAGCCGCCAGCATGCTTTGGAGATGGCGTCCGCACTGAAGGAAATCGCTGGGCGTCTCGGCATCGGGCTCGTCTACAAATCGTCGTTCGACAAGGCGAACCGGACCTCTCTCAGCGGTAAGCGTGGCATCGGTCTTGACGCGGCGCTGCCGGTCTTCGCCGAGATCCGTGAGAGCCTGGGCCTGCCCGTGGTCACCGATGTGCACGAAGCGGGGCAATGCGAGCGTGTGGCGCCGGTCGTCGACGTTCTACAGATTCCCGCCTTTCTCTGCCGCCAGACGGATCTTCTCATTGCCGCTGCCCGGACGGGGCGCGTGGTCAAGATCAAGAAGGGTCAATTCCTCGCTCCCTGGGACATGAAGAACGCGGTGGCCAAGGTGGTGGGGAGCGGCAATCCGAATGTCCTGCTCACGGAGCGTGGGGTTTCATTTGGCTACAACACGCTCGTAGCCGATATGCGCGCGTTGCCCATCATGGCCGAGACCGGTGCGCCCGTTATTTTCGATGCCACTCACTCCGTACAGCAGCCCGGTGGTCAGGGTACGAGTTCGGGAGGGGATCGACGCTTCGTGCCGGTTCTGGCACGCGCAGCCGTGGCGGTCGGTGTAGCCGGGCTTTTTATCGAGACGCACCAGGATCCCGATCGGGCACCATCGGATGGTCCGAACATGGTGCCACTCAAAGATTTCGAAGGTTTCTTGCGCGATCTCATGGAAATCGACGCCGTGGTCAAAAAACAGAAACGCGCGCACCCCTGACGAAGCGCGCGCGTCTGAACTCCCCCACCGAAGTCGATACTTTCTGGACAGGTCTCACAAAGGAGCGGGCCGAACGAACCCCTCTGCGAAAATGTCCCTAGTGGCCGCCAGCCAGAAACAGCGCGGCGGTATGTATGGCGTGCGGAACCGTCATGGATGTTGGCTCGACATGATGTTGGGCAACGACGCTGGTCGTAGGGCAGGCAGGCCCGGCGCAGAATGCTCCGGCGTTAAGGGCCACCGCGTTCAGCGCGGCAGAGCTCGTAACGGTAACGAAAAGGCCGATCGTATAGATGCAAGTGAATACACCGATCGCGCGCAGGATGCTGTCAATTGACATGGCTGAACCTCGCTTGGGCAGAACGAGCGTTGGCAGACTGTCCGGGACGCGAAACGAGATTTGGCATCACGCCGGATCCGAACCCGTTCACAATGCCTAAACACAGGTTAACAGATTCCTTAAAATTATCAGCGTCTGAAGGAATGTTTCGATCGCAGCGTCACAAAAAAAGCCGCCGGCGCTAGGCCGGCGGTTCTGGAATACTGCTATCGCGATTGAACCACTCTTGGAGAGCTGCGTGCTCCGGCGGCGAGATAGCCACCTGGAGCAATCGGTTAAATCCCCGTCAGCGGCTGCATCAGGCGGGCGACGAGGCCCTTGAAGCGCACCTTTTGATCCGTTGCGACCAGGCAAACGCATCCCTCCACCGGATCGGCGACCGGGCGATGCTCGACGTCGTCGCCGAGATCGGCAACGTCGCCCCGGCGGAATGTGCCAAACTCGTCGGAATAACTCCCCTCCAGAACGAGCGTCAGTTCGTTGCCGCCATGCCCGTGCTCCGGAAGCTTGGTTCCCGCGGCGACCTTCAAGAGGCGAAGGTCTCCAAGCGCATCTTCGGAAAGCTGGATGGGACAATGCCACACACCAGGTGCGATTCGCCGCCAGGGCACCTGATCCATGGCGCCGACAAGTGCCGATTTCAGAGATGCCGGGAGTTCGTGTGTCACATCACCCTGGGGGTGAGAACCCAATTCTCCGGATCGCGCGGCAACCACGGGCGCTTCGCGAGTGACCGGAACCGGGCTCAGGCTTTCGAACAGGGCCTCGCCGATCAACGAATGCTTCTTCAGCTCCTCGCGGCAATGAGGACAAACGGCCAAGTGGGATGAAACGACCGCAGCCATCGCTTCCGGCTGACTGCCGGCGGCGCAGGCCATCAAAGTCGAGTCATCGAGGTGGTGGGTGATCTTCATCGGTTTAACGGATGTCCTCGACTGCTTCTTTGACCTTCTGATACGCGAGCCTCATACGGGATTTGACTGTTCCGAGCGGCAGGCTCAAGCGCTCAGCGATTTCACTATGTGACAGTCCCTCTACGTACGACAAAGTCACGACTTCGGACTGGTCCGGCGGCAAAGTCGCGAGCACCGCTCTGACTTTGTCGCGCCGCTCGCGCGCGGTGACTTCCTCTTCGGGGTCAGGCCCGTCTGAAGCCTCCTCGTCCCGGTTCTCGGGAAGGGGCTGCCACGAAACTTCGCGCCGAAGCCGGTCGATGCGCAAATTCCGGGCAATCGTGAAAATCCAGGTCGTCGCGCTACCTTTCTCGTCGGAATAAAGGCCAGCCTTCCTCCACACGGTCAGCAGCGTTTCCTGGGCGAGATCCTCAGCGGTGGTCGCATCGGCACCCTGGCGCATCATGTATGCTTTGACGCGCGGGCCGTAGAGTTCGAACAACTTTCTGAACGCCTCGACATCCCTGGTCTGGGCGACTTTCTGCAAGAGGTCGGACATGGTCCTCGGTATTTTGACGGGGTACGCTCGCCGGGATGGACGCGCACTCTCCAAGACCTGAACCATAACCGAACCTCTTTAGCTCTGACAAACCTACGCTCAAGGGCCGGCGGCGGATCAGAACCACCGAAGAAAGTGCTTCCGGCATTGGGTATGGTGTTGAGCAGAGGCAACGGGCGCGAGAGGTCCGGCCGCCGCCGGAGGCGAATTTTGCTTGCCATTTCCGTGTCAGGCGGGTTGCCGCCCACCCCATGACGCTCCAGCTAGGCGTCATTTCATCAGTGGACGTTGTCGGGACCTGGCGCCAGGGAACCCCGAAAGGTCCAGACTTAAATTGTCTCCACGTTCGGTCCGGGAGCCGCGGCGGGGCGTTCGAACTCGTGCCGGACCAATCGGGCTGGAGTTCCATCGCAACAGAGGTTGTCCCTTATGAAGTTCATCAAGTGGTTTGCCGCCGCCGGCATGTTGGCCGCGTCGGCAGCAACGGCCAGCGCCGCGAATATCGTGGAGGTCGCCAAAAGCACAGGTCAGTTCAACACCCTGTTAACGGCGGCCAAGGCGGCGGGCCTCGTGCCGGCGCTGACGGGCAAGGGGCCTTACACGGTTTTTGCGCCGACAGATGCAGCCTTCTCCAAGCTGCCGAAGGGTACGGTCGAGAGCCTGCTCAAGCCGAAGAACAAGCACAAGCTGGCCGCCATTCTGAAGTACCACGTGGTCGCTGGTGAGATCGAAGCCGGCGACATCAAGCCGGGCCGTACCCACGTGAAGACACTCAACGGCCGCTCCCTCACTGTACGAAAGCACGGCGGGGTCAAGGTCAACGGCGCGCGGGTGGTGACGGCCGACGTCGATGCCTCAAATGGCGTCATTCACGTCATCAACCGGGTTCTGATACCTTAGTGTCGCGGGGGCCGGTCCGGCAGGGTCTGGCCTTCGTTCTTGTTACGAAGAGAAGCCAAATCTTCCACAAGATGGGGGCGTCCCGGGGGACCGGGGCGCCCTTTTGCCCTTTTGTCCTGGGGGAGTGCGGTAGACGAGCCGGTTTCCCGTCGCTAAACCTGCCCCCGCCGGCGGAGAAAACCGCCGCGGATCGTCGAAGGGGGTATGGGCGGATGGCTGGTTCGAAAACGGCGGTGGGCTATCGGGAGATGGCGAACGCTATCCGTGTGCTGTCCATGGATGCGGTGCAGAAGGCGAATTCCGGCCATCCGGGTATGCCCATGGGCATGGCGGACGTCGCCACTGTGCTCTTTGCGGAGGCGCTGCGTTTCGATCCTACCGATCCTTCCTGGCCCAACCGCGACCGCTTCGTGCTCTCTGCGGGCCATGGCTCGATGCTGCTTTACTCGCTGCTCTATCTCACCGGCTATCCGGGCATGAGCATCGATGAGTTGAAAAACTTCCGTCAGCTCGGCTCCAAGACCGCTGGCCATCCCGAGCATGGTCACGCGCCCGGCATAGAAACGACCACGGGCCCGCTTGGGCAGGGCATCGCCAATGCGGTTGGCATGGCGCTCGCAGAGCGCATGCTGGCCTCGCGCCACGGCTCGGATGTCGTCGATCACCACACTTTCGTCGTCGCGGGCGACGGCTGCCTCATGGAAGGGATCAGTCAGGAAGCGATCTCGCTTGCCGGGCACTTGCAGCTCGGCAAGCTCATTGTTCTCTGGGATGACAACTCGATTTCCATCGACGGGCCGACCAACCTGTCGGTCTCCGACGACCAGCTCAAGCGCTTCGAAGCCTCGGGCTGGAACACCATTGCCATCGACGGACACGATCACGCGGCCATTTCGTCGGCGCTCAAGACCGCCAAGGCAGATTCCGAAAAGCCTTGGCTCATCGCCTGCCGCACGATCATTGGCTACGGTGCCCCGACAAAACAGGGCACCAAGGATACGCACGGCAGTCCGCTCGGCGCAGAAGAGATCGAGCGGACGCGCGCAGCCCTCAACTGGCCATATCCGCCCTTCGAAGTTCCCGCCGACATTCTCCAAGCCTGGCGGGACGTGGGCGCGCGCGGTCATCAGCTGGGCTCCCAATGGCGCAAGACGGCCGGTAAGTTCGATGGCTCGCACTGCATGCATGTGGATGATGCGGCGCTTGTAACCGCGATTGAGACAGCGAAGGTTCAGTTTGCGGCAGATACGGCCAAACGCGCCTCCCGCGTCTGGTCCCAGATGACGCTCGAGCATCTGATCCCCGCGATCCCCGAACTCCTGGGGGGGTCAGCGGATCTTACGCCATCCAACGGTACGAAGACTTCGCATTATAAGCCCGTGTCGCCGGGCAAATACGACGGCAACTACATCCATTATGGCGTGCGCGAACACGGCATGGCCGCGGCCATGAACGGGATCACGCTGCATGGCGGCCTCATTCCATTTGGCGCAACTTTTCTCGTCTTCACCGACTATTGCCGTCCTGCCATCCGGCTCTCCGCCCTGATGGGGCTGCGGGTCATCTACGTGATGACACACGACTCTATCGGTGTTGGCGAGGATGGCCCGACGCATCAGCCGGTCGAGCATCTGGCGGCGCTGCGCGCGATCCCGGGCCTGCAGGTGCTGCGTCCGGCTGATGCCATCGAGACGGCGGAGTGCTGGCACATTGCATTGTCGGCCAACTGCAAGCCGAGCGTCATTGCGCTCACCCGAGACGCGGTGCCCACGAAGCTGCGCACTGGATCGGTGGAGGAGAACCTGACGGCCAAAGGTGCTTATATCGTCACCGCTGGAGACAAGCGCGACGTAACGATCCTGGCCACGGGTTCGGAGGTGGCTATCGCCGTCGAGGCCGCGTCACTGCTCGAGAAGGAAGGCATCGCCGCGGCCGTCGTCTCGATGCCGTCGTTCGAGCTCTTCCGTGAGCAGCCCGGGGCCTATCAGGACAGCGTTCTGGGTCACGGTCCTCGCGTGGCGGTGGAAGCCGCAGTCGCCCAGGGCTGGCACGAATGGCTACGCCCCGGAGACCGCTTCATAGGCATGTCCAGTTTTGGCGCCTCGGCTCCGGCGAAGAAGCTTTTCGAGCACTTCGGCATCACTCCGGCGAAAGTGGCGGACGCGGCCAGGGCTACTCTCAAGGCATAAGGCAAGACTTCATCATGAACCTCGACAACCTGAAGACCACCGACGCCGTCGATGTGTCGGGCAAGCGCGTGCTCTACCGGGCCGACCTCAATGTGCCGGCTAAGGACGGGGTGGTTACGGATGCAACGCGGCTCAAACGGGTGCTCCCGGGTTTGAAAGCTCTGGCCGCGCGCGGGGCCAAGGTGGTCGTCCTTTCACACTTCGGCCGCCCGAAGGCCGGGCCCGACACGGAGAACTCGCTTGCTCCTGTGGCCACCGAGCTCGGCCGCCTGCTCACGCGTCCAGTGACGCTCGCGGCGGACTGCGTCGGCGATGCGGCGCAGAGCGTGGTGAGCGCCATGCAGCCGGGCGACGTTGTGGTTCTGGAGAACACCCGCTTCCACAAGGGCGAGGAAAAGAACGATCCGGCGTTCGCTGCTGAGTTGGCGAAGCTCGGTGATATCTTCGTCAACGACGCCTTTTCTGCGGCGCACCGCGCACATGCCTCTACGGAAGGTCTGACGCATTATCTGCCCTCATATGCCGGCCCGCTGATGATGGAGGAGATCAACGCGCTCAAAGCCGCGCTGGAGGTGCCTAAGCGTCCGACGGCAGCAGTTGTCGGCGGGGCGAAGGTCTCGACAAAAATTCCGATCCTGACCAACCTCGTCGCCAAGGTTGACAAGCTCCTCATTGGCGGCGGTATGGCAAATACGTTCCTGCAGTCTCTCGGCGTGCAGGTTGCCCAATCCCTGGCGGAGCCCGAGTTCCATTCGACCGCCCGCGAGATCATGGCGGAGGCCAAGGAGCGCGGCTGCGAGATCGTGCTGCCGACGGATGCGGTTATCGCCCGCCAGTTCAAGGAAGGCGCTCCATCAGAGACGGTCGACATTCATAAGGTGCCGATTGATGCGATGATCCTCGATATCGGTCCGGCCTCGATCGTGAACATGGCGGGGCATCTGCGTGCCTGCCGCACGCTGCTGTGGAATGGCCCCATGGGCGCCTTCGAGATCGCGCCGTTTGGGGAGGGCACGTTTAGTCTCGCGCGCGAGGCGGCAAAGCTTACAAAGGAGGGCGCACTGCTTTCCATTGCGGGGGGCGGCGACACGGTGGCCGCTCTCAACGCGGCAGGCGTTGCCGGCGACTTCTCCTATGTCTCGACCGCCGGCGGCGCCTTCCTCGAGTGGTTGGAGGGCAACGAACTGCCCGGCGTGGCGGCGCTGGCCCGGTGACGAAGATCCGCGCTGTTGTGTTCGATCTCGATGGCACCCTGATCGACAGCGTGCCCGACATTACCACGGCGTTGAACCGTTGCCTGACGACGCAGGGTCGGGCGGAAATGACGGAGCCGGAGGTGACGCGGCTCGTAGGCGGTGGCGCGCGCGAACTGGTCGCGCGGGCGCTGGGCGGCGAAACCGCCGCCGCAAATGTGGACCGGGTACTCGCCGCATTTCTCGATTTCTATGAGGCGGAGCCCGTGAGGCGCACGGTTCTATACCCGGGCGCACATGACATTCTGGCGGAATGTGCGCGGCATGGGCTTCAGCTCGGGATTTGCACCAATAAGCCCAAGCAGGTGACCAGCATCGTTCTGGACGCACTCGGCCTGGAACCGTATTTTTCTGTCGTTTGGGCCGGAGAACCCGGTAAGCCCTTGAAACCGGAGGCGGCTTGCCTGCGTAGTGTTTGCCGGGAGCTGGGCGTCGAGCCGTCGCGCGTCGTCATGGTCGGAGACAGCCATGCGGATGTGGCTGCCGCCCGGGCGGCTGGTTGTTATTCGATCGTCGTTCGGCACGGCTACGAGAGCCGCCCGCTGGAAAGCCTGGGTGCGGATGCGGTGGTCGATGGATTGCCACAAACCCTGCAAATGCTGACCAGGTGGGCGTGCGACGGCAACACACCTTTGTATCCCGCCGGATGACGGCCAAGCTCACGCCACAGTCGATCGCGAAAGATCACAGTCCAAATGTTCGCCGAAGCCCCTCTTTACCCTGGTGTCGCGCTCGCAGGTCTGGTGAGTTTCCTCTCGCCCTGCGTTTTGCCGCTGGTACCGCCCTATCTCAGCTACATCGGCGGTACGACCATCGACGGGCTGACGGCGGAAAAGGGCCTGGAGACGCGCGTATGGCGGCGGGTCGTGTTGGCCTCGGTCTTCTTTGTGCTTGGCTTCACGACGGTCTTCATCGCGATGGGGGCCAGTGCGTCGGCACTCGGCCATCTCGTGCAGACGTGGCGCGCAGAACTGGGATTTGCCGCGGGGCTCGTCATTATTCTTTTCGGGCTGCATTTCCTCGGCATCCTGCGCATTCCACTGCTCTATTCCGAGGCCCGCTATCATACTGAGATTGACGGCGCGAGCCTCGCCGGAGCTTATGTGCTGGGTCTCGCTTTCGCATTCGGCTGGACGCCGTGCATCGGGCCGATCCTGGCCACCGTCCTGGCGCTTGCGGCCAACGCGGACAGCCTGGGCGCGGGCGTTCGTCTTCTTGCCGTTTATTCACTGGGGCTTGGTGTGCCCTTCATTCTGGCCGCTGTCGCGATACGCCCCTTCCTCTCGTTCATGAACCGGTTTAAACGGCATCTCGGCACCATGGAGAAGATCATGGGGCTCATGCTCGTACTGACGGGCATCGCGTTCCTGAACATCTTCGAGGGCTTTTCGATCAATGCGTTCGGGCAGTGGATGATCGAAACGTTTCCGGGGCTCATGACGCTGGAAGAGCGCTTGGTGCCGGCGGACCTGCAGGGGGAGATCATCCAGCGGGGACGTGGACCCTGAGATGAATGCCAGGACACCCATCGCGCTGACCATTGCGGGATCGGACCCCTCAGGCGGAGCGGGCATCCAGGCGGACCTCAAGACCTTTTCGGCACTCGGCGTCTACGGCACGACCATCCTGACGGCACTCACGGCCCAGAACACGCACGGCGTGACGGGAGTGCTCGCGGTGCCAGCCGATTTCATCCGCCTCCAGGCTGAGACACTCGCAGCCGACGTGGCCGTTACGGCGGTCAAGACGGGCATGCTGGGCGACGCCGTTACAGTCGATGTGGTCGTAGAACTGCTTAAGCGATTTTCCTTTGGCCCGGTCGTTGTCGATCCGGTGATGGTGGCGACGAGCGGCGACGTACTGCTCGCACCTGATGCGATTGCGGCCGTGCGCGGCAGATTGGTGCCGCTGGCGACCCTCATCACGCCGAACATCAATGAAGCAGCGTGGCTTTTGGACGCCCCGGTAGCCCAGAACCTGGAGGAAATGCAGGCGCAGGCATTGCGGCTGGTTACGCAAGGCGCACAGGCTGTGCTCATCAAGGGCGGGCATCACATGGGTGCTGCGGCCATCGACGTGCTTGCAACGAAGGACGGTGTTTCGCATCACACCGCGCCGCGTATCCAGACGTCCAATACGCATGGCACCGGGTGCACGCTGTCGGCGGCGATCACGGCCGAACTTGCGAAGGGCGAGACGCATCTTGAGGCGGCCGTCGCGCGTGCCAAGGCGTATCTCTGGAAGGCAATTGAAGCGGGCTGCGACCTTCACATCGGCACGGGCTGCGGGCCGGTTGATCACCTGTATCCACTGCGGCGCTGAAGCTGCATCATCGGTGTGCGGCGCATCATGGGGTGTTGTGATTTGGCACCAATGGCGTCGCCCTTTTGTGACCAGGGGCGGTTGTCCGCTTGCGGAAGGCCGATTTCACTGTCAATTTTCCATCGCTCGACGAGATATGGGGGGAGCTATCTCTCGCCGGGGGGAGAGCCGAACGGCGATCAGGGACGCCGCGGACGGCTCCGCTGAAAACCGGTCCGGAACATCCGGGCCGGTTTTCCTTTTCTGAGGCCAGCAGAGCGTGAGTTGAACGTCGCCTGAGCGCCACACCGCCCTGCAAAATCCGACGCGATGCCGCAATCATCAGCCTTCTGCCCTTGAGGGACCATCTGCAACCCTTTTTACTCCTCCGCACGCGGGAGAAGTCAGTCCCGGGGCGCAGGGGGGGCATGCTTGTAGATTCTGCAAATGCGCGTGGGTTTCTGGCTGCAGGCGCTTCTGTGGTGGCCCTGTCTGTGTCTGCCCTTCCAGCTGAGGCTGGTGGCTTCGACGTCCGTGAACAATCGGCTCTCTTCCAAGGGATGTCATTTGCGGGCGCGGCAGCCGGCGGCACGGCCCTCGGGTCCATGTTTTGGAACCCGGCCGCGGCGGGGTTCGTCGGAGAAGGGTTCACGTTCGACAGCAGCTATTCCCTGATCATTCCGCGCGCGGATCTGACCGTGACCTCCATCGATCCGGACGGACCTGGTCCCTCGGCCGCCGCTGATCCCGACAGCCCGTTTGCAGGACCTTTCCAGGGTCTAGATACCACCGTCGATGTGGGGCGAGATGCCGTGGTTCCCGCAAGCTACATGGCCTACCGGTACAGCAAGGATCTCGTCTTCGCGCTCAGCATGAACTCCCAGTACGGCCTGGGAACGAAGCCCGACAATACGGATTGGATCGGTTCCGTCGTCGGGCGCTCGTCCAAGCTTTTCAGCATCAACGCGGCGCCAACAGTCGCCTACGAAATTGCCCCCGGAATCCAGGTGGGGGCCGGTGTTCAGATCCAGTATCTGGATCTCATGCACTTCAAGTCCTCGACAGATCCCGCAGCGGGCTCTCCGAGCTCCATTCTGGAAGGCACCGATTGGGGCTTCGGCTATACCCTGGGTGTCAATCTCGCGCCGGCACCCGGCACGTCAATTGGTATCGGCTTTCGCTCCTCGATCGAGCATGAGTTGGACGGGAGTGTGCGCATTGCCGGGACGCCAGGACCTGCAGGCGTTCAAGCCAACCTGGACTTGCCAGAGAAAGTGACCGCAAGCCTGCGGCAGGATCTGATGCCCGGCATCCGGGCGCATGCCACTGTCGAGTGGACGAACTGGAGCCGATTGACGAAGGTCCCCGTCGTCCTTGACGACGACTTCATCGTGCTGCCAACGGGACAACCGGTCGCCTCGCTCGACTTCGAATGGGAGGACGGGTGGTACTTCGCCCTGGGCGGCGAATACGATTACAGCCAGGACCTGACGCTGCGGGTCGGCATCGGCTACGAGATCTCGCCGGTCCGGGACGCTACCTCGCGCCTCGTGCAGTTGCCCGATAACGACCGTGTCTGGCTGAGTGCGGGAGTGAGCTACAAGGTGGGCGACCTTTTCGGCCTGCTGAACGACGCGACCATCGATCTGGCCTACACGCACATCTTCGTCGAGGATGGCGATTTCGAACGGTTCCCATCGTCGGTGCTGGCCGGCGGTGCTCCGCTCATTGCGGGCGAAGTCGACGCATCCGTCGATATCGTCTCGGTGGGCTTGCGCTCGACATGGTAGACGGAGCCGGGCTGGCTGCCTTAGTCGAACGGGGTTAGGAACGAGCCGGCCGCCGTGCCGGCTTTTTCTCTTTTGTGTCTTCCCGCCGAGAGCCAGGAACATCCGTCGTGACTGCCGCCGTCCCTGATCCGACCGACGACCGCCGGGCCGGTGCCGCTTACGGCCAGCGCGTCGCGATCTATTTCGGGGCGATGTTCGTCATCTATGGCGTACTGATCCCGTTCCTGCCGGTATGGCTCGACGGAAGGGGCTTGTCCGCGAACGAGGTGGCAATCGTTACCGCCGTGCCCTTCATCCTCCGCCTGGCGGTTACGCCCCTGACGGCAGTGTTCGCGGATAGGTCCGGGGCGCACCGGGGCTATATCATCGCCTCCGCGTGGACGGCGCTCGCCACAGCGCTCCTGCTGGGACAGATGTCCGGGTTTTGGCCCATTCTCCTGGTCGCCGCTCCGCTTTCTCTCGCCGCCGCCACCATGATGCCACTCGTCGAGGCGATCGCGGTGAAGGGTGTGCGCCTCTACTCCCTCGACTACGGTCGGATGCGGCTTTGGGGCTCGCTCGCGTTCGTGCTTGTGGGTCTCCTCGTCGGTGCGCTCATCGACCGGAGCGGATCGGAGGCGGCCCTCTGGGTGATGATCGCCGGCACGCTTGCAACAGTCGCCGCCGCTCATGCCCTGCCGCGGCCACCCATAATCCCGGCAGCCGAAGAAAATACCGGCGCATTGGGACTGGCTCCGCAGCGTGTGGTTTCACGCGAGGTCCTGAGGCTTTTCCGGCTGCCGGTATTCCTGGCATTTCTCGTGGCCGCGAGTGCGGCGCAGGCGTCGCATGCAATGTTCTACACGTTCGGTGCGCTGCACTTTCAGGCACAAGGAATCTCGGGCGCATGGATTGGCACGCTGTGGGCCATCGGCGTGCTGGCAGAAGTCATGCTGTTCGCCGTTGCCGGGTCTCGCTTCCGGCATTTGTCGGCCGATACGCTGCTTGCCATTGGAGCGGGGGCTGCGATTATACGGTGGGCAGGTATGGGCTTTGATCCGCCGCTGGCGCTTCTTGTGCCGCTCCAGCTTTTGCACGCACTTACCTATGGCGCGACGCACTTGGGCGCGATCCTGTTCGTGGCGCGCGCCGTGCCCGACGACGTATCTGGAACCGTGCAGGCGCTTTATGCAACATTTGCGTCGGGCGTGGCGATGGGCTTTGCGACCTTTGCATCCGGCCCGCTCTTCAAGTCCTATGCGGGCGGGGCCTATTTCGCCATGAGCCTGATTGCGGTGTCTGCGATGATGGCTGCGGTCTACATCCGCGCGCGCTGGAACCAAGGAACGCTATAGGGCACTTGCTTAGCCCCACAATGCGCGATCGGGTGGCTCGATGATGCCGTCGCGAATGACAACGCCGTGCGGGCGATCGCGTGCGAGCAGCAATGGCCCATCCAAGTCGACCCAGCGGGCGTATTGCGCAAGGAGAAGGGCCGGGGCGACAGCGAGCGATGTCGACACCATTGAGCCGACCATGATGTCGAGGCCCGCCGCGCGCGCCGCGTCCGCCATGACAAGTGCCTCCGTCAGACCTCCCGCCTTGTCCAGCTTGATGTTAACGGCGTCATAGCGTTCGGCCAACGCGGGGATATCTGTTGAAACATGTGCACTTTCGTCTGCGCACACGGGAACAGGCCACTTGCGCCCCGCGAGCGCGGCATCGGCATTGGACGGCAAGGGCTGCTCAATGACCTCGAACCCTGTCTGGTGCGCCACCTTGAGCAGGGGATCCAGCATGGACTCGCTCCAGGCTTCGTTCGCATCGCCGACTAGCCGCGCATCGGGGCGCGCAGCGCGCACCGCGCGCATCCGCTCGTCATCGCCCTCTCCGCCGAGTTTCAACTTGAGCAGCTTCAGGTGTGGCACGCGCCGGGCTGCGGCGGCCATGGCATCGGGTGTATCGAGGCTCAACGTGTAGCAAGTCTCGCGCGCGCCGGGCTCGGGACGTTGGGCGAGAACAGCAACGGGGACGCCGGCAAGCTTCGCCTCCAAGTCCCAAAGGGCGCAATCAAGAGCGTTGCGGGCTGCGCCGGGCAGCAAGGCGCGCAGAAGTTCTCCGTGGGAGGCAGGTGCACCATGGCGGGTGATGGTTTGAGCTGTGCCCTCGGGCGTCTCGCCATAGCGTGCATACGGTACGCACTCTCCGCGGCCTTCCACGTCGCCCTGACGTACCGTTACGATCACCACATGCGCTTCGGTCTTGGCTCCGCGCGCGATGACAAAGGGCTCCGCCAGCGGCCAAGCCTCGATCCCGACGGTGAGTGTGCGCGCGGTCGGCATGGGAGCTCTAACCTTGCGGGGGCTCGACATAATTCCCGAACGAGATCACGGCTCAGTTCAGGCGGCCGGTTGCGTGCGCCAGGAACAGGTAGATGCGCCCCGAATCGGACAAGAGGTGGTTCTGCGTCGCCCGGCCCGAAGGATCGCGCGCGTCCAGATCGCGGCGAATGCGCTCGAAGTCTTCCAGGTAGCGGTGGATGGTCTGTTGCATCGCGCCGTCCGAAATAACCCGGCGCGAAATCTCGTCGAAGGCTTGTCGGCCTTCCGTCGTATAGAGCCCGCGCGAAAGAACGCCGCGATGGCCGGCATTGAGGCGCGACCATAGTGCGGAGGCGGTTGCCGGATCTAGTGCGCGCGCGATGATTTCGATGTCGAGACGGAATGGCCCAGCCTGCTGGGGGGATGCGGGCGAAGCCGGTGCCGCAGGCGTCTGCCGGCCGCCGTGCTCCTCGTCACGCGAGGCACGCGCCAGGAGATCTCCGAGTGACCAGCCCTCCCGATTGGCATCCGATATTGCGGGGCGAGACGGTTGCGTGGCAGGGGCGCCTGGGGGCGCCGGAAGGGCCGCCGCGCCCTGCGGGGGCGGAGTCGGCGGCGGTGCGCCCAGGGGTCGCGTGACATCGCGCGACTGCATGGTTCGCTGCGTCAAGCTGGCGAGCTGGTCGAGTGCCTTCAACTGGTCTGATAGCGCACGGCGCATCTGGTCGGTGGTATCACGCGTGGCGTTCGGCAGCTTGTCGAGCTGCTCCTTGATGCGGGCCTGTTCGGCGGCAATCTCCTCCGCCGTGTGGGCAGCGCGCTGGCGGACTTCGTCTGCGGTGGCGTCTACCCGTGAGGAGAGCGTGTCGAGTTCCTTGGTCACGCTCGAGGAAACGGTTGCGAAGCGTTTGCGGAGTTCTTCCAGCCTGCGGGCACCCTCAGCGTCGGTTTCGGCTTTCAGACGGTCGAGGTCGGCAAGCGCCGTACGCTTGGTATTTTCGGCACCGAGACGGATTTCCTCGGCGGCGGCCCGGGCGCGCAGCTCAGCGTCCGAGAGCGTGCCTTCGATGGTCGAGGAATAACCCTGCACGAAGCGGCCGAATTCGTCTGCCTTCCCGGACAGGTTCTCCAGCGTCTGGTTGAGGGCTGCGTGGCGGTTCTGCAGCGTGGTATCGATCTTGTAGTTGACGGTCTCCAGGGCGTTGGCCGCGCGCATGATGGTCTGGCCCTGGTTCTCGAAACGGTTCGTGACCGAATTAATCTGGCCGAGCAGGTTCTCAGAGACGTTGCGCAGCATCTCCGATTGACCGGCGAGGCCTTCGATTGCCTTGAGCGACTGCCGTGTGATGTTCTCCGATGTCCGTCGCACGGCACTGATGCCTTGCACGAGCTGCTCGTCGAGATCGATGGTCTGGCGCTGGATCGTCTCGCTGAACACTTTGGCGTGGTTTTCCAGAGCGGAGGTGAGCGCATCGGCCCGTTCGCTGACGGCCGTATCGATCGCCTGCGTGGAGCGCTGGATCGACTCGTCGAAAAGCTGCAAGCGCTGGTTGAAGGCGCTGTCGAGGGCGCGTGTGCGTTCGATCAGCTGCGTGTCCAGAATCTGTGCGCGGTTGGCGAGTGAGCTGTCGAGCGCGCGGGCATACTCCTCGAAGACCGTCTGAAGATTGTTGGTCCGCCCGTCGAGCGACGAATTGAGGGCCTCCACGTGCTCCGCGAAGGCATTCTGGATGCTTTCGGTGCGGGCGGAGAGTGCCTCGGCCAGCGCGGAGGTATAGCCGGCCAGAACATTGTGCATCTCCTCGGTGCGTTCGCCGAGCGTATTCTCCAGCCGGTCGGCGCTGGCGCCGACGGCGGTTTCGAGCGACGTCAGATTCTCGCCCGCGCTCTGGATGATCGTGGCCAGCTTGATCTGCTGGCTCGAGAGGCGGTCAATCAGCTGCGGGATCTCGGTACCGAGCGAACGTAGCGTATCGGTCACGCGTTCGCTGGTGCCCAGAAGCGCGCTGCGCTCCCCAGAAAGCTCCTGGATGAGGCCACGGATCTTGCGCTCGTTTTCTTCGTAGGAGCGTTCGAGGGCGGCGACCTCGTTGTGAACGAGCGCCTCTAGTTCGCCCGCACGCCCAAGCGCACGCGACACCGCGTCGTTCATGAAAGAGACCTGCCGGCGCACGGCCTGTCCCAACGACGAAATAGATTGCTCGGCCATGCGGTCGGGCTCGGCGAGCCGGATCGCCACTTCCGTCATGGCGGAGGAACGCAGCCGCAGTTCCTCCGCGCGCCAGGCGAGAAGCGCCAGAAACCACATGATTGCAATCGGCACGACGAGCGCGGCTGCCAAGAGGAAAGTGGATGGCTCCGCCATCATGGCGAGAATGCCAATTCCCTCGGAGAACTTGGTGGACAAGATCATCCAGCCGAACAGCATGGTGATGACCGCCCATCCGGCGCTTGCAATCGCAGCGTAGCGGAATGGCGCGCTGTCCGGCTTCTGATTGAGGGCGAAGATCAAACCGCCGATCGAGGGGACGTCATCATTTGCAGCAATCTTCCCGCGCACGGGGCCTGCAGGGCGTCGCCGCGCGGCGCGCCTTTGGGGGGGCGGGGCTTCTTCCGCCTCGGGGGCTGTGTCGGGCGGGGAGAGTTTGGGTGACGCGCTGCTCGCCGCCGAAAAGTCTGTCAGAGAAAAGTTGGAGGCTGATCCGTCCGGGCTTTCATCCGCGACGGCCTCGGATGCCGCACCGGCATCTGCCGCGATCTCGAGGTTCTTCAGCAACGAGGCGTTTTCGTTCCCGCGGTTTGACGAGCGGCGCTTGCGGCTTGGAGCGTTCCCGCCGGGCAGGGGTGGTGGGGTGGCCGAAAGCGAAGGAATGGGGGGAGCGGCGTCCGATCCCGAAGACGTCTCGCCAGCGCTCTCCGATGAGCCGGCCGGCAGTGTCAAAGGTGGTGGCAGCGGGAGAGCTGGCGGCTCCTTTGATGCTTTGTTGTCTTTCGCCATGTGATCGTTCGACCCCCGAGCGCAGGCGCGCTATCCCCCGGTACTGATAGCCTATTTTCCGAACCGGACTCAAACGCCAATTCGCATTCGCCCACCGCTCGTTAGGGGTTTTCAGCCCCTGCGATGACTGCCCCCGTGCCCCCACGCGTTCTCCCGTCAGCTAACGGTGTTTTTAGGGCCAAATGAAGATGCCCGGGCTGATAGAGGCCGCCCTCCGATCAAGGGTTTATTCACCCTTTCAACAGGTCGTCACAACCTTTTACGGGGGCTTACAGATTGGCGTGGCAAGGAAGGACAGAAGATCCGCAGTTCGAGCGGCCCGGCCTGCCGGGTAGGCCCGACGGAACCGACAGAGAATGCCGATGGTTTATCAGCCAGCCCATTTGGACGCCTGCTCGGACATTTTCGAGCAGCGGGCCTCTACTCCGGCCAAGCCGGGCCCCGTCGATCACGGCCATCTTCGCCGTTATACGATGGGGGATCTGCAACTCGAACGAGAAGTGCTGGATCTCTTCGCGGGCGAACTGCCCCGAACGGTGGCGGCGCTGCGGTCAGCAAGGTCTGAGCGAGATTGGAAAATGGCCGCGCACACGCTGAAAGGGTCGGCGCGCGCGGTGGGGGCCTGGGACGTGGCGGATTCCGCGGTGACGGCCGAGCAGAATCCCGCTGCAATCGTGGACTCGGGGCTTAGATACCAGACCCTCGCTGTGGTTGAGGCTGCGGTGGGTGAGGTGATCGCATACATCGAGGGCCTCCCGCGGCCATCCTAAATTTGAAGTCAAAGTCCTTTCTTGCGTGATTGCGATCTTGCGACAGCGCTGCGTGTGGCGCTACGTCCTGCGATCAGCCTTGAATTCACGGGGTCTGACGTCTAAGGCCTTTCGCATCTGTCGATGAGAGACGGGTGCGGCCTTTGCAAGGCAGATCCTTATGCCGCCCCTTAAGCCATAAATCAGGAACACGATGGTTAAGATCACCTTCATTCAGCCTGACGGCACCTCCCAGGTCGTGAACGCCGAAGAGGGGCTAACGGTGATGGAATCCGCCAAGATGGCGGACGTCCCGGGAATCGACGCGGAATGCGGCGGTGCCTGTGCCTGTGCGACCTGTCATGTTTACGTGGATGCGGCTTGGCGCGACAAGACCGGGTCGCCCTCCGATATGGAGGAGGACATGCTCGACTTCGCCTTCGACGTACGCGAGGAGAGCCGCTTGTGCTGCCAGATCAAGGTGACCCCGGAACTCGATGGGCTCGTTCTGCGCGTTCCGGCCAAACAGTTCTAGGTCGCCAGGCCCGCTTCGGATGGATTTAAGGGAAAGGTGAGGGGATGACGGCTCAGGACGCGGCCGCCGCCGAGGCAACCGAATGCATCGAGACCGATGTCGTTATCATCGGTGCGGGGCCCGTCGGCCTATTCGCCGTATTTGAACTCGGTCTGCTCGACCTCAAGGCCCACGTCATCGATATTCTCGGCAAGCCGGGTGGACAGTGCTCGGAACTCTACCCGGAAAAGCCAATCTACGACGTGCCGGCGCTGCCGGTGGTGACCGGTCAGGAACTGACCGATCGCCTCATGGAGCAGATCCGGCCGTTCAATGCCCAGTTCCACTTCGGCGAGCGGGTCGATGGTCTTGCGCGCCAGCCTGATGGGCGCTTCCTGCTTACGACGGACGCCGGGACTCGTTTCCTCACCAAGGTCGTTGTAATCGCTGCCGGCGGCGGCTCGTTTACGCCGAAGCGCCCGCCGCTCGAGGGGATAGAAGCCTACGAGGGGACATCGGTGTTCTACGCGGTGCGCCGCATGGAGGCATTTCGGGGCAAGAACGTCTTGATCGTCGGCGGCGGAGATTCCGCGCTCGACTGGACGCTCAACCTGCAGCCGATTGCCAAGAGCCTCACGCTGCTCCACCGCCGTGATGAGTTTCGTGGTGCGCCTCACTCCGTCGAGCAGATGCGAGCCCTCGTCGCTGCGGAAAAGATCCGCCTTATGATCGGTCAGGTCACGGCGCTGCATGGCGGAGATGGCGTGCTGGAGGCCGCCACCGTGAAGACCAAAGCAGGTGAGGAACGCCTGCCGGTCGAGATCATGATGCCATTCTTCGGGCTGACCATGAAGCTGGGACCTGTGGCAGGCTGGGGGCTCAATCTTGCAGAAAATCTGATCCCGGTGGACACCGAAAAGTTTGAAACTAACGAGCCCGGCATCTTCGCCATCGGCGACATCAATTCCTATCCGGGCAAGCTGAAGCTTATTCTCTCCGGATTTCACGAGGCCGCTCTCATGGCGCAGGCCGCGCAAAAGATCGTCTATCCGGACAAGAAGGTCATGTTCCAGTACACGACCTCGTCCTCGAGCCTGCAGAAAAAGCTCGGGGTGAAGTAGGCCGCCTGCGTCTTCTCGCCTTCGATTTCAATTGCCGACGACGAGCAGACCGGCCAGCACGGTCGAGACATGGCGGCGCAGGATCGCCGGCATTTGTTCAATGGTGCTCTTTGCAGCCGGACGCATGCGCTTCAGGTAGAGAGAGGCGTAGAGCCGGCCGGCGGCGGTCAGTCCCACGGCGTGGTCGTTTACGGCCATCGCGCGGTCGGTCCAGTCGAATTTATAGCCGCTGCCGGGCGCCAGGAGATCCAGCACTGCATAGCCACTCTCACAAGCCTGCCGGATGCTGTCCTGCATCAGAAGCGCACCTGCGCCGGTCTTTTCGAATTTCAGATTGTAGGCGATGACGTGCACAGCCACGCGATCTCGGCAGGACAGCGCCAGTTCGATGGCAGCGACCTCGCCGCGCGTGCGCACGAGGCCGACTTTCACGTTCGCATTGTGCCGACTGTCGGCGGCGCAGTCGCGGAAAAAAGCTTCTGTGCGGGGATCCGATATAGCTGCGGATACGAGCCCGCGGTCCTTCAGCCAACCGCGCTTCAGTGAGAGAGCTAGGCTGACGGCATCGCGAGCGGCTTCGCCGGGCCCAAGACGTTCAAAGGTCGTCTCTCCCTGATCCTGTAGACGGCGAAGTTGCCGTTTTCGGTTGCGCCGCGCGGATTTGGAGTAGCGCATCTCGAATTTGGTGTAATCCGTTTCACCTTCGAAGGCCAGATATGGTGCGACCTGCTGATCGGTGGTGACCGTGCCGATCTGGGCCAAGAACGGAGCGATAGCTGAATCCGCGCGAACCTTGCGCAGGTGGATGACATCCACGCCCGTGGACTTGAGGGCATAATTCCAAGCCTGCCGGATGTCGGACATGGCCTTTGGGCCGTCTTCGACAAGGATATCGCCGTATTGGCTGACTGGGTCTCCCATGAAGGAGAGGTTCGAGAGGCCCATCGAGCTGCTTCGCACGAACGGGCATACGATCACCAGCCGGCCGTCGCGGCGGCCGGTCACGACGGCGAGAGAAACCGTCTTGTCGTTCTTGCTCGTCAGGAAATGGTTGCACCAGTGCCAGAGCCAGGCATGGGATTGGAAAAGCTGAGTGGAACGTGCGGTCCGTTCGAAAAGACAGTTCCACTCCGTTTCGAGAGCGTCGAAGGCTTTGCGGTCGGTAACGAGCTCCAGACTTAGGTCCACAGCGGGGGCATCGGCCTTGGTCCGGGTGTGCCGAAACGCAACAAATGCACGTTCTGACGCGATGGTCCTTGAATTTAGGGGGGAGGCCGCTTCAGCCAAGGCACCCATGTGCGATGTCTCTCGTTCGAGTTGCGCAGTCTTGGGCGTGAGCGAGCAAACGGTATGCCACACCGCCGCAGGGGCGGCGGCGGCGCCTTCCAAGGGCTGGAGTGGGTTAAGCGGATCTTACGGTCGGACCACGATGAAACAAACGGACATCAGCCGCCGACGGAATCCTGCTGCTTCTCCCACCAGTCGCTGGATCCGAATGAGGGACCCTTGCTTTCTCCGGCGCCATCCCAGTCGAACCAGCCACCACTGGCGGGCTGGGCGACCTTCTTGGTGGGGGCAGGGGAGTAATCCCCAGCGAGATGACGGGTAAGACTGGTCTTGATCTCAGCAGTCTTCTCGGTAGAGCAATAGCTTCCTTGAGAGCCAATGGCCTTGGCTACGCCGTTGTAGGCCGTGTCATAGACCTTCTCGACGCGTGGCAGGTCCGTGGGGGCAACCGTCGAGGCTTCCGCCGCAAGGAAGTCGCTCCGCAGTTTGGCCGGGTCGAAATTGTAGCCGCACTTTACCGCACGGGCCGAAACAGAACCTACCTGGAAGGCACGGGAAGTGGCATCGTTGACGGGAGGAACCGCAGCGGCCGGCGCGGCGGCCTGGGGAGAATTCCCGCCGCTGCCAAAGAGCGAACCTGTCGACATGCCGGTACCACTGGAGCACCCCGCCGCCAACAAAGCTGACGCTGCGATGAAAATCCCGCGAAGTCTCATATCAAACGCCCCGAATCCCCCGTTAGCGACCAAATTTGCCGCCTCGCACGCCCCGGCGTCAATGTGACCCCGGGATTAGGGCGGGGAAAAGGCCGAAGGGCCGTTAACGCATCAGCGTGCGGATTGCCGCATCGAGCCCCTCGAGCGTGAGGGGATACATGCGATTCTCCATGAGGCGGCGGACGATGCCGATGGACGGGGTCCAGCCCCAGTGGCTGTCGGGGATCGGATTGAGCCACACGGCTTGCGGGTAGGTCGTCAGGGTCCGGGTGAGCCAGACGTGGCCCGCCTCCTCGTTCATGTGTTCGACGGAGCCGCCCGCGTGCGTGATCTCATATGGGCTCATGGAGGCATCCCCCACGAAGATCAGCTTGTAGTCGGGCGGATAGGTGTGGAGCACCTGCCAGGTTGGCGTCGTCTCGCTCCAGCGCCGGGCGTTATCGCGCCAGACCCGCTCATACAGGCAGTTGTGGAAGTAGTAATATTCCAGATGCTTGAACTCAGAACGCGCGGCAGAGAACAGTTCCTCGACGCCCTTGATGTGCCAGTCCATCGAGCCGCCGACGTCGAAGAACATGAGGACTTTGACCGCGTTGCGCCGCTCTGGCCGCATGTGGATGTCGAGATGCCCCTTCTCGGCCGTCCCGCGGATCGTACCCGACAGATCGAATTCCTCAGCAGCCCCTTCGCGGGCGAAGCGCCGCAACCGGCGCAGCGCGACCTTGATGTTGCGGGTCCCCAGTTCCACGTCGTCGGCGAGATCTTTGAACTCGCGTTTGTCCCACACCTTTATGGCTCGCTGGTGCCGGCTCTCATGCTGCCCGATGCGGATACCCGCGGGATTATAGCCATAGGCGCCAAAGGGCGACGTCCCGCCGGTCCCGATCCATTTGTTGCCGCCCTGGTGGCGTTCCTTCTGCTCAAGGAGACGCTGCTTGAGCGTCTCCATGATCTTCTCCCAGCCTCCCAGTTCCTCGATCTTCGCCTTCTCTTCGTCAGTGAGATAGAGCGCCGCCACGGCGCGCAGCCAATCTTCCGGGATTTCGGCGGTGATGGCCTCGCTCATCAGATCGAGCCCCCTGAAGACGTGGCCGAAGACCTGATCGAAGCGGTCGAAATAGCGCTCATCCTTGATGAGCGTCAGGCGCGCCAGGTAGTAAAAATCCTCGACCTTGCCGGAGGCGCAACCAGCCTCCATGGCCTCCAGCAGCGCCAGATACTCTTTCACGGAAACGGGCAGCCGCGCCTGGCGCAACTCGGAGAAGAACTTCGTCAGCATGGCCTTATTCTATGAAGCGAGCCACGGCATGAGAAGGGGGCTCAGAGCTCTGCGTCAAAAGGAAGAGGGCCGCCCGATGCCGGGCGGCCCTCGACCAGATGGGAGTTCCGATCAGATTAGAAGTTGATCAGACCACCGAAGCCGACGTAGTTGAAGTCCTCGTAGCTCACGGTCAATATCGTCGTCATACGACTGGTTGCCTGTACTTGATCCAGACCGACATGGCCGCGGCGTCGACTTCCTGCACGATACCAGGCCCCAAACCTCAAGTTCGCGTGTCCGGGTTGCGACGAAGGCACCACCATGCGCTGGGTCAGAACTCGGTCTGACCATTCAGATACTCACCGTAGAAGATGGTGGCACCGAGGTGGTTCCAGTTCCGACGGAGACCCAGCTTCACGTAGTGGGTATCACCATCCGAGTTGAAGAACGCGCTTGAGTACCGCCGCCTCGGAGCAAGTAGTGTCCGCCGTCAACCTCCAGGTGACCGTAGTTATACAGGCCGAACAGTCCAGTTCGAGTGTCCTGCAGGTAGACACCCAGCTGGAAGTACTGCATGTCAGGGACAGCCCCAAAGACCACCGTGGCAACGTTGTTGTAGTTCTGATCGGTCGTCTCGTTGTAAGCGGCGGCAACGGCGAGCTTGAAGCCGTGGTGCTCACCAGCATAGCGGCCGGCGACATCCCACATGTCATCCTCGCCCCAAGAGGCGCTGACCGAGAAGCCACCGAAGGTCGGCGAGTTGTAACGGACGACGTTCTGCGTCAGACCGTTGCAGTCACCCCAGGCGCCGCCCATGCCGAAGCAGGACTGAGCACCACCCCAGGTCGATCGCGAACGACCTACCGGTCAGTTGCGGATGCGCAAAGCTGTTGGTGTCGAACGCCACCCAGTTGGCGGGAACGAGCGAGCCCGAGCCGTCAACGAGGATCGCGGTGTTGTCCGAGGCCTGCGACTGCTGGCCAACGACTGACCTTGCCCAGCTGGTCCGACTTGACGAACCAGTAGGACTGCAGCGTCTGGACGCCGCCAGTGCCGGCTGACGTTCCCACCAGCAAGAGTGTTATAAAGCGCATTCGCGTTTGGAACGTCGGCGGTCGTGAGAAGGCCATCGTTACCGATGGCCTCGATGTGCAGCACGTAACCAGCCGACCAGCCGGCCGAGATCTGAGCCGAACCCGTGAACTTCACGTGGCTGCCCAGCGTCGTGCCGAGATCGTGGACGTAGGTATTCGATCTCCTCGCCGTCATCCCAGAAGGTGACCTGCTGGCCAACCCAACCGGAAACGGTCAGCGAGACCTTACGGTTGCCCTTGCGAGCGGTCGTGGCTTCGAGTTCAGCAATGCGCTCCTCGAGGTCTGCGCAGCAATTGCCGCCGAGGTCGGCGGCGTTCGCGCTGGTTGCAAGACCGCCTGCGAGCAGGCCGGCCGCCACCAGGGCGCTCAGGCTATACTTAGTCATTAGAGCTTCTCCCAATCTGCGTTGGCATCTTCGATGGCGGACGCCTTACTGGTTCGTTACGCAAACTGAAGCCGCGCTCTCAGACATGAACGGCACATCGTTGTGGTTGACCCGCCGTTGGAGCGCAGACTTTGTGATTCTCAGGTGCGCAACAATCGTGCAGATGTTTCTGGATGCGCTCTGCTCACAGTGTGTGGCGCATGAGCCACGAGATGCTTCTGGAACACAATGGAATCAAGCGTTTGAGTAATCTCTTGTTAAGGCTTGTCCGTGTTCGGAACCTGGGGATTTTTGCGGCAGCCGTCGCGGCAGGAGCTCGAACCGCGACGGAGAAACATAGTTCGAGTCGGGCGGGGTGCGGGATTCTGAGAGCGGATCCTGAACGTGGTATAGCCTCAGGACTGCATATTCATCCGGCGAACGCGGTCGGCCAGGACGCGCATGACGTAAAGAGAGAAGGCGGGAACTTCCTGGACGAGATCGAGGAAGGTCTGCCTGTCGATCAACGCGATTTCCCCGGAGGAGGCGGCAACCGCGCTGGCGCTGCGTGGTGCGTTGCCGATGAGTGCCATCTCGCCCACAATCCCGTGCAAGCCTACAGTCTCGACGGTGTGATCACCCAGCTTGACGTCGATGCGTCCCTCGATCACGAGCAACATCGTGTCGCCGTCTTCGCCTTCGGTGAAGAGTACCTCTCCGGTTGATATGCGGCGCAAGGGTACGCCAAAGGCTTCCAGAAAGCCGAAGTTAAACGGTCCGCCGTTGCTCATGTCCCTGTCTCCTGCCGTTCTACGCCCGGACAGTCCTAACACTAATGTGCGCCCTACGGAGGGATTGCCGAACCAAACCGCGCGTCAACTCTACCACGCATTGAGAAGGCGGCGCACGACCCGGACGTAGAGCGCACCCGGCACGAATCCACGGGCGCCTAGAATGAGGGCGCTGCCGACGCGGTAGCGCAGGCGCGGCCACCGGTCGGTCGCGGCCCGCCAGATGGCCTCGGCGACGGGTTCGGGGCCGGGAGCGGCGTTTTCCCATTTGGCGATGTTGGGCATCACTTTGGCGACGAACGCCTCGTAGGCCGGGTGTTGGGGACGCTGGGCCCGGTGCGCGAGTTGGCCCTCGAAGGACCCGGTCCGGAACACGGCCGGTTCGACGATTTTGATCTTGATCTGATGCTGCCGAAGTTCGAACGCGAGCGACTCGCTCAAGCCCTCGAGGCCCCATTTGCTCGCACAGTAGCCACTGTAGAGCGGCAGGGTCATGCCGCCGCACATGGAGGAGACATTTACAATGCGTCCTCCGCCGGCCGCTCGCATGTGCGGCAGCACGGCTCGTATCATGTTCATGGCGCCGAGAATGTTGGTTTCGACGAGCTGCCTGTCGTCTTCGGGCGTCAGCTCTTCCAGGGCGCCCACGAGACATAGCCCGGCGTTGTTGACGAGGACGTCGATACGGCCGAAGTCGGCAAGGATGGCTGGTAGTGTTGCTGCGATGCTGGCGGGGTCTGTCACATCGAGAGGGTAGATTTTAAGACGCGCGTCCGGCTGAAGCCGCGAGTTGGCCGGCTGGCGCATGGTGGCAGCCACGCTCCAGCCGCGGGCGTGAAAGTGCCGTGCTGTGGTCTCGCCAATGCCGCGCGAGGCGCCTGTGATGAGCACTGTTAGTGGTACGCCCATCGCGGCCCCTCTCCCTTTTGGCGTCGTGCGAAGATTACTTCTGACCGGATTCTGTGCGCAGGGGGAGATGGGAACGGGGCTGGAGCCAGAGACGCAAAACGGCCCGGACGGGGCGCGTCCGGGCCGATCGGAGATCCCCTGCGGTCGAACTCAGTTGTCCAGGAAGCTGCGCAGCTTGCGCGACCGGCTCGGGTGCTTCAGCTTGCGAAGCGCTTTGGCTTCGATCTGACGGATGCGCTCGCGAGTGACCGAGAACTGCTGGCCGACTTCCTCCAGCGTGTGATCCGTATTCATGCCGATGCCGAAGCGCATGCGGAGCACGCGCTCCTCGCGCGGCGTGAGGGAGGCGAGGACGCGCGTCGTGGTCTCACGCAAGTTCGACTGGATCGCCGCATCTATAGGCAGCACTGCGTTGCGGTCCTCGATGAAGTCGCCGAGGTGTGAATCCTCTTCGTCGCCGATGGGCGTTTCCAGAGAGATAGGTTCTTTGGCGATCTTCAGGACCTTGCGGACCTTCTCCAGTGGCATGGCGAGCTTTTCCGCCAGTTCCTCCGGGGTCGGTTCGCGGCCGATCTCGTGCAGCATCTGGCGCGACGTGCGCACGATCTTGTTGATGGTCTCGATCATGTGGACGGGGATGCGGATGGTACGTGCCTGGTCGGCGATCGAGCGGGTAATCGCCTGCCGGATCCACCAGGTAGCGTAAGTCGAGAACTTGTAACCGCGGCGGTACTCGAACTTGTCGACCGCCTTCATGAGGCCGATGTTGCCCTCCTGAATGAGATCCAGAAACTGCAGGCCGCGGTTCGTGTACTTCTTGGCGATCGAGATGACGAGGCGAAGGTTTGCCTCAACCATTTCCTTTTTGGCCTGACGGGCCTCGCGCTCGCCTTTCTGCACCGCCTTTACGATGCGGCGGAACTCCAGGATCTCAAGACCCGTCTCGGTGGCCAGATTATGGATGTCGCCGCGGATGCGCTCGATGTTGGGGCGCTCTTGCTTGACCAGGTTGCCCCACTTCTTGCCCTTATCGCCAATGCGGTCGAGCCAAGTCTGATCGAGCTCGTTGCCGAAGTATTCGTCAAGGAAGTCCTGGCGGGGCACGCCGTAGCTGTCGGCCAAACGCATTAGGCGCCCTTCGAATCCGACGAGGCGCTTGTTGATCGAATAGAGCTGCTCGACAAGGCTTTCGATACGGGCATTGTTCAGCGAGAGGCTTTTCACGTCGGCGATAATCTCGTCGCGCAGCTTGTCGTAGGCCTTCTGCTGCTGACGCGAGCCCTGCTCGCCAGCCACCTGCTGTTCCAGCTTCTTATCCTGCTGCTTGCGCAGCTTCTTGTAGGTGCCGGCAATGCGATCGAAGGTTTCCAGAACCTTGGGCTTCAGCTCGGCTTCCATGGCCGCGAGAGAAAGCGCGTTCTCGAAGTCGTCGTCGTCGTCGCTATCGCCGCTGGAAGTTGTCTCCTCCTCCCCGCTGGCTTCGCTTTCCTCGCCTTCCTCGCTGTCTTCCGACCCGGCGGCGGGCGCTTTGGCTTCAGGACCCTCGTAGGTGGCTTCCAGATCAATGATGTCCCGCAGGAGGATCTTGCCCTCGTTGAGCTCGTTCATCCAGATGATGATGGCCTGGAAGGTCAGCGGACTTTCGCAAAGGCCAGCGATCATCGCTTCGCGGCCCGCTTCGATGCGCTTGGCGATGGCGATTTCGCCCTCGCGCGACAGGAGCTCCACGGACCCCATCTCGCGCAGATACATGCGCACCGGATCGTCGGTGCGCTCGGCCGGCTCGGAGCGTGTCTCGGTCTTGACGAGGGCGGTGGAGGAGGTCAACGCCCGGCCGCCTTCCTCTTCTTCGCCGATCTCCTCGGCGCTGTCCCCGCCTTCTTCCGTCTCTTCTTGATCGACGACGTTGATGCCCATGTCGGACAGCATCGCCATCGTGTCCTCGATCTGCTCCGACGAGACTTCCTCGGACGGCAGAACGGCATTGAGTTCATCGTAGGTCACGTAACCGCGCGCCTTGGCCGCTTTGAGCAGGCGCTTGACGGCGGCATCCGACAGATCGAGCAGCGGGCTGTCGCGCTCAGTTGCGTCGGCCGCGGGCTCCTCGGAGCGCTGGGCGGCGGGCGGGGCAGCACGCTTGGAAGGGGCTGCTTGGGTCTTGGTCTGCGGGGCGCGGCTCATGTGTGTGCCTCTCGTCAGGGCTCTAAATGGATTTGCGATAGGGGGCGCGAGACGTCGTCGGGGCAGCACCAATGCTCGCCACATTTTTCGTGGCGCAGCGGGGCCCCCTCGGGCGTGAGACAGGCGTTTCCCTCATATTGCAGCGGCATCTTCTGTGTTGTGATCCAGGCCGTCCGGGCGTGCCAAGCGTTCCAACTCGGCCTGAAGCTCGCAGATGCGCTGATAGGCATCCTCGTTGCGATCTTCATGCCAAGCCCGCTCTGCGCTTTCGAGCGCCGCCTTCAACCCAACCTGCCGTTCGTGCAGCGCGAGGGCGTGGCGCCAGCCAACTTCCACCTCAGCGCGCCCGGCATCGGGCTCGGCGAACCTGTCGCATTTGTGCGTCACCGACCGTTCGACGAGATCCAAGACCCCACCTAGGCCGATATTTCCCAAATGGGAGCGCAACGCAGGCGTGTCAAGAGAATTGTCAAGTGAAACCGCTGCAAGGATTGCGTCCGCTAGGCGCTGGATTGCCGGAGAGGTGAACGCGACGGCGGCGAGGCGTTCAGCGTCCTCATCCGCGACCCAGGGGTGGTTCAAGAGAGTGCGGGCGAGCAGAAGTTCCCGGTAGCCGGGGCGGCCACGGTCGCCGGTAACCAATTGGCTTTTCAAGAGACTTGATGAGGCCATGGCGCGTCCGGGACCCATGCCGGGGCCGGATTCTCCGTGTCCGGCCCAGCGGGATCGCCCCATACCTTGGCCATGGCCGCTCCGATGCCCACCGCGCGCGCCATGCTGGCCCGGGGGCCGGTTGCCTGCCCAGCTTTGCCGCCCAAATCCGGTCTCCCGTGAAGGGCGGAAGGGCGTGGCACTCTGGCCCGCCCCCCAGGCAGCGGCAAGCCGGCGGCGCATGTCCTGCTCGTAGTGCCCGCGCACGGAGGGCTCCTCGATGCGGGCGACGAGCAGGCGGATTTGCTGTTCCAGGCGGGCCCGGCGCTCGGGCGTCGACCATTCGTCCTGCGCCCACTCCCGGTCGAACAGCACCTGGGCCAGAGGCTGGGCCGTGTTGAGGACCGCCTCCATGGCTTCCGGACCCTGCTGCCGGACGAGGTCGTCGGGATCCAGCCCGTCAGGGAGGAAGGCAAAGCGGACGCTCTGGCCCGGCTTAAGGATGGGCAGAACCGTATCTATGGCTCGAAACGCTGCCTTCTTGCCGGCGCTGTCGCCGTCGAAGCAAAGGATCGGTTCCGGTGTCATGCGCCACAAGAGGCTCACCTGATCGGGCGTCAGCGCCGTACCGAGCGGTGCCACGGCCTCGGGAAAGCCGCCCTCGGAGAGCGCCACAACATCCATGTAGCCTTCGACCGCGATGACGCGGCCTTTGTCGTAGGCCGGGGAGCGCGCACCGTGCGCGTTGTAAAGATTGTGCCCTTTGTGGAAGAGGGGTGTCTCCGGGGAGTTCAGATACTTAGCCGGCGCGTCGGGATCGAGCGCCCGACCGCCGAAGGCAATGGTGCGGCCCTTCCAGTCGGCGATCGGGAACATGACGCGATGCCGGAAGCGATCGTAGGGCTCGCGGATGTCCTCGCCGGAGATGATCATGCCGGAAAGGGCAATTTCTTCACGGGAAAAGCCCTGACTGGTTAGATTATCCATCAGCGCGGTACGCGAATTGGGTGCGTAGCCGAGCCGGAAGGCCTTGATCGTTTCACGACGCAGGCCGCGCTTCTCGGTCAAGTAACGGCGAGCGTCGGCGCCTGCCGCCGACGCCAGTTGGTCTTCGAAATACGTCACGGAGGCTTCAAGAATGGCGGAGAGCCGCTGACGCTGATCGTAGATCTGCTGGTCGCGCGGCTCGGGTCTGGGTAACTGGACGCCGGCTTCGCCAGCCAGCCGCTCCACGGCCTCTGGAAACGAGAGCCCCTCTGTCTTGATGAGAAAGGTGAAGATGTCGCCGTGCTCGCCCGAAGCGAAGCAGTGGTAGAACCCCTTCTGGTCATTGACGTAGAACGAAGGGGTCTTTTCCACCTTAAAGGGAGACAGGCCGACCCACTCCCGCCCCTTTTTCTTCAAAGCAACCTTGCGCCCGACCACCTGGCTCACAGGCAGGCGGCCTCGAATTTCATCGAGGAGATGGGGCGAAAAGCGCATGGGGCTCCGAGCGGTTGAGATCTCGACCGAACGCTATGTGATTCGCCCCCCGCTTCCTGAAGCGTGTGCAGGCAACTCCCGTTTTCCACAGGGGAGGGATTGTCGAACCGGCAAATTCATCAATGGATTCCAGGTTCGGGCGCAGTGGCAGGGCCCGTTGGGTTACTTGAGCGCATCCTTCAGAATGGCGCTCGCCCTGCCGAAGTCCATGGTGCCCGTGTGCTTCTCTTTCAGATACGCCATTACACGCCCCATCTCCTTGAGGCCTTTGGCTTCGAGTTCCTCGACGGCGGCGGTGACGGCGGCCCGGATCTCGGATTCATCCATTTGGCGCGGCAGATAGCCCTCGATGACCGCGATTTCTTCGACTTCCTGATCAGCGAGGTCGTCACGGCCGGCCTTCCGATAGGTCTCGATACTTTCGCGACGCTGTTTGATCATCTTCTGCAGCAGGGCGAGGATCTCCTGATCGTCGATCTTTTCGCGGCCCGTCGCCTGACCCTGATCGTCGACGTTGGCCGAAAGGTCACGGTCCTTGATCGCAGCGTTGATGAGCCGAAGTGTCGCCAAGCGGCGCTTGTCGCCCGACTTCATGGCGGTTTTGATGTCTTCGCTGATACGGGTGCGCATGACTCGACTCGAAGCTCCTTCGTGCGGACGGCCGCGCTCTCTAGGATTTTGTCCCGTCGAGGGCAAGCCGTAGGATTGCTTAGGTTGGGAACATCGTCCTCCAAGACCGTGAAAAAGAGTGCATGAAGGCCGCGGCGGCGGCAGGCCCGGCTCCGCGGCGTCTTGGACCCTGCGGTTTCTTGATTTCCCGGATGGCTTACCCTAGGTTCCGGCCGTCTTCTCAAGGCCCTCGTCCGTCGGCCGATGGGCGCGCGTTATAGCGGCCAAAGGCTCGAAACGGACGGAAAGTGGGCCTGGTATATCCCCTCGAGGCCCCCGTTCATGACCCAATCGACGCCCGCGCCCTGGACCGATGCGCCAACGACTGCCCGGCTTGTTCTGGGGGATGGATCGGTCATCGAGGGGCAGGGGCTTGGTGCAGCCGGGGCCGCGGTCGGGGAAGTCTGCTTCAATACCGCGATGACCGGCTACCAGGAGATCCTCACGGATCCCTCTTATGCCGGCCAGATCATCACGTTCACCTTTCCCCATATCGGCAACGTCGGCACGAACGCGGAGGATACCGAGACTTCGAACCTCGCAGCGCGTTCGGGCGTACGCGGATGCGTGCTGCGCGCCTCGATCACCGATCCGTCGAACTACCGTGCGGTGGAGCATCTCGACCAATGGCTCAAAGCCCGGGGGATCATAGGCATTGCTGGCGTGGATACGCGTGCGCTGACCGCTTTGATCCGTGCCGGGGGGATGCCAAATGGCGTTATCGCCCACGAGCCCTCGGGGCAATTCGATATCGAAAAATTGAAGGCGGAAGCGAAGGCCTGGCCGGGTCTTCTGGGGCTCGACCTGGTTCCCGACGTGACCAGCGGGCAGAGCTATTCCTGGGATGAGATGCGCTGGGTGTGGGGTCAGGGTTACCCACGCAATCAACATCCGGAGTTTCACGTCGTCGCCATCGACTATGGTTTAAAGCGTAACATCCTGCGTTGTCTGGCGTCGGCCGGCTGCAAGGTAACGGTGGTCCCTGCGACCACGTCGGCAGAAGACGTCCTTGGGCGCAAACCTGATGGGGTGTTCCTTTCGAACGGCCCGGGCGATCCGGCTGCGACGGGCAAGTATGCCGTCCCTGAAATCAAGAAGCTGGTAGCAAGCGGCCTGCCGGTCTTCGGCATTTGCCTCGGCCACCAGATGCTTGGCCTTGCGCTGGGTGCCAAGACGAAGAAAATGCACCAGGGGCATCACGGCGCCAATCATCCGGTTAAGGATTTTACGACCAACAAAGTCGAAATCGTATCAATGAATCATGGCTTTGCGGTCGACCGCGAGACGCTACCCGACGGCGTCTTGGAAACGCACGTGTCGCTGTTCGATGGCTCGAACTGCGGCCTTTCGCTCGCAGGCAAACCTGTTTTTTCCGTACAGCATCATCCGGAAGCCTCTCCCGGTCCGCAGGATAGTCACTATCTCTTCAATCGCTTCACCAACATGATGCGGGCCCAGAAAGGCCTGCCGCTGGTGAAGGAGCGATGATCTGAGGCAAGACTCCGACAGTAGAAGAGATATGAAAAACCTGTCTACGCTAGCTCTCCTGGGCTTTTGCGTTCTTGTTGCGCTCGCCGCAACACTTGGCCCCCGGGCCCCGAAAGCGAATATCAAACCGCATCCGTTGTGCCGGGCCGTGCTTGAATACGCGGACGTCGACGCCTGCGACATCTACGACACGGGGCGTCTTTCGGGACGCCCTGGCCTCATTGGCGGGGATAAGGCCCAAAATCTGAAAGAGGCCCTGCCGCTGCAAGACGACATCGATGTACTCATACTCGGTGAGGCGCACGACAATCCCCATCACCACAGGCTGCAGGCGCAGTTTTTGAACCGTGGCGCCGTCGTGCTTGAGCAACTCAATACCGATCAGCGCACGGGTCTGGAGACCTTCGCGGCCAAGGCAGCGTCAATGGCGCCAGCCCAGCGGAAGGCTGCGTTCAAGTCGGCGGTTGGTTGGGAGAAGTCGGGATGGGCAAAATATCCCTATGATCCGGTGATCGATCGTTTGGCGATGGCCGAATTGGAAATTAGAGCCGGCGATCCGCCAAAGGAGAGGATCCGCGCTGCGGCCCGACAGGGGGCCGATGCGCTGACGGTGTCTGAAAGAGCGCGTCTGAAGCTCGATAAGCCGCTGGCTCCGGAACAGGCAGATGCCGCGCTGAGCGAGATCGAGGCCGCCCATTGCGGGATGATGCCAAAGGAAGCGCTCGCAAACATGGCCTTCGCGCAGCGCTACCGGGATGCTTATTTGGCCGATGCAACCTTGGAGGCGTCCAGCGCGCATGGGTACGCCGTCCTGCTGACCGGGAACAATCATGCCCGCACGGACCGGGGCGTGCCCTGGTACATCCGCGAACGTTCACCGGAGAAGAAGGTCGTCTCGGTGATGTTCGTCGAAGTCGAGCAGGGACAAAATCAGCCGGAAACGTACGTCCCGAGGGATCCGGAGGGCAAACCTGCTGCCGACTACCTGATCCTCACACCGCGTGCCGAGCGAAGCGACCCGTGCCTCGCCTTTAAGAAGCAGGCCGAGGCGGCGCCGTAGCCCGACCGGTTAAACCTTTCCCAGATTTAAGGACAGTGCCGGTCGGGGACCGCGTATAAGGGCGCAAAAATGCCTATCAAAAGGGAGGTTGTTCGGACCATGCGTGCCGTTGTTGTGACTATTGCTGCGCTCGCTTTGACTTCACCCGCGCTTGCCGACGATAAATGCAAGGGCGAGGTGGAAGCCGCCTTCGTCAAACAGCGTGCCGCTCCGGCTTTCCGGACGGTTGCGACGTCTCCGACACTGAATGGGCCTCTCGTCCGCACGATCGATTACGTCGCCCCCGACAAGATCTACTCCAAGATAGAGAGCCCCTCGGAAGACGCGCCTGTGGAGACCATCGGCATTGGCAAGTGGGCCTGGGCCAATACTGAGGGGGGCTGGGAAGAGCAGCCCCCGCACAACGCTCAGGTCGTGACCAGCGAGCGCGAGGCCTACAGGGTCCCGCCGAAAGCCGCGGCAGACTTTACCTGTCTCGGCAAGGTGACCTATGAGGGTCGCGAAATGCTCGGCTACGCGACCGCGCCGGCCAGGGACACCGACGGCATGGAAGTCGTCACGACGGTTTACGTGGACCCGGCGACAGGGCTTCCGTCAGCCTATCTGACCAAAGGAACCAAGGCCGAAGGTCCGCCGAAATTCACGGCCATCTACACCTACGGTGACGACATCAAAATCGATCCGCCGACCGGCGTGATCCCCTCGTCCGAATGACGCGAAGGCCGGCAGTCAAGAGAACCACGGCCTGCGCCCCCAACTCGGCGATGCTGGCTGGATACGATGGAGACCATCTGAAATGACATTTCTAAAGCGCGGCGCTCTGGCCGTCCTCGTGTTGGCCGGAACCGCTTCAGCGGCCAGTGCCGATTGCACGCGTGAGGTCCACCAGGCCTTCACGCGCCAGAGCAACTCCGACATGGTTCGCAAAGAGATGAACCTGATTGGAGAGCAGGGGCCGTTCAAGATGCTGATCGAGTACGTCAAGCCCGATCGCATGCGCCAGGTGGTGACCACTCTCATCGAGCCCGACAAAGCGACTGAAACGGTGCTCGTCGGCAAGGAAGCTTGGGGGCGGACGGACGAGGGCTGGAAAGTCCTCGATCCCTCCACCACCGAGCAGATCATCAACTTCTTCAATAGCACGCTCGCCGAAGTGCCGGCCAATGTCGGCCGCTTCGAATGCATGGGTGCTGAAACCCTCGAAGGCCAGAAGGTTCGCGCCTACAAGGGGCTGGACGAAGAGAAGCCGGACACTCCGGAGCAGATCGAGGCCAAGAAGCGTGGTGAAACCCCGGCTGAGGCACCGAAGAACGAGGCGGTTCGGGTCGTCTATCTCGATGTCGACACCGGCATGCCGGCGCGGATCATCTTTGCCCGGGAGGGCATGCTCGACAAGCCGATCTTCAAGGAGGTCTACAGTTACCCGACCGATCTGAAGATCGATAAGCCCACGAATGTGACGCCGTAGTCCCCCCGGCACGGCGCCCGCCCGCCCCGTCCCTTTACGTTGAAAAGACGTCACACAGCCCGGTCCGCCCTCGCGGAGCCGGGCTTTTGACCGCCAAAACAGGTCATATTGTTGAGGGGGCGATCGCAGGCCTTGACGGGGGCCTCGCCAACCCTCAGCACAGGGCCCGGCTGCCTTGGGTCGCGCGAACCGTCGCGGCCTATAGCCAAACCATTTGCCCTGCAATAAGAGTTGGCCCCGCCATGCCGAAACGCACAGATATCGATACCATCCTCATCATTGGCGCAGGGCCCATCGTCATCGGGCAGGCCTGCGAATTCGATTATTCCGGGACCCAGGCCTGCAAGGCCTTGAAGGCCGACGGATACAGGATCGTCCTGGTGAACTCCAATCCGGCGACGATCATGACCGATCCGGATCTGGCGGACGCCACCTACATCGAGCCGATTACACCTGAGGTCGTCGCCAAGATCATCGCCCAGGAGAAGGCGACCCGGCCTGACAAGAAGCTCGTCCTCTTGCCGACCATGGGCGGGCAGACGGCGCTCAACACCGCGCTGGCGCTCGAGCGCCAGGGTGTCTTGGCCGCCATGGACGTCGAACTCATCGGTGCCAAGGCCGAGGCCATCGACAAGGCGGAGGACCGCAAGCTCTTCCGCGAGGCCATGGACCGCATCGGGCTCGAGAGCCCGCGGGCGGCAATTGCTGCTTCACCCGAGATCCGCGACGCGGACGGCAGTATCGTCGGATACGACCGCTCGTCCGGCTTCGCCGAGGCGATGCGCGCTCTCGACCAGATCGGCCTGCCGGCAATCATCCGTCCGGCGTTCACGCTCGGCGGCACAGGCGGCGGCGTCGCCTACAACCGCGAGGAGTTCGAGACGATCGCTAAGTCGGGCATAGATGCCTCGCCTGTCGGTCAGATCTTGATCGACGAGAGCCTGCTCGGCTGGAAGGAGTATGAGATGGAGGTGGTCCGCGACAAGGCGGACAACTGCATCATCATCTGCTCGATTGAGAACCTCGATCCAATGGGCGTGCACACCGGCGACAGTATTACTGTCGCTCCCGCTCTGACGCTCACGGACAAGGAATACCAGATCATGCGCGACGCCTCGATCGCGGTGTTGCGCGAGATCGGGGTGGAGACAGGCGGCTCGAATGTGCAGTTCGCCGTCAACCCGGCCGATGGGCGCCTCGTCGTCATCGAGATGAACCCGCGCGTGTCGCGATCGTCTGCGCTTGCATCGAAAGCCACCGGCTTCCCGATCGCCAAGATCGCGGCCCGGCTTGCTGTCGGCTACACCCTGGACGAGTTGGAGAACGATATTACGGGGGGCGCGACGCCGGCCTCGTTCGAGCCCACGATCGACTACGTGGTCACCAAGATTCCGCGCTTCGCGTTCGAGAAGTTCCCGGGTGCGGATTCGACCCTGACGACTGCCATGAAGTCCGTCGGCGAAGTCATGGCCATCGGCCGCACGTTTGCGGAAAGCCTGCAGAAGGCTCTGCGTTCAATGGAGACGGGTCTGACCGGCCTCGACGACGTCGTGCTGGAGGGCCTTGGCGGCGGCGACGACAAGAACATCGTGCGCGCAGCCCTATCGCGCCCTGCACCAGATCGTCTCCTGAAGGTGGCACAGGCGCTGCGACTGGGCGTCGACCACGAAACGGTGCACGCTTTCTCCAAGTTTGATCCTTGGTTCATCCAGCGTCTGCAAGAGATCATCGATCTGGAGGCGCGCGTGAAGGCACACGGTCTGCCGACGACGGCGCGGCAGATGCGTATGCTCAAATCCTTCGGGTTCTCGGACGCGCGGCTTGCCAAGCTCGCCGGGAAGACGGAGGCACAGGTCCGGGCTCTGCGACATGATCTTGGCGTGCATCCCGTCTTCAAACGCATCGACACCTGTGCGGCGGAGTTCGCGGCGCCCACGGCCTACATGTATTCGACCTATGAAACGGGTCTGACCGGTGAGCCCGTTTGCGAGGCCCAGCCATCCGATCTCGAGAAGATCATCATTCTTGGCGGCGGTCCAAACCGCATTGGTCAGGGAATCGAGTTCGACTACTGCTGCTGTCACGCGTGTTTCGCTCTGACTGCGGCGGGTTATGAGACCATCATGGTCAACTGCAATCCGGAGACGGTCTCAACCGACTACGATACCTCCGACCGGCTCTACTTCGAGCCTTTGACCGCGGAGGACGTGCTGGAGTTGATCCGCACCGAGCAGTCGCGCGGCAAGCTCAAGGGTGTCATCGTTCAGTTCGGTGGCCAGACGCCGCTGAAGCTCGCCGGTCCTCTGGAAGAAGCCGGCGTGCCCATTCTCGGCACGTCGCCCGATGCGATCGACCTGGCCGAGGATCGCGACCGCTTCAAGGCGCTCATCGACCGGCTTGACCTGAAACAGCCGGCCAGCGGCATCGCGCGCACGCCTGGCGAGGCCCGTGCCGTGGCCGACGGCATCGGTTATCCGGTGGTAATCCGGCCGTCCTATGTGCTGGGTGGCCGCGCCATGGAGATCGTGCACGACGGCGTGGAGATCGACCGCTACATCGCCAAGCTCTCCGCCACGCTCGACAATCCCTCTGAACTTGTTGTCTCGGCCAAGCGTCCGCTGCTCATCGACCGTTATCTCTCGGATGCGGTGGAGGTGGACGTCGACTGCCTTTCGGATGGCAAAGACACGTTCATCGCGGGCGTCATGGAGCACATTGAAGAAGCCGGCATTCATTCCGGCGACAGTGCCTGCTCCCTGCCGCCGCACTCGCTCTCCGAAAAGACCGTGGGAGAACTGGGCGAACAGGCGCGAAAGCTTGCGCTTGCCCTTGAGGTCAAGGGCCTCATGAATGTGCAATTCGCCATCAAGGACCAGGACATCTACATCCTTGAGGTGAACCCCCGTGCCTCGCGCACGGTGCCGTTCGTGGCCAAGGTGATCGGCGAACCGATCGCTGGGATTGCGTCCAGAGTGATGGCAGGCCAGCCGCTCGCATCCTTCCAACTCGTAAATCGCAAGCTCGACCACATCGCGGTCAAGGAAGCCGTGTTCCCCTTCGCACGCTTCCCGGGCGTCGATCCGATCCTGGGGCCTGAGATGCGCTCGACGGGAGAGGTGATGGGACTCGACCGCGACTTCGCGATTGCCTTCGGCAAGAGCCAGATCGGCGCCAGCCAGAAGATGCCGACTTCGGGAACCGTCTTCGTGTCCGTGAAGGACAACGACAAGGACCGCATTGCAGCCCCGCTGCGGGAATTGAGCGCCATGGGCTTCAAGATCGTGGCGACTCGGGGCACCAAGCGCCAGTTGGAAGCCGAGGGCGTTCCCTGCGAAGTCGTCAACAAGGTACTGGAGGGTCGGCCACACATCGTGGACGCCATCAAGAACGGCGAAATTGCCTTGGTTTTCAATACGACAGAGGGAGCCAAGGCGCTGGCGGACAGTAAGGACATCCGGCGCACGGCCTTGCTTCACCACGTACCCTATTATACAACTCTGGCAGGTGCCGTAGCTGTCACCCGGGCCATCAAGGCCCTGAAGTCCGACACGTTGAAGGTTGCGCCGCTGCAGGCCTACGTCGCGCGCGCGTCCTGAAGCGTTCGGAGGTTCGGAGATCCGGCAAATCGGGCGTGGCCAGTCGTGCCGCGCCCTGATCGTGCCGGGCTGGTACCTCTCGCGTTTGCGGATGCATCGAAGAGGGTTCTGGCCACGTGGCCAGGCCAATCAGGAGGCGTTAGCGATGTCCATGGATCGAGTTCCTATGACCATCGATGGCTATAAAAAGCTCGAGGAGGAACTGCATCGCCTGAAAGCCGTAGAGCGTCCGCGCATCATTCAGGCCATTTCGGAAGCACGCGCGCACGGAGATCTCTCCGAGAATGCGGAGTATCACGCTGCCAAGGAGGCCCAGGGCCTCAACGAGGCGCGCGTGGCAGAACTGGAAGACAAGTTCAATCGCGCCGATGTCATCGACCCCTCGTCGCTCACGGGCGCGACCATCAAGTTTGGCGCCACCGTGACGCTCGTCGACGAAGATACGGACGAGAAGGTGAAGTACCAGATCGTCGGCGACATGGAGGCGAGCGTCAAGGAAGGCAAGATCTCCATCTCGTCTCCTATTGCGCGTGCACTCATCGGTAAATCGAAGGGCGACAGCGTCGAAGTGACGACGCCCAAAGGCTCGCGCTCCTACGAGATACTAAAGATCGAGTGGAAGTGAGGCCGGCCCGCGAGCCTAACGTTCGCGGTGCGGGCGGTTGAGTGACGGTGACATGACCGCCCACGAGGCACCTCAAGGCGCGCGCCTTTCCGACCGCGCATTCGACTATCCAAGCTACAGGCTCTATTGGGCGGCGCGCTTCCTGCTCGTCTTCGCTCTGCAGGTGTTGAGCGTGTCGGTTGGTTGGCAGATCTACGACCAGACGCGCGATCCTTTCCTTCTCGGCCTCGTCGGGCTCGTCCAGTTCCTGCCCGCGCCGCTGCTCGTGCTGGTGACCGGTTCGGTGGCCGATCGCTACAACCGGCGGCGGATCATGGCGACCTGCATGGCTGTGCAGGCGCTGTGCGCGGGCGCGCTGCTAACGCTTCTGCACCAGGGCCTTACCGCGATCTGGCCCGTCTATGCCGTGCTTTGTGTCTTCGGCGTCGCGCGCGCCTTCATGGGCCCTGCGGTACAGTCGCTTTTGGCCAATCTGCTGCCGCCCGTTGCGCTCGCCAATGGGATTGCGCTCAACTCCTCCAGCTTTCAGGTTGCGACCATCACGGGCCCCGTGGCGGGAGGACTTCTCTATGGAATTTCCTCGGAACTATCCTATTCGGTTTCGATCGCCTTCTTTCTCCTAGCCGGCCTCCTCACGCTCCTGATTCCCAAACCCGCCCAGCGGACCTCTTCGGCCCCGGTGTCGACGGAAGCGCTGCTAGCTGGCTTTCGCTACATCTGGAAGCAGCCGGTTGTGCTGGGCGCCATGTCGCTCGACATGGTGGCCGTCATGCTCGGCGGCGCGACGGCGCTGCTGCCGGTCTTCGCCCGCGATATTCTCGACGTTGGTCCCTGGGGGCTCGGTGCGCTGCGCTCGGCCGTCGCTGTCGGCGCGCTGCTGATGAGTCTCTGGCTCTTGCGCAATCCCGTGCGCGACAACGCCGGCTTCATCCTGTTTGTCTCGGTCGCCGTCTACGGGGTGGCGATCGTAGTTTTTGGCCTGTCGAACACCGTATGGCTCTCGGTGCTGGCGCTTGTCGTGGTGGGCGCAGCCGACATGGTAAGTGTCTTCATCCGCCAGACCCTCGTTCAGCTGAAGACCCCCGACGAACTCAGGGGGCGCGTCAGTGCCGTCAACATGACCTTCATCGGGGCCTCGAACGAACTGGGCGAATTCCGCGCGGGCAGCATGGCTGCGGTCGTCGGAGCGGTACCAGCCGTAGTCATTGGCGGTGTCGGGGCCCTCATCACAGCCGGCTTATGGGCGCGTCTTTTCCCCGGTCTTCGCAATGTGCGCCATCTGGACCGGATGGGCTGAAGGCAACGGCGAGGAAACCCGCAGGGTCTCAACCCGCGTTTTCCTCAGGTGCCACCGGAACGCCGGGCGCCAGCTTGGCGCGGCGGATGGTGAGCGATGTTTTGACACTCGCGACGTTGGGAACGGCCGTCAATTCCTTCAGGACGAACTCCTGGAACGTCGACAAATCGCGTGCAACGCACTTCAGGATATAATCGTTCTCGCCGGAAAGCATGTAGGCCTCGCGCACGATGGGCCATCCGATGATCCGGTTCTCGAAGGCGCGCAAATCGGATTCCGATTGGCTGTGCAAACCCACCATGGCGAAGGCGGTGATTTCGAAGCCCAGAGCGCGTTCGTCGACGAGCGCGGCATACCCGGTGATGACGCCTGTCTCTTCCAGCGCGCGGACGCGGCGCAGGCAGGGTGGAGCGGAGAGGCCGACCTTGCCGGCGAGCGCGACATTCGTGAGCGAGCCGTCGGCCATCAGTTCTTTCAGTATGCGTAAATCGGTGGTGTCGAGACGGCGGGTCATAGGGTTCCAAAGGGCCGGTCTGGTTTCAAATAATGTCTTCAGGGCCATTGTTTAGGCAATAAAATTACTGAATTGCAACCCCGAACTCCTGCACGGGCTGGCTGGACAGTCCCGCGCGAAATGACCAGTGTGAGCGCCATGGTGAACGATGAGCACGTCTCCAAACGCCCGCCCATTCGGCCGCTCGCGGGACTGAAATGCTGGATTATCAGCGAGCCTAAGGCGGGCATGGATACCCAGACTACGGGCGTCGCGGAGGCGCTGGGTGTCGACTATGAAATGAAGCGCGTCGGTTTGCCGGGTGTGAAGAAGCTGACAGCGCCTTGGGGCCGTGTGCCCCGATCGGAGCAATTCGGCGCGCCCGGCGCGGCGTTCGCGCCGCCCTGGCCCAATCTGGCCATCGCAACCGGCCGGGCCTCCATACCGTATTTGCGCGAATTGAAGCGGCGGGCTGGCGCGTCCGTGTTCACGGTCGTTTTGCTCGATCCGCAGACGGGGCCGAAGACCGCCGACCTTATTTGGGTGCCCGCACACGATCGCCGGCGGGGTGCGAACGTGGTCACCACGGTTATTTCTCCCCATGGCTTCTCACCGGAACGCATCGCGCGACTGAGGGAACAGATGCCGCCGGAGATCGCCGCGCTGCCCGCTCCGCGCATCGCCGTGCTCCTCGGGGGGCGGAATGGGTCCTATCAGTTCAGCGAAGCCGACGATCAGCGCCTGAAGGCGTCGATCGAGAGCCTCGCTGCGTTGGGAGCGAGCTTCATGATCACGCCCTCGCGGCGTACACACGCGCGGCTGCTCGATGTCACGGAAGAGGCAACGCGGAACGCACCGCGTATCCTCTGGGATGGTATCGGTCCGAACCCCTATCCAGATTTTCTGGCCCACGCGGATGCTTTCGTCGTGACTGCCGATAGTGTCAACATGACAGGCGAGTGTTGCGTTACTGGCAGGCCCGTTTATGTCTTCACCCCCACGGGCGGAAAGGCGAAGTTTCATCGGTTCCACGAGTTGCTTCGGGCCCTCGGGGCCACGCGTGCGCTGCCTGAAACTGTGGAGTGTCTTCCCAACTGGTCGTATGCGCCCCTCTACGCAACACGTGACATTGCGCGTGAGATCGAAGTGCGCTTTCAGCGCCGCACCATGTGGCTTGGCGCGCAGACGAGTGCGTCCTCCAGTTGATCCGCTGTGCGGCCGCCTCGCCAACAGGAACGCCGCGCAATGTTACTTGCGCGGCGGTGTGTAATTTCATGTCGGTGCCGTCAGAGTGCTGCACCACCAAAGTCGTTGACGACCTTGCAGGGGACGGCCTTCGCGGCCAGCGCCTTACACATCTTCTGGGCCTCGTCTGCCGACTTCACAGGGCCGGCCATGAGATTGTAGACGAGCCCGCTATCGTCCACGCTCATGGAATAGCGCGGTTCGAGGTTCTTCAGGTTGGGTGCGTGCGTTTCAGAGAGCAGGCTCCAGCTCAGCCGCAGGCTATCCAGTGATGAGCCGGTGGCGATTTGAACGCCGACCGGGTTCTCCGCGGATTTTACGACGGCAGGCCCGAATGGCGGCGGCTCCGTTGCTGCTGCCGACTCTACACTGCCGGTCTCGATTTTTTTCTCCGCGGCGGCTTTTGCAGCCTTGGCGTCAGCCGTCTTCTTGGCCGGGGGCGGAGCGGTCCTGAGAACATCAGCGGTTGAGCGGCCGTTTGGCGGCCCAGCCACCGGGGCCGTGTCGAGCCTGAGTTCTGCAGGAGGAAGACCGGAATCTGACGCCGCCGACGTCCCGGAAGTCGTCAGTGCAGCCAGCCGGTCGGACAGTGCGCGCTGCTCGGCGCCGGTCTCGCTCACCTGAGAGCGAACCTCGGCCACCTCCTCGCGCAGCGCCTCCAATGAACCACGCAGGTGCTCCACCTCGGCCACCAAAGTGGCGTCGGTCTTTGCGACGCCGATGCGCGGCACGAGATCGGGTTTTGTCAGGACCACGCCGAGATAGCCAACTGCGAGGCAGCCGAGGAGGCCCCAGACGATGCTGACGCCAGACCTAGACGATCTGGGCATATTCGTGCGCTCGCTGGCATGGGCAGCCTCGGAAGCATGGGACTGAGCCATGTGCGGCTGCGCCGCCGCTTCCCCGTGGAAGAGCGGATGATCAATCGAAATGGCCGTTTCGCGATGCGCCGGCGTCATGGCCGGGTCGGTGGACCTGCTTCTGCCAGACGGCAGCGGCGGCGGCATATCAGGCATCTGGGAAGGGGTTGCGGACATGCGTAAGAACCCTCAAAAAACTCATGCTTTCCAGAGTGCTCGCCCGAGTCGCGGCGGGGGGTCAACGCAGGTGGGCGACGGCGCGCGCCCTGCGTTGTGGAAGAGCTGGGATAACCGCCCGCTAAGGCGAAGTTTCCTTTATTTATGCTATCTAAGGTAGAAATTGGTGGGGTTTCAGCGGCAAGACGGGCCGGCGCGAATCTGCTCAGGTTGGGTCCTTTCTGGTGTGCCATTGGAAATTCACCAAGGGCGGCTAGCGCTGAGGCGGTACGGACTTTGCAGGAATTGCAGTAGTCGACGGCGCGGCAACACTGTTTGATTAATCCTGGGTGGCCTATGAACCGCTCCGCGGGTCTCTGGCGGACATCCGGCGGGATGGACGGGTGGTAACGCCGCCACCTATTCGAAAGGTTCACGAAGCGACCATGGTGTCTCAATCTCCACTGATCGTCGTTTTGGCCGCGGGCAAGGGAACGCGCATGAATTCCGCGCTTCCAAAGGTCCTGCATCGCATCGCGGGCCGCTCGTTGCTGGGGCATGTGCTAGCGCTGGCCGCGGGAGTGGATGGTGCGCGGCTGGCTATCGTGGTCGGACCCGGCATGGACGACGTGACAGCCGAGGCCCGGCGTCTGGCGCCGTCGGCGCAAGTCTTCATTCAGGAGCGACAGGCGGGCACGGGGGATGCCGTTTTGGCCGCGCGCGCCGCGCTGCAAGGGCACAACGGTGATGTCATCATTCTTTATGCCGATACGCCGCTCATTGAGCCGTCCACGCTGAAGGCGTTGAGGGGGGCACTCGATGCGGGGGCGGGCGTCGCGGTTCTCGGGTTCGAGGCCAAGGATCCGTCGGGCTACGGCCGGCTTCTCACAGCAGGGGGCGATACCCTCATCGCAATCCGGGAGCACAAGGATGCAAGTCCGGAAGAGCTGGCCGTTAAGCTCTGCAACTCCGGCGTCCTGGCCTTCCGGCTGCCGGACCTTCTGGGCGTTCTGGACAGAATTGGCAATGCCAATGCGAAAGGCGAGTACTACCTGACCGACGCTGTGGAGATCGCCCACGGTGACGGCGTGCGGGCCACCGTCGTAACGTGTCCGGAAGTGGAAGTTCTTGGCGTCAATTCGCGGGCGCAGCTGGCGACCGCGGAGGGCATCTGGCAGGATCGCGCCCGGTCTGCGGTCATGGAGAACGGCGCAACTCTCGTTGCGCCCGAGACGGTCTGGTTCAGCTACGACACCCTTATCGGTCGGGATGTCGTCATCGAGCCGCATGTGGTATTCGGTCCCGGCGTTACAGTGGAGGACGGGGTCCAGATCAGGGCCTACTGCCACTTTACCGGCGCTCGCATCGGCGCAGGTGCCGAGGTCGGCCCGTTCGCTCGGCTCAGACCCGGAGCGGAACTTGGAGCCGGCGTACACATCGGGAATTTTGTGGAGGTGAAGAACACCACCATAGGTGCCGGAGCCAAGGCGAACCATCTGTCCTATCTCGGCGATGGCGTGGTCGGCGCGCGTTCGAACATCGGTGCGGGCACGATCTTCTGCAATTACGATGGCTTCTTCAAACACAAGACGGAAGTGGGCGAGGGTGCGTTTATCGGATCAAACTCGTCGCTCGTTGCCCCGGTCACCATCGGCGAGGGGGCCTACATCGGTTCGGGCAGTGTGATCACGAAGGACGTAGCGGCAGGCGCGCTGGCGCTCGAGCGGACGGTCCAGGAAGAGCGACCGGAGTGGGCGGCCAAGTTCCGGGCAGTGATGTCGCGGCGCAAGGCAAAAGCATGAGCGGTTCATGCGCCGGAAGCAGATGCAGCTCGTGATTTGCGGCTTCAGGAACGCACGGAATAGTCACCGAAGGGACGCCGGCCGGACCGGATCCCCAGCTTATCAAGGACATCGGGCATGTGTGGCATTGTAGGAATACTCGCATCCAAACCTGTGGCGCTCGATCTCGTCGACGCTCTGCGCCGGCTCGAGTATCGCGGGTATGACAGCGCCGGCATCGCCACACTCGAAGACGGCCACCTCGATCGCCGGCGTGCAGAAGGCAAGCTGCGCAATCTGGAAATGCGTCTAAACGAACAACCGCTGAACGGGCATGTCGGCATCGGTCATACGCGATGGGCGACGCACGGTCGTCCGACCGAGCGTAACGCCCATCCGCACATGAGCGCCAAGGTCGGCGTCGTGCACAACGGCATCATCGAGAACTACCGCGAACTCAAGGCGGAACTTTCCGCGCGCGGCCACGTCTTCGAGACCGACACCGACACGGAGGCGGTTGTCCATCTCGTTACCGATGAACTCGACAAAGGGCTTGAGCCGGTAGAGGCGGTCAAGGCCGCGTTGGCCAGGCTGCGGGGAGCCTTCGCGCTTGGCATCATCTTCGCCGGTCACGACGATCTTATGTTTGCGGCACGCAAGGGCAGCCCGCTCGCCATCGGCTACGGGACGGGAGAGGTCTATTTGGGGTCCGACGCGATCGCGCTTGCCCCTTTCACAGATACGATCACCTACCTCGACGAAGGCGACTGGGCGGTGATGCGCCGTTCGGGGGTGGAGATCTACGATGAGGCTGGCGCCCGGGTTGACCGGCCGAAAATCAAGTCGGTGGCCAGCTCGCTTCTCGTCGATAAGGGCAACCACCGCCACTTCATGGCGAAGGAGATCCACGAACAGCCCGAGGTCGTGAGCCATACGCTCGCAAACTATCTGGACATGGGCTCCGGCACGATCAACTTCCCTGATCTGGGTATTGATCTTGCCAAGGTGCCGCGCGTGACGATCTCCGCCTGCGGTACGGCTTACTATGCCGGACTCGTGGCGAAGTATTGGATCGAACGCTACGCGCGGGTGCCGGTGGAGATCGATATCGCTTCGGAGTTCCGCTATCGCGAGGCGCCGCTCGTCGAGGGTGGGCTCGCCGTGTTTGTCTCCCAGTCGGGCGAGACAGCCGACACGCTTGCAACCCTGCGCTACTGCAAGGCGGGCGCACAGCGGATCGTCTCGGTGGTCAACGTGCGGACCTCTACGATCGCGCGCGAGAGCGACGCCATTCTGCCGACGTTGGCCGGCCCCGAGATCGGTGTCGCCTCGACGAAAGCGTTCTCCTGCCAGCTCTCCGCGCTCGCGTGTCTCGCAATCGCGATCGGGCGCGCGCGGGGGACGATCCGCCCTGAAATGGAGGGCGAACTCGTCAAGGCCCTCATCGAGGTGCCGCAACTCATTTCCTCCATGCTGAACAACGAGCATCAGTATGAGGAGCTGGCTCAGTATCTCTCCAAGGCGCGCGACGTGCTTTTTCTTGGCCGCGGCATCAACTACCCGATCGCCCTCGAGGGGGCGTTGAAGCTAAAGGAGATTTCCTACATCCATGCGGAAGGGTACGCGGCGGGCGAGCTGAAGCACGGGCCGATCGCGCTCATCGACGAGAACGTCCCGGTGATCGTGGTGGCGCCCGACGACGATCTCTTTGAGAAGACGGTCTCCAACATGCAGGAGGTGGCCGCTCGCGGCGGGCAGATCATCCTCATCTCGGATGCACCGCCGGAGAAGACGGGGTGCAAATTGGTCGCTCATATTCAGGTGCCCAAGGGGCACGACTTCGCCAACCCCTTGCTCTACGCCGTTCCGATCCAGTTGATCGCCTATCATACAGCCGTCGTGATGGGGACAGATGTGGACCAGCCCCGCAACCTCGCCAAGTCAGTGACGGTGGAATAGGCGTTCTGGCTGAACGTTGGTGATTCGGGATTTGGGGGTTGCCAGCTGGTCATCGCCGACCGGATGTTAGGGGAATCTACGTAGGCGGACAAAGGGCCCCGCTCACCTTTTGCGATCTCCCTGTGGGCAACTGCCCTGGCCAGAGTGGCGATCTGGGGACAGGTGCTGCCAGGCACCGCCCCAGATTTGCCACCTCGATGCGCTTGACCTACAAAAACAGGGCCGTCGGCGTGGGGGTGTGCAGCGTGCCGTGGCTGTGTCCGGGAATAGGACCGGGGGGATAAAGAGGATTATGCACGCGAAACGTCTGTTGCTCGCCGCGGGTTGTGCGGTCGCGGCGCTTGCCGCGCCGTTGGTCGCTGATGCCCAGACGGTCCAGAAGTCGGCGGCTGAGACGAAGCAGTCCGCCACGGGGGTGAAATCGTTCGAGGCCGGTGCCAAGGCCTATGAGGCTGGCAAGACCAAACAGGCCATTTCTTCCCTGTCCGCCGCTCTCTCAGCGGGCGGCCTTTCCAGCCAGCAGATGGCGAAGGCGCTCTATTACCGCGGCATGGCCTATCGTAAGGACGGCAAGACCGCCCAGGCCATATCGGATCTCACATCGGCAGTTTGGCTGAAGAACGGACTTTCGGACGCGGACCGCGCAGCCGCCACGGAAGCGCGTCAGGCTGCCTATCGCGAGGCCGGCCTGGGTGACGGAGTGCCGATGGGGACACCGCCGCTCGATGCTCCGGCAGGCTCACCCTCCGTGGCTTCCGCGCCGGCTCCTGCGGTTCCCGCCGCCGAGTCCGCCACCTCGTCGTGGGCGGCGACCTCTGCCAAGAGTGCGGCGGAAGCCTCCGTTCCCAGTCTGTCAACATCGGCACTGTCGTCATCGCCGGCGGCGCCGGTCGAGTCGGGCGGAGCGCCGATTGCCGGGCTGCCGACATCGGCGCCAAATGCGCCCACGCTTTCGGCCTTGCCGCAAGGTGAAGCCGCCGGTACGCCCACGACCGAATTGCCGTCGATCTCCGGGGTCGGCACGGCCATTGGAAGCGCCGGCAGCGCCGTCGGCAACTTCTTTGGCAACCTCTTCAGCGGCGGCCCGTCCGCAGGCAACGCCGCCGGCGCGGCGCCGGCAGCAACGCCCGTCGAGACCGCATCGACAGGTCCGTCTATCGGTGCCGCGGCTGCGCCCTCTTCTGCGCCGGCTTCTCCAACGGTCTCCGATTGGGGGACTGCGACAAGCGTGGCCGAGGCCAAAGCGGCTGCCAAGTCCGCGGCGCCGGAGCCCGCGCGCTCGGTCGCCGCCGGAAAGTACCGGCTTCAGGTGGGTGTCGTGCGGTCGCGGGAAGAAGCCGAACAGATGGCATCGGCGCTCAGAACTCAAGCATGGGGCCAAGCTCGGGGCCGCGGCTCCGGCTGTCGACGAGGTCGTGTACGGTAACATGGGTACGTTCTATCGGGTCCAGGTCGGGCCCTATTCGAGTGCGGCTGAGCCCGGAAAATTCTGCACGACTTTGAAACCGGAAGGCTACGATTGCATGGTCGTTACGCAGTAGCCCGGCTGGCGGGCGGTCCGCGGCCGGATGGTTGTGCGCCGCCGAGCGCGAGGTTGACGCGGCGGGCCTGCAGCCCCACGATGATTTCATGACCAAGAAAGACCAGCAAAAAGCCTCGCCCCGCGTTACGGCCAGTGAGGGTGAGGCTTTGCTGGCTGAACGGCTTAAGCGGCTGACACACGAAGACCCGGATGTTCCGTTGCGTCTCGGTGCGCGCCTGCGGAACTACTTTCTCACCGGCATCATTATCGTCGGTCCGATCGCAGTCACGATTTACCTGATCAAGTGGTTCATCGAGTTTGCGGACGAGCGCGTTAAGCCGCTCATTCCATCCCTCTATCTTCCCGAGACCTACCTGCCGTTCGCCATTCCCGGCATCGGTGTACTTTTCGGCGTGGTCGGTCTCATCATTATCGGTTTCCTCGGCGCGAACCTGCTCGGACAATCGCTCTTGTCGTTTGGCGAGATGGTGCTCGACCGCATGCCGATCGTGCGCAACGTGTATCGTGCATTGAAGCAGATATTCGAATCCGCGGTGACGGCCACCGAATCCAAGCGCGCGTTCCAGAAGGTAGGGCTCATCGAGTTCCCGTCCAAGGGGCTCTGGTCGATCGTGTTCGTGACCGGCGAGGCGGCCGGTGAGATAGCGGCCAGTGCACCCGGTGGAGAGACCGACCTCGTTACGGTCTTCATGCCGACAGGGATCGTGCCGCCAACGGGTTTCATCTGCTTCGTGCCGCGCCGCGACGTGCTGCTCCTGCAGATGAGCGTGGAAGATGCCGCAAAGGTGGTGATCTCCGCCGGCATGGTGATGCCCGACCAGCAGGCGCGTCTACGCTCGTTGGTGGATGCCGCCAAGGATGGCGCCAAGCCAAAGGCCTAAAGCCCGCTCTGAAGCGGGCCGACGTGTCGTGCACGCGAGGTTAGGCAGCACGGAAGAGACGGACCGCTTCATCGCACTCGAACAGATAGAGAAGCGTGCGCAAGGCCCGCCCGCGCGGCGACGTCAGCGTGGGATCGCGCTCGATTATGAGCAGTGCGTCGTCACGTGCGGCAGAGAGGAGGGTCGAAAAGCCCGGGACGTCGGCCACACGGAACTCGGGCATGCCGCTCTGGCGCGCGCCCAGAACTTCGCCCCCGCCGCGCAACTCCAGATCCTTCTCCGCAATTGCGAAACCGTCCTCGGTCGCCTCCATCATGGCAAGCCGCTCCTTCGCGGTCTCGCCCAACGGTTGCTGATAGAGCAGCATGCAAAAGCTCTCGCGAGAGCCCCGGCCTACGCGCCCCCGCAACTGATGGAGCTGGGCGAGCCCGAACTGTTCGGCGTGCTCAATGACCATGATGTTGGCGTTGGGGACGTTGACACCGACTTCGATCACTGTCGTTGCGACCAGGATCTGCAACTTGTTGGTGGCGAACGCCTCCATGGTTGTGTCTTTGGCGGCGGCCGTCATGCCTCCGTGTAGAAGGCCGACGGTGTCGCCGAAGAGCTGCTTCAGGTAGGCGTGACGCTCCTCGGCGGCGGCGAGTTCGGATTTCTCCGAGCTCTCGATGAGCGGGCAGACCCAGTAGACCTGCGCGCCTTCGGCCAGTTGCACGCGCAGGCGCGCTATGAGTTTCTCCATGGACTCGGTCGGCACGGCCTTGGTGACGATGGGTTTTCGGCCTGCTGGCTTCTCTGTAAGGCGTGAGACGTCCAGATCGCCGTAGTGCGTCATGAGCAGTGTGCGCGGAATGGGCGTGGCCGTCATGACGAGCATGTTGGCACCGCCCTTGCCCCCCTTCATCTGCAATGCGAGCCGCTGGTGGACCCCGAAACGGTGCTGCTCGTCGATGACAGCAAAAGCCAGGTCATGGAAACGCACGTCGTTCTGGAATAATGCGTGGGTGCCGATAAGGATGTCGATCTCACCATCGGCGAGCTTCTCGAGCAGGATCTCGCGCGGCTTGCCTTTCTCTCGGCCAGTAAGGAGTGCGATCCGCAGTCCCGCAGATTCCGCCAGCGGCGCGATGGTTTCCACATGCTGGCGGGCGAGGACCTCCGTAGGAGCCATCAGTGCCGCCTGAGCCCCGGCCTCCACGGCAATCGCCATCGCCATCAGCGCCACCACCGTTTTACCCGAGCCCACATCGCCCTGCAGAAGGCGCAGCATGCGGTTGGGCGCCGCCATGTCGGCGGCGATGTCTTCGATCGCCTTGCGCTGAGAACCCGTGAGCGCGAAAGGAAGCGCATCGGCGATACGCGCGCGGATGCGGCCGTCGCCTTCCACCGGTCTTCCGCGCTGGGCCTTGAAGCTCTGACGCACGAGGACAAGCGCCAGCTGGTTGGCAAGCAGCTCGTCGTAGGCGAGGCGCTGCCAGGCCCCTGACGAAGGCGAGACGTCACCGGAATCCTCGGGAGCGTGGAGGCGGTGCACGGCTTCGCCAATGGGTCCCCAGCCGCGTGCCCTCAACCAAGCCTTGTCCTGCCATTCGGGGAGTTCAGGCACGCGCTCACTGGCCTGTCGGGCTGCCTTCAGCAAAACCTTCGCCGACAACCCTGCTGTAAGGGGATAGACGGGTTCGAGGAGGGGGAGATCGGCCCGGTGATCCTCCGCGACGATGTAGTCGGGATGTGCCATTTGTAAAGTGTCGCCGTAGCGCTCGGCGCGGCCGGAAATGTAGCGGATCTCGCCGATGGGAAGCTGCTTTTCAACGAAGCTCGGCTCGGCGCGGAAGAAGATCAGTTCGAGACGCCCGGTCTCATCCTCGGTCAAGACCTTGTAGGGCGCCTTGGTGTTCCCCCGCGGGGGCGCCTTGTGTTTCAGAACGCGCACCTTGAGCGTCACGATCGTGCCGGGCACGGCCTCGGCGATAGAGGGCTCGGCGCGCCTGTCGATGACGCCCGTTGGCAGATGCCACAGGAGATCGAGAACGCGCGGCTCGCGCACGCCGGGGGGCAGGCGCACGGCCTTCTTCAGCAGCGTCGCCAGACGCGGTCCGATGCCCTTCAGCGTCTCCACGGGGGCAAACAGGGGGGCTAGCTCGTCGGGCCTCATCTCGTCCGGCTCAATGCCGCTCTTGCTGGTGTTGGAACATGCCGCACGACGGCGGCGCGGAAGGTATCGGGGGCGGGACCTGCGAGGAGAACCACCCCCGGTTCGTTCATGCCGCGGCATATCACCGTGGCCCTATGTTCCGCGCCAGCCGGTCTAGCCGTGGAACCTGCGTGGCGCTATAGAACCCGCCTAGCCCCGGAACCGGGAGCAAAGCCGCCCGGGTCGGACCCGTCAAGCGGTCTTCCCCAAGCCCCCACAAGGACATGCTGCCCAAGGATATGGCTGGCGAACTGCCCCTCGATGACCTGGAAATCCGCCGCCGGCGGGCGCTCTGGCGCGCGACCCACCGTGGGACCAAGGAACTTGACCTCTTGATCGGGGGCTACGCTACGGCCCTGCTGCCTGGAATGCCTGAAGCCGAACTGGAGCGGTTTGAAACTTTCCTGCACCAGACGGAGACGGAACTGCAGGCGCAGTTGCTGGCTGCCGAGCCACCGGGGGACATCCCCTTCGCGGATATTCTGAACGCAGTCCGCGCCTTCCACGGACTGAAACCGGCCGGCTGACGGCCCGGGATGAATGAACGTCGTCAGGCGCGAGGTAATGGATAAAAACCGAGACAAGCTGTTGTGTGGGGTGCCTGAGGGGCTCGATGCGCTCATCCTCGCAGGGCTGGTGCAGGAGGCTGGATCCGGAGCGGGCCCGGGTCTGCATCTGCACATCGCGCGCGATGACCGCCGTCTCGAAGAGATTCAGAGCGCGCTGAAGTTCTTCGCACCTAAGGTGAAGGTTCTTCCATTCCCGGCTTGGGATACGGTTCCTTACGACCGCGTGGGGCCGAATGCAGATATCGTGGCCAAACGCATCACGGCGCTGGCGAAGCTCGCCCACGGCGGGCGGAAGGATCCGACTGTCGTTCTCACAACGGTCAATGCGGTTTTGCAGAAGCTGCCGCCGCGTCTCTTCATCCGCAATTCCATAAAAATGCTGGCGGCCGGCCAGCGCATCGACATGGGGGAGCTGACACGCCGTCTGTCCCTTGCCGGATATACGCGCTCGTCCACCGTCATGGAGCCTGGCGAGTATGCGGTGCGCGGTGGTATTCTCGATCTCTTCTCGCCGGGGCGGCAGACACCCGTGCGCCTCGATTTCTTCGGCGACACCGTCGAGAGCATCAAGTCGTTCGACATCGAGACGCAGCGCTCCCTGAAGGTTGTGCCAAAGATCATTCTGCTGCCCGTATCCGAGGTTGCCTTCGGCGAGCATGCGATCGGACTCTTTCGCCGGCGGTACGTTGAGCTTTTTGGCGGGGCTACGGGCGATGATCCGCTCTACGAGGCCGTGAGTGCGGGCCGCCGCTTTCAGGGCCAGGAGCACTGGCTGCCCTTCTATCACGATCAACTCGAAACGCTCTTCGACTACGTGCAGGGCGTGAAGGTGTCCTTCGATCATCAGGCCGAAGACGTCGTAAAAGCCCGCTTTGAACAGATCGGGGAGCATTACGAGGCGCGCATCGAAGGGCTGGAATCGAAGACGTTCGGCGCAGAGCCGTATAAGCCCGTGCCGCCTGATCGGATGTTTCTCGACGCGGCGGCTTGGGCCGGTGCGCTCGGCCGTCATGAGGTGATCCGCCTCAGTGCGTTTGAGCAGGCGGAAGGTCCCGACGTGCGCTCGATGAAGGCCCGCAAGGGCAAGAATTTTGCGCTCGAAAGGCAGAACCCGGACATCAATGTCTTCGATGCGGTGGTGGACCACATCCGCGGGCTTCAGACCGCCAAGCGGCGCGTTCTGGTCGTCGCCTGGACGCCTGGCGCGCGCGAGCGCCTGAGCCATCTTCTCGCCGAGCACGGGTTGACGGACGTGCGCAAGGTGGACAGCTACGACGAGGCTATGGCGCTTCCGGGTGACGTCACGTCCCTGGGCGTGCTCGGTATCGAGGAAGGCTTCGAGACGCCGACGCTCGCCGTTATCGGCGAGCAAGATATCCTGGGCGATCGCCTTGTTCGCCCGCGCCGCAAGGCCAAGCGGGCCGCCGCTGTTCTCACAGAGGCGACGAGCCTCTCCGTTGGCGATCTCGTAGTGCACGCGGATCATGGTATCGGGCGCTTCGCAGGCCTCAAAACGATCACGGCGCTGGGCGCACCGCACGACTGTCTGGAACTCATCTATGCGGGTGGGGACAAGCTCTACCTGCCGGTGGAGAACATCGAGCTTCTGTCGCGTTACGGCTCGGACGAGGGCGATGGCCAGCTCGATCGCCTGGGCGGAGGCGCCTGGCAGTCGCGCAAGGCGCGCCTCAAGAACCGCCTCCGCGAAATCGCGGGCGAACTGATAAAGATCGCAGCCCTGCGCCAGTTGAAGGAGGCCCCCGCAGTTTCACCGCCGGCCGGCGCGTGGGACGAGTTCGTGGCCCGCTTTCCCTATGAGGAGACCGAGGATCAGGCCCAGAGCATCGAGGCGGTGCTTGGCGATCTCGCCGCAGGCCGTCCGATGGACCGTCTTGTGTGCGGTGACGTCGGCTTCGGCAAAACCGAAGTCGCCATTCGCGCCGCGTTCGTTGCCGCTCTGAACGGTCTGCAGGTAGCCGTCGTGGTTCCGACGACGCTTCTGGCCCGCCAGCATTTCAAGACTTTCTCCGAGCGCTTCCAGGGTCTGCCGGTGAGCGTGGCGCAGGCCTCGCGCCTCGTCGGTACGAAAGAGCTTGGCGAGGTCAAAGCGGGTCTGAAGGCCGGAACGATCGACATCGTGGTCGGGACACATGCGCTGCTGGGCAAGGCGATTGAGTTCGCGCGGCTCGGTCTCATCATTGTGGACGAGGAGCAGCACTTCGGCGTGACCCATAAGGAGCGTCTGAAGAAGCTGCGCGAGGACGTGCACGTGCTCACGCTTTCGGCGACGCCGATCCCGCGCACGCTGCAACTGGCGCTGACCGGAGTGCGGGAACTTTCGCTGATCACGACGCCGCCGGTGGACCGCCTCGCCGTGCGCACGTTCATATCACCATTCGATCCTGTGATCCTTGCCGACGCACTGAAGCGCGAGCGCGCGCGCGGTGGCCAGAGTTTCTACGTGGTGCCGCGCATTGCCGACCTCGACGAGGTGGCGGAGTTCCTGCGCGAGGTCGTACCGGAGCTGAAGGTGGCGCGTGCCCACGGGCAGCTGGCGCCGACAGAATTAGAAGACATCATGACGGCTTACTACGAAGGCCAATACGACATCCTGCTGTCCACCGCGATCGTCGAGTCGGGGCTCGACGTGCCAAACGCCAACACGCTGATCGTACATCGCGCGGACATGTTCGGTCTTGCCCAGCTCTATCAGTTGCGCGGTCGCGTCGGCCGTTCGAAGCGCCGGGCGTACGCGTATTTCACTACGCCGCCGAACCATGTTCTGACGGAGGGCGCCGACAAACGGCTCAAGGTGCTCCAGTCGCTCGACACGCTGGGGGCCGGGTTCTCGCTTGCTTCGCATGATCTCGACATTCGCGGGGCCGGCAACCTTTTAGGTGAGGAGCAGTCCGGCCATATCCGTGAAGTCGGCTTCGAGCTCTACCAGTCGATGCTCGAAGAGGCCGTCGCAGCGATGAAGGGCGGTGATCTGGGGGAGGCTGCCGACAAGTGGAGCCCGGAGATCGCGCTCGGCATGCCGGTACTGATCCCCGAGGCCTACGTCGCCGATCTCCAATTGCGGCTCGGTCTCTACCGGCGGCTGTCATCGCTGGAGACGCGGATCGAGATCGACGGGTTCGCCGCAGAATTGGTCGATCGCTTCGGGGAACTCCCGGAGGAGGTTCGCTACCTCCTGGACGTCATGGAGATCAAAGGGCTGTGCCGCGCGGCCAACGTCGCCAAGGTGGATGCGGGGCCGAAGGGGGCCGTCACAACGTTCCGCAAGAACGATTTCCCCAATGCGGCCGGACTCGCCCAGTTCCTGCAGACGGAGCGCGCACGCGCAAAGATGCAGCCCGATCACAAACTCGTCTTCAGGGGGGATTGGGAGACCGCAGCTGAGCGCATCAAGGGCGTGCGCAGCCTCGTCTCATCGCTTGCTCGCATCGCAGCCGAGGCCAAGCAGGCCGCGTAGCAATCAGCTGACGCTCTCCGGATGTCGTTGCTTGAAGACCTGCTGAAGTTCGGAGCGCTTCACCTTGCCATTTGCCGTACGAGGGAGCGTCTCGACCACGATGATTTCCCGCGGGCATTTGTATTGGGCGAGGCGCTCGTGGGCGAAGGCCAGCACGTCGTCAGGATTCAGTGTGCGTCCGGGCTTTGCAACGAGAAACGCGCCGATGACGGTGACGCCTTCGCGCGGTGTGATCTCGGCACAAGCGACTTCCGCGATGTCGGGATGCTGAGCGATGGCGGTCTCCACCTCCAGCGGCGAGACGCGATAGCCGAGCGCCTTCATCACGTCGTTGGCGCGGCCCTGGTGGAAGATGTAGCCCTCGTCATCCATGAGCGCGAGGTCGCCGCCGAGGAACCATTCGCCCCTGTAGACTTCCGCTTCTTCGTCGGGGCGGTTCCAATAGCCGAGCATCAAGCCCGGATCGGAGCGATGCACGGCGAGGAGTCCCTCGTGGCCTGGGGGCAGTGGATCGGTACCGCCCTCGACGGGAAGGATTGCAACGCGCCGGCCGGGCTGTGCGCGCCCGGGAGAACCTTCCTTGCGCGCCATGCCGGGGCAGGTGGAAACGTAGGTGGAGATCTCGCTCATACCGAGCGCTTCGTACAATTCCGTGCCCGTTCGTGCATGCCAGTCGCCAAAGAGGGACGGGGCCGGGCTCTCGCCTGCAATAAGGCCGTGGCGCAGACGGCCGAGTTCAAGGGGGCCGGGCGGGGCGTACTTCAGGATCTGACGGAAGAGTCCGGGAACGGCCGCGAAAATTGTTGCACCTGTCTTGCGGATAACGGCGGGCCAGATCTCCGGCGTCTTTTCTCCAGTGTAAATGTAGCTCGTCAGGCCATTGGCCCACGGGTCGATAAGGCCGGTGCCGAGCGTGTACGTCCAATTGAAGGCGCCGGCATGCAGCATCACGTCGTCGGGCCTCAGGCCATACCAGCCTTGATAGGTGCGAGAGCGGCCGAGCGCGACGCGATGGGCATGCACGACGCCCTTGGGGCGCGCCGTCGTGCCCGACGTGTAGAGAAGATAGGCAGGATCCTCCGCACGCGTGTCGGCATAGGTGCCGCGGCGCGTGTAGTTGATCATGGTGCGCACTTCCGCCTCTTCAAGAACGAGAACCCCCGGCGGGATATCGCCTCGCGGGAGATGCGGTGCGAGGGCCACGGCCTTCGGGGCGCTGTCGGCAAGAAGAAACTCGGCCTCCGCCGCTGTCAGCTGGCTCGACGTTGCCACCGCAATGAGACCGGCGGCGATCGCCGCGAAGTAGAGGATCGGATACGTGCTTGTATTATCGAGCCGGATGAGGAGGCGGTCGCCGGGCTTGAGGCCTCGGTCCTCCAGCGCCGCGGCAACGCGCAGCACAGCGTCCTCCAAATCGGCGAATGTCCAAGCTTCGAGAGGGGGCGTATCAGGGGCCGCATCGCTCACGACCACGAGCGCGAGCTTGTCGCCGGGCCTCAAAGAGCCGGGCTCCAGGCAGTGGCGCGCCATGTTGAAGCGCTCTGGGATGATGAGGGGTTTGGGTTCGTGGGACATCATATAAGGCGTGGTATCAGCGGCGGAATGGCAAAGCAGCCGGAAGGCGTTACTTCTGCCCCTCAATCCACCAGCTGTCGAGAGTGTAACCCCATAAGGGGAGCGTCTCGGGCCCCTTGACGTGCCGCCAGTGGGCGACCCACTGTCGCGAGGCGTGGAACAGGGGGATCACGTAGTGCCCCGAGAGTAGCACGCGGTCCAGCGCCCGGACGGCGGAGATGAAATCTTCCTCCGTCTCCGCCTCAAGCAGGCGCTTGATCATGCTGTCCACGGCAGGGTTCTTCACGCCCACGAAGTTGAATGACCCTGGCATGTCGGCCGTACGGCTATCCCACCGGAAGACCTGTTCATTGCCCGGAGAGAGCGAAGAGGGCCAAGCGGTCTGGATCATATCGTAGTCATAGTCCTTGAGGCGGGACTGGTATTGGGCGCTGTCCACGACGCGCAGGCGCGCGCGGATGCCGAGCTTGGCAAGGTCGGAAACGTAGCTGGCGATCAGCCGCTGCTGCACGGTGGAGCCCGCCAGGATCTCGAAGGAGAGGGGCTGTTTGCTTTTGGAATGCACGAGGCGGCCGTCCTCGATGACGTAGCCGGCCTCACCGAACAAGCGGAACGCTTCCCGGGCGTTGTCGCGATTGTGGCCCGTGCCATCGCTTACCGGCATTCGGTACCGGCCCTCCATCACGGCGGGTAATACGGCATCGGGGAAGGGCGCCAGCAGTTGGCGCTCGTGCGCGTCCGCCGGCTTGCCGGCCGAGGACAGATGCGAGCGCTCGAAGAAGCTCTCCGTGCGCTTGTAGAGGCCGTGATAGAGCGTCTTGTTCACCCATTCGAAGTTGAAGAGAAGGATCAGCCCCTGGCGCACCCGCGGGTCTTGGAAAACAGGCCTGCGAATGTTGAACGCCAGCGCCGACATGCCGGCCGGCAGGCCTGTCTCGATCTCACGCGTTAGAATGCGCCCCTCGCGCTTGGCGGGAATGTCGTAGCCTCCGGACCAGAGCTTTGGATCGTCCTCTGTGCGGATATCGATGACACCTGACTTGAAAGCCTCGAACTGCACCGACGTGTCACGAAAATACTCGTAGCGGATTTCCTCGAAGTTGAAACGCCCGCGGTTAACAGGCAGATCGCGGCCCCAGTAGTCGGGATTGCGGCGGTAGGTGATCGACCGGCCGGGATCGACGGCGGCGATCACGTACGGGCCGGAGCCGACGACGGGCTGAAGCGTCGTGCGCTCGAAGGTTTCCGGTGTCAGCAGATGCTTCGGCAGAACCGGCATGGAGGCCATGATGAGGGGCATTTCCCGGTCGCCGCTGTCGTTGAAGACAAAACGTACCGCGTGGTCGGAAAGGCGTTCGGTGCGCACGACCTTCTTGTAGGAATTGCGATGATTGGGCCGGCCGCGTTCGCGCAGCACCTCCATGGAAAAGATCACGTCGTCTGCGGTGATCGGCTGGCCGTCGGAGAAGCGGGCCTGCGGGTCGAGGTTGAAGGTCACCCACTTGCGGTCGGGCGGCGTCTCGGCGCTTTTCGCAATGAGTCCGTACATCGTGAATGGCTCGTCCATACTGCGTGCCATGAGTGTCTCATAGACCCAGTCGCGGACGCCCACCGCGGCCTCTCCGCGAATGATGAGCGGGTTAAGCGTGTCGAACGAGCCCGTTTGCCCCAGCACAACCCGTCCACCCTTGGGGGCTTCCGGATTGACGTGGGAGAAATGTGTGAAGCCTGCCGGATACTTGGGTTTTCCATGCATAGCGAGTGCATGCGCGGCGTCCTGCGCGCGCACTGGCGAAATGAGCGTCGCGGCCAGCGCGAAGGTGGCCAGGAGCGTCCTGGTTCGGGGCATGAGACTTCCGGTCACGTCTTCCACCTGGCGGGGGTTCGCTCTTCCGACCGGCGGAACACCGGTGCATCGGGACGAGGTCGTCGCTGGCATGTGTCCGAGGAGCTTTAGCACTATTCTGCCATAGGGTTAGCACTTCCGTGGCGAGAAGTCTGAACCGGGAAGGCGACCAATCCGTGGCCGGTTTGCAACGAGGAGGCCGCTTCTCCCTGTGCATGAGCGGGACCGGTCCCGTGAGGTCACGGGATTGCCGCATTCCGAGCCTTAGTGCCCCTCGGACAGCGCGACATGGCGCTGTATTGGTTTGCGGGCTCCCTCTGCTGTCGATCGGACCTTCGTGTCCCCAGATCGCAAGAGCGCGCGCCGAAGAGGGGCGGAGCCGGCGGGACCGGCTCAGAAAGAAAGGTCGAATTTCCGATGGCACACGCTGGTATTTTTGGTCGCAGCTCGGGTAGCGCGCTGGCCGCGGGCCTGATGCTCGGGGTTGCCTTGGCAGGCTCTCCGGCCCTGGCCCAGGACGCGGCCCCCGCCAAGCCCGCCGCGGCTCCCGCCAAGAAGGACGAAGCCGCAAACAAAAGCGCCTGGGTGAAGCTGTGCGAAAAAGCTCCGCTCATGAAGAAGGGCGAGGACGGCAAGGAAGCCAAAGAAGAGAAGAACATTTGCCTGACGCATCATGAGCGCCTCGACGGCAACTCGGGCATGGTGCTGGTTTCGGCCGCCATCCGTGAGGTGGAAGGCAAGCCTGACAAGCATCTGATGATCATGGTTCCGCTCGGCATGGCACTGCCTCCGGGTCTGCGCGCCGCGGTTTACACCAAGGAACAGTGGGCCAAGGTCGCCAAGAACGAGAAGGTCGACGACAAGGAACTGAAGCCGATCGATCTCAAGTACTCGCTGTGTCATGCCTCTGGCTGCACAGCCGAGATCACGGCTGACGCGGCCATCATTGATCAGATGAAGGCCGGCGGCGGGCTCATGGTCGTTGCCATGAACGCAGCGGCCCAGCCGATCGGTTTCCCGGTTCCCCTCGACGGCTTCAGTGAGGCATTTGCCGGCAAGCCCGTCGACAACGCCGAGTATAAGAAGGCCCGTGGCCAGTTGATGGCTCAGATCCGCGATCGCCAGCGCCAGGCCATGGAAAAATTCAAGGCCGAGCAGATGAAGAACCTGCCGACCGACGGGCCGGGCGCGCCCCCGACTACGACAAGTTCGAATCCCCCGGCCAAAAAGGCCCAGTAAGGTCTCTGTCGGCGCGACCTGAAAAGATGATGCCAGACGAACCGCCCGGTCACGCACCGGGCGGTTTTTTCTATGGGCTATGAACTGATGAAATGACGGGGGCCGTTGCGCGCCCGATGGAGGCGATAGTCGCCGTCGCGCGCGACCTAGTTCAGCATCGAAAAGAAGACCGGACGATATCGGCCATCCTCGTCCTCGATGAAATATTCGGCGACCTGGGGATGCCGCAGCGGCGCGCCGCTGGTGTCGGGGAGCAGATTCTGTTCCGAGACATAGGCGATGTATTCGGTCTCCGCGTTCTCCGCGAGCAGATGGTAGAATGGCTGGTTCTTGCGCGGGCGCATGTTTTGCGGGATCGCCTGCCACCACTCCTCGGTATTGGCGAACACCGGGTCGATATCAAATATGACACCCCGAAAGGGATAATACCGGTGGCGGACGACATCGCCGACTGCGAAGCGTGCGAGGGAGACCGGCTGGTGATTTCGCGCGTTGCGCGGGCCGCGAATGCGCGTCTTGGACTTGGCGGTTTTTACAGGCTTCTTCTTAACCACGATGCGTGGCTTCGCGTCCCGGGCAGCTTTCGCAACTTTGGACGCAGCCGTCGTTTTTGAGGCAGCCTTCGCACGTGCGGCCGCCTTGGCCGGAACGGCGGCCTTGCCAGCCGTCTTCCGAGACGGCTTCGATCCTGCCTTCTGATCGGACGCCCGCACCCTGCCCCCCGGCTTGGTCGGGGTGGCTTCCGTGTCTTTGCGCTTCATGCTCATAGCGGAATTACGCGCCGCTCTCGTGGCGCGTGTCAAGGGAGAGCGAGGCTTGCTGCTAAGGCGCGGCTTCTTTGTCATCACAGGCCATAGGCAGTGGCGCGCTCGGGATCCTTCGAGGCAACGAGACGCGCCAAGTCAACGATGACCTTCGCCTGCTTCCAGGTTGCGTCGTCCTGCATCTTGCCGTCGATCATGACGGCACCTGTGCCGTCAGGCATCGCCTCCAGAATGCGGCGGGCGAACAGGACTTCTTTCGGGTCGGGAGAGAACACACGTTTGGCGATCTCGATTTGCGAGGGGTGCAGCGACCACGCGCCGAGGCAGCCTTGCAGAAAGGCATTGCGAAACTGGGCTTCGCAGGCCGCGCCGTCAGCAAAGTCGCCGAAAGGACCATAGAAGGGCTTGAGGCCGTAAGAGAGGCAGGCGTCGACCATCTTGCCGACGGTGTAGTGCCATAGGTCCTGCTGGAAATGGGCGCGCGGCGAGCCATCCGTGGTCGGATCGGCGAGCACGCCATAGTCTGGGTGGCCGCCTCCGACGCGGGTCGTCTTCATGCCGCGAGAGGCGGCAAGATCCGCCGGACCAAGGCTCATGCCGTGCATGCGCGGGCTCGAGGCCGCGATCGCCTCGACGTTCTTAACTCCTTCCGCAGTCTCGAGAATGGCATGAATAAGGATCGGCCGATTGACCTTGTACCTGGCCTCGAGCTGCGCGAGCAACTGGTCCAGGTAGTGAATATCCCACGGCCCTTCGACCTTGGGCAGCATGATGACATCCACCTTGTTACCGGCATGCTTGACGATCTCCATCACGTCGTCGAGCATCCAGGGAGAGTTCAGGCAGTTGATGCGCGTCCATAGGCCTGTGGACCCGAAATCGAACTCGTTCGCCATGGAGACGAAGCCTGCCCGGGCCGCCTCTTTCTCGCCCACGGCGATGGCGTCCTCCAGGTTGCCGAGAACGACGTCCACCTGTTTTATTGTATCCTTAAGCTTGGCCCGGATCTTCTCATTGTGCGGCGGGATGAAGTGGATCATCCGCTCGATTCGCACGGGGAGTGTCCGGTAGGGCTCGGGGGCGCCGATAGCGAGGGGCGAGAAATGCTTGGCGGGCGTGCGCGTGGCGCTCATGGCCGTCGTTACCTTTGGTTGCGGGATTGTTGCGCGGCACATTAGGCCTGGACCGGCGTCTGTCAATCGGTCGGGCCACCGCCTTGGCGGGTAAGATGCGCTAGCCCGCGAGTCGGTTAAGATCCGTGCGGTGATTGACGGTAACTGTACGTCCAAACGAGGTACGGATCTGGTGCGGGTCGAGACATACCATCGCAGTCGTCTGTGCCGGTTTCGCCCGGCGGGGCGCCACGTCTGCCTGCTTGCGGCTTCGACTGCGCTCATGGTGATGGCCGCCATGCCCGGTTCAGCGACAGCCGATCCCCCCTCGCTTTGGCAGGCGGTCGCGGCGCGGGGGGAGGTCGCAGCCAAGACGAAGCGCAAGCGCGCGCAAACAAGATCACCTGCCAAGGCCGCGACGGCAGGAGAGACCGCTGCCGGAAAAGTTCTCAGCCGGAAGGAGCTGCTCGCCGCCGATCCGGAGGCTCTGGAGCGGATCGGCCGGCACATCATCATTGGCTATCATTCGATCGCCGACGTTAAAGCGCTGGTGGAAAGAAAAGCCATTGCCGGAATATTCGTCACCGACCACAACGTTCGTCGCCGCAAGGCCGAAGACATTCGGGCGGAGATGGATTCGCTGCAGGAGATCCGCCGCAGCCAGGGCCTGCCACCGCTCATCATCTCAGCCGATCAGGAAGGCGGTTCAGTCTCGCGCCTGACGCCGCCTTTGAAGCGACAGTCCAGTCTCGCCCGGGTAATCCGGAAACTTCCGCCGGAAGGAGATATGAAGGCGGCGGTGGAAGAGTACGCGCGCCTGCAGGCTGCGGAGTTGAACCGTGTTGGGGTAAATCTCAATTTCTCGCCGGTCGTAGATCTCATGATCGACCCCAAACGGCGCAGCGATGGGCAGACGCAACTGCGCCACCGGGCCCTCTCCTCAGATCCCAACATCGTGAGGGACGTGTCAGGCTGGTACTGCGATACCCTTGCGACCGCAGGTGTTTACTGCACCATCAAGCATTTCCCCGGGCTCGGGCGCGTATCACTGGACACGCATCGCAGCGCCGGTGAAATCCGCTCTGCTATCGTCGAGCTCAACGGTGCCGACTGGATACCTTTCCGCGATCTCATGAGCCGGCCGCACGTCGTCACCATGCTTGGCCATGTGCGGCTTGCGGAGATCGACAAGGCCGTGCCCGCGTCCTTCTCCGAGCCGGTTGTGACCGGGACTGATGCGTACGAACTGGCAGCATGAGGGTCTGCTCATCACCGACGATTTTTCCATGGGCGCGGTTACGCGATCGTCGCAGGGTGTCGGAGGGGCTGCTGTGAAGGCCCTCAATGCGGGCGTGGATCTCGTGTTGGTTTCGTACAGCGAGAAGCATCTCAATGCTGTGATGACCGCATTGCTCGAAGCCGACGCGAAAGGCGAGATCGATGCCGACAAGCGGGCCGCCAGCATCAAGCGGCTTTCCGCCTATCCTTTCCCTATTGCCCCGGCAATCGAGCTGCCGGTCCCCAAGGCCACGAGCACAGCCACGGATGCGGACGCCACGCCGTAGGCCCTCGTAACGCCAAAGTACAGCGCGGAGGAGGGCTCAACTCCAGCGGCGGTTGGACCACATCCACTGCTCGGGCGTCTCGCGCACCCATTCCTCGAACTGGCCCTGCATCTCGGTCATGATCCAGCGGATGTCCTCTGATTGGTTGGCCGTTCGCGGCACTCTCAGCTCTTTGATCTCGACCGTGAAGCGGCTCTCGGTGCCGACGCGCCGGCAGCAGGACATCCACATGCGGCTGCCGACCCGCCGCGCGATCATGGCGCCGATCGCCTGCGTGCGCGCCCGCCGGTCAAAGAACATCACCGGAATGCCGGTGCGATCATAAAGATCGCAGACCAATCCAAGCCGTCCGCCATTGCGCACGAAATCGGTAAGAATACGCGCCGTCTTCTGGTTGTCCCCGTGGTCGCCTTCCACCCGGCCGCGGCCGAATAAACCGCCGGGGTAGAGATCCCGGCGCAGGTGACGAAGGTAGCGGTCCACGTAGGGATTGTTCACGGAACGGTAGACGGCGGCCGGGTTCGCGTTGGCAACGACGAAGGGCCAGATGGCCAGTTCCCAATTCCCCATGTGCAGGGACACGCCGATCGCCGGGCCGAGCTTGTCGCGATACCGGTTGAAGACCTGGGCCGGCCTGATTGTGATCCGCGCGGGATCGGCAATGAGCCGGTCGATCTGAATCGTCTCCGCCATGACGCGCCCGAGGTTAGACCAGTGGTCGAGGCAAATTGCGAGGCGCTCCTCGTCCGTCTTCTCAGGGAAAGCGATCTTCAGGTTGTCGAGCGCGCGCTCGTGGCGCTTCGGATTGATGATGGGGGCGAGCCTGCGCCACCACCACGCGGAAAAACGGGCGGCTGTTTCGAGCGGCATGAGCCGAAACGGTCCGGTAATGGCGCGTAACAGCACATATTCCAATCGGAATTGCAGGTCGCGCCAACGGGAGATCTCGGTCGTCATGCACCGCCGCCGATGTTTGAGCCGGGAACGATTGGGACGATGCGCGACGGTATCGTCCGGATTGCAGATATCATGAACGGGTCATGGCAAGTCCATTGGCAGGACGTCAAGCCGGGCTGTTGGCGAAATCCCCGTTCGAGAAAAGGGCCAGTCCGCCCTTTTGCATGAGACGGGGCACGGTGCCCGACGGCTGAACGCCCTCGTGAACAAGACGCCGCCGCAAGGGGCCGAGCGTATTCAGGAGATGCAACCCGAAGCCGCGCATCAGGTGCACGGGCAGGTAGGGCGAGAGCAGCGACCGGTTGAGAATGTCGACGGTGGTGATGCGCGAGTTCACATCGGGGGCGCGCAACCGGCTGTAGCGATCGAGAACTTCGGGGCCGCCGGGATCTGCCCCGCGGGCCACGGCTTCGGCGGCGCAATCGGCCAGCGACGCGGCATCGCGCAGGCCAAGGTTCAACCCCTGAGCGCCGATAGGGGGGATAACGTGTCCCAACTCGCCAACGAGAGCGATGCGGTTTTTCGCGAACACGTCGGGGGTGAGACCGCTCAAGGGGAACACCGCGCGGGGGCCGATCTCGCCGACGGTGCCGAGGAGCCCGTTGAGGCGCCGTTCGATGGCGCGGCGCATCTCAGTTTCGGAAAGGGCTGAGAGACGTTCTGCTTCCCGCGGTTCCTCCACCCAAACGAGGCTGGAGGCATGTCCTGGCATTGGAACGGTCGTGAAGGGACCTGTGGGGCGGTGGAACTCAGTTGAAACGCCCTCGTGATCGCGCTGATGCGTAAACCAGGTGACGAGCGCACTCTGAGGATAGCTCCACGTCTTCACCGATATGCCCGCTGTCTCCCGCGCAGGGGACTTGCGCCCATCGGCAGCGGCAACGAGAGGTGCGGTCAGTGAGCCGCCCTCCGCAAGGGCGACTTCGACGCTTTCTTCGCCGATCCGCTTCACGTGCGCACCGGCAGTCGTATGAACGCTGAGCGCTTCGGCGGCCGGCAGTCGTGCCATCAAGGCATCCACAAGGATGTCGTTGGGCACGTTGTAGCCGAAGGCATCAAGATCCGCCTCCCGCGCCCGGAAGGTGACCTCCGGCGCCTTTAGGAGGCGACCGGTATCGTCGACAAGGCGGATGGCTGTCAGTGGTGCCGAGTGCGGCGCGCAGGCCTCCCAGGCGCCGAGATTGCGGAGCAATTCGACGGAACCGGCGAACAGCGCGGCCGTTCGCCGGTCGCGGTCGTCGCCTCCGGGACGATGAGGCCCGGCGGCGATCGCAGTAGGCAAACCCGATGCCGCGAGCGAAAGGGCCGCGGCAAGTCCGGCTGGTCCGCCGCCTACGACGATCGCGCGTGGTGATGCTGAGTTCGTGGTCATGGCGTCCCTTGGATGGCTCCCACGCCAGTTGATAGCAGAGCGGACCCGCCGTTCGCCAGGATCGCGCCAAAGAGGCGCGACTCATGGCAGTGTCTTAGCTCGTTCGATCGTCGCAGAACGGTAGCTGCGCTGTCACAAAACTGTAGCAAAAGCTTTGCAAATCAAGGACTTTGTGTCGACGCGGCCACAATTCTCCGTCGTGAAACTGTCAAACGGGCAATTGTGCTTCACGCTTCGTTAAGGCTTGGGCTAGCTGAGCAGGCACCTGAATCGAAGTCGTCCTACGGGGGTGGGATGAGAGGTTCGAAGGTCGCCATTTTTCAAGACCTCGTCATACCGGCGAGGTGCCAGCGTCTAAGGGGTTACGCATGACTAGGGGACTGAAGTCGGGCACCGCGATGTTCGCACTGCTCGCAGGTTTGGGGATGGGCTTTGGCGCCGGCTCGGCGCAGGCTGCGGATCTGGGCGGCGATTGCTGCGCGGATCTGGAAGAGCGGATTGCCGAATTGGAGGCGACGACGGCTCGCAAGGGCAATCGCAAGGTCTCGCTTGAGGTGTCAGGCCACGTCAACGAGGCGCTCATCTTCTGGGATGACGGCGTCGAGTCGAATGCCGGCGTCTATACGAACGACAATTCGCGCACCCGCTTCCGCGTCAAGGGCTCGGCCAAGATCTCTGACGACCTGAAGGCGGGCTATCTGCTCGAGATCGGCGTCCGTACCGCCAACTCGAAGCGCTTCACGCAGGACGATCCGGATGCGGCTGACGAATCCGGTTTGGACGTGCGTCACTCGACCTGGTACCTGGACAGCAAGACCTTCGGTCAGGTCTGGGTCGGCAAGACGGCGCCGGCCGCGGAAGGCATCACCGAAATCAATCTGTCTCAGACGAGGGACGTCGCCAAGTTCTCCGACGTTGAGGATAACGGGCTTGGCCTCATTCGTTCGTACGACCAATGGAGCCTGGTGCAGAAGGCCGCTACTGCTACTTCGTCTGCTTCTGAGATGCAGTGGCGCCGTGCGATCCGGGATAGTGGCGACCAGCCCGGCGAGCCCGAGCGTGGCAACATCGTGAAGTACGTCTCGCCGGAGTTCGGCGGCTTCGAGGTGCTCGCTGCTTATGGAACCCTCGACTACTGGGATGTGGGTCTCCGATACAAGGGTGAGTTCGGTGGCTTCAAGATTGGCGTTCGGAGTGGCCTACGGGCAGCAGGATTTTGGCATAATTAATGATGCAGATGACGGCAATATCGCCAACTGTCGTATGATCGACGACGGACTGAGCCTACGGACTGCGAGCAGGTCGGCGGATCGCTCAGCATCATGCATGAGCCTAGCGGCCTCTACGCCACGTTTGGTGCGGGCTGGAGCCAGGACAACCTGATCCAGGACTACATTCCGAACGGCGACAAGGAGAGCACGTTCTGGGCGATCGAGGCGGGCATCGAGCAGAAGTGGAGCTCTCTGGGTAAGACCACACTGTTCGGCCAGTACTATGACATGAATGGCGGCGCAAATGACAACCGTGACTTTGAGTGCGATACTGGTTGTGGCGTAGGTGGTGCCAACATAGATGCGACGATCCTGGGCTCCGAACTGACGATGTACGGCGGCGGTATCGTGCAGGGGATCGATGCGGCAGCCATGGCGCTATACCTCTACTACCGTCACTACGAGACGGATTATTCTCTCGATGGGCGTCGCAACCCCCGGTCTGGAAGACCTCGACGTTGTCGTGGCTGGCGGCATCATCAAATTCTAACTTCTCAACACGTCTCCATCCCGTCTGCTAAGGGGCCGCTTTGTGCGGCCCCCTTTTTTGTCGCCGATCATCGCCTCTGCAGATTGTCACACCCATGTAGCGCGAGGGATTTATCAAAGCGCATTCGTGCTTTTGTTTCGTCTTTTTTCGTTGAGCAATTTCAATGTTCGCGTGGGAACACCCACTGCTGATCGCATTGATAGCCGGGTTGCTCGGTCCCCTCGCGGCGATCCTGCTTTTCGTCGTGTTTGCCCAGGGTGGCCCAGGAGAACCACTGACCCAGCTTTCTGACCGCGGTGGCTACTCTGCCTCCTTGAAGGGGCAGCAAGCTGGGGTGTCCCTGGGGCAAGCCAAACATTAGCTCTGAGGTCAGTCAGGGCAGGAGGCATGCTGGCTGACTTATCCATCTCGGCGCATCGATAGTTTTGGACTTGCCTGTCCTTAACCGATGTTCCTGGCCGTGGCGCTGTTGGTCGCTTGAAGAAATCTCATCGTGACTATAGTGTAATTGCGTAGAAGATTGAGTTTCCAAGAGTGTTTTTGCGTGGGAAGCTTCAAGATGACCGAGTTCGGCCTTCAGGCCGCTCGACAATTCGTCCAGGCAACCGAGGATGAATGGCCCCGGTATTTTGAGCGCTTGCGCCGCAACCGGCAGCTGTTTCCGGCCATACATCAAATCAATCAGCTATTGGACCAGCCTGAGTACCGCCCGCTGGCGATCGGGGCTCTGACGCGGATCGGTCTTTGGCACGATGTGGTATCTCAGCGAGCCTGAGTGGCAGGCCGGTGCGCTGATCAGGTTCCAACCATTGCGCCCAGGTCCGCATGGGCCAGGACGGTATGTCGCTGATTTGGATCCCTCTCACTTGGCGTTATGAGGGCTTCAATAATCGGCGAATTCAGTTTAGCCGTGCGGGCGGCCGCGTCTTACGAGGCACTGATCGCACACAGTTTTTCTTGTTGTGAAACCTACATTCCGCTTACAGACGTTTTGATGTTGCGGACATGCAACATGGCCAGGAAACCACACCGGTTGGACATTCCTTCATACGAACTTAAGCATCGCGGCCCGATCCTTGTTTTCGCCGGTTCTGGGCGTCATGGTCCGGAATCAAGCGATTTGTCCGTAGCGGGGTTCGTCGGACCATGAAGTTGAAGTTTACACTCGGCCTTTCGGTCGTGCTGTTGGGCGCAGCACTTCCGGCTTTGGCCTTCCAGGAGCAGACGATCGGCGCGCCGCCGGCCCAGTCGGGCCAGCCTGCGGCAAAGCCTGATGCCGCGCCGGCCAGTCCGTCGGAGATGCAACTATCCCCCGAGGAGGCGCCGAAGGTTCCGGAAGGCACCGAAGTGCGCATCCCGGGTCTTGGCAAGCTTGGTGTTCTGCCGAAGATGGATTTCGGCCTTGAGCTGCTTTACGGGGCGAACGGCAATCAGCCCGCAGTTGTCGATCCAGAAGATCTTCCAACGGCCGACGATCTGCGTATCCGCGGAACGATGAAGCACAAGTTCTGACGCAGTCGCGGCGCCAGGGGGCATTATTTGAACGCGGGAGCCGTGGGGCCCCCGCTTTTTTCTTTCCGGGGGTATGGCGGTACTCCAGCCGGGGCCGGCCGTGAGCCGCCAAAATTGAAGACAGGATCGTTGGCTGATCGCGCGCAAGTTGGCGTCAATGCTGAGGGCCGGGCTCTGTACTTCCCCTAAGAGGTCAATCGGTTCTGCTGGCCCGGTTCCAGAGCCCCTGGAGCGATGACATCAATTTCGGTCCAAAGCGTTGCTCGCCGGCCGTATTCCAGTGATCCCCGTCAGTCCAATAGGGCCCAGAGCAGTCGTAAAGGTCCGCCGCCGGCGAAAATGACAGCGCCTTCAGGGTCGAAACGTAGGTGAGCTTCGAATAGTGCTGGAGCCGTTCGGTGATCGCTCGGTCGAGTTGTCTGAACGTTGCGCCGATATTGTGATCAACGGGGACGTCGATCATTCGGCATGCCAGAGCCAGCCGCCAGAGTTCCTGGACGTTCACGTGAGGTTCGAGCCTTGGCCCAACCCAAATCACGTCGGCGTATTTGGCCAGGCGTTGCAAGTACGAAGAAACCTTGTCGATGTAGTCGAAATTGGGCGAGTAGAGGTCGATGCTCCGCCGCTTGAAGAAGTCTCGGCGACCAGGGTTGCCGTCTCTATCCGCGACCAGATAGAAGCCGGCCTGATTATAAATGACCTTACCGACGTAATGAGCGTGTTGAGACAGGAACGTCTCAAATGCCTCGTAGTGGCATTCTGGCTTCGGTGTGTGCGGTCTGCATCTGGGGCGCGTGGATCCCACCACGAAGGGGTAACCTGAACTCAGCGAGACAGCGTTGAATAAGTCGCGCCCGTGCGAGTCCCCAAGTACGACAATGCCGGGCCCGTAAGTCTCGGCGCAGGCGACAAATCTTTCCTCCAGTTCATCGGAAAACCGATCGGTATTGAAATGACAGTCGCCAGGCGAGGCTGGTTTCACGGAACTGGCACGCCAGATGGCTCTCTGACGATCGTCCAATCCCGCGACGAATGAAGCTTCGAAGCCCTTGCTGGTTACGCCCGCCTGACCGAAGCAAACCGCAACAGCAGCACATGTAGCGCCCGCCAGGAGAAGTGTTCGGCGTGGAGTGCTCGTTTTCTGCCTGAACGGCAACTCAACAAATCGCCAGGACAGATAGGCGAGGCAGAATGTCAAGGCGCAGATGCCAAGAACCATCCAGAGTGGAGGTTCGGTCAGGCTCGTGTATCGAGCAAATGCGAGCAGGGGCTGGTGCCAAAGGTAGGCGCTGTAGCTGATCAGGCCGATGCCGACGAGTGGCGCGCTGCCTAGCAGTCTGCCCACGAGCGTGCGTCGCGTCGCAAACACGATGATGAGTGCGGTACCAACGGTCGGCACAAGCGCAGAGAGGCCGGGAAAGGGTGTCGCCTTGCCGAATGCGAAGACGCCCCAAAGGATGAGCGCCAAACCAGCCGCGCTCGCGAACTCAAAGACGTGATGGCTGCCGCGGACTGGATGTTTCGAGACGTGGAGGGCGACATAGGCGCCGAGAACCAACTCCCAGAGGCGGAAGGGCAAAAGGAAGAAGGCAGCCTCTGGATGGTTTTGAACGCCCCATTCTGCGGCGAGGAGACTCGCGAAACCGATCAGCGCCAACGCAAACCCCGTTCTGGCTCGAGCGCAGCGCCATATCGTCAACAGAAAGAGGGGAAAGACGATGTAGTACTGTTCCTCCACCGCGAGGCTCCACGTGTGGAGGAGAGGCTTGAGTTCTGCTGCGGTGTCGAAATATCCCGTCTCGTTCCAAAATAGAACATTCGAAGAGAACAATGTCGTGGCGACCAGACTTTTCGAGAAGAGCAGAAGGTCATTTGGCAGGAATATGATCCAGGCCATCAGCGAGCTTGCCGCCATGACGAGAAAGAGGGCCGGGAGAATGCGCCGTGCGCGCCTCTCGTAAAAGCTGACGATGGAGAATGTGCCTGCATTCAATTCGCAGAGAATTATGGAAGTGATCAGGTAGCCGCTGATCACGAAGAAAACATCCACGCCGACAAAACCGCCGCCGAAGAGTTCGAACCCTGCGTGAAAAAGAATGACCGGAACGACGGCGATCGCACGGAGGCCATCAATTTCTGGACGATATTGGACCTGCAAGGGCTGACCTCATCATCCCCGTTCAACAAAGTCCGCATGATCGCAGCAAATCGTGCTTTCTCGGTAAAGGCTGTGGGTGCTTTCCATGTAAACCTGTCCTGCGACCTGCCGAATTTGTTTAACTGGCCTGGCCTTTCAAATACGGCATAGGCAGCGTCCGCCGCAGAAAACGCTTTGTCCTTGCCAGCAATCCATGTTCATCGATCCATTGCGCGTAGAGCACATATTTCGGATCTTCCGAAAGATGGCGCTCCTCTGTCTTTGCGCGACAATAGTAGATGGCATTCATCACCAGCAAGATTGCGCAGTTGTGCACCGCTTCGTGCCAAGGGCCATTGGTGATGAACGGCACGTAGATCAGCCACCAGAAGAGGTTCTTGGAAATGTAGCTCGGGTGTTTGGTCCAACGGAAACGCGCCATCCGTGATGATGCCCCTGTTGGTCAGATTGGAAAAGCGTAAGCCGAAGGGTGCAATTGCATAGATCCAGAAGATCTTGAGCACGGTGATTGCGCTTCCCCACAACAACAGTGCGATCGGGTGGTTGGCCAGCCAGTCGCTCCAGATGAGGCCGTCCTCATATTGGAGGCCCATTGATGTGGACGAAATGGAAGAAGGGATAGTAACAAAGCAGAGTGAAGAACCAGCCCGAGACAAACGGGTTGACGGAACGGATCTGCCAGCCGAACAGCCTGAGCGTGAACAGGTAGCCCGCCGAGGCGATCACGACGTCGGCGATGTAAACCAGCTTTGAAATCGAATCGAAGTTGAGCGAGCTGAACGTCTGCGAGTGAACCGACGCGATCGTTCGCGTGAGTTCCCAGAACATAAGAGGGAAGAAGAAGAGCTTGATGAACCAGCCCAGCCAGAAATGGCGGATCTTTGCCCAATCGATTTCTGACCACTGGCCGATCAGAAGCGCGCCCATGTGGTAATACTCATCCTTTTTGTCCCCCTGCATCCGGTTGACCGTGCAGAAATAGGGCACAGCCACCAGCGCAATGATGGGAAGGAAAAGGAAGAACGTGAACTTTGTCAGCAGAAAGCGAGGTTGATCGTAGAAACTCCAGAAATGCAAAAGGAGCCCGAAGAGAGCGAGAATGAAGCCAAGCGCAAGGAGTTTGATGAGGACAGTCTGGTCCACGTCGAGGTTGAAGTTCCGCCGAATGTTCGGCCCGTGTTCAGCGAAAGCATGAAAAAGCTGCGGCATCGCGTAAATGGCGATCGTCATCCACACCATGATGAACGGATTGATCCCCGCCAGGGTGCCCACCACGGAGAAGGGCAAGCAGGTCAGCAGCCCAACGACGCTCAGCGCGAAGAGCCCATCTGAAACGGGACGTCCCGAGGGCAAGAGCTTGTCACTCGGACGCAAATCCATGCCGGCCTCTGAACTGATGTAGAAAACTAATCCGCATTGGAACGGTGGCGGCTGGCATGGCGGAAACGATGGCCGCACACATTTGCTCCGCTGCAATTATCAGTCTTACGAAAAGGGCATTAAAAACGAGTTATGGCGAGGCTTCGCCTTCGCTGGTGTGTCTACCCATGCGCTCAAGAAGCTTTACTCCGCTGCGGCGACTGCCGGAGAGTTTTGCCTGGGTGCGCCGATCTGATGAAGGTGGCGGAGGGAGTGGGATTCGAACCCACGGTGGACTTGCGCCCACGCCGGTTTTCAAGACCGGTGCCTTAAACCACTCGACCATCCCTCCGCACTAACAATATCAATGACTTACTGTATCACCGCATGCCCGTAAATACCCGAATTGGCACCGGATTGGCACCGAGCCGGGCGGCACGTGTTACTTGCTCAAGAGGCTTCCGACAAGCTTTTGCGTCTGATCGGCCGCATCCTGCTGCATATCGGGGAGGGCGTGGGCATACCTCTGCAGCGTGAAGGCCACCGACGAATGTCCCGCCCGTTCAGAGACGACTTTCGGATGGACGCCGGCGCGCAGCAGCTCGGTGATGTGGGTGTGGCGGAGGCCATGAATCGTGACGGACCGAACCTTGGCCTTCGCCGCCAGTGCCGTGAACGCTTTGGTGACATTGCGGGGTCGCTGAAGCCGACCGACTGAATCTGGAAACACGAGGCCCTGATCTTGGTAGCAGGGACCAGCCGATAGACGCTGCTCCTTCTGCACAATCTCGTGTCGATACAAGTGATCGATCGCGACTGTAGGCAAGGGAAGCACGCGTGTGCTGCGCGCGGTCTTGGGGGACTTCAGCAGCAGGCCGGACTTCGTCTCTTCCAGCGACCGGACGATGGTGAGGCGGCTCCGGTCAAAGTCGATGTCGCGCCACATCAAACCAAGCAGCTCGCCTCGGCGCAGGCCCGTTGTGAGCCAGAGGAGGGTAGGGACGAAAAGCGCCGTACCTTCAGCTGCCGCCAGTAAGTAACGCATTTCAGAGGCGCTAAGGGTGTGCATTTCGATGCGCGCCGGCCTCGGAGGGTTGACGTCGGTGGCGGGATTAAAAGCGAGGAGCCGCCATCTCACGGCCTGCGCAAGCGCGGCCGTCAGCACCTTGTGAATGTGCAGGAGCGTCTGCTCCGATAGGCCGCCGTGCCGGCGCCGGTGACCGCTCTTCCGGAGTTCGTTGTAGAAGGACTGGATGGCGAGCGGTTGAAGACGCGAAAGGGGGATCGATCCGAGGCCGGCGATGAGCCTGTCGACGTGCTCCGCATAACGCTCCATTGTTTTTGCAGAAACCTCAACGGCGGCAACTTCGTCGCGCCATTTGGTGAGAAGTTCGCCAACCGTCATTTTCGTCGGATCGACGTAGCTTCCGGACTGAATGGACCCGAGGATGCGTGCCAGTTCCGACTCAGCCTCACGTTTCGTTCCGGTCACCGTTTTGTGTTTTGTGATCCGCCCGCCTGAGACGGCGTCGGTTCCGAGATCCCATTTGAGACGCCATGATCGGCGCCCCCGCCTTTGGATGTGCCCCCTCATTCCTAATTCCTCTCGTAAAACTTTGTTACGTGCGAATTTGATATCGCTCTCAACGCCTTTTAATTTTTCGCGTGCGAAGAGCACGCATTCGACATGCATCGGAGCAGTACTTTTTATCTGATCGTCCCCCGCCGGCCTCGATCTGAAACCAAGAGCCGCAAACAGAACAGGCTCGAAAGTTATGTTGTCCGGCGATTGCCAACATAAGTTGTATCCATAGTGCCTCGTGGAGGTTCTCCGGCTGAATCGCTAATGCTGGAGCGCGACCTGTAGGATCCTGCTTGAGTAAGACGCTAGCGGCAGGCCCTAGGGTCTGTATGGGAGCAAAACCCGCTCGACTGTTATTATTTATATATTTGCAGAGCTTCTTCCAATCGCCGCTCTGCTGAGCGGTCCTCCACTCAGTGACCGCCTTTTTCATCTGTCGGATGGACGAATTCCACTCGCTGAGCCGTTCTATTGGATTCCCAAAAAGCGGACCGTACTCATCGGCAAATTGCTTCACGTCCTGGGCCGTCCCTGGCGTCTCAGCAAAAGTAAGGAAGAGCGCGGGTGCCCGCTCGAATAGATCAAAACTGTTCGTCTCATGGGAGTTGGGCTCAAGGAAGAACTCAACCGGCTCCTGGAGCGTCATCGTTTGCATAAACTTTACGCCCCAGCGCTGCAGCAACAGGCGCTCGTCGTCTGTTGCATTGGAAGGGGCCGGAACCTCGTAGTCATCATTCGGCATGAGGTTGGACATCTTGCGCGCATCAAATCGCAACATGCGATAGCCACCGACGGCGGGCCTACACTCAAACTTTAAGATGGTCGCCATGGCACCAAGCGTTACGGATAAGTTATGTTGAACCGTAACACACTAGCGGCTACGGTTTAGCACAGTCAATCACTGAAAAGCCGAAACGAAGTCCTTATCGGGCAGACAGACATGTACCATCTCAGAGGCGGGGAAAGCCTTGGGAGTCGGCCGTTCCGCTGCCTACGAGGCTGCGCGCAAAGGTGAGATTCCGACCATCCGAATAGGGAGGCGTCTCGTTGTTCCTCTGGCTGGACTGCAGCGCTTGCTGGAGGGGACGCCGGACGCGACGGCTCATCCAATTCGTTTCTATCCCAGCAGTCCGACGGAATAAGTCCTCGCGCGGCCGGCGGCTCGCCGTCGGTTTCCGGCGCGCAGTAGAATGTTGGATCGGTCCAGTTAAGTCGCAAAATGATCTAGCCGGCAGGTCGCGAAGTACTCGGCGATCCGCAAAAAACAAAACGCCCGGCCCACTACGGCCGCGCTTTGCAGTCCGATAAGCCGCTCAGCTAATTCCATCCGTCAATTCCACCGAACGATGAGCGTCCTGCTTTCAGCAGGCGATGGAGAAGTGCGGCCTTCGCTTGGAGAATTTTCATGCAGGCAAGCGGTCTTCAGCGGCGGACTAACCACGGGGGCCCCGGTCGGCGGAATGCGGAGTCAGCGGTGAACGTAAAGTCACCCCGCACGGCGATGCAGCCCCTCCAGAGGGTTGAGACATGAACACTCCCCCACCGTTCGATTTGACGCCGTCGTCCGGTATGTCGAAAGAGGCATTGAAGCGGAACTCGAAGGGCTGCGAGCGGCTAAAGGCCATCGCAACGATGCGTTGAACAAAGCTGCGTTCGCAGTGGGCCAGCTCCTCAGTGGGGCGGAGCGACAAGGCGTCGCGGTGCGGGAGCGATCCTCTGCCGTTGCAGACCTGCTCGATGCGGCAAGGGCCAATGGGTATGTGGACACCGACGGCGAAAACTCCGCGCTCGCCACGATTAAGTCGGGCCTCAGTGCGGGTTGGAAGCAATCTCGCGACCTGGCGAATTTAGGGCGAGGCAACGGGGCTTCGTCAACGATACAGCCCACCGTCAACGGACACATCATCGTGGCCCAGACGAGTGAAGACGATCCGAAGACTATCCGGAAGCGCGAGAATGCGGCCCGCATCTGGGAGGAGAGCACACCAATAACGGGGACCCCCGGAGAGATTTACCTGCGCAAGGCTCGCGGCATCGACCTTAATTCAATGGCGGCCGGGTGGAACCGAGATATCCGCTATCACGCCGAGTGTCCATTCTATGATGGGGACCCTGGCGACGAAGTTCTTCCTGCGATCATCATCGCTCTACGCGATCCCCTGACCGGAGAGCGCATCGATGGCGTGATTCATCGTATTTTCTTGACGCCTGACGGGCTTGCCAAGGCGACCGAGTTGAACGGACGTGGCCTCGAGAAGCACGAACAGAAAAAGAGCTTAGGCCAATTCCGCGGTACCAATGGGGCCGTCCTGATCGGCAAACCTGAGGGCCAAGTCTTCATTGCGGAAGGTCTCGAAGACGCCCTCACCGCCGCGAGCGTGTCGGGGCACTCGGCGGTGGCGGTGCTGACGTCGGGCCGATTGTCCAAGGTCCAGCTTCACGCAGACGCGCGGCGCGTCATGGTGGGCCAAGCGAAGAACAGCAGTGATCGTAAAGCCTGGCGGAAGGTCGGGCAAACGTGGGTTGACGCCGGGTGCGACACACGTCTCGCGTGGCCCGATCCAGCGGCCGATTTCAATGATCTCTTGCGCGAGAATGGGCCGGAGGCGGTGGCGAAGGCTTTGGCCGAGGCTGAGGTCTTGCGACCTGATACCACCGGTTTGGAGTTCGATCATCAGGTCGAACTTCAGACGGAGTTGGATTACATCGTCAAGGGTGTTCTGCATCGACGTCACTTGGCCGCGCTCTATGGTCCGTCCGGCGTTGGGAAGACGTGCATCGCTCTCGATCTGTCCTACGCTATCGCGCAAGGGCGCCGATTGCATGGACGCAAAACCCAACGTGGTGCGGTGCTCTATGTGGCACTGGAGGGGCAGCGTGGCATGAAGCTCCGGATGCTGGCCTATGCAGGCGAGTTCGGATCTGCCGAAGACATGCTCGCTCGACTTACGATTTACACTCCGCTCGACAAAGGAAGAGCCGGCGAAGAAGGTGTCAAGAATATCATCAAGGCCGCAGAACGTCTTAGGGCCGCGAGCGGCAGCGATGTTGTACTCATCATCATCGACACGCTTGCTCGTGCGATGGCAGGCGATGACGAGAACGCCGCCTCGGATATGGCTGCGTTTATCGAGCAGCGTGCCAGCGCGATCGCTGGCGCAACAGGGGCCGCAGTTCTCGTGGTTCATCATCCCGGCAAAGACAACACTAAGGGGATGCGCGGCAGCACGGCGCTCTTCGCAGCGTGCGATTGCGTGATCAAGATTTCGAAGCGCGACGGCGGCGGCGGTGAAGCACTGATCGGGAGGAGCCGAGGGGCAGGACGGATGGCCCGCTGTTCGCCTATCGGCTCCGGCAAGTGGATCTCGGCAGGGACAAGGATGGCGATGCTATCACGTCGTGCGTGGTGGAAACGGACAGCGCCGTTTGCAGGGCCGCCCGAGTGAAGGTGACGGGCCATGCCGCCGCTGTGCTCAACGAGTTCGATCATTGCGAGGGATATCGCTCGCCGCCGGCTCATGAGCGCATCCCCGAAGGTGCTTGGCTCGTCCGCTCACGTGACCTTTGGGCCGCCTGCCAAAAAAAGGGCATCGGGCATAGCGAACAGAAGGACCGGAAGGAGCGCGAGAAGGTTCAACGCAAGGCCATCAAGCGCGGCATCGACGGGTGCCTAAAGGCGGGTGCGCTAGCTCATTACGTGCATGGAGACGAACTCGTCTACTGGCGCCCAGACAAGGTTCGCTGAAGGGTTGGGGCCGAGTGGGGTCAAAAGGACGAGGCGGCGCTGGGTCCATGAGGTTCACGAAGGGTTCAAACAAGAAATGCCTGAAAAAGCAAAGTGGTGCTAGGGGGGTCCAATAGGGTTCAATTAGGGAAACATCCGTGGGGCCATGAGGTCCGCCCCCTATAGGGGCGGCCTGCCTTGGACCTGGACCTGCGATGGGATTTCTAGCGACGTGCAGCCACACAATTGTTGGAAGCGGGGTAAGTGCGGACCCACGAACCGACCTTGAAATAGGGCGGCTGCTTAACCGCGGAGCCAGCGTGACTGCCCGACGCAAACAGGCCATCCATCCATTATGAAAGTCTGAATAATTCCACAATATTTCAATAGGTTGGAAGCTGCAGCAGGTCAAGTATTCTTGCCCTAAAAAACGAGCATTAGGAGCGGATCGAGCCAAGACTTATGAGATCGAGCGGACGCCGGCGGGGGAGCATTCACGCGCAACGCGATGCGCCATTGGGGTGTGAGCAGACCTGAACAGAAGAAAAAGGAGGAGGAGAAGACGTGGTGGGGAACCTTGAAGAAGGTCCTTGACTGATCAGCGGTGCGGGCATCCACCCGGGTGCCCAATCCCCTGCGCAGTGCAGGACATCAAAGGAGAAAAGCATGGAAGACGTTTGCTGCGTGGCTTCTGGATCGAGCGGCTAACCCCAGCCGATGCTAAGGCCTACGGGGCTGAGTTCCGCGTGAACCTCGCCAATAAGGATCGGGTGGTCGTGGACGACATCGCATGTGACAGCATGGATGAGGCCAGACGCCATATCGAAGTGATGTGTGCGCTTGAGCAGGCCCAGACTGAGTAGCGGTGCGGGCATCCTTCACGGTGCCTCGGGCAGGGTTGGCCCGTGCAAGGGTGGGGGGGTCACGTTGAACCCAAAGCCGGAGATAGATCATGCGACTGAGCCCCACCATTGTCGCTCTTCTGGCTGGTGTTCTATCCGCAGGCCCTGCTGCGTCGGACGAACCCGGCAATGCGCAGCGTGGCCTGGAGTATGCTCAGCAAGTGTGCGCCAGCTGTCACTCGGTCCGGCTGCAGGAACTGAAGTCGCCGGTTGCAGAAGCGCCGCCGCTCAAAATTGGCCTGCTCCCCCGATCCGCTACCCGACCTTGAGAGCGAATCCGGTTAGTTCCAAGTTCTCGTACGGCGACAAGGACATGGCACCGAAAGCAAGTCGACCCAAGAGATTACCGGGCTTCGCGCGAGGCGTAGGTTAGTCTTGGACAGGCCGAGACATAGGCTCGTCAGTGGGCTTCGAGCTGAACACACGGCCTCCACTTCCTCGTCCGACACGAAGGGGCCATGCACGCGCGTAATGAGCCCGGCCCCGCTCGAGAAAAGCATGTCGCCCTGGCCGAGAAGCTGCTCCGCGCCCTGCTCATTGAGAATGGTGCGGCTGTCGATCTTCGAGGTGACCTTGAAGCTAATCCGGGTGGGGAAGTTCGCCTTGATCGTACCTGTGATGATATCGACGGACGGGCGTTGCGTGGCCATGATGAGATGGATGCCGGCCGCGCGCGCCATCTGCGCCAGGCGCTGAACAGCCTGCTCGATCTCCTTGCCTGCCACGATCATGAGATCGGCGAACTCGTCGACAACCACGACGATATAGGGCATCGGCCGCCCGTCGATCTCCTGGGTTTCAAAGCGCGGCTGTCCGGTTGCGCGGTCGAAACCTGTCTGGACGGTCCGCGTCAGCGTCTCGCCGCGCTCGGCCGACGCCTTGACCCGCTGATTGAAGGCCTCGATGTTGCGCACGGAAAGCGCAGCCATGCGCTTATAGCGCTCTTCCATCTCGGTCACCGCCCAGCCCAGTGCCGCGACGGCTTTATGCGGATCGGTGACGACCGGCGTCAGGAGATGCGGAATGCCGTTGTAGACCGACAACTCGAGCATCTTCGGATCGATCATGATAAAGCGGCACTCGTCTGGCGTGTGCCGGTAGAGTAGCGACAGGATCATCGCATTGACGCCGACCGATTTGCCCGACCCTGTCGTGCCGGCAACCAGGAGATGCGGCATGCGCGCGAGATCGGCAATGATAGCCTCGCCGCCGATCGACTTGCCCAGCGCAAGTGGAAGAATGGCTTTGGACGAGCGGAAGGTCTCCGGAACTCCAGCATATCGCGCAACAGCACCGGTTCACGCTTGGCGTTTGGCAGCTCCAGGCCGATGACATTCCGGCCCGGAACCACGGCCACGCGCACGCTCATCACGCTCATGGAGCGGGCGATGTCGTCGGCCAGTGCAATCACGCGCGCCGACTCGTGCCGCGCACCGGCTCGAACTCGCAAAGCGTGACAACGGGTCCGGGCTTCACGTCCCGCATCTCGCCTTTCACACCGTAGTCGGCGAGCGCATCGATCGTTGCCCCTGGCGCAGATCTCAACATGGCGCGCTTTCGTCCGGGGCAACGGTGCTTCCATATCGGGAGGTCCCGGAGAGCGATCCGCGTAGGGCGCGAAACGCTCTGCGATCGAACGGCTGGAAGGAAAGTCCGCAGGCTCCTGGCCGGCAACCGGTTCGTCCTTGTCCTCGCTCTCCTCGTTGTTCCGGTGCCGCTGTGCGGGCGAAAACGGCTCATGGCACTCGCGCGCCATGCTATGCGGGCTGACCGCTCGCGAGTCGGCAACCGTGCCGCGGCGTAGACGGACCCAGGCAGCCTTCAAAATGCCCCTGAGATCAACGCCGATGCTGGACGCCAATGTAGCGAAGCCACCGGCAAACAGCGCAATGCCCACCAGAAACTTGGCCGGACGGGGCGCGAACTCACCGACGAGATCGCCAAGCATCCCGCCCATGGCGTGAGGCAGAGGCCAGGCAGGGACGACTGGCAAGGTCGAGAGCGCACCGGAGAGAAGCAAGATCGAGGCCGGATAGAAGAGGGCCTTGGTGCGAAAGGCGATGACCCTGTGGCTGTAGATGAGTTCGAGCCCCCATATCAACGGGGCGAGCAGGCACCCCACGGCGCCGAGACCGAAGCGTCTGCAGAAGCAGATCCGATAAGATGGCCCCGAGCGGTCCGGCCGCGTTGCCCGGGCTGTTGCCCGTTTGATGGGTAAGGCTCGGGTCATTCACCGACCAGGTCAACAGGCTCACCCAGAGAAGTGCCGTAAATGCGATCAGCAGCGCGCCGGACAAGCGCCTGCCAAGGGTGACCAGGCCTGCCTTAACGCGCTCGGGGAAAAGAGCATCATACTTGTTATCTTGAGTGCCGGCTGACATCGGCGCGACGTCTCGTACACGGATGCTTGAACATCCGCCCAAGCACCTCCTTCATCACGGCTATGGGCTGGAACAGCGTTACGCGGCCGGACTGCGCCCGTCTTAGCCCGGTTGGGTAAGACAAGGCGCAGCGTATTACCTTGCCGCCGAAGGATTTCCATAAGGTAACTGGCCGCGATTGGCCCGCTCGCACAAGTTGGCTTTATAGACACGGACTACAAGGGCCCCGCAATGGTTCTGTCCCTTGTCGTCACGTTCACACTTGTACCGCGCGAGACTGCCGTATCGGACATTAGGGATTACTTCATCAATTCGAGCTGGAATCCAAAGAGTGATTTAACCCCTTTTGGACCAGCGGCGTGAAGGCCTCCCGCAAAGATCAGCCTCGCCCGTCAACCGAAAGGTGATCGGCATATGCGTACTTTCGTCTTGCTCTTGATGGTCGTGACGACTTCAGGGCCGGCGGTATCGCAGGACCTTGCCGAGTGCCGAAACAACAGGGCCGGTTGCCGACTGGCCCAACCACAGAACCACCTTCATCGTACCGTCCGATGATCGACTGCACCTATGGACTGGTTTGTCCTATCGTCTCCCCAGAATGGTGGTCCGCAGACCTGCCGGAAGATGCGAATGTTGATAGGGAAGGCGTGAACGCCAACGAAGGCTTGAATACCAAGCCTTGATGATGGGTCGGTCAATTGCGTTTCCCTTAACATGCCGTTCGCCGATCTGGCTGGCTGTCAACGCTTTCGTCTTGGATCGCCTCGAGCTTCGCCTTCAGTTCTTTCGACACGCGCACGCGCCGGAACCAATTTGCCGTCCCGGCAGGGCGATAAGGTCAGCAGCAAGTCTGGATCAGCAAATCTGATTATGACATCACGCCATTGCGATTTGTAGTTATCACCCGACATCGATACTGTCTCCTCATGAGCAGTTGATCATGTATTGAGCTGCGAAACGGTTTTAACACTGAGGAGATCATCATGAAGACCTGGACAAAGCCCGCCGTACGCGAGCAGGAAGTCGGCCTCGAAGTCACGTCGTACCTGCCGGCTGAGATCGACGTTATCTAACGTTTGATCGGAAGCGGTTGAAATTGAGCGGTCGTCACCTGTGGTGGCGGCCGCTTTTCATTCGAACGAGTCCAATCCAAGTACTGCGAAGGCGGACGCACAAGCACGCGGGCCGAGCAAGACCCCTCGCACCCTGTTGAGTCGATGGGCGAGTAACGGCTCCGGATAACGGCATTTGGTCGAGTGGGAGGGGGATGGAGGCTCATGGCCCATCTCGGTCGTTTTGGCTATGCGGTGTGCGCGTCCGCTCGCGAGGGTCTTGCTGTCGAGCAGGCGCCCGAGTTCCGCCGTTAAAGGTAGAGCTGTCGTCACGCAGATGTAGCTCAGACGGCAAATTTTCAGGCCCATCTCGGTCGTTTGGCCGCGCAGTCGATGCTTCCGCTCGTGAGGGTTTAGCTGTCAAACAGGTGCGTGACTTCTGCTGTTGGGGGTAAGGCTGCCCTCACGCGGACGTCGTTCGGACGGTCGATTTTGACCCCTAGCCGAAGTTTTAGTACTTCATCGCCGACGTAGCCGATGATCTCTCGAGAATTGGCAAGTCGTACACACCGTAAGCGCCGGCATCCGGATATGCCTGCCTAGGTTCTACTTGCGATATTCTGGAACGCCCGCCTGCTCGCAGGTAGCCTGAACACGAATGTCCGTAAAAACAGAGCGGCATATTTGTTTTTTGAAGTTCGGATTGTTGCGGATCTTTTCGGCTGATGCCTTCAGGCCATATCCGCGTGCCACCTCCGCCAAATAGGCGTCTTGGCAATAGGGCGTTGCGATAAGCTGGCCATTCACCCGCTGAAGTCCTCTAACGCAGTCGATGGCGCGAGCCGGTGTGGCAAGTATGGCGGCGACGACCGCCGCTCCAAAGCTCAAGTGCCAATTGGTCCGTTTCATCATTGGGGTGTCCTCACGCAGTAGGCGTCCAACTTAAGTAGATGGCCTGGTCCGGTAAGAAATTAGAGTGCACCTGAAACAGTGCGAATCCAACTCAATCCGAGGATGGTTAATCTGCATGAGCAGGGTCATCCTGGGCCCGCCGCTTCTTGGCAAATGCGCCTGGGCTGGCCTTCGTCAGGCCGAACCACCGGACGGAGGAAATCCTTGGTTGTTGGCCTTAGCCAATGGGTCAGACTTAGGGCAAGCTCGCCGCCCGGCGGGCCACTTCAGCTGCGGAAATCTCACCATCGGCCACAAGTGCATTGATACATTTTTTGGACAGCTTGGGCCCATTTGCATTCATGCAGTGTCTCTGTTCGTTGCTGCCCACTTTGTAGGACTTGCAGTAGGCGCGGAAATCGCTGAGGCAGGCCAGTTTCGAGCGGATGCTGACTGCGCCAGCCCCTATCAAATTCCGGATCGAGCCAAGCGCTCCAGCCCACGTATATTGAGCGTCGTGCTGCTGCACGCCTTTGTTTTTCGAGTCAGGTTTTCGTTGAGATCGTGGCATTGTGCAAGCTAGGCTGATCGCTGGTGCCCTTCTTCAGCGGCATCTTTGCGGGCGCCCAGGTCATCGGTCATCGCGGGTCTTCTAGACTGGCCGCCCCGCGCGGCGGCCGGATTTCTCAGGGGCGTAATCGCGCCCTCGCACGGAGGTGAGGCGCATGAATGCATCGGTGAAAGTTCCGTCCGGCACGGAAACGCCCTGGCATGCCCTCTCGATCCAGGAAACCGCCAAGCAGCTCGACACTGATCCTGCCAAGGGACTGAACACCGCCGAGGCGGCGAACCGCCTCGCCAAGTACGGCCCGAACCGCCTGCCTGAAGGGAAGAAGCGCGGTTCGTTCGCGCGCTTCTTTACGCAGCTCAACAACATCCTGGTGTACGTGCTGCTCGCCGCCGGCTTCACGAAGCTGATGCTGGGCCTCTGGCTGGACGCCGGGCATCATCTTTGGCGTGGTGCTACTGAACATTGCTGGGCTTCATCCAGGAAGGCCGTGCCGAGAAAGCGCTCAATTCCATCCGCAACATGCTGTCGGCGGAGGCGCGCACCATGCGCGGCGGCGAGACGCGTATGATCCCTGCCGACGATCTTGTGCCCGGCGATGTCGTCCTGCTCGAGTCCAAGACGCCAAGGTGCCCGCGGATTTGCG
>CAWGTZ010000021.1:0-95123 GCA_963825555.1 uncultured Alphaproteobacteria bacterium | reverse complement strand
TAACCTGAAGGTCGTAGGTTCAAATCCTGCCCCCGCAACCAACGCGCGTGATCGAAATACCCTGTAGGCAAATCTCCAACATCAAAGACTGCTGAAGACGCTCAGATCAGGGGCGCCCGTGGAACTGGATTTGCGAACATGCGAGGCCTTTCCGCATTCGGGGACCTGATAGGGATACCCTTCGCCTATCCGGATGCGGTTGTCTGCAACTGGGACAGCAGACGTTCATAGTCACCTCTCCGCGCGAGGGCCGTTCCCGGCGTCATGACCGCCGCAGCGCCGGCTGACATACCGCTCTGCATTGCCCTATCGAGCGCCTCTCCCCTCGCCAAGGCGTAGACGACCCCGGCCAGGAAGCTATCGCCCGCGCCGACACGGCTGACCGCCGGCACGGACAAGGCCGGGACTTCAAATTCACGGTCCTGTGTAATCAGGACGGCGCCATTAGCTCCGAGCGTCACGACGATTACCTCCGCGGTGCCATTTGCTATCAAACCGCGCGCAGTATGCAGGCTCGATGCGCGGGGCCAGCCCAAAGCCGCCCTCAGCTCGTCAAGCTCTTCGCCGTTGGGTTTAATGAGATACGCGCCACGGCCGACGAGCGAGACAAGGGCAGGTCCCGAGGTGTCCACCACAAGTCGGACACCTGCGGTGCTGCACGATCTGGCCAGCCGCGGTAAAAAGTCACCCGGCATGCCGGGTGGAAACGATCCGCTGACAACCAGGTAGCCACCCCGCAATTCCTTGATGACTCCGAGCAGCGCCTGCTCGATATCTTCAGCGCAGCGCGCCGAGAGCTTCGGACCTGGGAGCATTAAGCGATAGAGATTGTCCGTCGAGGTCTCTCGCACATGGAAGCTCGGCCGCGTGAGGCCTGCGATCTCCTGGGCGATGACGTCGATACCCGCTTCCAACAGCATGCCCGCGAGCCACCGGCCGGTTTCACCCCCCGTAGCGAGAAATGCCGTCACCTGTCCGCCGAGTTCCCTCACGACCCGGGCAACGTTCACGCCGCCGCCGCCGGGTTCATAGCGCGCGCTCTGACATCTGAGCTTCACTGAGGGCATGAGCTCATTCACCTCGGCGGAGATATCGATCGCGGGATTGAGCGTTAGTGTGACGATGGGTGATTGAGTCATGCGCGGCTTCTGGATTGACTCGACGGACGGAAACTGTCGACTAGTTACGATTTCCAAGGCATCAGGTCCTGTTTCATCCTTGAAATCTGCACCTCCCATGTGAAATACATGTGCTTTCGACAGACATCTGAATGAAGCACGGCATTGATGAAGGTCAATGCGCGGTGCGTGATTGAGGAACACGAAAGGTAACGCACGGCATTTCCAAGAGATCAAAATTCTCGGCATGGCGTAGCGTGCCGAGGCCAATGCATTCTTTTCGCGAAATGATCTGTCGTCCCGCCTACCTATGGAGCGTACCATGAAAGTCAAAGAAGCCATGCACAAGACCGTCGAATGGGTCGAGCCGACGGTCACACTGGAAACCGTCGCCCAGAAGATGCGCGATCTCGACGTTGGTGCCATTCCGGTCGGCGAAAACGATCGTCTCGTCGGAATGGTGACAGATCGCGATATCGCCATTCGCGCCGTTGCCGAGGGCAAAGATGCTGCGCGGCTGACCGCACGCGATGTGATGACGAAGGGCATTGTCTTCTGCCGCGATAGTGAAGATCTGGAGGACGCTGTCCGCATCATGGAGCAGAAGCAGATCAGGCGCCTGCCCGTACTCGACGGCAACAAGCGGATGGTAGGCATGCTGAGCCTCGGCGACGTATCCCACGCCGCATCGCATGAAATTACGGGCGAGGTTGCAGCCGCCGTTTCGGGTCATCACTAAGCCCAGCGTGCGACAGGGCCTTTCCCGCCAAAGCCCAGCAAAAAGCAAAATGACGAAGGATCGCATGCCACTTACTCGAGACGCGGTTCAGGGCGCGGTCGGGCCGGCTATCGATGATAGCGTCGTCCTTGAGATCGTCGGCACGGGCGCAAGCCTTAAGGAATTGCAGGAAGCCTTGGCATGGCTTTCAGCCGACGACGCCATGACCCGGTCGGAACATCACCAGCCGCATGGCGCCGTTGCTGTCCTGTGCGAGATCCTCTCGCGCTCCGATCTCGATAGGGACCGCGACTAGCAAGGCGGCCGTGCTCTTGCGCAGAGGATACGCATGACCCGACGGGTCGGCGCGCGACGAACTGCATCGACGTCACAGGAGATTGTAAGGACGATGCAGATTTCGCCAGAAAAAGTCGCGCATATCATCATCCGGGCGCGCGAATACGATGCCAAGGTGGCGGCCTGGGATGAGAGTCCCGCCTCGGCCAATGCAGAAGACGAGGCGCAGACCGTTCTTGAGGATTTGGGCGACGATTCTCTGAGGGCCGAGCTCGCGGAATTCATCGCCGGACTCAATGATGACGAGCAAGCGAGCCTTGTTGCGCTCGCCTGGATAGGACGCGGCACGTACGACGCAGAACAATGGAATGAATCTGTGGCGACAGCCAAATCGGAACGTGTAAACCCGACTGCAGACTATCTGTTGGGCATTCCCCTCCTGGGGGATTATCTGGCCGAAGGCCTGGAGAAGATGGGCCTCTCTGATGTTCTGGCGGAAGAGGAGGTCCTCGGATTCGAGGAGCGGACCGCGCCGCCAGAAACTTGAGCGCGGTGGACGCGCGGCTCAAAACCTCGCGAGAGCGGGGATAATTATGCGCTTGAGTGGCTCTGACACGATCTCGATCTTTCTCAGCGGTGACGTCATGACGGGCCGCGGGATCGATCAGATCCTACCGCATCCCAGTGATCCCCAGCTTTACGAAAGCCATATAAAATCGGCGCGTGATTACGTAACACTTGCCGAACGCAAGGGCGTGACCCTGCCACGGACCGTGAGCTTCCAATATGTCTGGGGCGATGCGCTCGCGGAACTGCAACGCTTCGCCCCTACCGCGCGCCTCATCAACTTGGAAACGGCGGTCACAACGTCGGATGCGGCCATGCGTGGCAAATCCGTTCACTATCGCATGCACCCGGCGAACGTCCCATGCCTGACAGCGGCGCGGATCGACGGCTGCGTACTTGCAAATAATCATGTCATGGATTGGGGTCAAAGAGGACTTCTGGAAACTCTCAATATGCTCCGTCAGGCCGGCATCAAGACCGTCGGGGCAGGCAAAGATCATGTCACAGCCGCCACGCCCGTCATCGTCCCGGTAGCGGGCAGCGAGCGTCGTATTGTTGTTTTCGCATGGGCGCTTCCGACGGCGGGTGTTCCGCTATCCTGGCGTGCACAGTCAGGGTGCGCAGGGGTCAACATGCTGTCCGATCTGTCGGCGAGTTCGGCAGACACTGTCGCGCGCGCGGTGCGAACGACGCGAGGCGGGGCCGATCTCACCGTAGTCTCACTCTACTGGGGCGAGAACTGGGGCTATGAGATTCGGGACGAAGAGCGCTCTTTCGCGCATCGGCTCATCGACGAGGTAGGCGCCGACATCGTCTGGGGGCACTCCTCCCACCATGTGAAAGGCATCGAGGTCTATCGCGGAAAACTCATTCTGTTCGGGTGCGGTGACCTCCTGACAGATTACGAAGGGATCGGAGGACATGAGCCCTTTCATCCCGAGCTGGGGCTCCTGTATTTTCCCGAGATCATAGCCAAATCCGGACAAATCGCCCGGTTGCAGATGGTGCCCACACGCTTGCGGGGCTTTCGGATCCATCGCGCATCTCACAGCGAGGCACGCTGGCTTGCCCAGACTCTCACGCGCGAAGGACGGCACATGGGCACGCACGCGCGCCTGATGCCCTACAACCGCATCGAGTTGGTTTGAACGTGAGCACATTACGGCGGGCCTAGAGCCCAACCCCAGCCGCAAGGCAACGCCCCGTAATTTTCTCCGAAGGTGCGCCCTCCCTGCCATAGCCGCGGCAAGGTGCCTGTCGCATGATGCCCACCTTCCGAACGCAACTCTAAGTTGGAAACCAGAAAACCCATGCCGCTCGGCCCGCGTATTCTCGTTGTTAGTGTGTTGCTTGCTCTCGCGCTTTCCTTTCTGGCTGAGACCGGCGTGCTCATCTGGGAATTCTGGAACTCAGATTGGTTCACGCTCGCCACACACGACAGCCACCTCTTCATATTTTTTCCGACACTGGGGCTCGTTGCTCTCGCAGCGTTCTATGCACCCTCCTGCGTTCTCGTCGATCTCTACTGGCGCCATGTAATTTTTGGGAAAGCGCGTTTCATATCCGCCTTCATCCTTCTTGCCACGGGCGCATACATCCTGGCCGAAATTCTGGGGGCCAATCCGTACCGTCCCGTCTGGGAAATCCATCCGGAAATTCTCAAGAGGGACCGCGCACAACCGGCTGATTGCGGTTCACCCGCCCGGCCATGCGAACGCGCTTCATTGCTCGGTGCCGTGCGCAGTCTCCAGACCGTGAGTCAATCGCGCCTCGGCGTGGATGAATTCATTCTCGACTGCAAACCGGAGCCGTTGATCGATGCCGGCCAGACGGTGCAGCCAAAGCGGTTCTGCTTTGCCAGGACGCCTATGACTTCTCCGCCCCGGCTATCCTCGACTGAGGAATGTTGCCAGGCCCAGCGTCGCTTCGAAGAGGCCGTCGTCCGGCAACTGAGTGATCCGGCGCACCGCTCGCTGACTGGCAAGGTGCATGCGTGGATGCTGCCGCTCAAAGTGTTCTTCCTGCTGACCCTGCTGGCCATTGGCTTGGCGCTCGCATTCCGTCACGATGCCGTGGAAAAAAGCTATCCGAAACTGATGCGGCGGATCGAAATCGGTGTGATCACGGGCGCGGTCGCCATGGTCTTCTTTCCCCTCATGAGTCAGGCCTTCGTACAAACCGCAAGCGCCCTGTACGGCAATTCGCAAGGGTCAGGCTTCAAGCCGATCGTACCGATCATGAGCTTTGCATTCGGCGCATGGGCTCTGCTGATCCTTCTCTTCTTCTATCGCCGGCATAACCACGAGGTTGAATTGGCGGGCAAGTTCGCCGGCGCAATCGCAAGCGGCGTGGCGGTGGTGAAATACGACCTGATCGTGGACCTTTTCGTTCGCTTCCTAGGCTCTGGCGCCAGCGTGTTCAGCATCGGCCTTCTGGTGCTGGCATCGATACTCACCATCGCCTTCCTCCGCTCTCCTTTCGCTCGCCGCTCCACCGTTGCCTAAAGATCAGGCCGCAGGCCTCGCGGACGCGCCGTGCGCAAAAAATACCATCCCGGGCCGGGGTTTTGGCATGCTGTTAACCATTTGTTAACCAGCGAACCAGCCTAATCATACAAGGCAAATCAGTCCGTTATCGCCTGCCTCCATTCCGAAATCCGCCAGTAGCGGACCGGAGTCACCACCCTTTTTCCTATTTGACCCCAGGATGCGGACAGCCTCGACTATTATCGGACTGGCACTACTGACAGCGCCTCCTGCCACCGCCTGGGAACAGTATGTGACGCCCGGCGGGGCGATGAGCGGGACGAGCAGTGCTTTCATGCGAGCCTACGGAAGTGCCCAGCCGCCATCGGGCTTCGTTCGCTTCTGCGAAACCAACAGTTCGGAATGCGTGGTGAGAGGCAACGCCGCGGCGCGCGTCCACCTGACTCCAGACCGATACGGCGAACTCGAAAGCGTCAACCGCTCGGTCAATGTTACTCTGGAACCCGTTCATGACCAGGAAGCCTACGGCATCGATGAATACTGGACGCTCCCAGTTTCGCGCGGGGACTGTGAAGACTACGCACTCCTTAAGCGCAAGATGCTGATAGATCGAGGCTGGCCAAGCAGCGCCCTGCTCCTCACGGTGGTGCGTGACAATCTGGATGAAGGACACGCCGTGCTTACAGTACGCAGCATGCAAGGCGATTTCATTCTCGACAACAAAGTCAATATCATCCGCGCATGGAGCGAAACCGACTACGTTTTCGTCATGCGCCAATCCTCCATCAATCCGCTCGTCTGGGTATCGCTCGACCACGCGGATGCCCGCGCGCCGGCGTCGCTCGCTGGTGTCCCGTCGGACCGTTGAAGCGACTATTGTCAGCGCGTTGGCGAAAGATCTCTCTCCGGTAGTGACTAAGAGAACGAATAAGTTTATCGTCTTTTTCTCATGATTCAGTCGGTTGCGTGTGTTGGTAGGGAACACACTGGGGGTCGCCGCCGATGTTCGGCCGATCGTATGCCGAAAATCCGTGGGCTTCGGCCTGGCTGGATCTGGAGGGGCAAGTCTACAGCCTCGCACCGGATTTCGCCTATGCACGGCAGCCTTGGCTAAAGCATCGAGTCCTCGAGCTGACGCCAACCCGCTGCCTTGTCGACTGGCAGGGCCAGCCTAGATCGATCGACGGGAAAAAGCTCGCCCAGGATGGATGGGCATTTGCTTCGGGCGTCTGCTTCTACGCCGAAACACTCATGCGCCGCATTTCGGCGGAGTGGAGTTCCCTGGAAACAAGCGTATCCAACGTTCGCCCGGTATCGCACGGCGACGAGACGGACCTACTCGGGCTCGGCCCAAACTACACGCGCGCCGAAGTGATGGCCTCATTTCGACGGTGCGCATTCGAACTGCATCCCGACAGGGGTGGCGATTCCCGAAAATTCGGCCGCCTAATGGAAGCGCGCACACGGGCGTTGGCCCGGGCGAGAGGTTGACTGTTTTCAGCAAGACTTAGGAGACCACGAATGCAGAAGTTCGAAACCTTCGCGCAGTTCTGGCCCCATTATCTGCGCCAGCACAAGAACCCCAGAACTCGGGCCCTCCATTTCATCGGAACGACCATCGGTGGCCTCATGGCCATTTGCTGGCTGACAACCGGCCACGAGAGTTATCTCGTCCTGGCTTTGGTGTTCGGCTACGGCTTTGCTTGGTTCTCTCACTTCGTCGTGGAGGACAACCGCCCCGCAACCTTCTCAAATCCGCTCTGGTCTCTGCGCGCAGATCTCAGGATGTATGCGGCATGGCTCACCGGATCCCTCGATGGCGAGTTCCGGCGGGCAGGCATACACGACCGCCGTGCCTATTCGCAGGGCGGTACGTTGCCCGAAAGGGTCCTAGCGCGCTCAGGACGACAGGAAGACGGCGCGCGGCCGTAATCGCCTTAGCTTTCGCGCGGACCGCTCTTCAGCTTCAGAGCCGATTCAATGCGTCGCCAGGTCTCAGCCTGCTCCGCATCGCCCGCATTCTCGTAGGTCTGAGCTTTTTGCGCAGCCTCGGCGATCGACCGGGCGCCGTGAGCCTCCCACAGCTTGCGGGCGTACTCTTCAACTTCTGTTGCTTTGATCGGCATTGTCTTTTCTTGCTCCGTCACAGATACATCAACGGCGGTCGCGGCCGCATGCGTTACGGCATATGCATGGCCCAGGAGCCCAAGGCCCCAGCCAAGCAGAGGCCAATAGAACCACAAGCTTTCGGGACTTGTGAAGACATCGATCACGGCCAGCAAAACATTGACGCCGAGATAAACCGCAGCGTGAATTACAAAACCGCGATCGCGGAAAAGGCGCTCCATCATTTGTATCCGATCTGACAATTTACTTAGATGCCATGCATTCGGCATTCGAGGCTGCGATCAGACATCGGATCGCACAGCCGCAACAACAAAGATCTCTGAAAATTCCGACAGAATATTCCTTTTAGACGACCACAGTTCCCATACTTGTTATTATGGCGGATCGATTCAAGCCTATCACACTTGGCGCGCACTCAACTCATGGCGCGCAACTCCTCAGACGTCCCAAGATCTGCGTCGGCCAAACATAAAAAGAGAACCATAATCGGATCCATGATCAGAATTTAGGATATGCTATTCTGTGTATTGGTCTGAAATGCGCATAACTCGGCTGTTGCCGCCTGATTGCGCTAATCGTCTCGTTGCCGAACAGGCGAGCGGAGAGGCTATTGCTATGAGGCTAGGGAGGTTTCATGTCCAGCGAGAGCGGCCAGACGCCAGCAAATGAAAGCGAAAAGATTGCTGGCGCCCTCGAAGTGCTTGGAACGCTTCGCGAGGAATTCGAACAGTGGCTCGGCGAGGCACAGAACGACTCTAAGCGTGAAACTCTTGAGAATGTACTCGGTCACATTGTTGCGATGGAGATCGAGTATCAGCGACGCCGGGACGAGGGCTCAGGCAGCTAGACCGAAGAGTATCTCGCGGACGACCTCATCGCCTCGGGCGCGGGATTAAGGCGCGGCACCGAGCAGCAAGCATTCATCGGCCCTTTTTGACAGCAGCACGGGGCAAGCCATGCTGCTTGCTTGGACTCGTATGTTCCAAATCGAGAGGGCCTGTCAGTTCTCCCAGCGCAATCAGTACCCGCTGTAGGATATCGCTCTCCTCTCCGGGCATCCCCTCCTCGAGGGCAACGGCTTCCTCTGCGGCGTTGTATTCCCACCGCCTTAGAATTTCGATCTTCTGCTCTTTGGTAAGGCTCGGTTCGGTCAGGACCCCTTCAGGCGCATTGAAAATGGCTTGCGGATCCAACAGGGCACGTTCGAATTGTTCCGGTGTCATGGTGACCTCCCATTTCCTCGCGAACATCAGGTTCGTCTCGTCAATCATGACTTTTCCAGGCGCCGCATCTGCCCCGGCGGAAGACCGCCTTCGTCACCAGGACCGCCCGCAGAAGGAGCATTCAGGCTCGCCTCAACATGATGTGGAGAGAAGGCTATGTGACTTGTTATGTCCTCAATCGCTTCGTGAGCAGTCTGAGCATTGACCTCCCATGTCTCGCTCACTTGGGCTTCATCCTCGAGCCAAGTGGCCCTGACTGTCCAGATCGGCATCGCTACCGTTCTCCTCTGCAATCTGATCGGGGTCTGTCGCGACGGAAAACTCTTGCACAAGCGGGGCTTCAGACGAGCGCGTGGACATGCACGTCGCGACCAGAGTGGCGCAACAGGATCTCTTTTGCCTGCTCTTCACGATCCGCGTCCCAAGCGCGGACCCACACCAGCAAACCGCCATGGTGCAGCTGTTCCTCGATCCAGCGCGCATGTCTGTCGCCGATCTGGCGGGCCAACAAAGTGCCGATGGCTCCACCGACGCCTCCGCCGACGGCCGCCGCGCCGGCGATAGCCGCAAGGGTTCCGCCAGCCGCAGCCACTGGCCCCATTAGAACGCCGGCACCGATATAGATCAAAGCACCGATAACGCCGCCTTCCGCGTCTCCAACGGATTCCTTCGAGACGTACGCTGTTCGTGGCACGGAGGAATCGTCCTGCAGTTCTCTGACTTTCTCGTACATGTGCCCCAACTTGGATTCCACTGTACTCTCGCTTGCCAGGAAGCTCAGTTCGGCTCTGTCGAATCCAGAACTCAGTAATTCGTCAATCGCCGCTTGCATCGCTTCTGGCGTTTGTCGAAAACACCCACCACTTCCCTTATTGAAGACCCCGCATTTTCTTCAGACATCTGCTTTCACTCCCTTGATTTGGGACAGACACTAGATGCTGGAAGATTGGACTTTGTTGACGCTGCGCAAGTCAAGGTGGATCACTCCTGACAAGCGCTGTGCGAATTTTCCCGCGGCGCGATCGAGGAAAGATGGAACAGAATTTCTTGGCAGCAGTCGCCGCGAGTTCGATTGCAGCGATCGTAACAACGCTCGGGATCCTGACCATCCGCAGGTTCGAAGAATGGGCACGCACGAACATCACCTACTTCATCTGCTTTGCCGCTGGTGTTTTGATTGCCGTCTCGTTCCTTCACATCGTTCCTAGATCTTTATCCATGAATGCGGCTGCACCCGCGTACTTGTTCGGCGGCTATGTTTGCATGCTGTTGTTCAATCGGTTTCTCACTGCCTATGTCTGCGACAAGCCAGGGACCCCAGATTATGCCCTGGGCCTCGTACCCCTCGTCGGAATCGGGCTTCACTCCTTCCTCGACGGAGTAGTGTATTCGATCAGCTATAACGTCAGCGCATTCACAGGGACCCTGGTAGCGCTCGGAATGGTTCTGCACGAGTTCCCAGAGGGCATCATTACCTACATGCTTCTGGTACATGGCGGATTCACCGAGAGGCGGTCCTTCCTTCTGGCGTTTTTTGCTGCGGCACTGACCACACCGTTTGGAACACTTTCTTCCTACGCTCTGATCAGCCAGATCAGCCCACCGATACTGGGGTTGCTATTGGCATTCTCCGCCGGCACGCTCATTTATGTAGGCGCCACGCATCTATTGCCGCATGCGGAGCGCGAGCCCCGAAAATTCAGTCTCGTCGCTGTCGCAACGGGCATGCTCGCGGCTCTTGGGATCATCCTCAGCGGCGGTTGACGCCGCACGCTTGGTGAAAGCCAGCATCGCAAACCCAAGACGGGATACGAGGCCATGCGTTTCTTCAGCAAACAGGACTGGACGCAAGGCACCTGTCCGGCCCGACATGCCGATCCAGTGCCTTTGTCCCAATCATTGCGCAGCACGTCTGGACTCAAAAAAGATCTGGTTGCGGCCTCTGGGGGTTATTTCCGTATCCCCTCTACGTGCAGATCGAGTTCGACCTCCTTGGATGCAGGGCCCAGGTCCTTGGTAATGCCAAAATCGGTCAAGACGAGTTTGGTGGTTCCTGCAAAGCCCTGTCGATAGCCGCCCCAGGGATCATCACCGCCGCCGATATAGTCGGCTTCGATGGTGACAGGCTTGGTCACACCGCGCAGCGTGAGATCACCTTTAATTTCCGCCTTCCCGTCGCCTTTCGGCGTCACGGACGTGCTGATGAACGTCGCCTTGGGGAAATTGGCCACGTCTAGGAAATCATCGCTGCGCAGATGCTTGTCGCGCTCCGCATGGTTCGAGTTGATACTCGCGGTATCGATCTCTACCGAAACCTTTGCCGCCTCGGGATTCTTCTCGTCGTAGGTGAACGAGCCCGAGAATTTATCAAACCGTCCAACGAGCCAGCTGAAGCCCAGATGGGGTATGCGGAAGTTGATGGAGGCATGAGCTCCCTTGGTGTCGATCTGATAATCGGCCGCCGTGACAGGCACGGTGAAAGCCACGAGGGCCGAAAGGCCGAGGCCGAGGGATCTCAGTTTCATGGGCTTTACTTCCTTTCTGGTGGTGATGTTCATCATGCGGGCGGTCCCGACCACATGCGGGTCAGGGCGGTGTTCTTGTCGACGAAATGGTGCTTGAGCGCACCCGCCGCGTGGAGCGTAGCAACTGCGATGGTGAAATACGCAAGCCACTCATGTACGAGCCCCGCGGCATCTTCGAGGCCTTTGGACTGGATGAGCGAGGGGACGCTGAACAATCCAAACACATCGATCGGCCGGCCGTCGGGAGTCGAGATCAGATAGCCGCTCACCATGAGCGCAAAGAGCAGCGGGTAAAAGCCCCAGTGAACAATACGGGAGGCCGTCCGCTCGAGGGATGTAAGTCCGCTGTCATCGGGCTTCGGATTGGCAAGCCGCCAAGCGAGGCGCATGACGAGTGCGATGAGCAGCAGAATGCCGGCGCCTCGATGGAGATTTGGCGCCGATTGATAATACGGGCTGTAGTAGTTTAGTCCGACCATCCACCAACCGAGCGCAAACAAACCGAATACCGCCAGGGCCATGCTCCAGTGCAGCAGGCGCGTGACGAGCCCGTAACCTTCGTTTGTGTCTCTTATCATCATGACATCGGATGTCGTTTCATGAACGTCCATATGCAAGTGGCAATCCTCGCGCAGGAATTCATCAAGATCATGTCATTCCCGACAATCGAGTTGTCTTCATGTGACGTCGTAACCGGCCGTGGAGACTACGTTTGGGTTGCAGGTTGTGTATCATAATCGGCGCTAGGGACATCGTACCCTAGGCCCCACCTTGCCCCACCCACCTCAGAACTTTGCCGCACATGTCTCCGCCCCATCCACAACCAGCAGCGCCGGCTCGAACGGTCTCCCCTCTGCCGTCCGAGGAGAGCATCGACGCGCTTCTCGCGTGGAGCGCGGCGGGGCTCAAGACCGCACTCGTAACACTCGTCGGGATAGACGGAACGACACCGCGCCCGCTTGGCGCACAGATGGCCGTCGCCGAAGACGGGCGCTTCTCGGGTTACCTGTCGGGCGGATGCTTCGAGCCGTCCGTGGCAAAGGAAGCGCAGACCGCGATTGGCGAGCGGCGGAACAGGCTCGTACGGTACGGTAAGGGGTCCAGGTATCTGGATTTGAAGCTCCCATGCGAGAGTGGGCTCGACATCTTCTTCGATCAGAGTCTGGATCCGGCCATACTTGTTCAAGCGCGGCGCCTACGCAATTCGCGACAGCCCTTCGTGCTCGCGACGGACCTGACTTCCGGCCTTAGTCGGATCGAACTGGCCGAGATCTCATGTCGGACGCCGCTGGCGTCCCGATCGGGTGATCTCCTTCGGCGGACTTACCGTCCCTGCACGCGCGTCCTGCTTGCTGGCGGCGGACCGGCGCTCACCGCAATCGCGAGGCTGTTGGCGGTCACAGGCTTCGACCTCTCGATCCTGACACCGGAAGATTCGATCCGGGCGGAGCTGACCGCAGCTGGCTTGCCAGCCTCCCCTTTGACGGACGTCGCACGCGTGGACATCACGTTTGCCGATGCATGGACGGCTATCGTCGTCGCCTTCCACGAACACGAATGGGAATCTCCGCTGCTCGCACGTCTCTTGCGGACACCGTCATTCTATATCGGCGTGATGGGAAGCCGGCGAGCACACGAAAAGCGCCTTGCGCAATTGACTGCGATGGGATGCAGCGCCGAAGATCTCCGCCGGTTGCGCAGCCCCATCGGGCTCATTTCTGGCGCGAAAAGCCAAACAAGCTTGGCCGCAGGCGTATTGGCCGAAGTTGTTCAGGAAGCGAAGAGTGCGGGTCTGCTGCCTTAGCGATTACGACGCGGCATCGAAAAAAAGCGCACCACGATGTCGTTTCACGGTGCGCCCCAAGAAATGCTTTGCTGACCTGATCAGGTCATGATCGTCCCCTTCTTCAGCATGGGGAGCCCCAGCATCGACGAGAATGGCGTCGAATTGCTGGACAACGTCGCCATGCCCAACGTGCCGGAGAATGGTGCGGCAGACTTTGAGAGCAACGGCATACCTAAACATGAGGTGACGGCCCCGCAGCGTGCAAGCGACGGCAGCGCACTGACGGTCTCAAAAGGCAGCCTGTTCTTGGCCAGAACAGGCATACGCAGCGCACTCGAGCACGGCGTTGCCGTGTCCCAGAGGATCGACGGGTACACCGGATCGGGTACGCCAGAGTCAACCGGATCGTGACTATCGAGCACGGTGAGGGCTCGAAAGCCACCGCTGAATGGCGCGTGGACCGTCACCAGGCTCCCGCCCTTACCTACACGTTCCGCGAAGATCTTTGCCTCCGACTTTAGGATGTGGGCCTTGACCATCTGCGCCACCAGATCATCGACATTGACGCTGCGCTGGCCGTCCTCACCGGCAGGGGGCGCCGAGAACATGAAGACATTGTGATAGTTGCGCCGCTTCAGTTCCTCCATCGCCTTTGAGGCCTGTTGCTGGTTCGCATACATCCGGCTGATTGTCTGGGTCATGGCGCATCCACCTTGCTTTGCAGTGCCGATCCGCCGGACTGGCCCAGGGGGACCGGACCGGCTGCAGTTCCCGTGCTTTCCGCCCGGCGGACGAGCGGTAACATGGCCGCGAGCGTCGCGAAGAGCAATACGATCTCGATAGAGTAGACGACATTGTAGCCTGCGGCCGAACCAAAAATGTCCGTGGGTGCGAAACCATGTCCCAGGTCACGCACCACGCCGCCCAGCGCGACGGCCAATCCAGCTGCCGAAGCCTGTACGGCGCCCCAGGCTCCGAGCGCCAGCCCCACCTGATCCTTCGGTGCGTAATTCATGGTGGACGTCAAAGTCCCATGACCAAAGAGCCCCCCGCCAAAGCCGATCATGAGCGCGCCACAGGCGAACACGAACGGCGACAGGAGCGGCGCCGACAGGATCACAGCGGTGAAGGCAGCGATACCGGCCAGCGCGCCGTAACCGGCCATGCGGAACGGATCGGCTCCCCGCGTCAGCACATAGGATGCAAGGCCGAAGCCGAACAACCCGCCAGCCGCAAGCGTGGCGCTCAACTTGGTCGTATCGCTCACGCTCAGCCTCAGCACCTCGCCCCCGTAGGGTTCCAGCAGCACATCCTGCATGCTGAATGCCATCGTCCCAAACCCGACAGCCACGAGACGCCGCATGGCATGCTCGCCTTTGATGTAGCTTGCCCAGGCCTCCTGAAACGTGGGCTCGGGTTCTTCCGCCTCGATCTGAGCCGCACTCCTTCGCGGCTCCTGCTTCCACAAGGCGACGGCATTGAGCACGATGGCCGCAACGGCCGAGCCCTGGACCACCTGGACAAGACGGCCCGGCGAAAATTCCTCCAGCACCCAACCGAAGATCAAGGCGCTGACGATCGTGCCCATCAAAAGCATGACGTACATGAGGCCCACGACCTTGGGCCTGGTCTCTGGAGCAGCCAGATCGGTAGCCAGCGCCAAGCCAACCGTCTGCGTCGTGTGCAATCCCGCGCCGACGAGCAGGAACGACAACGCCGCGGCCATCTGGCCGACCCATTCAGGCACGGAGCCCGCATTCCCGGTCCCTGAAAGCACCAGGAGCGCGAACGGCATGATCGCAAGGCCACCGAACTGAATCATGGTGCCGCGGTAAATGAAGGGAACCCGCCGCCACCCAAGCACACACTTGTGCGTGTCGGATTTATATCCGATCAGCGCCCGCAGCGGCGCAAACACCAGAGGCAGGGCAATCATGATCGAGACGATCGACGCCGGGATGCCGAGCTCGACGATCATCACGCGGTTCAAGGTGCCGACCATCAGCACGAGAGACATGCCGACCGAAACCTGGATGAGCGAAAGCCGCAGAAGCCGTGACAGCGGCAGGTCCGGCGTTGCAGCGTCGGCGAACGGCAAAAATCGCGGGCCCAGCTCGACCCAGGCTTTCATCACTTTCTGGCTGACGCGATTCATTGTTCGAACCGATCCAGAAGCGCTACCGTCCGCTCTCTATCAAAATAGAGCCGGACCCATTTGACACTCAGAACCTGCCAAGGACGGGATGTTGACTGTTTCGGATCAAGCGCCACGGTCACCTTCTTTATGCCATGGCTCGTGCAGACCTAGCAGTCTTCTTCCCGGATAGAACCTTGCAGGAAAGGGGACCTGAGACCCGACGTCCGAAGGCGCCGGGTCCCTGGGTCATTCACTGTGACCGGGTCCAATTACTTGGCGTCCGTCGTGGCCAAGGCGAGGTCGCCGGGAAGGCGTTCCACCTTGAGTACGAACGACGAGCTGTCACCAGTCGCCGGCGTCACGTTGATAGCGAAAGCCGCCTTGCCGTCTTCCGTGCGGAGTACGACGGGCGACGACGTGTTGGACGGCACGACTTCGCTGACCGAAGTCTTGGAGCTACCCTTCCAGAAGTCACCAACCCACGACGTGTTCGAAAGCACGTAGTGGTGAACAGTGAGCGACGTCAGAGCGACACCGCCGATGAAGAGCGGCAGACCCACAGTGGGGTTCACCACGCACCAGATTCTACCATTATTCATCTGGGCTCTCCTCTAACCAAGCCAAGGCGAGTAGATGTACGCAAGCAAGTGAGCAACGAGGGCGATCGCACCGAAGACGCGCGACCCATCGATCACATGCTTATGAAGTGCCTCGGACTCCTTGATTGTCAGGCCCGTGGGCCAGACTCTGTTTGGATCGTCTAAGCTATCCATAGTCGACAACCTCCCTGAGTGACGCACGAACCATTTCGTGCTGAACCCACGGGCGCGATCCACGACCGTGGGCTTTTTTCCTCACCAACACGTCGCACGGGAGACCGGTCGACAGAAGGCTCGGAAAACTTCGCCGCCCCGGTCTTCAGATCACTGTCACTCACACAGAGCGCATTCGCTCTCGCGGTTCAGCGTTCCTTCGCAATCAAGGCGGGCCGCTTTTCCCTTTGGTGGTTCCTTGGAGGAACCGGTTGAACCGTTTGATAATTGTCAAGTTAGATTAGACATATTGAACCGTCTATTTGGTTTCACATTTCACTTGACGTGTCAATCATCGCCGTTCCCCGTTTCGACGGTTGTCCTGCAACAACGAAGGCCGGTGGAGAGCGCGTGCCGTTTGTGCCAGATGGGCTGCCCGCCGCTGGTCACATGGCCGACGCCATCGGGGAAACCGGGAAATAACCGGCAACTCTCTGGACTTGCCGTTTCCGTCGGGTGCAAAGTCCAATCGGAATGGCCCGATTGACCTTGCAGCGCAGCGCTCCTAACTTGCGCCACCTATTCGGGTTTTGGCCCGGCTCATCGAAATCCACACGCCATCAGAGAACCGGCCCGGCCGGTACCCCCTCGCCATGTCCATGCACGCCACGCCCGCCCAGCTTGAAGTCGTTAAGGAGGCCCGTGCCTGGCCATTCGAGGAAGCGCGCCGCATTCTGCAAAGGCTGGAAAAAATAAAGGGCGGGCGCGAAAAGACCGTGCTGTTCGAGACAGGCTACGGGCCCTCGGGATTGCCGCACATCGGCACTTTCGGCGAGGTCGCACGGACTAGCATGGTGCGACGCGCCTTCGAGGCGTTGACCGGGGGCGAGATCAAGACGCGCCTCTTGTGCTTTTCCGATGACATGGACGGCATGCGCAAAGTGCCCGACAACGTGCCCAACCAGGAGATGCTGCGCGAGAACCTGCACAAGCCGCTGACGCGCGTGCCTGACCCGTTCGGCGAATACGAAAGCTTCGGCCACCACAACAACGCCATGTTGCGCCGGTTCCTCGACACCTTCGGCTTCGAGTACGAGTTCGCCAGCGCTACCGACTATTACACCTCGGGCAAGTTCGATGAGATTCTGCTACGCGCCGCCGAGCGCTACCAGAAGATCATGGACATCATGCTTCCGACACTCGGCGAGGAACGCCAGGCGACCTACAGCTGTTTTCTGCCGATCTCACCGACGACGGGCCGGGTCCTCTATGTGCCCATGAAGGAGGTCAATGCAAAAAGCGGGACCGTGACTTTCGTCGACGAGGACGGGGCCGACGTCACCGTGCCGGTGACGGGTGGCCACGTGAAGCTGCAATGGAAGCCTGATTTCGGTGCACGATGGGCGGCCCTCGGCGTCGACTTTGAGATGTACGGCAAGGACCACATGTCCAACACCGTCATCTATGACGGCATCTGCAAGGTCCTCGGCGGCCTTCCGCCGGAACACTTCGTCTATGAGCTCTTTCTCGATGAGAAGGGCGAGAAGATCTCCAAGTCCAAGGGCAATGGCCTCACCATCGACGAGTGGCTCACTTATGCGACGCCGGAGAGCCTCGCCCTGTTCATGTTCCAGAAGCCGAAATCGGCCAAGAAACTGCACTTCGACGTCATTCCGCGCGCCGTTGACGACTACCTCCAGTTCCTTGGCGCTTATTCCTCTCAGGAAGCCAAGGCACAGCTCGAAAATCCCGTCTGGCATATTCATTCGGGCAAGCCGCCGGAGGCATCGAGCCCGGTCACGTTCGCACTTTTGCGAAACCTTGTGGCGGCCTCCAACGCCGAAAACAAAGACGTTCTGTGGGGCTACATCCGCCGCCACATGCCGGATGCGACGCCGGAACGCTATCCTTTGCTCGACACGCTGGCAGGCTACGCCGTGCGGTACTATCGCGACTTCGAACTGTCCAAGAAGTCGTACCGGACGCCGGACGAAGTGGAGCGCGAGGCGCTGTCTGCGCTCTCGGATGCGCTGTCCAAGGCACCTCAGACTGCCACCGCCGAAGAGTTGCAGGCGATCGTCTACGATATCGGACGCGCGGTCCCGCGATACCAGGACTTTGGAGCAAAGGGCGCCACGCCCGAGCGCCCCGGCGTCTCGAATGCGTGGTTCAGCGCGATCTATCAGGTGCTACTCGGCGAAAGCAAAGGTCCGCGCTTCGGGTCGTTCATCGCACTCTACGGCGTGGACGAGACCCGTGCTCTGATCGCCAAGGCACTGGCTGGTGAGATTGGCAAAGCGGCCTAGGTTGGAGCCCGCGGGTTCTCTCCACGTCGAAAGACACCCGCGCAGGAGCTATTCTCCCTTCCCCAGCGGGGCAATATCGAAGCTCTTGAGCAGCATGTCGATCAGGCGGTCGGTGCGGCGGGCGATGGTGCGGGCCGTCCAGTCTTTTTCTTGAGCGGCATCGCGCGCGAGCGAGAACACTGAGCGCGCAAGGATTGCGCGCTTATCATCCCACGACTTGATGCCGACTAGCTGGTTCTCGCGGCCCGATAGGAGAACGACGTTGCCGAGCTTCTGGTGATGCATCTTGCAGCCGTCGGGGCTTCCATAAAGCGCAAGCCATTCGCGGCAACCATGCGGGTTCCGCGGCAGAATGTGCTCCACAGTGACCTCATCGCGCATCATGGGTCCGGGATCGGCGCCACTCAGAATACTGAGCCGCCGGAGGAGATAACCCGCGTAATGCTTGGCGGCGAGATTGGGACTACGCAGATTGGAAATCGCATCCCTGCGCAGCTTGGGCTCAATCTGAAGCCAACTCATGTTGCCGACCGGTACGCCAGCCTCGATATCGTCAAGGAGGTTGAGCATTCGGGTCTCTTGAACCCCCGGATCGACTCCCGCAATACGGGTCATCCAAACGAGCCGGTCGAGATGGCGGATGAATGATTGTGTTTCCGGTCCCTCTGAGCCCCGGATCTTCATCCAGAGCAAGATCGCCGGAATCCACGCATGAGCGTCGACCCAGCTTATGTAATCGATGTGCTGGGAAATGGATTGGCGCTCTTCTCCAGGCCGGCCGACGTTTCCCTGCCGTATATCCTTCAGCCGGTTCGCAAATGGCACCAGATGTTCGCTCATGAACTTGAGCCCGTCGGTGGCGATGCCGAAACGCTCGACGATCTCGGTTTCCACCGGGCGGCTCGACTGGAACCGCCCCCGCCAGCTGATTGAGCGAATGTGGCAGAGCAGCCGATGCATATCCTCGGGTATCAGGATGCTTTCGCAGCTCTCCCAAAGATGCGCCGCCGGTGAGTGCTGATCGGCGGGCATCGCGGAGAGGATGATGGACTTGGCCTCGTCGGCGTGACTAAAGGCAAGACGCGTATTCTGCTCCGTACCCAGGATCTCCCAGCCGTCGTCCGCGTTGTCGACGACGACAGCGATGACGCAGCAGTTCTCGAGCAGAAAATCGGCCAGCTCCCGCCGGAATTCCTCTGTAGTTCCCGGCGAAAGCAATTCGGAGCGGATGCAATCGCGGTTGTCGATGATGTTGCGTTCAGCCTCGGACAGTTCGTCTCGCAGAACCCCGGGATCGCTATCTGTCAGACCGCGCTGCTGCACGGTCCGCTCGAACAGGGGCGCGGGTTGTTTCTGTATGAGCAGCCGGTAGCGACGCGGATCGCCAAGGCTCCACGCCTCGTCGAGCACGAGTTTGTGCAGAGTCTCGGCGCGCTCCGGATTGGTCTCCAGATCGCGCAAAACGGCAAACAGCATCGTCAACGTGACGAGACGTTGATGCCCGTCGACAAGCTCCACGTCAACTGAACCAAGCTGCTGAGCGAGCATCAGGCGGCCCAGCGCATAGCGCCGCTTTTTACCGCTGCGCTGCATCGCCCAGCGCAGGTCAGAGAGCAGACGCGACACGTTCTCGGGGCGCCAGGCGTAGGCGCGCTGCAGGCATGCCAGCCGAAAGCGGTAACGGCCATCAAGCAGTCGCCCGAGGGACATCACCTCGGCCGTCATGAAATCGTTGGGCTTTGAGAAGACACGCGGCAGGGCGGTGGTTTCGTTTGGAGCCGCAACCTTTGCAGTCGATACCGATCTGCCGACCAGTGCGGCGCGCGCCCAGAAGCCCTTGGGGGCCTCTTCTGTTCTACTCTGTACCAAAAAACGCCCTCTCGACCCGAACCACTTATTATATTTCTTGTACCGAAACGCCCCGTGCATCCCGGTAGACCCGGCAGCGAAGAACTGCCGCCATGCTCGTCGGCAGCGACAAGCGTTCGGGGGACAACGAGTATTCCCCAGCCTCAGTTGCCGCGCAAGGATGGCAGAAAAATAACTGTCGTGCCGGAGTGCATTGACCACATCCGATGCGACTTGAAAATCACACGCCACCCCGAGTTGATCGGACGAACACCTGTCAGGATACGCTTGTCGCGGGCGAGGAAGTCGCCTACCTATCCTGCGCTTCAAGTAGAGATGTTTGGCTGCTGGCAGTGACAAGAACTGTTTACAAGATCGTATCCGAAAGCGAGTGGCGCGAGGCGTGCAAAGCCGGTGCCTATCGTGGGTCCGCTGACGATCTTCGCGACGGTTTCATACATCTTTCTAGTGCTGAGCAAATCGAAGGCACGGCGATCCGGCATTTTCACAATCGTACCGGTCTAATCATCGTGGCCTTTGATGCCGAGGCGCTCGGCGGGGCACTGCGCTTCGAACCCTCCCGCGACGGGGCTCTATTCCCACATTATTTCGGCGAACTTCCGACCGTGCTGGCGCTTTGGGAGAAACCCATGTTCCTGGACGCCGACGGTGTTCCGCGGATCGCCGTGGAGGCCTCGTGATGTTATCCGGATTATACGGTCTTGCGCGCGCAGGTCTGTTTGCGATGGCACCCGAGGATGCGCACGAATTTTCCCTGCGCATGCTGGAAAGGGGCCTCTATCCGCGGGACATATCCACTGACCCGCCCGAGATTGGCCAAGACCTTTTCGGGCTCCATTTTCCCAATCCGATCGGCATCGCCGCAGGTTACGACAAGGACGCCCGCGTCCCGGACGCCGTCCTAGGGCTCGGTTGCGGTTTTGCAGAAGTCGGTACACTGACACCCCTGCCGCAGTCGGGCAATCCACGGCCGCGCGTCTTCCGCCTCGTCGATGATCGCGCTCTGATCAATCGTCTGGGTTTCAACAACGGTGGCCACGCGGCGGCTCTTGTTCGGTTACAGACACGCCAGCCGCACGGCATCGTCTGCGTGAACGTGGGGGCGAACAAAGATTCGGCAGATCGTCCGGGTGATTACGTAAGCGGCATCGAGACCTTCTACGATGTGGCCTCTATGTTCACGGTCAACATTTCCTCGCCCAACACACCGGGCCTGCGAGACTTGCAGGCACCTGCAGCGCTCGACGAGCTGCTGGGTCGCGTGATGGCAGCGAGAGCCGCCAGGGTTTCGGCGGGGCAGGCCAAGCGGCCAATTATCGTCAAGATCTCGCCTGATATCGCAGAGGCAGATATCGCACCGATCACCGAGCGACTCATCGCCCACGCGGTGGATGCGATTGCCGTGTCCAACACAACGCTGGCTCGCCCCGGACTGAAGGACAGCCAGCGCGAAGAAGCCGGCGGGCTCTCCGGACGCCCCCTCTTCCACAGGGCTACGGTCATGCTGGCCAAGGTGCATCAGGCGACGTCGGGCGCCGTACCGCTCATCGGCATCGGCGGGATCGACAGCCCGGAGAGTGCTCTCGCCAAGATCGAAGCTGGTGCCTCTCTCCTGCAGCTCTACACCGGCCTCATCTACGAGGGACCGGGGCTGATCACAGCGATCAAGGCGCGCTTGTCGGAGGCAGTCCGGCAAAATGGATTGGGGCGCCTTTCAGAACTCACTGGACGGCGTGCCGCGGAGTGGGCCGCAAAGCCGCTTGAGGCTCACGTATAAAGAGGGGCGCTTAATCGGCGCCACGGCGGAGGATGGCCACCACCCGGGCGATCAGCCAGATCGGCACGACAACGATTGCGCCGAGTAACAGATACTGCAGCAGCCAGTCGATGGCACCAAAGCCCAGGTCATAGATCGTCCGCAGCAAATCATTGATGCGGTCGAAGAAGTTCCGCAGATTGATGCCGAGCGTATCCAGCACCACCCCGACGACAAGCGAAATCAACGCAAGGCGCACCACCACGCCCAGTGGGCTACCGCCGAAGATCGCATTCCGGTCCATCGTCCCCTATCCTCCCATCCGTTTGGGGCCTCTTAGCATGACGCCCCACAGGAGAGCGACCCATCCATGTCGCTGAGCCGTATGCCGAAACGATGTTGACACAATCGAAGAGAACCCAGAAACGGCGCCGCCGGAACGACCGGACGGACAGCACTGGGGCAAACGCGCTGCCGGAGCCCTTCTCGTCGTGGTTCAGTTCACGAGGCTGGCAGCCACGCGCCCACCAGCTGGCCCTCATCGAGAAAGCGGTTCAACGCCGCTCCACCCTCCTCATCGCCCCCACCGGCGCCGGAAAGACGCTTTCCGGCTTCCTGCCCAGCCTGCTCGCACTTAACGCCCGAAAGCGGGGCGCGAAAGACCCTGCCCGCCGCCTGCACACGCTCTATATCTCGCCATTGAAAGCGCTCGCCGTCGACGTCGCTCGTAACCTGACAACGCCCATTTCCGACATGGGTCTGCCTATCCGATGCGAAACCCGTTCCGGAGATACATCCGCCGCCAAACGCCAGCGCCAGCGCACCGCACCGCCGGACATCCTCATGACGACGCCCGAACAGCTGGCACTGCTACTGAGCCACGAGGATGCGACGCACCTGTTCGGCGCACTTGATACCGTCATACTGGACGAACTGCACACGCTCTCCGCCTCCAAGCGCGGCGATCTGCTGGCCCTCGATCTCGCGCGACTGCGGCAGCTAAGCCCCGGGTTGATCTCGATCGGGCTCTCGGCCACGGTCGCGCGGCCGGCGGAGCTCAGGGCCTATCTCTCGAGCCAGACAGAGCCCGGTGTGCGAACAGACTTGGCAGACCTCGTCACGGCCCCCCCGGGAGCACAACCCCGCATCCATATTTTGGAACTCGAAGATCCGGTCCCCTGGGGTGGTCACTCTGCGCGCTACGCGATGGAGGCGATCTACGAAGCAATTGGCCGTCGTCGCCTCACTCTGGTCTTCGTCAACACGCGCATGCAGGCCGAACTCATCTTCCAGGAACTCTGGCGGATCAACGAGGCGGCTCTTCCAATTGCGCTGCATCACGGCTCGCTCTCGGCAGAACAGCGGCGCAAGGTGGAGGCGGCCATGGCGGCCGGCACGCTGAAGGCCGTCGTCGCAACATCCACGCTCGATCTTGGCATCGATTGGGGCGATGTTGATCTCGTCATCAACGTCGGCGCACCGAAAGGTGCAAGCCGCCTCATTCAGCGCGTCGGCCGCGCCAATCACCGGCTGGACGAGCCCTCCGAAGCTCTCCTCGTTCCCGCCAATCGCTTCGAGGTCCTCGAATGCCGGGCTGCGCTGGAAGCCGCCTCCGCCGGCGAGCAGGACGCAATCGTGGAGCGCACAGGCGCGCTTGATGTACTCGCCCAGCATGTGTTGGGGATGGCCTGTGCCGCGCCCTTCCATCCGGATGCTCTATTTGAGGAGGTGCGCTCGGCGCTGCCCTACGGGGCGCTCGACCGGCGCACATTCGACCGCATTGTGGATTTCGTGGCGACGGGGGGATACGCGCTCAAGGCCTACGAGCGCTTTGCACGCTTGAAGCCGACGGAGGACCGACGCCTGCGTCTTGCTCATCCGCGGATTGCCCACCAGTACAGGCTGAACGCCGGAACGATCGTTGACAGCCCGATGATCAAGATCCGTCTGACGCGCGCGCGCGGTAAGGATCGGGGTCCGCGGGTAGCAGGGCAGCCGGGCATATTCGCTGGCGGCCGCGTTCTCGGCGAGGTCGACGAGTACTTCGTCGAGCAATTGGCCCCCGGCGATACCTTCGTCTTCGCTGGAGAGGTGCTTCGTTTCGAGGGCTTACAGGAGACGGAAGCGTATTGCTCGCGGTCAAACGCAACCGATCCGATGATACCAAGCTACGCCGGCGGCAAGTTCCCCCTTTCCACGCATCTCGCCCAGCGCGTGCGCGCCATGATTGCAGACCCCGCCTCCTGGCCGAATCTGCCATTGCCCGTCGCCGAATGGCTCACCCTTCAGCGTGAGAAGTCACTGATCCCGGCGGCCGATGAGGTTCTGGTCGAAACGTTCCGCCAGGGTACCCGTCACCACCTCGTGCTCTATCCCTTCGAGGGGCGACTCGCTCACCAGACGCTCGGCATGCTGCTGACGCGGCGTCTCGACCGCTGGGGCGCGCGGCCACTCGGCTTTGTCGCGAACGATTACGGCCTCTCCGTCTGGGCGGCGGCGGATCTCTCTGCCATGATCGCGGATGGAAGGATCGAACTCGACCGCCTACTGGAAGAAGACATACTGGGCGACGACCTCGACGCTTGGCTTGCCGAATTGAGCCTCATGAAGCGCACGTTCCGGCTTGCCGCCGTCATCGCCGGACTGATCGAGCGGCGCCATCCCGGGCGCGAGAAATCCGGCCGGCAGGTCACGATGTCCACAGATCTCGTCTACGACGTCTTGAGAAAGCACGAGCCAGGGCACATCCTTCTGGAAGCAGCCTGGGCCGACGCGGCGTCAGGTCTGTTGGACATCCGCCGTCTCGGTGCGTTCCTGAGCCGCATCAAGGGCCGAATCAGGCATCAATCTCTCGATCGCGTGTCACCGCTGTCGGTACCGATCCTGCTGGAGATCGGCAAGGAGCCGGTGGCGCGGCTTCAACGCGAAGACCTTTTGCGCGATGCTGCTCTGGAGTTGATCCTGGAGGCAAGCGCAACCGAGACCGGAGCGACAAAACCCGATGGCAAACCTAGCCCTGAAACCCGAACGGCTCGACGCCGGTGAGTTCAACGACCAACCGGTTTCAATCTGCGGAAAAGCGTTCCGCGCCGATTTTTCGGGTGCGCTATACTGGCCGGCTGAAGATGCGCTGATCGTCGCCGACCTGCACTTGGAGAAAGGCTCTTCGTTTGCGCGCAAGGGCATCATGTTGCCGCCCTATGACACGCGCGAAACCTTGAACCGTCTCGCCGAGGCGATCGATCGTTTCGGTGCCGCCACCGTCATCGCACTCGGTGACAATCTGCATGACGAGGACGCGGCCTCGCGAATCTCGGCGGAAGATCTGGAAACCCTGCGCATCCTGCAAGAAGATCGGGAATGGATCTGGATCACGGGCAACCATGATCCCCGCATTTCAACGGTCCTCGGGGGGCATGTGCGCGACGAAATCACGGCCGAGGGGCTTACTTTCCGGCACATGCCGGCATCTGGCCGGGTCACCCACGAAATCGCCGGGCACCTGCATCCGGCAGCCCGCCTCTCCCTGCATGGTCACAGTTTCCGCCGGCCCTGCTTCGTCTCCAACGGGCTGCGTCTCGTGATGCCGGCATTCGGGACATACGCCGGTGGTCTCAACATTCTAGACGAAGCGTTCGAACCGCTTTTCGGTAACGACGGCATGTCCGTCTGGATCCTGGGACAGGAAGGGCTCTACCCCGTCGCCCCGCGGCTTCTGAAGCCGGACTGAGCGACGTCACGACGAGCGGCGGTGGAACAGAGCCGACGCGACGAGACCCGTGATGACCGCCAACAGAACCGCCAAGATGCCGTAAAGCAGGGGCCGGTCGAAGGCAAAGGCATAAAGCCACCGCTCGATACCCTCACGTTCCAAAGTCACGCGCGCCTGATAGCGGCTCAAGAGCTTGCCATCGTGAAATAGGTAGACACTTGCCGTCAGCGGCCCGACCGGCACCGTCGCCGGCAGCTCGATCTTTGAGCGGAAAAGACTGCGGCCGGTGAAAACGACGCCGTAGTCATCCCTCTTGAACAACCCCTGGGATTCCTTCAGGCGCGCGACGGCGGACTTGTATTCCAGCAGCTCCTCGCTCGTGACGCGCACGGCTGAATCCGCCGCTGCCGCCATGCGTACGGCATCGATCCCAATCCCCAGTTCATCCGTCGTAGGTGCATCGGCGAAGTCCTCGATCGGACGCGTGGAGACCACCGCATAGTAGCTCGGCACCGCATTGAACGAGAAGGACTTCGTGTTCACCCATAGACCCGCCACCCGGCTTTTCTTGCGCACCGTCAGTGGTGCCGGCTCGCCTTCCACCACGACTACGACATCATAGAAGCCCGATTCCGCACTTGGCTGCCGGCTGTTCTCGATGGCACCAAAGACGATGACCTCGGCACCCGAATAGCCCGAGGTGATTGCAATCGTGCGGGTTGAGACATCGGCCTCGACACGTTCGACCTGAGTAGCCGGCGCGGAGTTCTGGCTTCTCCTCAGGGCGGGGCTTGGGCTCGGGTAATGGAAGAGCCTCCGGAACGACGGCCTGAACGGCTGGTTCCTCCGTCTTCGGCTCCGCGGTTTTTGCCTTCTTACTGGGTCGCGTGGCCGTCTGGGCGTCTGCCTCTCCGGACAAGATACCGAAACCGGCCGGCAACGCATCTGCCAGAAGAAGCACCGCCAGCAGCATGGACGTAAGGTGGCGCAAACTCCGCCGCCGACCGCCTGTTCGTAGCGCCGGTCTCATGGCGCCACCACGTAGCGTGAGAGCGAGAAGAGATCGTCGGGAACCACCACGAGATCCCACCCGAGTTCGCAGGCAGACGAGCAACACGATGCCTGCGAGAAGAAACCTCAATTGCTCACCCTTGAGCTGGCTGCCGGCCGAGGCACCAAACTGGGCGCCCACAACACCGCCGAGCATGAGGATAGCGGCAAGAACGATATCAACGGAGCTGATTGCGGCGGCGTGTAGCACGGTGGCAGCAGCTGCCACGAAGACCGTCTGGAAAAGCGAGGTTCCCACAACCACGTTGGTGGGAACGCGCAACAGGTAGATCATGGCCGGCACCATGACGAAGCCGCCACCTACCCCCATGATGGCAGCCAGGAACCCGACAAAGGCGCCGATCATGAACGGCGGAATGGAGCTGATGTAGAGCTTCGAGCGGTGGAAGCGCATTTTCAGCGGCAAGCCATGCACCCAGCTGTGTTCGCCGGGCCTGCGCGAGGAACCCGATCCACCCTCGCGCGACTTGAGGATGGTTCTCACGCTCTCAATCAGCATCAGGGTGCCGATCACGCCGAGGAAGAGCACATAGCAAAGTGCGATAAAGACGTCGAACTGCCCCATCTGGCGCAGAATGCGTACGATCTCGACGCCGATAACGGTGCCCAAAAGCCCTCCGCCCAGCAGCACCATGCCGAGCTTCACATCGACATTGTTGCGTTTGTATTGGGCAATCGCGCCCGAGACCGAAGAGGCGACGAGCTGCGCGGCCGACGTGCCGACCGCAACTGGAGCCGGTACCCCGGTGAACATAAGCAGGGGTGTAATGAGGAACCCACCGCCGACGCCAAAGAGGCCTGAAATGAAGCCGACAGCAGCGCCCATGCCGAGCAGCATCAGGACGCTCTCGGACATTTCGGCGATGGGCAGATAGATGTTCATCAGGCGGTATCAGCCGGTCCGATCGACGACCCTGGAGGCGCCCCGTTCCGGCCTCGTGGCGGACCGAGGCGGGCGCCGCTGGTCATGCAGACGTTGCTCGATACCGACCGTAGTGGAGAGCGCCGCGGCATTCCACCCGGACAATCGCAGTTCCTGTGCGGCATCGCGACGGAGTGGCCGGAATGCCGCGTTTGGGTCCCCAAAGAGCAAGGCATCCCGGGGACGGGCCGCACGGGCTCAGCCGTTGCCCGCCGCCCCTTCACGCTTCTTCCAGTCCTCTCCGGCTACCCGCGGATCATTGACGATCGGCGCGGTCCTTTTGGCCCGGAAGGCGGCGACGGTGCGCATGGCCTCGTCGCGCTTGGCCACCGTCAGCTGAGCCTCGATCGCATCGCGGCGGCGGATGGCTTCCTTGTCACCCGACTTGGCAGCCAGCGAATACCAGATGAAAGCCTGATCAGGGCTCTTGGCCACGCCCAACCCATTTTCGTAGAGGACCGCCAGATTGTACTGGCTATCGGCCAGACCGTGCTCGGCAGCGCTGGTGAACCACTGCGCCGCGCTCGTGTAGTCCGGACTACCGCTCTCACGGCCTGCGCTGAGCACCGCCAGATTGTGCATGGCCTTGACGTTGCCCTGCTGGGCGGCGCGCTGATACCACATGCGGGCCCGGCCGGCGTCGGCTTTCACGCCCAGTCCGCGCTCATAGAGCGTGCCGAGCCGGTACTGCGCCTGGGCGAACCCTTGCGACGCGGACCTCTGATACCAAGTGACCGCCTCCTTGAAGTTCTGATCCGTCCCCTTGCCCTCGGCAAGACGCGCACCGACCTCGAAGGCGGCGGAGGGGTCGCCATTTGCGGCGGCCAGGCGCAGCGAAAGGGGACCGACCGTGGCCGGCGGCAGGTTCAAGTTGGCGGCCTTGTGCGCCGACAGCGCGGGCGAAGCCATTGGGGCGCTCTGGCCGTCCAACGAGGCCATCTTATAGGACGATTGCCCGGCCATCATATCAGATGGAAGCAGGCTGTTGGCGGACGGGCCTGTTTTGACGGTCAGCTTGGCAACCTCTTCGGGCATCAAATCCGCCGGACTTAAAAGAGACGCATTCGAGCCGAGGCGCGAGGAAAGCGCAGCGGCATTCTTCTGGTCCTGGAGATGCACCAGTTCCTGCGCCGTGGGGTAACGGCCAGCCGCCTGCAGAACGATACCCTCCGCAGCGATTCCAGGGGCCTGGGCTTGCGGCTTGTTTTGCAGCACGTCCTCGTTGGCGGGAACATCGCTCTCAAGGCCCATGACATCATCGTCGGCGGCGGGGGCCCCGCCAGCGTGGGGAACTGTCACCCCCTCGGACGGAGCCGGCGCGGGAACAAATGCCTCGTCGTCTGCCGGCGCCTCGAAAGCGGCACCATCGATCTCGGCAGGCGCCTCGGCCGCAGAGGGTACATTGTTGTCATCCGTCGCCTTTGGCGCCACGTTCGTCACCGCAGCCGGGGCGGCAGGCTCCGTGGTTTGCGTGCGCGATTTCATGAAGAGCGCAGCGCCACTCACGGCAATCACGAGACAGAGCGCCAGCGCAGTCAGGCGTTGCTTGCGCGAGCCGATGCCTGCGAGATCCGCAGCAGCAGCCTCGGGAGCGGGCATCTTTGCACGAGGCAAACCACGCGCTGCCGTTTGCAGCCGCGGCGGAATCGTCGCTGCGGCCTCCGTTTCCGGGGCGGCCTCCGGGGAGGTGGCAGCGGCGCGCATCTTGGCGCGCTGCGCGTCGGCGATGAAGTCCTGCCGCAGTTTGTCCAAGGGCGATGCGCCAAGCGCAAGATCGGGATCCGGCTGCGGCATATGGGATACCGGGTCAGGGCCCTGGAGCGCCTCTGAGAAGACCATACTGTCATTTCCCAGGTCAGACCTTGCGTCAGATCCTTGGGCCGAGCGAGTGCTCCGGGACTCCGGCTCGGCAACCGATTGGCTTGCCTGTTCCGTCGCCAGCTCTTTGTGCCGATGTGAGGGTGCGCCGAATTCGTTGTGGCTGCGCGCCTGGGAAAGCTCGAGCGCGTCGATGCGGTCGAGCAGCCGGATCATGGCCTGCTGCACGGTATCGAGCATGGTGTAGGTCTGCTCGTCGTTCTGCCGCCGGTCCTCCATCAGGTTGCGCAGCAGCCCGTTGATCTCCTCGAACCGGAGGTCGTGACTGGCGCCTGCACCGTTCCCCGCGAAACGCTCCGCAACGTGCTCGGCAGCGATGCTTGCGAGGGACTGGAAGTCAGGCTCAGGGTGCGCGACCGTTTCGCCGGACAGCCCGGCAGGTGCCTCAGAAAGATGCTCGACCACGGCCTGCAGCTGCTGCTCGATCGAATCCAGGCGGCCCAGCTGGCGCTCGGCCTGTTCGACGTGCGTAGCCAGATCGTTGATCTGAGCTTCCAGCATCCGGAGGCTCTCCACGTCGCTGCGGCTGGCGACATCGCAGAGCACCGAACCCATCCGCTCCTCGAACGCGTCGAAGCGGCTGCCGAGATTTTCGATGGAATGATTCGGCATCAGATCCGCCATCGACTGTTCGATGCGGGCGGCAATCTCTGAAAGGCGCTGGTCGAGCCACTCGCGGTCAAAGTCGCCAAAGCGCGGCTCTACAGGCTCATGCAGGGCATGAAACGCGGGCAACGGCTCGCCCGCCACCTCTGGCTGCATGGTGGGTTCGGGTGTGGTTTCCTGCTCAGAGCGCGGCGACGTCCGGATCAGCGCGGCATCGCTTTCTTCATAGATGCGCGTCAGGGCCTCGGCGTCTACCTGGTCCCACGCGGGTTCGCCCTCGTCCTCGCCCGGTTCGCCAACTAGATCGAAGGGATCGATGCCGCTGGAGTTGCCCCCAGCTTGCGGCCGCTCAACGGGGGCGAATTCCGGATTTGGCTTGGCCACAGCAGCAGACTTGAGAGCGGCAGGCGCCGTTTGGTCCAATGACCGCGACCCAAGGGTTTCTTGCTCAATATGATCCATGGTGTCCAAACGCTGAGCCAGGTGGTTCAGGCTGTCTTCGATGCGGGCATAGGCAGTTTCCGCATGCTCCGGCACGGTCGCGCGCACGTGCTCTGCGTTGCGGCTCAATGTGACGAGCCGATCGCGCATCTCCTGCAGCAGGCCGGTGTGGCGCTGATCCGCTTCATCGATCTGATGAGAGATGGTCGTCAGAAGAGCTCGCAGCTCCGATGGAACGGCCGCATCAACCGGCTCTGCCCCCTCATAGAGATCCGAAAATCCCGTTTGTTCTGTCGACATTGTCCGTTCATTCCTCGGTCGCCTAGGGGCGACGGCTGGGCCCGGCGGCGGCGAAGACGATCGAAGACCGGAGGTCCGGCGGGTCCGAGCGCACAGGGCAGCACCGCATTGCAGGTCTTCACGAGCGACGAGATCACGACCCTTCGACCCTCAAGCTCTCAGGCGGCAGTAAACGGCGGGTTAAGCGGCGTATCGAAATTTGATGTTTCTTTTTTTATTCGCATTTTCAGTCGCTTGTCGGTCCGGCGGGGCAAGAGGATGTCCGTCCGCGGGGCGCGTGCCACGGCCGGTCCCGTTCGCTAGCGACCTGGCAGCCCACCGATTCGGGCCGGTCCCGCTGCAAAATCGGATGAGAGAGGCCGCGGTTGCTGCGATTGTTTCGCCACACGAGGGCCGTACCTTCGCAGCCGCGGTGCCGTCCGGCACGCTTTGGAGGATAAGACCTTGCCCCAATCCGTCCGCGGCACAGGCGCTGCCGCTCTCGTATTTGTTCTGCTCGGCGGCACGGCCGTTTGCGCCCAAGAGGCACCGGGCCGCTACACCATGTTGCCCTTGAACGAGGATCGTGTTGTCCGGCTCGACACGATCACGGGGGTCACTTCTATCTGCAGCCCGGAAGACAAGGGTCTAACGTGCGTGACCGCGACAGATGACCAGCAGGTCCTGCGCGACGAGATCGCCAAACTCGAAGCCGAGAACAAGCACCTCAAGAACGAGATGCGGCTTATGGAGGAGGCGCTTGGACTGAAGCCACCAAGCGCAGACGGGGTGCCGATGTCGCCCGATACCGGCCCGCCCGCCCCCAAGGCACAGATACCTTCCGAGAAAGACGTGGACCGACTCTTCGATTACATCGAAGGCATGGTACGTAAATTCAAGGAGCGGGTGGAGCGACTGGATAAACCCCCGACATCTCCAGACAGCTCCGTTCCCGAAGATGAAGATCCCTCCGATCCCGAGCCTCCGGCGCAAGGCCAGGGTACACCCCTCTAGATCAATCCATCCCTTTGGGAGGCTTAGCCCTTCAGTATGGGCAGGCCCTCCAGCAGGCGCTCACGGATCAGGTCTCCGTCGGGCCACTCATCTGAAGGGTCTTCGGGTTCATCGAACACTTCCGGCACGAGCAGGGTGCGCATATTGCCCAGATCATCGCTCGCCACTGTCGCATGCACATCGCCGATGACGATGATCTCATGGTCGCAATCAATGAGGGCGCGGGCATTCAGGTTCCCGCCCACGAGCAGGGCACCGTTGTCGCCAGCACAGACGACAAGTCCCGCGGCGGTCAGTGACCCGATCACGACAATGCCAGAAGCCGCCTTGAAGAAGTCACCGGACTCCAGATTTCCAGCGACAAGCAAGGAGGGGCCCCCTTCCGGATCGGCATTGAGGATGCGGCCGGTCACCTTGAAGTCGTCATTCGCCACGATGCAGCTGACCCCGCCAGAGGCAAACGGCTCGCAATCGCTGTCGAGAATGAGATCGCCCTCGACGGTGGTGCCGACCGGCAGCACAAGGGCCTTCTGCTCAGGGTGATCGACGAGTATCTGCTGTGACCACTCGATGAAGGGCTCGCAGCCTGCCAGATCCGCAGCCTCGATCCGGCGTTGGAAGTCTGCCGCGACGTCCTGCAGGTCCGACAGCGTTCCCAAGTCGAGCAACCGTGTCATGGTTTTGGCTTTCTGCTCACCATCCCTCGAATCGTCACCCTAGCAAACGGGCTAAACAGGATCGAGAACAGAGCACCCCAAACAGTAACGGCGGCCCAAAGGGGCCGCCGCACCGTTAAACCGCTTGAGCGGAACGACGTTAGATAACGTCGATCTCAGCCGGCAGGTACGAGGTAACCTCGAGGCCGACTTCCTGCTCGCGAACGGCGGGCTTGGTCCAGGTCTTCATGATTTAGTTCCTCCAATTGCCCTTCGGCATACTTGCCGTCAGGTGAATTACTAATAGGGGCTCGCAACCATAACTACAAATCGCAATTTCGTGAGATCGTCATCAGAGTGTCTTATCATCTGTTAATGGTACCCTGATGTGCGCGGCAGGACCTGCAAGCCTCAAACTTGAGATAGGTCCAGACCTCTGACGAAACGCTGAAAAAAGAAAACGCGGCAGCTGCGTCCGCAGCCACCGCGCTTCAAAACTCTCGGAAGATCGATACGTTAGATAACGTCGATCTCGGCCGGCAGGTACGAGGTAACCTCGAGGCCGACTTCCTGCTCACGAACGGCGGGCTTGGTCCAGGTCTTCATGATCTATCTCCTCCAGTTGGGGCGGAAACTCCAACCCCGATGTAGAGAAGAATACCCGCCAGCCTCGATAACTACAAATCGCAATCTCGTGATCAGCAATAAGAAACCCTGATGTGCCTTCGCGCCTGGTCTGATGCGTCAACGGGATGTTTGCGAAAACGCCTTCTCCGGGGGTGCGTTCGACTATCTCTGCGAGCGTAAACATTCTCATCAGGCTCCAGGAAAGAGAAACGCGGCGGTTGCAAGAGCAACCGCCGCGTTCTCAAATTCGCTAGAGCGAGAGACGTTAGATAACGTCGATCTCGGCCGGCAGGTACGAGGTAACCTCGAGGCCGACTTCCTGCTCACGAACAGCGGGCTTGGTCCAGGTCTTCATGATCTATCTCCTCCAATTTGCGTCGCCGGGATCTCCAACCGGCTCCGAATGGAAACTTTGTACCGGCCGCCCTGCACACATACAAATCGCAAGTTCGTGATCTGCCGATCAGATTTCATGATTGCAGAGGAAGGAAATTCTGATCGCCATGACTCAATGCGCCGCCTCCCAGTTGTCGGCGGCCTTGGCGTCCACGTGGATCGGCACCGAGAGTTTGACGGCCGGCTCCGAGGCGCACTCCATCACACGGCGCGCCAGCTTGATGAGTAATTCCGCCTTTCCGGCAGGTACCTCGAAAACAAGTTCGTCGTGAACCTGAAGCAGCATGCGCGCATCATCGAGCCCTCCCTCGGCCAGCGCGTCGGGCATGCGGATCATGGCCCGTCGAATAATGTCGGCCGCTGAGCCCTGGATCGGAGCATTGATCGCGGCACGCTCCAGGAAACCGCGCATCGAGGGGTTCTTGGTATTGATCTCCGGGTAATGGATGCGCCGGCCGAAAATGGTCTCGACATAGCCGTTAGCGTGCGCCGCCTTCTTTGTTTCATCCATGTAGTCGCGGATACCCGGAAAGCGCTCGAAGTAAGTCTTGATGTAGGCACCGGCCTCTTCGCGGCTGATGCCGAGTTGATTGGCAAGGCCGAAGGGAGAGATACCGTAGATAATACCGAAGTTGATCGCCTTGGCCCGGCGCCGCACCTCGCTCGTCATCTCCTTCAATGGCACGCCGAACATCTCGCTCGCCGTCATTGCGTGAATATCCAGGCCGTCGGAGAATGCCTTTTTCAGTTGCGGGATATCGGCGATGTGGGCGAGTACACGCAGCTCGATCTGCGAGTAATCTGCGGAGACCAGCGTCTTGCCGCGCTCGGCGATGAAGGCCGTGCGAATTTCGCGGCCTTCTTTGGTGCGGATCGGAATATTCTGGAGATTCGGATCAGATGAAGCCAGCCGGCCCGTCGTGGTGGCGGCTAGCGCATAACTCGTGTGGATACGCCCCGTCGCCTCTTGAATGAATCCAGGCAGCGCGTCGGTATAGGTAGAGCGCAGCTTCGTAAGCTGGCGCCACTGCAGCATGGTATCGATCAACCGACGCGCATCCTCCGGCAGTTCCTCGTTGGCCGCCAGATCGTCAAGCAGCCCCGCACGGGTCTCCCATTGGCCTGTCTTCGTCTTCTTGCCGCCCGGCAGCTTCAGCGTGTCGAACAGAAATTCGCCGAGCTGCTTGGGTGAGGCCAGGTTGAACTTGTGTCCGGCGAGTTCGTGGACCAGCGACTTAAGTTCACCAGCGCGCTGCGCGAACGTGCCAGAAAGCCGGGATAGGATATCGCGATCCACTTTGATGCCGTCGCGCTCCATGGCAACGATGACAGGCAACAACGGCCGCTCCAACGTCTCGTAAACAGTAACAACGCGCTCCGCCGCCAGCCGTGGCCTCAACATCATCCAGAGCCGAAGCGTCACGTCCGCGTCCTCTGCAGCGTATTCCGTGGCCTTATCGACCGGCACATCCGCAAAGGACTTGGCAGACTTTTTGGCTCCCGGCGCATGAGCAATCACTTCGTTGAATGAGATGCACACGTGTCCGAGATGACGCTCCGCCATTTCGTCCATGCCGTGTCCGCCACGGCCGGCGTCGAGCGCATACGACATGAGCATCGTGTCGTCGAAAGGCGCGATTGCAAGTCCGTGCTGCGCAAGCACCAAAGCGTCATATTTGATGTTCTGCCCGATCTTGAGGGTTGCACCGTCTTCCAGCAGCGGCTTCAGGCGTTCCAGCGCTTCGCGAAGCGGGATCTGCGACGGCGCAGCCGCGCCTTCGCCGAAGAGATCTCCACCGCCGGCGCCATGCCCCAGCGGCACATAGCACGCCTCGCCCGGTTGAACCGCCAGCGAGAACCCGACGAGGTCGGCTGACAACGCATCGAGGCTCGTTGTCTCGGTGTCGAACGCGACGCGGCCGGCCTTGCGTGCCCGCGCGATCCATGCGTCTAGGTCTTCCAATGTCGTAACGGTCGCGTAAGCAGACCGATCGAATTTCACGTTTCGGGCTGCATGCCGCGCGGCTTCAACTGCCGCCGCTGGCGACCCGGCACCCCCACCACCGGCTGGCTTTGATGCGGTAGCGGCCGGTTGGCCTTTCGAGGTTGCCACTGAGGCGCCAACGGAGACATCGAGCGGGGGCGGGGCATCTACCCCGAGTTTCTCCGCGATGCGGCGCGTCAGCGTATTGAACTCCATGGAGCGCAGAAATGCGATCAGCCGCTCGGGATCGGGATCGCATACGCCGAACGTCTCGACCGGAACGGCGTCCGGGACATCGTCCTTCAACTTCACGAGTTCGCGCGAAATCCGGGCCTGCTCCGCGAATTCGATCAGCTTCTCGCGCCGCTTCGGCTGCTTGATCTCGTCGGCGCGCGAAAGAAGCGTGTCCAGGTCACCGTAGTCGTTGATGAGTTCGGCTGCCGTCTTCACGCCGATACCAGGGACGCCGGGAACATTGTCGGTCGAGTCGCCGGCGAGAGCCTGTACATCAACGACCTTGTCCGGCAGCACGCCGAACTTCTCCCTCACCTCGTCGGGCCCGATCCGCTTGGCTTTCATCCCATCGAACATGTCGACGCCGGGACGAATGAGTTGCATCAAGTCTTTGTCGGAAGAGACGATGGTGACGCTACCGCCTTGCTCGATGACATCCTTGGCATAGGTGGCGATAAGGTCATCGGCCTCGTAGCCATCCTGTTCGATGGACGGCACGCTGAAGGCGCGCACCGCATCGCGGATCAGCGGAAACTGGGGCACCAGTTCCTCCGGCGGGGGTGGGCGATTGGCCTTATACTTGTCATAGATCTTGTTGCGAAACGTCTCCCGGCCCGCATCGAAGATCACGGCGAGATGGGTTGGCGCCTCGGAGGCCTTCAATTCTTGCAACAGCTTCCAGAGCATGTTGCAGAAGCCGTGCACCGCCCCGACGGGCAGACCGTCGGAGGGCCGCGTCAGCGGCGGCAGGGCATGGAAGGCACGAAAGATGTAGCCGGAACCGTCGATCAGGTAGACATGGCTGCCCTTCACGATCGGAACCTGCTCGTGGGTCCCGCCGGCGGAGGGGCTGGATGTGTTCTGCGGGGGGGGCTTGGCCGTCTTCATGCGGGCCGGACTATAGGCCGATTGTCCTGGAAGGCCAGCCCCCTCTCAGACTTGAAAGGTGAGGCCGCGCCACTGACTACCCCCTGCCCGGAGGTGGATTGCTGGGCGAAGAGAAACGTCATGGGGGCGGCGCCCTAAAGGTCCCTCGACCTCGAGGCGCCGCCCCCATATTTGCCTTACGCGTTGGACGGGCTTGTCGCCGCCGTGGTGCGCGACACGATCTTCTGCAATAAGGCGGCGAACTGCTCACGCTGTTCAGGGGTCAACCCACCCAGGAGCGTCGCATCGACCTGCTCGGCGATCGGAAGTGCCTTCTCGAGGATCTCCTTGCCTTCCGGGGTGATCCTGACGGCATACATCCGAGCATCCTGCCGTGTACGCCGGCGCGACAACAGCCCCCGCGTCACAAGCCGGCGCACGATGTCGGCTAGCGTCGAACGATCGATTCCGGATATTTCGCACAGCGAGGTCTGGCTTGGATCGTCGAGACCGTCGACCACCGAGAGCACCACGAATTGCCTGGCGGTAATTCCCAGCTCTCCAATAGAACGGGCGAACAGGTCTTCCGCCTGCTGCCCGGCGCGGTGCAGAAGATGCGTGGCACTATTTGAAACGAGTTTTATCGGAGCGTTCATCATGACGTTTTCCTCGAAAAAATTTTTCTTGAAGTGGGGGCCGGCCGGTGTACGCACAGCTGCTCGTCACGCACACGGCGTTGGGCTATGTCTAGCCGCGTCTCGAAATTCTTGCTTGACCGGCGATGAAGGGATTTGACCGGAAGTTCAGAAATGCCTCATAAATCCATGAGTTTTCTGAAGATCTTTTGGCAGTATGATCGATACAATGGTGTGATATGGCCGATTTTGGCCCGTTTGTGACATCGGGCGTACTCGCCGGAATTGGTGCGTTTCTCGCGTCCCGAGGCGTCAACTATGACGATGTATTGAGTGCGGCAGGGTTAACCTTTGAAGATGTCGATCCCGCCGACCACAAAGAGGTCCCGCTCAATCAGGTCATTGCGATCTTTGATGCAGCGGCGGGGCTGACGAAGTCGCCCTGCTTCGGTGCGGAGTGGGCGGAAGAGTTTCCCGCAAGCGCGACCGGCGCTTACGGCTATCTCCTAATGAATGCGGCGACTGTAGAAGACGCGCTGCGCGTGACCATTCGATATCTCTCGCTGGTTATTCATCCCGTCGCGATCGAACTCGAGTTCTCCGATGGGGAAGCGTCACTTTCCTGGCGGCTGTCGCCGTCTCTTCAAAGCCGGGCGACGCAGTATATCCTTTTCGCAGCGGGCGCTACGATCTCGCGCCTGCGCGCCGTTGCAGAAGGCAACTGGAATCCGCACCATGTCGAGTTCCCCTGTGCGGAACTCCCGTGCAAGGGAGTTCTAAAACGCCTCATCGGGGCGCCGGTCGTCTTCGATCGTCCCATGACCCGGATCGTCATGTCAGTCGATACGCTCGGGCGCCGGAACCAACATGCGGATCCACGGCTCTTCGAACTCATCAAGGAACTCGGCGACCGCCTTCTGAGGGAGCGCGTGACCGAAACGCCCACGGCCATGAAGGTTCGGCGGGCTATCATGACCCGGCTTGGAATGAGCGACGTCTCCCTGGATACGATCGCAGCCCTCCTCGACATTTCTCCCCGCACATTGCAGTCGCGTCTCGCGACCGACGGGACTAGCTTTGAAGCCATTCTGCAGGTCACCAAGCAGCAGCTTGCCGAAGGTTATCTGCGCGACACGGATCTCACGTTGACCGAAATTGCCCTGCTGCTCGGCTTCTCCGAGTTATCGGCCTTCACGCGCGCCTCACTCAGATGGTTCAAGATGCCGCCCAGCGCCCTGCGCCACCAGTTGCGCGAGGGCGAGCGGGCCTCTCTTCAGTAGAGCGTGAGCGCGGACGTCACGGGCGGCGCGCCTCCGGGAAACTGTCGGTCGAGGCAAAGTACGGCTTGATGTCGATGAGCGGCGTTTTATCGATGCAATCGATATTGCGGATCCGGATACGAGTACCCTCGACCGCGACGAGGTCTGCCACGGAAAGGCCGATCGGGTTCGGTCGCACCGGCGAACGCAACGCGAAGACGCCGCGGGGCTCTGGGGCATGGCTTGGCGCCTGCACAATAAGATTGCGCGCCGAGCGATCGAGCCAATAGAGCACGAACAAATGCGACATCAGCGAGAGGCCTTCCAGGCCCAGCGCGTATCTGGGATCGAGTTCGATGGTCGCCTCCACATCACGGCGGGCGGCACTGTTCTTGGGGCACTCCCCGGTTGTCTTCCACGGCGTGCGAATGCGACCGATGAAGTAGAGGGACGCATCGAAGGTGTCCGGAAGTTCAATGGAAAGTTCGCCAGGTCGCGGCGGACGCATGTCAGGCATGGAAGCTCTCCGGTTGCAGAAGCAGGGGGCGCGGATTGCGGTACCGCCGACGCGCTGGCGATCCGGGCCAGCGGTCCGCCCTTCAAGCTAACCCACAGGAGCCGAACGGAGAACCCGAGGCCGGGACCGGCCACGAGCCCTGCCGGCAGCCCCGCGGGCGCCGTCCAAGGCCATTTGCGGCCGGACAGCGAATGGGTTATCTAGTCGGGCCTTGCGCCGTAAGGGCGCCGAAGCACCCGTAGCTCAGCTGGATAGAGTGTTGGATTCCGAATCCAAAGGTCGCAGGTTCGAATCCTGCCGGGTGCGCCACTTGTCTCCACCTTCTACGATTCATCGAAAATTTAATGTCGTGACCCGTTCGGTAATGGCCGCGAGTCACTTATGACTGGTTGTCGCATGGATGCCTATCCGCCCCGATGGCGGCAGGGTGAGCCTTGCTCCCAACTTATGTGGAGACCGTTCGATGCCCATGACCGATTTGGACGAGTCCGAGATCGAGACCATCATTTATGCGCTCGGAATAGCGCTCGCGGACCTCAAGGAGTCCGTGGCCGACCCCAACCAGACGGCTGAAGACCGTGAGGAGTGGTCGGAATATATTGTCGAGATCGAGGAGGTCCACGCCAAGCTCACGGAGTTGAGCGAGGCGGAGGCTGCCTGAAACATCGCGAACACGAGCCGCTGCATGGCGGCTCTGGAACGAACAAACCGGCAGATTGCATCATGCAATCTGCCGGTTTCGCTTTTTTGAAGACCTGCAAAGCGCGAAGGGGGCGTTGCCGAGGTCAGCTCCCTGGACCGATCGGGAAGGATTTCTGCCACGTAGCGCCGCCCGTGTCGCGTGCGGTGATCGTCAATTCCGAAGCGCCGTTGGTTACATAGTCGAACTCGAACTTCGGGTTCTGATTGAGAGTAATGCTGCCGGCCATCGTCAGCACGGTGTCATCACCCTGCTTGACCTCGATATGCTCCACCATGAGCAGCGGGATGTAGAAAAGCGTGATCTGGTCGAGAACCATGCCGGTGTGATTGGGATGGTTGAGTTCGTATCGGGCGCGCTGGACGGCCTTGGAGGACGTGGCACGGGGGCCCAACAGGGCCAGATCCATCTTGCCCATGTTGGCTGCAATCTCTTCCGGCGAGCCCTGCGGCGGCGCAGAACAAGAGGCCTGTCCGCCTGCGAACTTGACCAGTTGCTCGACCATAAAGAGTTCGCCCGAGGTGCTTTCCACGACCACGCGCACGTCTGACTGCTGATTGAGCCGGATGTTTGTTGACAGCCATGCGTGATCCCGCCCATCCCCGAGCGTAAACACCGCCGCAACGGGGGATGGGTTCTCGTCAACGATAAAGGAAACCGACTTGATCTGCTGCCCCTTGGGCAAATGAACGTCCGCTGCGATCGGAACCGACATCACGTCGTCCGGACGATACGGCGCCTGAAGTTTGATGACCGAATGACCCTCAAGGATCGCGCGCGAACCATAGACCTCGGACTTTATGCCGTCCCAGGTTGGCCCAGCGTGTGCAGCTTCGGCGCCAATTCCGGCCGTAAGCACTGTGACCGCTATGGCGGCCAAACGAGCGCCTTTGAGCATTGCGACCTCTCGTCGAGAAATTGAATGGGCAGAGTCGCGCAAGAATCTCCCGCCGCCCTGGGAATGTCAACGACTGAGGCCCAATCAGCCGGCGACAGCCGGACGCCAGCCTGCCTGACGGGCCTCATCCTCGCTGCAGAACCAGCGCTCTCCACGGTCCAGATCAACCTTCACTCGACCGTACCAGGGACTCCACGGCATATGGTAAATGCGGCCATTCCCGCTCACGTTACCCTTGATCGCGCAGCCGTCCGGAGCGTCCGTCCCGGCTGACTGCCAGCGGTTCGCCCGGAAAATCCAGGCGGGCTCCGCATCGCCCTGCCAGATGCCAGCCCGCGCTTCGCGAGCCTCGGCTTCCTCGGCGACATAAGAGCGGGAATATTTGACGAAGGCCCACGCATAGCCCCGGCGAACCATTTCAGCATTGATGTCGCTCTCGCCAACTGAGCAGACGCCAAGGATGCGGCCGTATTTGTCACGACCCATGGACCGGCAGGTGATCCGACGCCCCGCAACGAGGTCCGACAGAGCCTTGGCCGCCGACTTCCCACACGACCACGTGCCAAACCACCGACGACCGCAGGTCTGTGCGGTCTCTGGCGCGTCGATACCCTCCAGTCGGATGCGATGCCCGTCGATCTCGAGCGTATCGCCGTCGACCACGCGGGCCTGGCCGACAATCTCGACTGGCCCGGGCCGCAACATTCCAGCGCCGGCGATGAGAGGAGAGAAGAACAGGACGCCGGCAAGCGCAAACGCCACCAGCCGGCGAGAGGGGGGACGAAGTTCGAGCACACTCATAAGTTGAAAATGCACGATTCGAACGCCGAAAGCGCGGCCTATTCATGGCTGGAATATGCCAAATTCGATAAGGCATCAGCCTGACGTTGCGAGGGTAATTCTCAAACGGTTGCCCTGCTTCCTGATTCCCCTTCTAGTTGCATGTCGCAGCGATTTGTGTTTGAGCCCGCGCAGCGCTTTTCGCGAGGCGGCCGTGTACGGCGGCGGCCAGCTGACATAGTCTCGCCCGCAGCGGGGGTTAGGCTCTAATCCGTGGAAAAACTAATGTTCGCAGAACCGACACCCCTTGCCCGGTTCAATACACGTGACCAACAATAAGATTTTGCCCAGCTTTCTCTCGTTGAGCGTCGCGTTGCGCCGCAGGGCGAGCGCGTCGATCGAGGCCGCCTCATGACATCCAAAAGACCGCCCGGCCCACCCCCTTTTCCTCCGGAGTTGGGCGCTTATCGCCCCAGCGAGGAATACAGCGGACAGGCGCGCCCGCCCCGGCCCTACCCGGCAGCCCATCCGGCGCCGCAGCAACCTGCTCGACAGGGGGCGGTTCCTCCGCCGGCGCCACCACGCCCGCAGCCGGGTCACACGCCTCCTCCTGGCGCGCAAACGCATTATCCTCCGCATGCACAGCAGCCACCTCCGGGGCGACCGATGCCGCCCCCCGGCGGGTTTCCCCCCAGGCCAGGTGGTCCGAGAGCTGGCGGTCCACCACCGCCGCGCCGCCCGGGTGGCTATCCGCCCGGTCCGCCGGACCGGTCAGGCGGCGGCGGGTTCCTGAAAGTCATCGCCATCGCGGCAGTGGTGGTCGTCGTTCTGGCGGCTGCGGGCGCTGCCTTGCTGTTCGTTGCTGGCCCCTCCGACCTCATCAAGGACCAACTCGTTGCACGCGTGAAATCTGAAACCGGTCGGGATCTCGTCATCTCCGGTCCCACATCTTTCACATTCTACCCGTCGCTGGGTGTGGCGATGCAGAACGTGTCGCTTTCGGCCCCGCCGGGCATGACGGCACCACCACTCCTGACCATAAAGAGCCTGACTGTCAGTGTCGGCCTGCTGCCTCTTCTCAATCGGGAGGTGACAGTCGAGCGACTTCTGCTCGATGAGCCCGTTCTTTCCCTTCAGATCGACGAGAGCGGTCGAAGAACCTGGGATTTTGCCGCGTGGGCCGCAGGCGACGGCACGCCCATCCGGCTTGCCCAGGCCGCAAGCCCTCCCGGCAGCCCCCGGACAGACGCGCCGCCCCTCGGAGCCGAAGCTCCGCAGCCGCCCCGATCACAGGCCATCAAGCTCGACAAGCTTTCACTCGGCGACGTGCGGATTGAGCGCGGGACACTGATCTACGTCGATCAGCGCGCGGCCCTCCTGGAGACTGTGAGCGGCATCAACCTTCGCTTCGCAGTCCCGGATTTATCCAGTCCGGCGAATTTCTCGGGCAATCTGCGCTGGCGCGGTGAGACGCTCGACGTAAACGCCGAAATCACGACGATTGCCCAACTCGTGCAGAAGACCCCTGCCAAGCTAGTAGCCAAGGTGTCGGGTCGACCGTTCGATGCCGACTATAGTGGTTCCATCGCATTCGGCGATTCACTCGACGCAGAGGGCGATCTCGACCTCAAGAGCCCATCGCTTACCTCCCTGGCCGCGTTTGCCGCAGGACGCGAGGCAGAAGCGGCAGGCGGAGCCCCCGTTAGCGTAAGAGGTAAACTGCGCGCCTCAAGCAACACCTACACACTGAGCGGCGCCTCTGCGTTAATCGACAAGACGAAGGGCTCCGGCGATATCGCGATCACAACGGGCGGCACACGGCCAATCGTCAAGGCGAACCTCAAGTTTGCCGAACTGGACCTCAATGCAATCCTGGATACGGAGCACCAGGCTGCGGCCCCGCCGAAACCTGCCAAGTCGACATCGCCCACTTCTTCGCCGGGTGCCGCCCCACCGCAGTCGATCGAGGATCTGCTCAAAAACGGACCTGAAACTGCACCGGGTACTCAGGTTCGCGGCTACACGAAGCGCAGCGGCTGGAGCGACGAGCCTTACGACTTCACGCCTCTCGGCCTTGTCGATGTGGATGCTCGTCTCAACGTGGGCCGGCTCATTTATCGGGAGATCAAAGTCGGCCAATCGGTCATCTCAGTGGTCTTGCAAAACCGCGTGCTCAAGACGGACTTCACAGACGTGCAGTTCTATGGCGGACGCGGCAAGGGCCTCGTCGCCATCGATGCGTCCGACCCTAAGCTGCCCAAGATTGTCACAAACCTCAATGTCGACGGTGTCGACGGCCTTGCGATGCTCAAGGATGCCGCTGATCTCGACTGGTTGGCGGGCAAGGGCAAGATCGCTCTTGGCGTCACCGGCCAGGGGAAAACCCAGCGCGCACTCGTAAACTCGCTCGGCGGCAGTGCAGATCTGTCCTTCACCGACGGGGCGATCGTGGGCATCAATATTCCCGGCATGCTGCGCAATGCGGCACAAGGGAAGCTCGGCGGCCTCAAGAGTGCGCCGACGGAAAAAACCGACTTCAGCCAGCTTTCTTCCAGCTGGGCTATCAACAGGGGCGTGGCGCGGAACTCCGATTTGAAGCTTATAGGGCCGCTTATCCGGGTGACCGGCGAGGGCGCCGTCAAGCTCGGCGAGCGCGCGCTGGACTACACCCTCAAGCCCAAGCTTGTCGCGGACACCACCGGACAGGGGGGGAACATGGCTCTTGCCGGCATCGAGGTGCCGCTGCGCATCACGGGCCCGTGGGAGAAGCCGAAGTTCGCGCCCGATCTGAAAGGCATTCTCAGCGACCCGAACCAGGCCGTGGAAACGATCAAGGAGATCGGCAAGCAGTTCAAAGGCAAGAACGCCGACGAGATCCTCGATGGTCTTCTGGGAGGCGGGGGCACGTCTGAGCCATCGCAGGCTGTACCGGCAGATGGTGAGGCAGCGCCCGCGCCCAAACGTTCCAAGACAGAGCAGCTACTGGAGCAATTCCTAAAGACCCGGTAGGACGTCAGGGAAGGCGCGCGAGATAAGCTGCTCAGCCCTTCGATTTTTTCTGCGCTGTAGCCTATAAAGTCTGCGATGCAAGAAAGCGGCTAACCCCTTGCTGAGTTGCATTAAGCTTTAGTGAAACACAGTCAGAATTTTTTTGTTGCCGAGGTCCATTTTTTTGTTGCGCGCGGGGGGCGATGGCCTCATAAGCCGCGCTCTCCGTTCGTCCACCTGCCCCTAAGGTCAAGGATCTGATCCCCACACCCCGAAGGTAAGGAGCGGACGGGTTAAATCTATCTGCTGGTTGGGGAGGGTCACATGGCCTTTAATGACGCCCTCTTCCAATTGGGGATGGACTTGACTCGTTCAAGCCCCGCCCAAGAGGAAGACTTCGCTGTGGTTGCATGCGTTGAGCGTGCTGTAAGTGGGAACGAGAGTTCCGAACCGTTATCGATGAAGACCGTCGCCATCGACCTCGTCGGTGCCGGCGAGATCGGCACTGTCCGCGCCGTCCAGCGGGCCGTGGGGCGCGCACTTGCGTTCTCCCGGCTGTCCGTCACCGGCGCCGAGCTGAAGCGGCAGGCGAAGACCGGCTGCGTGTCCGGCACGGTGTCCTTTACCGGCGGCCGCATATCGGTCGAGGCATGGCCCGGAACGGGCTACGTCGCTCTCGACGTGCAGGGCGTCATGCGGCCTGAAATCGCGCTGACGGCGTTCGCGGACGCCTTCGATGCGCGCGAGGCCGTGGTCAAGAAGAAGCGATTCGCCAACGACGGGGCACGCTTCAAGAAGCCGCTGGCCGAGATACGCGGAACGCGCGGAACGGCGGCCCGCAAGGCTGCCTGAGCAAGGGCCCGGCCGCCAGCCAGAGCCAAAGACGAATGAGGCCGCGTCACATCCGTGACGCGGCCTTTATCGTGGCTCTCATGTCCCTGCGTGATGCGGACATCATAGATCCCCTCTTGCCCATAGCGCATCCTGGACATGAGGAATTGGCATCAGCCTCGGCTGAGCCCCTTCTCCGACAGTTCAGCAAGATACTGGGCCCAACGCTCTTCCTTCTCGCGGCCAAGCGTCCGCAGATAGTCCCAGGTGAAAAGCCCGGTGTCGTGCTTGTCGTCAAAGACGATGCGGACGGCGTAATTGCCGATGGGCCTCAATTCGCTGATGCGGACGTTTTTCTTGCGCGCAACCGTCACGCGCTGGTCGGGCGAATGGCCCTGTACTTCCGCCGACGGGCTCATGACGCGCAACATCTCGGCGGTGAGATCATATTTCTCTCCGCCATCGAAAGCCACGTGGAGCACGTCACTCCCTGGCGACACCATGAGATCGGGCGCTTTTTCGGCCGCCCCGGCAGCCAATTGCACCTCACCCCAGACCTTGGCGGCGAGCTCCCGGTAGACCTGAGCCTGCGGGCTGTCGGGTGCCGTCGCCACGATCGGACGGCCGGAATCAGAGCGCTCGCGAATCTCCATGTGCAGCGGCACACCGCCGAGAAAGGGGATGCCGAGCTTCTGCGCTTCGAGTTCCGCGCCGCCGTGGCCAAAGATGTCACTGCGCTCGCCACACTTGGGGCAGAGGAAGTAGCTCATGTTCTCGATGATGCCCAGCACGGGCACATTCACCCGCTGGAACATGGCGAGCCCCTTACGGGCGTCGATCAGCGCCAGATCCTGCGGCGTCGAGACGATGACGGCGCCGGACAGCGGCACCTGCTGCGCCATGGTGAGTTGCACATCGCCGGTGCCGGGCGGCATGTCGATGATGAGCGCGTCGAGATCGCCCCATAGGACCTCGCGCAGCATCTGGTTCAACGCCTGCACGACCATGGGGCCGCGCCAGACGATGGGCGTACCTTCGTCGACCATGAAGCCCATTGACATCGCTTTCAGGCCGTAGCCCTCCATAGGCCGCAGCTTGTTCTCGCTCGTCACGTGCGGCTTACCGGAAAGACCGAGGAGACGGGGCTGCGAGGGGCCGTAGATATCCGCGTCCATGATTCCGGCTTTCAGGCCGATGGCGCGTAGACCGAGCGCCAAGTTGACCGCTGTCGTCGACTTGCCGACGCCACCCTTGCCCGAAGCCACCGCGATCAGGTGCTTGATGCCCGGGATGCCCAGCGGCTGTGTAGCTGTGCGCGGTGAGATCGTCGGAGCCGCGCCTTGGGCTGGAGCACGGGTAGCAGCGCCATCGCCGGCCACTCCCTTCTCGCGCGCCTCCCGCACGCGGGGATGCTCGGTGACGTTGCTGGCGGCCGGACCTGGCGCAGAAGCCCTTTGCGGTGCAGGACCGCCCCCGCGTTCCGCGGTCAGAACAACCGTGACGCCGGCCACACCCTCGACGTCGGCAACGACCTTTTCGGCCGCCTGCCGCAGCGCCTCCAGTTCTCGCGCGCGCTCCGGTGGAACGGTGATCGAGAAATAAACGCGATCGTCCTTGACGAGGACCTCCGAGACGAGCCCCAGATCGACCAGATTGCCGCTCAAATCCGGGCCTTTAACACGGCGCAGCGCGTCGAGGACCTTCGTCTTGTCCAAAGTCATTCCTTGCTCCTGGGAGAGTGGGTGCGGTGGCCTGATGCGCCATCTGCAAGGATGCGCCGGGCTCGACCACCCCCTAAGGGTGGGCGTTGGCTCGGCACTGTAGAAGAGGCGGCTCTGGAAGTCACCGGCCAGCACGTCTATAGGAAGGCAACGGTGGGCCGAATTGCAAGGGGTCACGGGCCGGCTGCGGCATCGCGAGTGTCAATTCCGGCGCCGAATTTGCCAGGGTGCTTGCGCGGGGACGCGGCCGCAGAAATTGGGCCAGCAAACGGAGTCGGGATGAAGCTGCTACTCGCGCTGAGCCGCAGGATCGATGCCGTCAACGGCTGGATCGGGCGCCATGTCGCCTGGCTGATCGTGGTGGCGGCCTTCATCGGGGCCGGCAATGCGGTCGTTCGCAAGATTTTCGACGCCAGTTCCAACGCGTGGCTCGAGTTGCAGTGGTGGCTCTTTGCTGTCGCCTTCCTTCTGGCGGCCCCGTGGACACTGCTCGTCAACGAACACATCCGCATCGACATTATCAATGCGCGCCTCTCGCAGAAGTGGAGAAATATCATTGAGGTCGTCGGCCACGTCTTCTTCCTGCTGCCGACCGCCGCGCTGATCCTTTACACCTCCTGGCACTATGCCGCGATCTCCTGGATGCAGAACGAGCAGTCCAAAGACGCCGGCGGACTGCCGCAGTGGCCGATCAAGGCGCTGATCCCGATCGCATTCGCCTTCCTCTTTGCGCAGGGACTCTCCGAACTCATCAAGAGGATCGCCATTATGCGCGGTGACCTTGCCGAGCCTGGACACTCCCGTCACGGCTACCACGAGACCGTCACGGAAGCGGCCAGGATCGAGAAGTCATAGGCAGACCCGGGGGGCATCGCGCGATCATGGCCGTCTTTCTTGCCCAGAATCTGGCGCCCTTCATGTTCGCGGCGCTGATCGCGTTCCTGCTGCTGGGCTACCCCGTCGCCTTTTCGCTCGGCGCCGTGGGCCTCATCTTCTTCGTCGTCGGTGTAGAGCTGGCACCTTTCTCTGATGGCGTGATTACACTGTCCTGGCCTCTCCTTAATTCCATGCCCGGGCGCATCTACGAGGTTATGCGCAACGACACGCTGCTGGCCATCCCGTTCTTCACCTTCATGGGGTTGATCCTGGAGCGCTCCGGCATGGCGGAGGATCTTCTCGAGACCGTCGGTCAGCTCTTCGGTACAGTCCGCGGCGGCCTTGCCTATGCGGTCATATTCGTCGGCGCGCTGCTCGCCGCAACGACGGGCGTTGTGGCTGCCTCCGTCATCTCCATGGGCCTCATCTCGCTCCCGATCATGCTGCGCTACGGGTACGACCGCCGTGTCGCCTCCGGCACAATCGCCGCTTCGGGGACCCTGGCGCAGATCATTCCGCCGTCATTGGTGCTTATCGTGCTCGCCGATCAGCTCGGGCGCTCGGTCGATGACATGTACAAGGGCGCGCTCGTTCCCGGCCTTATGCTCGCAGGGCTCTACGCGCTTTATGTCTTCATGATCTCGGTGATCCGGCCGTCTGCGGTCCCGGGACTGCCACCGGAGGAGATCGGACATCGCAAGCCTGATGGTTCCCGTGGCCTGCCATCTCTTGCGATCCTGGCAACTCTATCGGGCGCAACGGGTTCGGCCATCGTATGGAACTCCGGCTATACGGGCATGGATCTCGGCATCGTCGCGTTGGCTGCCTCGATCCTCCTGGCACTCTCGCTGGCGCTGCTCAATCGCCTTTTCGCCTGGCAGACGGGGCGGGGCTTCCTGTCTCCCATCGCCGACCGCGTCACATTCGTGATGGTGCCGCCTCTGATGCTGATCTTCCTGGTGCTCGGCACCATTCTCATCGGGCTCGCCACGCCCACCGAGGGTGGCGCCATGGGTGCTGTCGGAGCGCTCCTGCTCGCGGGAATCAAGCGCATGACCAACAACGAGCCGCAGCGGCTGAACTTCAGCATCGTGCGTCAGGCTACTGAAGCGACCGCCAAGCTCTCCGCGTTCGTGATGTTCATTCTCATCGGCGCCCGAATTTTTTCCCTCACATTCTACGGCGTGAACGGCCACATCTGGGTGGAGCACCTGCTCACCTCCCTGCCCGGAGGCATGTACGGTTTCCTCATCGCCGTCATGGTGCTGGTGTTTTTCCTCGCCTTCTTCCTCGATTTCTTCGAGCTCGCATTCATTCTGGTTCCAATTCTGAAGCCCGCCGCCGAGTCGATCTTCCGTACGGCGCCCGAAGCGGTGGCGATCGCGAAATCCATGGGCTTCGCGATCGTGTCGGTGAAGGACCCGAGCGGAGCCTTGATAGAAAGCGTCGCGGACGTAACACCCTTTATGATCTGGTTCGGCATTCTGCTCGCTGTCAACATGCAGACGAGCTTCATGCATCCACCGTTCGGCTTCGCGCTGTTCTACCTGCGCTCTGTCGCGCCGAAGGAACCCTATGTCGACAAGGTGACGGGCCGCACCATGCAGCCGGTGGCCACTCCCGACATCTATTGGGGGGCGGTTCCCTATCTTGGCATACAGATTGTCATGATCGGCGTTGTTCTGGCGATGCCCTGGCTCGCCATGAATGCAATGATCAAGAACCCGATCGCCGCAATACCACCCGCCGCCATCGAGAAACCGCTGGGCGGCGCACCGAAGTCATCCACCTCTTCGCAATCACCCCTCACCTCGAAGGGAGGCTTTGCTCTGCCGCCTGAGCCGCCACGAATCGAAGGTGCCCCGGACGTGCCCTATACAGGGGCTGGCGCACCGACGCTCGACATGCGCGAGGGGCCGCGTTTCGACTAGTCGACGACTTGCGAAATAGAAAGCAAAGCCCCCTCGCACAGGTGTGAGAGGGGGCTGTCCATTCGTCCCTCGCTGAGCGCCTTATGTGCGCCAGGGATGGGCCGGCAGATCGGAGACACCGATCACCTTCACACCAGCGGCCGCCACAATGTGATCGTTCTCCACCGAACTGCCCGACACCCCGATAGCCCCGATCAGCACGCCCTCGTTGTCCACGATAGGCAGGCCGCCCGGAAAGGTGATGAGCCCGTCGTTGGAATGCTCAATCCCGTAGAGGGGGCCGCCCGGCTGGGACAACTTGCCAATTTCGCCCGTCGGCATGCCGAAGAACACAGCCGTCTTGGCTTTCTTGATGGCGATATCGATCGACCCGACCCACGCATCGTCCATGCGATGGAAAGCCTTCAGATTGGCGCCTGAATCGACGATGGCGATACACATTTTCGTCTTCGTCTTCACTGCAGCCTTGCGGGCGGCGGCGATGATCTGCTGGGCATCCTCGATCGTGACGTGCATGGGGGTGGTCCTCCTCTGTTTTTTCGGCCGTCGCCCGCCTCTTTCTCGGGAGGGTCAGCCGATGCGATGAAATGGAGAGTACGCCTCAGAAATCAACTTGTCGAAAGTGCAGATCTGATCTGCGTGCGTGTCGTCACGGTCACGCACGCACAAGGAACAGGGCAAATCCAGGTGCGCGGGTCGAACGAACGGGATAAGTCCTAGCATCAAAAACTACGGCGCTGTGGGTAGAACCCGCAGCAGGTCCACCACGGAGATTTCATTAACCATGGCGCGCCTGTCCCGACCTGTCGAAGACCTGAAGAACCGATACGACGTCGTTATCGTCGGGTCGGGCTATGGCGGGGGCGTCGCCGCCTCGCATCTCGCCCGTGCGGGCAAGAGCGTGGCGGTTCTGGAACGCGGCCGCGAGGTGTTGACCGGCGGCTTCCCTGCAAAATTCCCGGACCTCAAGAACGACTTCCAGGTGCAGGGCAAGGCCTTCAAGACCGGACCTGACACTGCGCTGTTCGATATTCGCATCGGCGAGGACATGCACGTGCTTGTCGGCCGAGGGCTCGGCGGCGGCTCGCTCGTTAACGCGGGCGTGACTTTGCGTCCCGATTTCCGCGTCTTCGAGGACGAGGTCTGGCCGGGCCAGATCCGGCAGGATGGCGGCCTCGATCAAGGCTATGCGCGCGCCGAGGAGTGGCTACGGCCGGCAAGCGATCCGCGCGCGACCGAGATGACCAAATACGGCGTGCTGGCCGATGCAGGCCGCAGGCTGAAACGTGAGATCGTGGCGCCCCGCGTCGCGGTCAGCTTCTCCGACAACGTCAATCCCGCCGGCATCGCTCAGGCCGCCTGCACGCGCTGCGGGGATTGCTGTGCCGGGTGTAACGTTGGCGCCAAGAATACCGTCGCGCTCACCTATCTGCCTGACGCCGCGCGCCACGGCGCGCAGATGTTCACCGAGCTGACTGTGCGTCATGTCGCAAAAGCGCCCGACGGGTCTTGGCGCGTGCACGTGGAGCCGACTGGCGGCAAGGGCGACGCATTCGTCATCGAGGCTGCGATTGTGGTGCTCGCCGCAGGCACGCTCGGCTCGACGGAAATCCTGCTGCGCTCGCGCGAACGCGGGCTTGCCCTATCCGATCGCCTCGGTCAGCGATTTTCCGCCAACGGCGACATCATTGCGTTCGGCTACGGCGCGAAAACGACGGTCAACTCCGTCGGCGTGGGCCATCCTCCGCGTATTCCTGATTTGGAAATCGGCGCCTCCGTCACCGGGCAACTCGAGTTTCGCGATCCCGAGCGGCTCGATCACGAGCTGACCATCCAGGAAGGCGCGGTGCCCTCGGCCGTCGCACCGTCGCTACCGGTAATGTTTTTGCCCAACGGCCGTTTGCTGGGCGCACTGCAAAGCCTCGTCAGCGGCGTCTACAAGGGCCCATTCGCCAGCCTCCAGACCTATTTCGCCGTCTCGCATGACAGTGCATCAGGTGTGTTTCACCTCGACGGAGATCGCATCGCGCTCTCCTGGGCCGGCGCACGCGACGAGCCCTGCTACCATCGCCTCGACGAAGCCCTACGGGCAGTCGTCGAAACGGCCGGCGGCGATTACGTGAAAAACCCGCTCGCAGGCACGGTGATGGGACATCAGCCGGCCACCGCGCACCCCCTTGGGGGATGCGCGATGGGACGCGAGGCAGCCGACGGCGTCGTCAATCACAAATCAGAGGTCTTCGACGCCTCGCCCGGGCGCGGTGCGGGCGCGGTCCACGACGGCCTCTACGTCATCGACGGTTCGATCATTCCGCGCTCGCTCGGCGTCAATCCACTCTTCACGATCACGGCACTGTCCGAGCGCGCGCTCGCGCATATGCTGGCCGACAGGCGGCTCATTGCCAATGTCCGCCCGCTTCCAGCGCGGCCCGTTCCCGCCGCCACGCCAGCGGGAGTGGCAGCGGAATAGGTCCCGCGTCTCAGAATTTGTAATTCACACCGACGCGCACCAGATCGAGATCATTCTGGAACGAGAAATCCTCACGGTTGTCAGACAGACCTTCGTAAGTACCAAAGTCCATGTGCAGGTATTCGATTTTGGCGCTCATGCGCGGCGTGAACGCGTGCTCGATACCCGCACCGGCGACCCAGCCTGAACGCACATCTTTATTATAGGCCGTCTCGCCAGGCGTATTGCCGATAGATTCCTCGTCAACGCCCATGAACGCGGCACCGGCCGTACCGTAAAACAGTGTGTTGCCGAACACGACACCGGCACGCCCGCGCAGTGTCGCCCACCATGGTCCGAAGGACGTGCGATAGACGTGGCCGTCGTAGACTTCCTTGTCGTTGGCCGAGACATCCATCACTCCCAGATCGCCTTCAACGCCGAACAAAAGGCCATTGGTGAGGAAGTAATTGTAGCCCAGCGTGATTGCGGCTAGCGCGCCTTCCGGATCCGTAGAGGCGAGCCCATGATTGTCATTGCGATCGTAGCTCTGGGTCGAGGACCCCCACCCATATCCGGCACTGAGGCCTCCGTAGAGACCCGTCCACATGAGGGGTGGCACATCGTCGAACGCGGGATAATCCGGCGGCGGACCACCTTTGTCAGCAGCAAGAGCGGCCAGTGAAGCAAACGCAACAAGGGGAGCGGCCAGAACGGCCGCGCGGGGAAAGCGCATCAGGGATACTCCGTTATCAGCCGCCTTCGCCCGCACGCGACATCGCTCATTGCCCTAGCAATAATCCTCCATCAAATCAGGTCGATATTGTGTTGTGCTCATATTCAAAAGAAAGCGGTGCGGGCCCAAGGGACCGCACCGCGCTTGGCGTCGGGTGAATTGAACGCGCTCAGACGTCGAGTGTATGCTCGCGCTCCCACTCGGTCAGATGCGAGGCGTAGAAGTTCCACTCGTTGGTCTTCAGCTTGATGTAGCTCGACGCAAACTCCTCGCCGAGCGCAGCCTTGAGGCTCTGGTCTCTGTCGAAATACCGGATGGCATCGAGCAGATTGAGCGGCAACTTTGGCGCATCCTTCACCGTGTGCCCGAGCTGGTACATGTCGATGTCGTAGCGCGGTCCGGGATTCGCATGCGACGCGATGCCGTCGAGGCCTGCAGCAAGAACCACGGCCTGCAGAAGATAGGGGTTCGCGGCACCGTCCGGCAAGCGCAGCTCGAAGCGGCCCTTGCCAGGCACGCGCACCATATGCGTGCGGTTGTTACCCGTCCAGGTGACGGTATTCGGCGACCACGTCGCGCCCGAAAGCGTGCGTGGCGCATTGATGCGTTTATAAGAGTTTACCGTCGGATTGGTGATCGCCGCCATGCCCTCGGCATGTTTCATGATACCGCCGAGGAAGTGGTAGCCCTGCTGTGAAAGCCCCATCTCGTCGGTGTTGTCGAGGAACATGTTCGTATTACCGTCCTTGTCCCAGACCGACATATGGACGTGGCAACCGTTCCCGGTCAGGCTTGAAAAGGGCTTGGGCATGAAGGTCGCGCGCAGGCCATGCTTTTCTGCTACGCTCTTGACCATGAACTTGAAGAACGAGTGCCGGTCGGCTGTCACGAGAGCATCGTCGAAGTTCCAGTTCATCTCGAACTGTCCGTTGGCGTCCTCGTGGTCGTTCTGATAGGCGCCCCAACCGAGCTCGAGCATGTAGTCGCAAATCTCGGAGATGACGTCATAGCGGCGCATCAATGCCTGCTGGTCGTAGCAGGGCTTGGAGGCGATGTCGCGGCTGTCGGAGATAGCCGAACCGTCCGAATTGACGAGGAAGTACTCGCACTCGACGCCGGTGCGCATGTACAGCCCCATATCGGCGGCCCGTTTCATTAAGTTCTTGAGCACGACGCGCGGCGCTTGGCCAACATGGTTATCGTCCATGACGCAGTCGGCGGCGACCCAGGCAACCTCCTTCTTCCAGGGCAGCTGGATAACGGCCGCGGCATCCGGCATGGCGAACATGTCCGGATGTGCAGGCGTCATATCGAGCCAGGTGGCGAAACCGGCGAAGCCCGCGCCATCCTTCTGCATGTCCGTAATGGCGGAGGTCGGCACCAGCTTGGCGCGCTGCATTCCGAACAGATCCGTAAAGGAGATCATGAAGTATCGGATGCCCCGTTCCTTCGCCAGGGATGCGAGATCTTGTGTCATGGTCGTCTCCTTAACAGGGGGCTTGCTGCTTAAGTTCGGGTTGGCGAAATGGAAAAAAGTAAGGGCGGTTAGAAACCGCCCTGTCCCATTCCCGGAATCCAGCTCGTGCCAGCGAGCGGCACCCGCGCCATTGCCGCTGCTTCGATGGTCAGCGCGCACAGGTCCTCGGGCTCGAGGTTATGGACGTGGTTGTGACCGCAGGCCCGAGCGATGGTTTGCACTTCCAGCGTCATGACCTTCAGGTAGTTGGCGAGACGCCGGCCCGCGCGTACGGGATCGAGGCGTTTGGCAAGCTCCGGATCCTGCGTGGAGATGCCCGCAGGGTCGCGGCCTTCGTGCCAGTCGTCGTAGGCACCGGCTGTCGTTCCCAGCTTGTTGTACTCTTCCTCAAGCGCCGGATCGTTGTCTCCCAGAGCCACCAGCGCGGCCGAGCCGATAGCCACGGCATCGGCACCCATCGCCAGCGCCTTGGCCACGTCTGCACCGTTGCGGATGCCGCCGGATACGATCAGCTGGACCTTGCGATGCATGCCGAGATCCTGCAGCGCCTGCACGGCCGGCCTGATACAAGCGAGCGTCGGCTGGCCCACATGCTCGATGAAAACCTCCTGCGTGGCGGCCGTGCCGCCCTGCATCCCGTCCACCACGATCACGTCCGCGCCGGCCTTCACGGCAAGCGCCACGTCGTAGTAGGGGCGTGCGCCGCCCACCTTGATGTAGATCGGCTTCTCCCAGTCGGTGATTTCGCGCAACTCAAGGATCTTGATCTCGAGATCGTCGGGGCCGGTCCAGTCAGGATGACGGCAGGCCGAGCGCTGGTCTATTCCCTTCGGCAGCGTGCGCATTTCCGCGACACGATCAGAGATCTTCTGGCCGAGCAGCATGCCGCCGCCGCCGGGCTTGGCGCCCTGGCCCACGACCACCTCGATGGCGTCGGCCTTACGCAGGTCGTCGGGGTTCATACCGTAACGCGAGGGCAGATACTGGTAGACGAGGGTCTGCGACTGGCCGCGCTCCTCCGGCGTCATGCCGCCGTCGCCTGTTGTCGTCGATGTGCCGGCAATCGTCGCTCCGCGCCCCAGAGCTTCCTTCGCCTGGGCCGAGAGCGAACCGAAGCTCATGCCAGCGATCGTGATCGGGATCTTGAGCTCAATCGGCTTTTTGGCATGGCGCGTACCGAGCACCACACTCGTGGAGCACTTCTCCCGGTAGCCTTCGAGAGGATAGCGAGACATTGACGCGCCGAGGAACAGGAGATCATCGAAGTGCGGCAAGCGACGTTTGGATCCAGCGCCGCGGATATCGTAGATGCCCGTGGCCGCCGCACGGCGGATCTCGGACAAGGTGTAGTCATCGAAGGTTGCGGACTTGCGGGGTGTGGTCGGCGGATTGTGATAGGTCATCAGTATGCGTCCGCGTTGTCGATGTTGAAGTTGTAGAGTTTGCGGGCCGAGCCGTAGCGCTTGAACTCGCTGGTCTTGACGTCGGAAATCCCGGCCTTCTCGAGAAGACCCGCAAGTTGCTCGTGGTGCTCGGGCCGCATTTCCTTCTCGATACAGTCCGCACCGAGGCTTCTCACATTACCACGCACGAAGAGCTTGGCCTCGTAGATCGAGTCGCCCAACGCGTCGCCCGCGTCGCCGAGCACGACCAGATGTCCGCTCTGCGCCATGAAGGCCGACATGTGCCCGATGTTACCGCGCACGACGATATCGATCCCCTTCATGGAGATGCCACAGCGTGAGGAGGCATTGCCCTCGATGACAAGCAGACCGCCACGGCCCGTAGCGCCCGCATACTGGCTCGCGTCACCTTTTACGATAACGCTGCCGGACATCATGTTCTCCGCGACGCCCGGCCCGGCTGAGCCGTGGATCGTGATCTCGGCCTTCTTGTTCATTCCGCCGCCATAGTAGCCAACGCTTCCCCGAACGGCGATCTTGAGGGGGGCATCGACACCGACCGCTACGGCATGCTGCCCGCGCGGATTGAGGATTTCCCATTCCACTTCATTCGTGCCCTCTTTCTGGCAATGAAGCTCCGCATTGAGTTCCCGCAACGGCGTTACGGCAAGATCGATCGTGCGCATGCTTTTTACCGCTCCCAGAAATAGACCGTGGCGGGCTCAGGTTCCCACACCTTCGCCTTATCGATGCCGGGCAATCCAGCAAGTGCGCGATACTCGGAACCGAAGGCCACATATTGGTCCGTTTCGGCCATGACCGCCGGCTTGCAGGCAATCGGATCACGAATAACACCGAAGCCGTTCTTGGTGCCGACAACGAAGGTGAAGAAGCCATCCAGATCGTCGAGGCTTTTTTCCAGCGCCTCGCCGAGGTTCATGCCCTGGTTCATTCGCCAGGTCAGATAGGCCGCGGCGACTTCGCTGTCGTTCTCTGTTTCGAACTTGATGCCGTCGTGCTTCAGCTGCCGCTTGAGGCTGTTGTGGTTCGACAGCGAGCCGTTGTGCACGAGGCACTGATCGGGCCCTGTCGAGAAGGGATGCGCGCCCAGCGTGGTCACCGCGCTTTCCGTTGCCATGCGCGTGTGTCCGATAGCGTGCGAGCCCGACATCTGCTTCAAGTCGAAACGTTCGGACACGTCGGTCGGCCAGCCGACCTCCTTGTAGATTTCAATCGTCTCGCCCGCGCTCATGATACGTACGCCGGGGTGGTCGCTTCTGATTGCGGCCCGCGCATCCTCAACCTTGTTGGCGGGAACCGTTAGTACGGCATGGGTCGACTTGCGTTCGATCTCTACCGGGGCACCGATGGCCTTGGTCAGCGCTGCCTCTAGCCCTGCGAAATCGGTGTCGGCGTTAGCCGACTGTACTGTGAGTTTTGCCTTGCCGACCTCAGGCGCGCCGTAAACGGCAAACCCTGCCGAGTCCGGACCCCGCTCGCACATTGTCGCCAGCATCTGGGCCGTCAGCTCTCCCAGCCGGGGCTCCAGAGACTTGTCCTTTATAAATAAACCTACGATCCCGCACATTTTCGGGCTCTCCCTTTCCGCGGACCATTCGTTCTTCGTACCAACTTCCGGGGACAAGTTCAACTGGGGAGAATTATTGTTTCCTGTGAGGAGAGCGCCCGTGGAGGCTTCGCCCCTGCGGCACCTGTAAATACTCACAGCCACCGGGCGCTGACGGTCGGATTGCAGGAAAAGGAGCCGTCACCTTCTGAAGCGAGACCTTGGCGGGAGGGAAATGTTGGTTTCCGGCCGAGATTTGGACCGACCGGGGGACCGAATTGATCGCGGCGCAAATCATCTTGGCCGCTTCACCCAAGACAGCGCTCGAAGGAGCGGAGGACATCTCTCCTTGACGCCAAGGGAAGCTACCGTGTCGAAGCCGGTGCGTCCTTGACTGAGGCAGGTGCCGGCCGCACGGGCTGTGCGGCCGGCGTTGTGATGCCTGCCCAATCAGTAACGGTCGATTGCCTCGTTGATCTCGTCCTGCCTGTTGGCATGCTGCATGTCATGTCGGATGTCGGCACCTTCCTGGTTGAACTGGACGATGTGCCAGATAATCCAGAACGCCACGCCGGCAATGACCATCGCGGTCTCCGTGCCCTGGAAGGGATAGATCGCGCCGATGTTGGCGAGATCGACGGCCCAGCTCGTGATTCCGTTCGTCGACATATTGGTCTCCTGAATGTGTATCTGATTATCTCGCCTGAAACGGCCCCGCCGGAAAGGCGGGGCCTTTCAGCTCAGGGGTTATCGACCGTTGACCAGGACAGACCTTTCAGCTGCCTGGACCTCCTTGATCGCCGCAGTCGTGGCTTCGTCGGTGCTGAAGTCGAGACCCATCAGCTCGACCTCGACAGGTACCCTGAGAAGTCCGAGCGCCTTAAGGATCAGCGACACGAACACCGCAGGGAAGAAGCCCAGCACGAAGAACATGATGAGCGCGCCGATGAACTGACCCATCGGATTGATTGCCGCAAAGCCCTCATACGGCGACGATGGCTGGCCCCATAGCATGAAGCCAGCGATGATGAGTTCGGCAAAGCCTGAGTAGCCGTGCACCGCCACTGCGCCGACCGCATCGTCAATCTTGAACCGGCGCTCTACGAAGTAGTGCAGCTTGTAGGCCAACAGGGCACCAATCGCACCGATGAACATCGCCTGGATCGGGTGATAGAGATCATTGCCGGCAGACGCGCAGATGATGCCGGCGAGACCGCCCGAGAACGTCCAGAATGGATCGCCCTTCGAGACGATATACGCCATCATCAATCCTCCCGAGAGCGACATCAGGAAGTTGAACGTGATCGCGCTCAGGGTGGTCGGCGCAAGATAGATGTTGGTCGCCGTCCATGTCTCGCCCGTGATCTGGCCGGCGATCCCGGCCGGGCTGATGATCGGCACGTTGCAAGCTGCGTAGAAGCCCCAGAAGCCTGTGTAGATCAGGAACAGACCGACCGTCACCAGCCAGGGATTGTGAGGCGGAATCTCGCGCGGGGTGCCATCGGCGCGGAACTTTCCGATCCGCGGTCCGAGAACCACAAGCACGCCCAGAGCGAAGCCGCCAGCAATGGCATGAATAACGCCCGAGGCATAAGCATCATGATAGCCGAGCAACTTGACCATCCAACCCTGCGAGCTCCAGCCCCAGGCCGCGTCAATGATCCAGGTGAAGGAACCAATCACGACTGCGAGGATCCAGAACGCACCAGACCGGATCCGTTCGATAACGGCACCCGAGACGATCGAGGCCGCAGTCCAGGAAAAGAGCAGGAAGGCGGCCCAGAAGACGCCGTTCAACCGGTGCCAGAGCGCGGCCTGGTCGGCATCGACACCTCCGGCCGGAGTTGGTCCGCTGAGGTGAGTAGCCATCAACGGGTTCCAGGGTTCGGCCTGCGGCGCGGCGATCAGATCGCCCGTAATGAATGGACCGTTCTGGAAGGCAAAGTAGATCCACCAACCGAAGAAGTAGAAGGTGATGGTGACCAGAGGAATCACCATGACATTCTTCATGAGGGTGTGCTGGTGGTTCCTGCGCCGGCTCACGCCCACTTCGTAAACGCAAAAGCCAACGTGGATAAGAAACATCATGACGATCGTCACCCAGTAGTAGAACTCGGTGAAAACAACCGTCATCGCGTCTAGGTTATTTCCCATCATCTCCCCCTAGGGGCCAGCCGGCCCGTTTTTGTTAAGTTGCCTGACAGGCAACTGGTTTTGATGCGCGGAAAATCTGCGGCAAGCTGACGCGACATGTCAAGCAATCTGATCATTTGATCAGCAAGCAGGCGAAAAATTAATCTGCTCAAATACTAAGCAGTTCAAATTTGGCGAGGATATCGAGGAGTGCACTTGAACCGTCGGAAAATTTTTTGCACTCTAGGAACAGTGTCGCCGCCTTGGCCGGAACGTCGGGGCGGCGTCCTCATGGCTGGAGCCACTCATGCCTTTTGCGCTTCTCAAGTACGCTCTTCAACGCGAGCATCCCGACGATCCCCACTTCCGTTGGAAGCCCGATCTCAAAAAGTCCTACGACGTTGTCATCATCGGCGCGGGCGGCCACGGACTTGCCGCAGCCTATCATCTCGCCGCGCATCACGGCATCACGAATATCGCCGTTCTCGATAAGGGTTGGCTTGCCGGCGGCAACACTGCGCGCAACACGACAATCGTTCGAGCAAACTACCTGACACCCGAAGGCGTCGCCTTCTACAAGGAGTCGGTGGAACTCTTCCGCACGCTCTCCAACGAGCTCGACATCAACATCATGTATTCCGAGCGCGGCCACTTCACGCTCGCACATACAGATGCCGCCATGCGCACCGCGCGCTGGCGAGCGGAGGTGAACAAGCACCTGGGCGTCAATTCGGAAGTCATCGACGCAAAGGAAGTGAAGCGCATTTGCCCGGTTATGAACGTCACCGACGAGGCCCGCTATCCGGTGCTCGGCGCGCTCTATCATCCACCCGGCGCCATCGCGCGACACGATGCGGTTGCCTGGGGCTACGCCAAGGAAGCCATGAAGCGTGGCGTAGAGGTCCACACCCAGACCGAGGTGAAGAGGATTCTCATCGAGAACGGCCGCGCGATCGGGGTGGAAACGAACCGCGGAACGATCCATGCCGGAAAGGTTCTTCAGGCCGTCGCTGGAGCGTCGAGTCATGTCGCCCGCATGGCGGGCCTCAAGCTTCCGATCAAAACCATTCCGCTACAGGCGTGCGTATCAGAGCCGGTGAAGCCGATCCTCGATCAGATCGTCGTGTCGGGCTCGCTGCACGTTTACATCTCACAATCGGCGCGCGGCGAGATGGTCATGGGCGGAGCAACCGACCCCTATGGACTCTACTCCACCCGTTCCACGCTCGACTTCAAGGAAAGCTTGATGGGGCACATGCTGGAACTCTTCCCATTCATGGGAGAACTTCGCATCCTGCGCCAATGGGCAGGCATGGCCGACATGACTCCCGACTTCTCGCCGGTGATGGGCCTGACACCCATCGAGAACTACTACATCGATGCGGGCTGGGGCACCTGGGGCTTCAAGGCTACGCCCGTGTGCGGCAAGCGCATGGCCGAATGCATTGCCACTGGCCGCCAGCCCGATCTCCTGAAACCGTTTGCACTGTCGCGCTTTTCGACCTTCGATCTCGTAGGCGAAAAGGGCGCGGCGTCAGTCGGACACTGAGAGCAATCCCATGAAGATCATGAAGTGTCCCTTGAACGGGCCGAGAAACATCTCCGAGTTCGTCTGGGGCGGCGAAATCAAGCCCATGCCCGATCCGGCCTCGGCAACAGATGCGGAATGGACCGAATATCTCTTTCTCGAAGACAACCTCGCAGGTGAGATCACGGAGTGGTGGCTGCATGCGCCCACCAACTACTGGTTCATTGCCCGGCGCAACACGCTGACCGACGAGGTCCTCGAAACCATGACTTACGACGCATTCCTGGCGCGCACGAAGGCGCCTGAGACCGATGCCAGCGACAATGGAGCAGCCTCCGAATGAGCGGATCTTCATCCAGCCGCATCGAAAAACCCGGCTTCGGGCTGCTGATCGACCGGACGCGGCCCGTCTCCTTCACGTTCGACGGGCGGCTCTTCAACGGCTACCACGGCGACGTCATCGCCTCGTCGCTCTATGGCGCCGGGCAGGTTCTGCTGTCGCGCTCCTTCAAGTACCATCGCCCACGCGGCGCGCTCACCATGACCGGGCTCGACGCCAACACACTTGTACAGGTCGCCGACGAGCCTAACGTGCGCGCCGATCTCCATCCTGTCTCAAACGGGCTCGCGGTTACCTCCATCAATCGACTCGGCTCGCTCGAGCGCGATGCCTATTCGGTCATCGACTACTTCTCCCGGTTCCTGCCGGTCGGGTTCTATTACAAGACGTTCTTCCGCCCGGCAGGCTCGTGGAAGTTCTTCGAGCGGCCGATCCGCATCATGGCCGGCCTCGGAAAGCTCGACCCTCGGGCTGAGCACAAGTATTATGATAAGGCGTATCTGTTTGCCGATGTGCTGGTCGTCGGCGGCGGGCCCGCGGGGCTGGAGGCTGCCATCGCCGCAGCAGAAGCCGGCGCCGAAACGCTCCTTATCGATGAAGGCCGGGAGCTCGGCGGCTCGCTCCTTTATGGACGCCTGGGTGCAAGTCGCGAGGCCGCCGACACCCTGCGCCGCACCCTGGTCGACAAGGCACGCGCGCTGCCCAACCTCAAAATATTCTCGGAAACAGTCGTCTCCGGCCTCTTCACGGATGGCTGGGCCGCCGCGATTGGCGGCAACCGGCTTTACAAGATCCGGACACGTCAGACGATCATCGCCGCGGGCAGCTTCGACCAGCCTCTCGTATTCCGCAATAACGACCGGCCTGGAATCCTGTTCGCAACCGCCGCCCAGCGCCTGATGCGCCTGTACGGCGTACGACCAGGCCATCGCGCCGTCGTCGCGACGTCGAACCGCTTCGGCTACGAAGCGGCGCTCGACCTTCTCGATGCGGGCGTTGACGTCGGCGCCGTCGTCGATCTCGGCGCGACCGCCAGCCCGGCCGTGGAAGCCGTTCGGGAACGCGGTGTGCGCATCGTGACAAATTCCACGCTTGTCGATGCCAAGGGCTATCTGCGTGTCGAAAGCGTCGGCGTTGCGTCGGTGACGGGCCAGGGCAAGAACGCCTCTGTGACCGATTGGATCTCCTGCGACGTGGTTCTCGTCAGCGTTGGATTTTCACCAGCTCTCAATCTGGCCAGCCATGCGGGAGCCAAGGTTGTCTACGACGACGCCATTAACATGCATCGCGCCGTCAACCTGCCAGAGGGCGTTTCGCTGGCCGGCAGTGCGGCGGGTGTGTGGACTGAAGCCGCCGTCGGCGAGCAGGCTCGCGCGCTCGGCGCCTGGGCCGCACGCCGGGCCGGTGGCGATGCGGCCGGCGATCCCCCCGCGACGGACGACGCGGGAGCTTCGGCCATCACACATCCCTACCCGATCTTCAAGAACGACAAGGGCAAGGAATTCATCGACCTCGACGAAGACCTGACGATCAAGGACATCGTCAACTCGGTGAAGGACGGCTACGACGACATTCAACTCGTCAAACGCTATTCCACCGCTGGCCTCGGCCCCAGCCAGGGACGGCACGCCAATCTCAACACCATCCGCATCGTCGGCGCTGTAACCGGCAAATCGCTCGCGAGCATCGGCACCACCACATTCCGTCCGCCGCTCGTGCCTGAGAAGTTTGCCCACATGGCCGGTCGCGCCTTCGAGCCGACGCGTTTGACGGCCATGCACCACCGACATGTGGAACTCGGCGCCCAAATGATGACGGCAGGTCTGTGGTTGCGCCCGGCGTACTATGGACCAAAGGACGGCGCCGAACAGGCCATCGAGGCCGAGATCCGCTCCGTGCGCAATGCCGCCGGCCTGATCGACGTTTCGACACTCGGCGGCCTGGACATCCGCGGCCCCGATGCGGCCGCCTTCGTCGACCGGATGTATACCTGGGCCTACGAGAAGCAGCCTGTCGGCCGCGCCCGCTATACGCTGATGACCGACATCACCGGGGTCGTTATCGACGATGGCGTCGCCTGCCGCCTGCACCAGAACCACTACTACGTCACCGCCACGACAAGCGCCGTCGATCAGGTCTACCGCTCGATGACCTGGTTCAACGCGCAGTGGAAGATGGATGTCGATGTGGCGAACGTGACGGCGGCCTATTCAGGCGTCAATCTCGCCGGCCCGAAGGCGCGCGAGATCATCCAGTCGCTCCAGAGCGATATCGACTTCTCCAAAGAGGCTTTCCCCTACATGGGGGTCCGGACGGGGACCCTCGCCGGCATTCCCGTTCGCATCCTGCGCGTCGGCTTCGTGGGCGAGGCAGGCTACGAGATCCACTGCCCTTCGGGGATGGGTGAGGCACTCTGGGACAAGCTGATGGAAGCCGGAAAGCCCCACGGGTTGAAACCATTTGGCGTGGAAGCCCAGCGTATCCTGCGACTGGAGAAGGGGCACATCATAGTCGGCCAGGACACCGACGGCCTGACGAACCCCATCGAAGCGGGCATGGAATGGGCACTCGCCAAGAAGAAGCCATTCTACGTCGGCAAGCGTTCCATCGAAATCCAGGCGACGAAGGGCATTACCCGCAAGCTAGTCGGTTTCGCCCTAACGGACTCATCAGCAACGGCGCCAAAAGAGTGCCACCTCGTGATCCGAAATGGCACCATCGCCGGTCGCGTCACCTCAGTGGCGAGATCACCGACCCTGGGCAAGGTTGTGGGCCTCGCCTATCTGCCTTCCGACATGTGCGAGAACGGGCAGCGCTTCGATATCCGCGTCGATGACGGCAGTATGGTGAGCGCGGAAGTCGTCCCCACCCCATTCTATGATCCCGACAACGCGCGCCAGGACATCTGAGATGAGTACCGACATGACGACGCCCCAACAGCACCTGCGGCGCACGCCACTGTTACCGGCTCTCAATAAGGCGGGGGCCCGCTGGTTATCGATCGGCGACGCGGCAATTTCCGATGGCCTGGGTTCGGTCGAGGCTGCCCGGCAACTGGCCATAGCGGATCTGTCGCCACTGCCGCGCCTGGGCTTCAAGGGCCGCGAGACGATCGCCGCTATGCAGAAACGCGGGGTGACCGTCGAGGCGCAACCCAATCGCGCCTTCCGCCAGCCGGATGGAGGACTGTGCCTCGTCCTGGCACCGGGTGAGGTAATCCTGCTCGGGCCGCTCTCGGGCGATGGGGCCCGATTGAATCAGATGCACGACAGCTGGCGGCTTGAAGACGGCGAGCGGACCTATCCACTGCTTCGCCGGGACAGCCATGCCTGGTTTCTCGTGACGGGAGCCAAGGCCCCGGAATTATTCGCAAAAATATGCGCCATCGATCTAAGGGCCGAAAAGTTTCCGGACCTGTCCATCGCCCAGACCTCGGTGGCCAAGATCTCCGCAATTGTAACCCGCGCCGATCTCGGAGGTGTCCTTTCTTTTCATATCCTTGCCGATAGCGCCTCGGCCTTGTACTTCTTGCAGTGCCTGACTGACGCTGCCCAGGAGTTCGGCAGCCAGTTAGTATGCCAAAGAATTGCAAGAGACTTGGAAAGCGGATGAAGAAAGGCCTGGGGACTGCGCCGGACAAAGAAAAAGCCGCCTCGTCCAACGTCGCATCTCTGCGTAAGGAACACCGTTCAGAACTTCCGGCCCCCGCGGAGCGGGTTCTGCCGGAACAGCCCGACGATGTCATCGACGAGACCGGCGCGCCCGTTTCACTTGGCCAGGACCCCCATGCGCTTACCGGCGCACGCGACAACATTCTCGAAGTCGCCATCGGGCGCGAGGTCCGTGCCTTCCGCAAGAAGCTTGGCATCACCGTTTCTGATCTCGCCCGCGCCACGGGCCTTTCGCTCGGCATGCTGTCGAAGATCGAGAATGGCGTCACCTCCGCTTCCCTGACGACATTGCAGCGGCTCTCACGCGCGCTCGGCGTGCCTGTGACCGCGCTTTTCCGCCGCTTCGAAGAAAAACGTGATGCCGTTTTCGTCCAGGCTGGACAGGGCCTCGTCATCGAGCGTCGCGGTACGCGCGCTGGACACCAGTATCAGCTGCTCGGATTTTCCGGCGGCAGCAACACGGGCCTCGTCGTCGAGCCCTACATGATCACGCTGACCGAGGAGTCGGACGTCTTCCCTCTCTTCCAGCATTCCGGACTGGAGTTCCTGTACATGCTGGAGGGCGAGGTCGTGTACCGGCACGGAGATAAGCTCTACACCATGCGCCCGGGCGACAGCCTGTTCTTCGACGCGGATGCCCCGCATGGGCCGGAAGAACTTGTGAAGCTGCCGATCCGGTTCCTGTCCATCATAAGCTACGCGCGCGAGCGCGACGACTGAGCGCGGACGGAAGGTCTCGTCTTTATCAGGGGTTCTCGGGCGGGAAGACGTAGCGGGTATTACAGAACTCGCATGTGACGGAGATACCGCCGTCAGGCTCGCGCAATCCTTCCAGATCCTCCTGCGTGAACCGGGAGAGAAACATCTGCACCCGTTCGCGCGAACAGCGGCAACGCGCATCGAGCGCTTGCCCAGGGTAGACGCGCACGTCTTCCTCGTTGAAGAGCCGGAAAAGAAGCCGCTCGGGTGACAGCGTCGGATCGATCAGTTCATGATCCTCGACGCTTGCCGCGAGGATCCGCGCCCTCTGCCAATCCTCCTGATCCTGGGGAGCGGAAGGAGAATCGTCATCCTCCACGTCGGCGGTCAGATGCTGGATGAGAAGGCCGCCCGCCCTCCAATGCCAGCCGTCACCGCCGGCCACGCGGTGGCGCGCTACCGCAAGCCGAACGTAGCTCGGCAATTGCTCCGACTGCCGGAAGTAGGTGAGTGCGGCCGCTCCGAGGCTCTGGCCCTCCAGCGCGACAATGCCCTGATAGCGGTCCTCGTCGCCGAAACGCTCCAGCGTCATGGCGAGGTGGCCCGACCCAATCAAATCGCCCTGAGCGGGTCTCGGGCCCATCGCCGCGATGCGGTCGGGATCGAAGCTCGCATAGCCGCGCAGTCGGCCCGGCGCCTCATAGTCGGCGAGCAGAAAGCGGATGGCTCCGTCAGTGCGCGTCTGCAGGCCAAGGCGTCCGCCGTGCTTCAGCGGCTGACCGAGCATAGCTGTCAGAGCAATGGCCTGACCCAATGCCTCGCTCACCGCATCGGGATAGGCATGGCGGGAGAGGATCGTGTCGACCACGGACCCCATGCGCACGAGACGGCCCCGGATCCCAGACTTGTCGGTGGAGAACGGCAGTACGAGATTATCCTGTCCCGGCGCTGCGGTACGGGCTGTCGAACCTGCGTCTCTTTCTGCCGCCGTCATCGGCTCGCAATCCTCAATCGACCCCGAGGCACCATGCCAGCACGGCCTTCTGCGCATGCAGGCGGTTCTCGGCTTCGTCGAACACGACCGACTGCGGGCCTTCGAGAACGGCTTCGCTCACCTCGTGGCCGCGGTAAGCGGGTAGACAATGCATGAAGATCGCGCCCTTCGCGGCCTTCGCCATCAGGGTTTCGGTTACGGCATAGGGCTTTAGGATCTGCTTGCGTCGCGTGGCATCCGACTGGCCCATCGAAACCCAGGTATCCGTTACGACGCAATCGGCGCCACGCACGGCTTTTACAGGATCGATACCGACGGAAATTGCCGCCTTCTCGCGCTTCGCCCAGTCGAGGTAGGGCTTCTCCGGCATCAATTCCTCGGGGCAAGCGAGCCGCAGGGTGAAGCCGAAGCGCGCGGCAGCATGCATCCAGGAGACGGCCACGTTATTGCCATCTCCGACCCAGGCGACCGTGCGCCCCTTGATGGGGCCGATGTGCTCCTCGAAAGTCATGATGTCGGCCATGATCTGACAGGGATGCGTGCGGTCGGTCAGCCCGTTGATGATGGGAATGGACGCATGTTCCGCGAGTTCCACAAGCGTCTCGTGGGAATTGGCGCGGATCATGATCGCGTCGCCGTAGCGTGACAGGACGCGCGCTGTATCGGCGATGCTCTCGCCCCGGCCGAGCTGAAGGTCCGTGTGGTTGAGCGCCAGCGACGATCCGCCGAGCTGGCGCATGGCGATATCAAACGAGACGCGGGTGCGCGTCGATGGCTTCTCGAAAATAAGAAGCAGCACCTTGTCGTCGACCCCCTTGGGCCGCAGCTTGACGGGCGTCTTGCGACCCGCAGCCTTCATGGCATGCGCATTGTCGATAATCCGCCGCAGCGTCTTGGAATCCAGGCGGTCGATGTCGAGAAAATGTCTGACGGCTGTAGCCTTGGCCATAGTGATGGGCCCGTTCTTCTTTCTGGATTGTCAGGAATTGGAAACGCTGAGACGCGCAAACGCACGGCGCAGACGATCGAGACCATCAACGATCTCGGCGTCGGAGACATTAAGCGGAGGCAGCACGCGCAGAACGTTATCGCTGGCGCCAACGGTCAAAAGCTTCTCGCCGATGGCGGCCTGCACGGCATCCGCAACCGGCGGCGCAAGCTTCAATCCCAGCAGCAGACCCTGTCCGCGAACCTCCAGAACAGTCGCCGGGAATTCATCCTTCAGCTGTGCAAGCCCCTGGGCGAGCCGGTTCGATCGCTGCCTGACCGTATCCAGAAAGCCCGGCTCCATCATCGTCTCAAGAACGGCGAGACCGACTGCGGTCGCCAGTGGATTGCCGCCAAACGTGGAGCCGTGCGTGCCGGGCGTCAGCCCCCGGGCCGCTTCATCAGTCGCGAGCACGGCACCGACTGGGAACCCGCCGCCGAGCCCCTTAGCCACTGCCATAATGTCAGGGCTGATCCCGGCCCACTCGTGGGCGAACAGCCGTCCCGTCCGGCCCATGCCGGATTGAACCTCGTCGCAGATGAGAAGCAGGCCGTGATCATCGCACAGATCGCGCAAGGCCCTCAGGAAATCGTCGGAAAACCTGCGAACGCCGCCCTCGCCCTGGATCGGCTCGATCATGATCGCCGCCGTCTCCGGGCAGACCATGGAGTGCACGGCCTCCAGATCGCTGAACGGGACCTGATCGAAACCGCCCGCAGGCCTACCGAAACCTTCCAGGTACTTGGCATTCCCGCCGGCTGCGATGGTTGCCAGCGTCCGGCCATGAAAGGCTCCCTCGAACGTGACAATGCGCCAGCGATCCGGGTTGCCTTTCGCATAGTGATAACGGCGGGCAGCCTTAATCGCGCCCTCGCAAGCCTCCGCCCCCGAATTACAGAAGAAAACCTTGTCGGCGAACGTGACCTCTGTCAGCCGCGCGGCCAGCGCCTCCTGACCGGCTACCCGATAGAGGTTTGATGTGTGCCAAAGCTTGTGGGCCTGCTCGGTCAGAGCCGCGACCAGACGGGGATGGCAGTGGCCCAGGGCGTTGACCGCGACTCCGCAGCCGAAGTCGAGGTAAGCTTCGCCGCTCTGGGAAAAAAGCCAGGAGCCCTCGCCGCGGGCGAACACCAGGTTCTGACGGGCATACGTGCCCATGACCGCCGGTGAGGGACCCTCTCCAGCCACCAGCGTATCGACCTGCATTGGCTCCTCGCGCGGCCTTGCCATCGCGGGTTCCCTCGACACCCAGAAATCAAAAAAGCCGCCTTTTCCGGCGGCCACGGGAAGCGGGGTAGATACGCGTGCGCGGCCCCACTGTCAACGCGCCACACCCTCCAACGATTCAGCTGCGGCCCTCTATTTTCCGGGGACAGCCTCCAACAGGCGCTGAGATTTGCGGGCTTGGCGAATCGCCGTGTGGCGTTCGTGCCACTTGTCTCTGTCAACGCCCGAGAGCGGACCCGGCAATCCTTGTAGACGGAAAACTACTCGTAGTAGGTTATTGAAGTCCGGCCACGACATGTCGCGGCGTCACTCGCGACCCTCATGTTAGTTCTCGTGTCCGGCACGCGTAAACGAGGCGAAGTTGTAACGCCTCCCTTTGTTCGCGTGCGTTAGTCCCAGCGTTTCTCAGTCAAGCGTTCGTTCGCGGTCTTAGTCCAAGTCCGGCGTCCGCCGTTGTGCGCATTCGTGTGCTCCGGCCGAGGCTCCGAAACGGGCGAGACCCGTTAGTGCCGGTGTGCGCCCCGCCGAGGGCTTTAGCGCGCCGCTGGAGGATGATTATTATGGAGCTTCAAGCTATGGGCTGGAACGATGAGCGTGTCGAGCAGCTGAAGAAGCTGTGGGCGGAGGGTCTCAGTGCCAGTCAGATTGCAAGCCGGCTCGGGGGAGTCACCCGAAACGCTGTGATCGGCAAGGTTCACCGCCTCGGACTGTCAGGCCGCGCCACCACCTCGCGCATGAAGTCTCACCGGCCCCGTCCGAGAGCTGCCGCTGCTGCGGCCGCCAAGCGTATGGCCAAGGGTCGCTTCGCAACCGTGGGGAACCCGGCGCTGCGAGCGCTTTATGAGCCGCATGCGGAGCCTTTCCAGCCGGCGGTCGAAGAACTGGTGATCCCGGAGAAGGAGCGTAAGACCATCCAGACCCTGGCTGAATGTCACTGCCGCTGGCCGATCGGGGATCCTCAGATGGCAGACTTCCATTTCTGCGGCAAAACCAAGGTTCCTGGCCTGCCTTACTGCGAATTCCATGCGCGCCGGGCCTTCCAGCCGCCTCAGGCCCGCCGCCGCGAGCGCGATGTCGCTGAGCCGGCAACCCCGGCGATTGCGGCGCCGGCCGCCTCGGACACGGAATCCGCCGAGACCTGAAAAATGCAATTTTCTCTGCCTGCTCAATAGCTTGGCAGCGGGGGAGAAAGCCGGATACGCTGGGGGGCGTATCCGGCTTTCTTATTTTGTACGCCTTGCTGGTGTAACCGCGGGAACAGCGTAGGTTTTCCTGCCGGCGTAGCTGTGGGATATTCCGCTGGCGGGTGGGTTCCCTTGAGGGGGGCTTTCCGCGTGTGCGGGCCCATGAATTCAAGTCAGTGAGGTTCCCATGCCTGCAATTCGATCGACATCCATTATCGCGGGGTTGGGCCTGACCCTCCTTTCGCTTGCCCCGGTCCAGGCCGCCGGCGACCCGACGGGCGTCTGGTTGAACGACACAGGCCGCGGCGCCATTGAGATCAAGCCATGCGGCAACGGGCTCTGCGGCCATGTCGTCTGGGTCAAGGACACGAGCGACAGTAAGGGCTGCGGCCGTCAGATCATCGGCGAGGCGCGCCAGATGGGCTCCGGTCTATGGGATGGTGGCTGGATCTACAGCCCCGAGAAAAAGAAGAAATATGACGTGGAGCTGAAGCCGCTCGCCAACGGCAACCTGCGGGTCAAGGGTTACGCGGGAACCAAGCTGTTCTCGCGCACCATGATCTGGAAACCAGCCCCGGCGGATCTCGTGCGTTGCGATGCGTCCGAGACGATCGCCAAGACAGAAACGAAGACCGAGCCGTCGCCGGAAACCAAGACCGTCGCGCCAGCGACCAAACCTGTCATGCCTCCGGCAGCAAGCAGCCCGGAGAAGGTCGAAGAGGCAGGCAAAGACGTTGCAAAGGCCGACACGGCGGTAACCACGCCCCCATCGGGACCGGCGCCGGCCGAAACCGCAAAGACGGCCGCGACACCGTCTCCAGCCCCTGCCGAGGAGACCACGGCAGAGGTCGAGTCTCCGGCCGCCGGCGAGACCACCGGACCGGCGGATTCCGACGCCGACATCGCTGAGACGGAGGACGCCGGGTCGCCCGAGGACGGGATTAACATGGGCAAGATCGCGAAGCGGTTGGCCGATCTGGAGCGCGAAACTGGGTATGGTCTGAAAAAGACGGGCAACGGCGACTGCCGCCTGAACGTCCCGTTCGCGACCATCCGCTTCAAGTGCGACGACTAACCCGCGCTAGGGGCCGATGATCCCAGCCTGGCCCAGGGCCAGGACGGCAAGTGCGATGGCGGCGACCCACAACGCCGCCGTCCGCCATCGCCCATGACGGCTCTGTTTCTGTGCAAGACGCTCGATGGTTTCATCGTCCAGGCGAACACCGCCTTCCGCCATGACGCCCAGCGCGGTCACCGCTCGCTCCGCGCTCGTCAAGAAGACCGGCAGGTCGGCGGCCAGCTTGGCAAGGATAGCAGCGCTGTCGCCCACATCCTTGAGACGCCCCATAACGCTTAGGTTGCTTTCGACCCAGTCTTTGGCGATCGGCTCAGCCGCAACCCACATGTTGAGGGATGGGTTCAGACTGCGCGCCACGCCCTCCACGATCACCATGCTCTTCTGCAGGAGAATCAACTCCGGCCGTGTCTGCATGTCGAAGACGTCGGTGTAGGCGAAGAGCTGGCCGAGAAGATCCGCCATTGAGATCTCGGAAGCCGTCTTGCCGTGGATGGGCTCGCCGATAGCGCGAAGGGCTTGGGCGAAAACCTCGACGGGATGGTGGGGCGGCACATAGCCGGCCCAGAAGTGCACCTCAGCCGCACGGCGGTAATCGCGCGTGATGAGACCGTGGAGAATCTCCGCCAGGAACCGCTGCTCGCGTGGGCCGAGCCGGCCCATGATGCCGAAGTCGACCGCCACCACCGTACCGGCCTTATCCACGAACAGATTGCCCTGATGCATGTCGGCGTGGAAAAAGCCGTCTCGCATGGCGTGCATCAGGAACGAACGGATAACCGTCATGCCGAGCGCATGTACGTCGTGTCCGGCAGCCGCCAGCGCCGCTTTTTCGCCGATGGGAATGCCGTCGATCCACTCTGTGGTCAGCACGCGCTTGGCCGTGCGCCGCCAGTCGACAGCAGGCACACGGAACCCCTCGCCGGGCTGAAGATTCTCCGCCATCTCCGACATTGCGGCCGCCTCGAGCCGGAGGTCCATCTCGAGTTCAGTGGTGCGCTCAAGATTCTCCACCACCGCCACAGGCCTTAGGCGGCGAGAGGGCTTGTGCCACCGCTCGATCGTACGCGCGGCAAAGAAGTAGCTGTCCAGATCGCGCTTGAAACGCTTTTCGATGCCAGGGCGCAGGATTTTGACCGCCACGGTGCGGCGTTCGCCGCTCTCAAGCACCACGGCCTTATGCACCTGGGCGATGGATGCAGCGGCCACAGGGGGACCGAATTCCACAAAGTGATCTTCGAGGCGGCCACCCAGGGAGGACTCGATCGCCCGCCGCGCTTCCGCCATGGAGAAAGCCGGCATTCGATCCTGCAGGTGCTTGAGATCACCCTGCAGCTCAGGCCCGATGATGTCACCGCGCGTTGCCAGGAACTGGCCGAGCTTGATGTAGGACGGGCCGAGCGCCGCGAGCGCGCGCGACAGGCGCTGCTCTCGCGGCTTGCCAATCTGGAAGGGCGCAGCGACGACACGGATCGGCAGTGTCGCCCAGCGCGCCAACTTGAACGGCAGCGGCTCGGGCGTGCCCTTGGGCACAAAGCGGACGCTGTGGCTCGCGAGAACCACGCCAGCCTTGGCGAGTCGCATCGTATTCAGGAGGGCTCCGGCCATTCCGCGCTTCAGGTCGAGAGGATAACGGCGCGGACACTCCGCGCCACAGGCACATTGCCGGGTCGCAAGGCGAGGTCAAGCGTGAGTGGCGGTCGAGGTTTAGAAATTGACTTACGTTGCGCCTGCACCAGGCACGATCAGACCGCCGTGGCCCCCCTATTGATAACTCTGAGATCGAAAGCAGCCGCCAGCAGCGCCCGGGTATAATCTTCCTTGGGCGCCGTGAAGATCTCCTCCGCGCTGCCGGTCTCGACGACCTTGCCATTGCGCAAGACGATGACATCGTTGCAGAGGGCGCGCACAACCCTGAGGTCGTGACTGATAAACAAGTAGCCGAGCCCGTGCTTGCGCTGCAGTTGCCGCAGGAGTTCCACGATCTGCGCCTGCACGCTCTGGTCGAGGGCGCTGGTTGGCTCATCGAGCATGACGAACTTCGGCTCCAGAACCATGGCGCGCGCGATCGCGATGCGCTGTCGCTGACCGCCGGAGAACTCATGCGGATAGCGGTCAAGCGTATCGGGATCCAGGCCCACCTCCTTCAAGGCATGGCACACCTTTTCGCGTCGCTCTTCGTAGCTCAATTCCGGCGCTTGGATCTGAAGGCCTTCTTCGATGATTTGCGCCACAGACAGGCGGGGTGAGAGAGAACCGTAGGGATCCTGGAAGACGATCTGCATCTCCTTCCGAAGCGGACGCATCTCCTTGGAGTTCAGCTCATCGATGCGCTGACCGCGGTAGACGATCGGCCCCTCGGACGAGATGAGCCGGAGAAGCGCAAGGCCAAGCGTCGTCTTGCCGGACCCGGATTCGCCCACGACACCCAGCGTGTCTCCTTCGCGCACCTTGAGCGAGACGCCGTCGACCGCCTTAATGTAGTCGACCGTCCGGCGCAGAAGTCCGCGCTTGATAGGGAACCAGACTTTGAGATTATCGGTCTCCACGAGCATGGGAGCACTGGCTGGCGCGGGTACGGCCCGGCCCTTAGGCTCCGACTCGATGAGATGGCGTGTGTAGGGGTGCTTGGCATCCTCGAACAGCGCCTCCGTGCGACCCTCCTCGACGATCTCACCATGACGCATCACGTAGATGCGATCGGCCATGCGCCGCACGATGCCAAGATCATGCGTAATGAGCAGCATCGAAAGGCCGAACTCCTGCTTCAGATCGGCCAAGAGCTCCAGAATCTGCGCCTGGATGGTGACATCGAGCGCCGTCGTCGGCTCGTCTGCAATGAGCAGGTCCGGTTCGTTGGCGAGTGCCATTGCGATCATCACGCGCTGGCGCTGGCCGCCGGACAACTGGTGGGGATAGTCGGCAAGACGTGTCTCGGGGTCACGAATGCCCACCTTACGCAGTAGCTCCACGACGCGTGTGCGCACGGCTGATTCGTCCAGTCCGCGGTGCACTCTCAAAACTTCGCCAACCTGCTTTTCAATTGTATGCAAAGGATTGAGCGACGTCATTGGCTCCTGGAAGATTATGGAGATGCGGTTGCCGCGCACCTTCTGCATCTCCTCCTCCGAGGCACCGATGAGTTCCTTGCCTTCGAACAGGATCCTGCCGCCAGGATGCGAGGCCGCCGGATAGGGCAGCAGCTTCATGATCGAGAGCGCCGAGACGCTTTTGCCCGAGCCCGACTCGCCAACAAGGGCCACGGTCTCGCCCTTGCCGATGTGGAAGCTGACACCCTTTACGGCTAGGGAATCCGTGGAACCCGACCGGAACGCGACCTGCAGATCGCGGATGTCGATCAGCGTCTTGATCGAATCGCCCGGCGCCACTTCGGGCGCAACCGGTTTGGTGGTCGTATCCGCCTTGGTCATCATCATCTCCTCAGCGGAACGTCTTCTTAGGGTCAAGCGCATCGCGCACCGCCTCGCCGACGAAAATCAACAGCGAAAGCATGAGCGCCACGAGAATGAATCCCGAGAGGCCAAGCCAGGGCGCGTCGAGATATTTCTTGCCCTGCAGCAGCAGCTCGCCCAACGACGGCGATCCCGGCGGCAGGCCGAGCCCCAGGAAGTCGAGCGCGGTCAAGAGTGCCACGGAGCCGGACAGGCGGAAGGGCAGGAACGTCAGCGTCGCCACCATTGCGTTGGGCAAGAGATGCTTCCACATGATGGTCGTATCGGAGAGCCCCAGCGCACGTGCGGCCCGGATATATTCGAAATTGCGCCCGCGCAGGAACTCCGCACGGACGATGCCGACCAGCGAGGTCCATTGGAAAGCGAGCAGCACAAGAAGCAGCGTCCAGAACCCGGGGATCAGCACAGACGAGATGATGAGCAACACATAAAGTTCTGGGATGGACGACCAGATTTCCAGAAACCGCTGAAAGATAAGGTCTACCCGGCCGCCGAAGTATCCTTGCACGGCGCCCGCAGCGACACCGATGGCAGAGGCCAGGATGGTGAGTATCAGGCCGAAGATGATCGAGATCCGGAACCCGTAGATGATGCGCGCCAGCACATCTCGGCCCTGATCATCGATTCCCAACCAATTCGTGTTGCCGAGCGCATGGAAGCGGGCGAGCTGATCCTCGGGCGCCGGACAGAGCTTGGTGCTCGACGCCCACTGCGGGGGTGCCGGAAAGCCGATGCCGCTCGGCCGCTCCACGCCGTCCTTGGTCTCCGTGCAGCTGCCGTCGGCGCGCGCGCGGGTGGGATAGTCCTTGTTGATTGTGTCATAGGAGAAGGCGATCGGCGGCCAGATAGCCCAGCCGTTCTCCTCTATCTCCTGCAGTATCACCGGATCTCGATAGTCGGTTACGGCGAGAAAGCCTCCGAACTTCTCTTCCGGATAGTCGACGAACACAGGCATCAAGATCTCGCCCTTGTAGCTCATGATGATGGGGCGATCGTTGGCCACGAACTCGGCGAACAGCGAGATGCCGAACAGGATCCCGAAGATCCACAAACTCCAGTAGCCACGCCTGTTGGCCTTGAAGTTTTCCCAGCGGCGGCGATTAATAGGAGACAGCTCCACGCCCCGCCAGAAGGCGAGGCGCTGCGCGAGCGTCGGCGCACCGGTTTTTGCAAGTGCCGGATCGAGGCTGGAGACGGTCATGCGATCAGACCTCCCGGCTCTCGAAGTCGATGCGGGGATCGACGAGGGTGTAGATGAAGTCGGACAGAAGGTTCATCAACAGGCCGACGAGAGAAAAGATGTAAAGCGTCGCGAACACCACCGGATAATCGCGATTGATCACGGATTCGAAGCCGAGCAGCCCCAGCCCGTCGAGCGAGAAGATCGTCTCGATGAGGAGCGAGCCGGAGAAGAACGCACCGATGAAGGCCGCTGGGAAACCCGCGATGATAAGGAGCATCGCGTTGCGGAAGACGTGTCCGTAGAGCACCTCGCGCTCGTTGAGGCCCTTGGCCCGCGCCGTCGTCACGTACTGCTTTCGGATTTCATCGAGGAAGGAGTTTTTGGTCAAAAACGCCATGGTAGTAAAGGTGCCAAGCGCCAGTGCCGTCAGCGGCAAAGCCAGATGCCAGAAATAGTCCACGATCTTGCCGAAGGTCGAAAGCTCGCTCCAGTTGTCGGAGACGAGGCCCCGAGAGGGAAACCACTGGAAAAATGACGAGCCAGCAAAGACCACGAGAAGGAGAACCGCCACCAGAAAGCCCGGGACCGCATACCCGATGACGAGCACCGTGCTGGTCCAGGTATCGAACGGCTCACCGTCCCGCACTGCCTTGCGAATGCCGAGCGGGATGGAGATGAGGTAAGTGAGAACCGTCATCCACAACCCGAGCGAGACCGAGACCGGCAGCTTCTCCTTGATGAGATCGATGACGGATATGTCGCGAAAGTAGCTCTGGCCGAAGTTGAACGTGAGGTAGTTTTTTATCATCAGTAGGAAGCGCTCGTGTGCGGGCTTGTCGAAGCCGAACTGCTTCTCGAGGCTCTTGATGAATTCCGGATCGAGACCCTGCGCACCGCGGTAGGCGGAATTCATAGACTCCGCTCCGCCCTGCCCCGCCTGGGCGCTCGCGCCGCCTCCCGCCAATTCTCCGCCGCCGCCGCCGAACCGCTCCGTGGCGCCCACGCCGGTTCCGGACAGCTGTGCAATGACGCGCTCCACGGGCCCGCCCGGTGCGAACTGTATGATGACGAAGCTGATCAGCATTATCCCGAGCAGGGTCGGGAAGATGAGCAGCACTCGCTTCAAGAGATAGGCGGCCATGGCTAATTGCGCTCTTCCGGTGAGTGAGCCGTCATTGGCTCTTCAGTTTTGCAGCTTTCGCTTCATCGTACCACCACGTCGACAGGGCACCCCGGTCGTAACGCGGCTTCACATCGGGCCAGGAAAATTTGTTCCAGAAGGCCAAATGGTGCGACGCCTTGTACCAGTGCGGCACCCAGTAGTGGCCGGCGCGGAGCACGCGATCGAGTGCCCGGGTGGCCGTGACAAGTTCCGCCCGGCTGCTGGCTTTGAGCACGCGGTCAGCAAGTGCATCCACCGACGGTTCTGATATGCCGGCAAGATTGAAGCTGCCGTCTGTCGTAGCCGCCTCGGAACCCCAGAAGTTCTTCAACTCCGCGCCCGGCGCAAGACGAAGGCTGTAGCGTTCGACCGTCATGTCGAAGTCGAAAGTTTTCATGCGCAGCTCATATTGCGCCGGATCGACACGCCGCATAGTGGCATTGATCCCTATACTCTTGAGGTTTTTGACGTAGGGTCCGGCAATTCGTTCGAACGCCGCCGACTCCAGCAGTATCTCGAATGCCAGCGGTTTTCCGGCCGCGTTCTTAAGCGTGCGATTTGACGGATCGAGCGTCCAGCCGGCCTCCTTCAGCAGCCCCACAGCCTGGCGGAGGTTCTCGCGCGGCACGCCGGAACCATCCGTCATCGGCGGCGCATAAGGCTCGCCGAAGACGTCCTTGGACAGGGTTTCGCGAAAGGGCTCCAACAGCTCGATCTCCTCCTGCGAAGGCAGGCCCGTTGCCTTCATGTCGGAGTTCTCGAAGAAGCTGGCCGTGCGCGTGTAGAGCCCGAAGAAGAGGTTGCGGTTGCTCCACTCGAAATCGAACGCGAGATCGAGGGCCTTGCGAACGCGGATGTCCTTGAAAAGCTCGCGGCGGGTATTGAGGAAGAAGCCCTGCGCCCCAGAGGGCGTTTCGTCCGGCAATGACAGTTTCTGCACGCGGCCGTCCTTCACCATCGGCTTGTCATAGCCCGTCGCCCAGTCCTTGGATGTGAATTCCTCGCGGAAGTCGATCGTGTTGGCGAACAGAGCCTCCAGCTCCAGATTGCGATCGCGGAAATAGTCGTAGCGGACCTCATCGAAGTTGAAGCGCCCGCGGTTCACCGGCAGGTCCTTCGCCCAGTAGTCGTTCCGCCGCACGTAGCTCACGAACTTGCCCTGGCTGAACGTGCCGATCTTGTAGGGGCCGGAACCGAGCGGCGGCTCCAGAGACGTCGCCTCGAAGTTGCGCGTTTCATAGTAGGCTTTCGGCAGGACCGGCAACTGCGCCACTTCAAGCGGCAGCGAGCGCACCAAGTCACCCTTGAAGACGTAGCGCACGGTACGGCTATCAACCGCCGCAGCGGACTCGACGTCGCGCAGAATGATGCGGTAGCTGGGATGCCCTTTTGTCTTCAGCGTTTCGAAGGAGAAGACAACGTCCGTCGCAGTCAGCGGTGTGCCATCAGCGAATTTGGCTTCGGGGCGCAGCTTGAAGGTGGCCGACATCATGTCGGGCGCTACCTCCACAGACTTTGCGACCAGTCCATAGACGGCGTCGGGCTCGTCGAAAGCGCGCGTCATCAGGCTGTCGTAGAGGAGTTCGAGCCCCTGGGCGCGGTCGCCCTTCAAGATGAAGTCGTTGAAGCTGTCGAAGGTCAGCCGACCGGCAGGCCCAACCTGGGAGACCTTGCCGCCTTTGGGCGCATCCGGGTTCACGTACTCGAAGTGCGTAAACTCCGCCGGATACTTCAGCTCGCCGAACATGGACAACCCGTGACTCTCTCCAGCCAGGGCTGGCAGAGCCGCGAGCCCCACGAACCCCGCAGCGGCGAAGAGACGGGCGAAACCGTGACGGAGCCTCCTCACTTGCCACGCGCGGCCTTCACCGCATCAGCCTTCGCCGGATCAATCCACCAGGCGCTGACATTAACGGGGCTCTGAGACGGCAGGACGGAAGACCGTCCATAGATATCCCAGACCGCAACACGGTCATAAGGATAGTGCCACTGCGGCACGAGGTAGAAGTTCCACAGAAGAGCCCGGTCGAGCGCCCGCGTGGCCGCCACCAGTTCCGCACGATCCTTTGCAAACACCACCTTGTCGACCAGCTTATCGATAGCGGCGCTCTTGATGCCAATCGTGTTGCGGCTGCCCTCCCGATCCGCCGATTCCGATCCCCAGTAGTCGCGCTGCTCGTTGCCGGGCGAATGCGACTGGCCGAAGTTCTCCACCACGATATCGAAATCGCGCGATTTTTCGCGACGCTCATACTGCGAACTGTCCACGACGCGTACGCTCGCGGCAATCCCCAGTTTCTTCAGGTTCTCGATATAGGGCAGCACGATGCGCTCGAAATCCGGCTGTACGAGAAGGATCTCTGCCTTGAGAAGCTCGCCGGCGGCATTCTTGCGCTGTCCTTTGTCAACCTTCCAACCAGCCTCGTCGAGCAGCTTCGTCGCCGCCCGCATGTTGGTGCGGAACGCGGCATCGCTCCCATGCTCCGGGCTCTTCCATTCGGTTGTGAATACTTCTGGCGGCAGATCGGACTTCACCTCGTTCAGTATTTCCAGCTCGCGACCCTCCGGCAAACCGGTCGCCTGGAGTTCGGAGTTGCCGAAGAAGCTCTGCGCGCGCACGTACTGGCCGTAGAAAATCGACTTGTTGAGCGCCTCGAAATCGAAGGCGAGCGCAAAGGCGCGACGCACGCGGATATCGTCAAAGGGCTTGCGGCGGACATTGAATACGAAGGCCTGCATCGGCGCGACGCGCTTGTGAGGCAGCGCCTCCTTCTTGACGAGACCCTTCTTGGCCGCTTCGAATTCGTATTGCGTCGCCCAGGAGCCGGCAGATGTCTCCGTCCAAAAATCGACAACGCCTGACTTGAACGCTTCGAAGGCCGGCGTGCGGTCCTTGAAGTAGATGTAGGAGATCTCGTCGAAGTTATGGAGACCCTTCGAGACAGGCAGATCCTTAGCCCACCAATCCTGCACACGCTCAAACACGATGCGGCGGCCGGCATCGACGGTCTTGATCTTGTAGGGGCCGGAGCCGAGCGGCGGCTCCAATGTCGTCTTGCCGAAATCCCGCGGTTCGCCCTTCGCGTCCTGACCTTCGTAGTAGTGCTTGGGGACGATGTTGAGCTGGCCCACGATGAGGGGAAGTTCGCGGTTGCCTGGCTGATCGAAGGTGAAAGTCACCTCGCGTTCACCCGTCTTCTCCGCCTTCACGACATTCTTGTAATAGAAAGCGATACGGGGATCGCTCTTCTTCATCTCGGTAAAGCTGAAGATGACATCCTCGGGCGTGATCGGCTTGCCGTCGTGAAATTTTGCTTCCGGACGCAGACCGAACGTAACCGAGGAGTAGTCTGCGGGATGCGAGACCCATTCGGCGATGAGACCATACTCGGCGGAAGGCTCGTCAGGTGAACTGAACAGCAGAGTATCGTAGACGTTGCCGAGACCTGCGGCCGGCTGGCCCTTTACGGTGAAAGGATTGAGGCTGTCGAACGTGCCGATGGCCGACAGGCGAAGTGTGCCACCCTTCGGCGCGTCGGGATTGGCCCATTCGAAATGCGTGAAGTCCGGCGGAAGCCTGGGCTCACCAATCAGCGAGAGCGCATGGCGGCGTTCGGTGGTTGTCGCGTCCCCGCTGAACGCAGAGGCCGTGGGCAGAAGCAGCAACCCGGCGAGGAGACCTGCAAAGATCGACGTGCGGTTCATCGGCGGATGGTCCTCCTGAGATCAATGATCTTTCCTACGCCGTTTCAGGCGCCATCGGGTCACTTCCATAACATGCCGGTAGCCTCGCAAAGTGGCCTGCGGCGCTTAAACTTTCTTAATGTCCCCCATCACAGCAAAGCCCCGCCAATCCCTTGGCGGGGCTATAATTTTTGTCATTCCGGCGATGCTCAGTTGGGCAGCGGCGCCGGGCTGTCGGCTAGAGTGCGCAGATACGCAATGATATTGGCGATGTCGCCCTGGTCCTTGACGCCGTTGAAGATCATCTTGGTGCCAGGAACGTAATCCTTGGGCTTGTGGATGAAGAGAGCAAGGTTCTCATAGGTCCACTCGCCGCCCTTTTTCTTCATGGCGTCCGAATACTTGGCGAAATCCGGCTGCGCGGCCTTGGGACGATTCACAATACCCCAGAGATTGGGTGCCGCAGCACTGGGTGCGCCCTTTTTCACCTGGTGGCAGGCCGCGCACTTTTTGAAAGCTGCCGCACCGTCATCCGGACTGGCCTTGGCGACCAACGCTGCAACGGCCTTACCATCGAAACCGCCGGTAGCGGGTGCCGGTTTGGCAGGAGCGGCGGCAGGAGCAGCAGGTGCAGCGGCAGCCTTGGTCTCACCCGCCGCAGGCGGGGCCGCAGCCGCAGCCTTGGCGTCGGCCGGCGGTGCGGCCGCAGCTGGTTCCTCCGCCGGTGCAGGCGCCTCCGCGGCGGCAGTTTCCGCGGCGCTGCTGGTATCCGTGGGAAGGATATAGCCAACGTCAGCATGGCCACTGTGGGAGGCCTGCCACGCTTCGATGATCACCTTGGGGGCCACAATCAAGAGAAGGGCGGCCAGCACCGCTCCGGCGATCTTGCTCAGTTCGAAGGAATTCATCGTTTACCCTTTGTCTGACGAGCCCCGGCTCCTTCAAGGACCCGGCCTAATTCGGTACGCACGTCTGGCTTGGCGGATTGCTGTCGGATCCCACAAACCTCGGACATGCCTCAGGTTCTGCTACCGGACCGACCCCGCAGCACACACTGCGCATGTATAGGAACTGGTTGCCAGCTTGCAACGCCGCACGTGCTGTGTTCTAGACCGTTGCCGCGAGACCTATTGTCCCGGCTTCCCTAAGCATGCGCTCGCAGCGTTGCGAGCAACCTCCGGCTTCGCCCAACTTTCATGATGCGCACCATCATCCTCATTCCCGCCCGGCTGAAAGCGACCCGGCTTCCCAACAAGCCTCTGGCCGACATCCACGGCGAACCGATGATCGTCCACGTGTGGCGGCGGGCGATGGAGGCCGAATGCGGCCGGGTTGTCGTTGCTACTGACAGCGCCGCCATTGCCGACGCCATGCGCTCCGTCGGCGGCGAGGCCGTCATGACCCGCTCTGACCACGCCTCTGGGTCCGACCGCATCTACGAGGCGCTTAATCTCATCGATCCGGATGCGGAGATCGTGGTCAATCTTCAGGGGGACCTGCCGACACTCGACCCCAATCTCGTCCGTCAGTGTATTGCTCCGCTCGCCGCGCGCGGACCCGACATTGCCACCCTCTGCGCTGAGATCAGGGAGGACGAGGAGCGCAGCAACCCAAACGTCGTCAAGGTCGTCGGCTCTGCGCTGCCCCTACCCGGCCGCCTGCGCGCTCTTTACTTTACGCGTGCGACCGCCCCCTGGGGCGACGGTCCGCTTTATCACCACATCGGCATCTACGCGTACCGCCGCGCGGCACTCGAACGCTTCGTATCGCTCCAGCCGTCCGGCCTGGAAACGCGCGAGCGGCTCGAGCAATTGCGCGCCCTGGAAGACGGCATGCGCATCGATGTCTCGATCGTTGACACTGTTCCGCTCGGTGTCGATACTCCGGCCGACCTTGAGCGGGCCCGACGGCTCATCAAACCGGCGTCCGCCCGCCCTGTTTCCTAGACAATCGATATTGAGACCGAGCCCCGAGCGATGCCAACATCGAAGCACGCGCCCGCGCCACGCCGGATCGCCTATCAGGGCGAACCGGGTGCCAATTCGCATCTGGCCTGCACCGAGGCTTTTCCCGGTTGCGAGCCGGTTCCCTACCCGACGTTCGAAGACGCGCTGGCAGCCGTGAAATCCGGCGACGTCAGCTGCGCAATGATCCCGATCGAGAACTCGGTCGCCGGACGCGTCGCCGACATCCACCACTTGCTGCCGGACGCCGATCTCTACATCACCGGCGAACACTTCCTGCGCGTGCATCACCAGCTGATGGCCAAGCCGGGCGCGACCCTCGATACAATCAAGAGTGTGATGAGCCACACGCAGGCCCTCGGCCAATGCCGCAATACCCTGCGCAAGCTCAGCCTAAAGCCCGTCCCCGAGGCCGATACGGCCGGCTCGGCACGCATGGTCGCGGAATCCGATGATCCGGCGGTGGCGGCCATCGCTTCACGTCTGGCCGCAGAGACCTATGGCCTCCAAATTCTCAAGAGCGATGTGGAGGACGAGGCTCACAACACGACCCGCTTTGTCATTCTCGCCAGCGAGCCCGATGACGCCGAACCCGAGGACGGACCGGTCATTACCACATTTATCTTCCGCGTTCGAAACGTACCAGCTGCGCTCTACAAGGCGCTCGGCGGATTTGCCACCAACGGCGTCAACATGACCAAACTGGAGAGCTACCAGACCGAAGGTACTTTCAACGCCACCATGTTCTTCGCCGACATCGAGGGACATCCGGTAGAGCGCAAGGTGCAGCTGGCGCTGGAAGAGCTCTCGTTCTTTTCCACGGAGATCAAGGTACTCGGGACGTATCTGGCGAGCCCATATCGTGCAGAAGCGCAGAGGCGCGCCCGTCCGGAAGAGGCGGCATCCGGCCGATGAGGCTTCAGGGCAAGACAGCGATTGTCACGGGCGCCGCATCCGGATTCGGACGCGGCATTGCCGAGGCCTTCGCGCGCGAGGGCGCCCAAGTGATGGTCGCGGACCGAGATACCAAAGGCGCGGCAGCCGTCGCTAGCAACATCGGCACTGCAGCGGTACCCTTCACATGCGACGTATCTTTGAAAACCGATGTCGACGCCATGGTCGCGGCATGCGCCCGGACGTTCGGCGGTGTCGATATCCTCGTGAACAACGCGGGCGTCACCCACAAGAACCAGTCGCTGATGACGGTGACCGAAGAGGACTTCGACCGCATCTACGCCGTCAACGTAAAGTCGATCTACCTGACGACGCTCGCCGCCGTGCCGGAGATGGAAAAGCGCGGAGGCGGTTCCATCATTATTACCGCATCGACTGCGGGCGTACGGCCGCGCCCCGGCCTTACTTGGTACAATGGCTCCAAGGGCGCGGCGATTACGCTGACGAAATCGATGGCCACCGAACTCGCCCCCAGGAATATCCGCGTCAACGCCATCAATCCCGTCATCGGCGAGACAGGCATGATCGAGCAGTTCATGGGCATGCCCGACACGCCGGAGAACCGCGCCAAGTTTATCGCCGGTATTCCGCTGGGGCGCTTTTCGAAGCCCTCCGACATCGCCAACGCCGCCGTTTTCCTCGCCGATCCGGACTCGGCCTTCATCACCGGGGTCGCCATCGAAGTCGACGGCGGACGGTGCATTTAGGAACAACCGGTCGCCATGGCCGCCGCGCTTCTCACCCTTCGTGACATTCATCTCACCTTCGGCGGCACTCCGCTGCTGGAGGGCGCGAACCTGTCCGTCGAACCCGGTGACCGCATCTGCCTTGTCGGCCGGAACGGCTCGGGCAAGTCGACCCTCTTGAGGATCGCCGCTGGCATTGTGCAGCCCGATTCCGGCGAGCGCTTCGCGCACCCCAATGCCGTGATCCGCTATCTGCCGCAGGAGCCCGACTTCGGCGATGCCCCGAAGGTCTTGGCCTATGTCGAAGGAGGACTCGGGCCGACCGACGATCCCTATCGGGCGCGCCAGATTCTCTCCGATTTCGGTATGACCGGTGATGAAGACCCCGCACATCTTTCGGGAGGAGAGGCCCGGCGCGCAGCTCTCGCCAAGGCTCTTGTCTCCAATCCCGACGTTCTCTTGCTCGACGAGCCGACGAACCACCTTGATCTTCCGGCCATCGAGTGGCTGGAGAAGACGCTTCGATCCCTTAAGGCCGCTATCGTCCTGATCAGCCACGACCGGCGCTTCCTGCAAGCGCTTTCGCGCAAGACAGTCTGGATCGACCGGGGCGTCACCCGCCAGATCGACCGCGGCTTTGCCCATTTCGAAGCCTGGCGCGACGAGGTCCTCGAACAGGAAGAGAGCGATCGCCACAAACTCGACCGTAAGATCGTGCGTGAAGACCAGTGGATGCACGGCGGCGTGACGGCTCGGCGCAAGCGCAATGTGCGCCGCGTACGCGAGCTTGCCGCCATGCGGCAGGAGCGCCGCGAGCAGCGAAAGGTTCAGGGCAACGTGCGCCTGGTCGCGTCGGAGGGCGGGCAGTCAAGCCGGCTCATCGTCGAAGCAGACGGCATTTCGAAGGCCTACGGCGACCATGTCGTGGTGCGCAATTTCTCCACCCGCATCCTGCGCGGCGACCGCGTCGGCATCGTCGGCCCCAACGGTGCGGGCAAGACAACGCTCATCAAGTTGCTGACCGGCGAACTGGAACCCGACGGGGGCACCATAAGGCTCGGCACTCGTCTCGACCTCGTGACGCTTGACCAGAAGCGCGACGAACTGAGGCCAGAGTGGACCGTGGGCGATGCGCTTACCGGAGGCCGGGGCGATCAGGTCTTGATCAATGGCAAGCCGCGCCATGTGGCGAGCTATATGAAGGATTTCCTATTCACTTCCGAACAGGTGCGCTCACCCCTCAAGGTGTTGTCCGGCGGCGAGCGCGGTCGCCTGATGCTCGCTCGCGCACTGGCCAAACCCTCCAACGTGCTCGTGCTCGACGAACCGACGAACGACCTCGACCTGGAGACGCTGGACCTTCTGCAGGAACTTCTCGCGGACTATGCCGGCACGGTGATCCTGGTCAGCCACGATCGCGACTTCCTCGATCGCGTGGTGACGAGCGTCATCGCCGCAGAGGGTGACGGCCTCTGGACAGAATATGCCGGTGGCTATTCCGACATGCTGGCGCAGAGAGAGGGCGCAGATCTTGAACGGCGTGAAACGCGGGAACCTGCGCGCCCCGAACGTCCCCGCGCAGAGGCCGATACCACAGACACCCCGCCGTCGCCCGAGCCCATACGCAGCAAGCGGAAGCTTTCTTTCAAAGAAAAACATGCGTTGGAGACCTTGCCCACACGGATCGAGACCCTGACGGCAGAGGTATCGGAGCTGCAAGCGACACTGGCCGATCCGTCCCTCTACGCCAGAGATCCGAACACGTTTTCCGACGCCTCGACGAAACTTGCCAAAGCCGAGACGGAACTCGCCGCAGCCGAGGACCAGTGGCTTGAATTGGAGATGCTCCGCCAGGAGCTTGAGAGTTAAGCTTCAGCCGACCTGTTCTCCCTCAGGGACCTGAGGCGATCCGCAGCCCACCACAGGCCACGATGATGAAGAGACCGGTGGCCGCCGCCACCGAGGTCGGCCCGGGATGGCCGGCAATCGGTTATATTCGATCGATGATGCGCCCTATCGGCTTTGCTCCAAAGCCTCGTTACCCCGTCTTGATCTGACCGAACCCCGTTTCGAGAAGCCCGTCAGCGATCTGCGCCGCCGCATGTTGCAGGATATGACGAACCGCAACTTTAGCGACAAGACCAAGCACGACTATATCAAGCACGTCGAGACGCTGGCGAAGTTTATCGGCCGGTCCCCCGACACGGTTACCAGTGATGATCTGAGGCGATTTCAGGCCGAGGAGATCGCACGCGGCGCGCAGCCGCCGAAGATGAACAGCCAGGCTTCCGCGCTGCGCTTCTTCCTCACTGTCACCTGCGGCCGGGCTGAACTCGCCCATCAGCTGGCACGCACGCACTATCCCAAGAAGCTGCCGCGCGTCCTATCCCCCGATGATGTCGCCCGCCTGCTCGAGGCGGCGCCGGGCCCCGGTCTCAAGTACAAGGCCGCGCTCAGCGTGGCCTACGGTGCCGGGCTTCGCGGTGGCGAGGTGGTGATGCTGCGCGTCGGCGATATCGACAGCAAGCGCATGCTGATCCGCGTCGAGATGGGCAAGGGGCGTAAGGATCGGCACGCGATGCTGTCTCCGCAGCTGTTGGAGCTGCTCAGAGCTTGGTGGCTGCAGGCGCGTCCGCAAGGCTGGCTGTTCCCAGGCCGCGATCCCGTGCAGCCGATGACCGTGCGCCAGTTGAACCGCGCCTGCCACATGGCCGCTGGCGCCGCCGGGCTCGGCTCCTGGGTGTCGCCGCATACGCTGCGGCACTCCTTCGCCACGCATCTGCTGGAGAGCCACACCGACGTGCGCGTGATCCAGGTTCTGCTCGGACATGCGAAGCTCGACACGACGGCGCGCTACGCCCACGTCGCCACCAACCTGCTGCGCACTGTTGCGAGTCCGCTCGATCGCCTGAGGTCGCCTACGGAGGCGCCACCGAGATAGCCGGCGGCGATGGCCCGTCCAGTGCTGGAGGTCGCGGACATCTTCCGCGACCACGGTCCCGCATGGCGTGATGCCAACCGCGGCCACGTCAGCCTTGGGCAACTGAAGGTGATGAGCGCCGTCGAGAGCTGCCGCACGGTTGCCCTCGGAGGTCACGTCGCGCGCTGCGAGAACGACGCCTGCGGGCACACGACGATCGCCTACAACTCCTGCCGCAACCGCCACTGCCCGAAGTGCCAGGGGGCCGCGGCCCGGGAGTGGATGGAGGAGCGCGAGGCCGAGCTTCTCCCCGTGCCCTACTTCCACATCGTGTTCACGCTGCCGGCCCCGATCGGGGATGTCGCCCACCAGAACAAGGCCGTCGTTTATGACCTCCTGTTCAAGGCCTCGGCCGAGACGCTCACCACCATCGCCGCCGATCCCAAGCATCTGGGTGCGCGGATCGCGATCACCTCGGTGCTCCACACCTGGGGAAGCGCCATGACGCATCATCCGCACGTGCACATGATCGTCCCCGGCGGCGGCATCGCACTCGACGGCAAGAGCTGGATCGCGCGCAAGCCCGGCTTCTTCCTGCCCGTTCTGGTGCTCTCCAAGCTGTTCCGGAGATTGATGATCGAGAAGCTAATCGACGTCCATGAGGCAGGGAGGCTGAGGTTCCACGGCGAGCAAGCGGGCCTCGCCGATCGCGATGCGTTCAAGGCCTTCCTGCCCCCGTTGTGCAAGACCCGCTGGTTCGTCTACGCCAAGCGCCCCTTCGCGGGGCCCAGGGCCGTGCTCGCCTATCTGTCTCGCTACACCCACCGCGTCGCCATCTCGAACCGGCGTCTCATCTCGGCGGACGAGAGGAGCGTCACCTTCAAGGTCAAGGACTACCGCATCGAGGCGCCCGACCGGTACAAGACCATGACGCTCGATAACAGCGAGTTCATCCGCCGCTTCCTGCTGCACGTGCTGCCCAAGGGGTTCCATCGCATCCGCCACTACGGCCTCCTCGCCGGCGGCGTGAAGGCGGAGAACCTCGCCAGGATGCGTGAGCTGCTGGACGTCGTGCCGGCATCCCCGCCAGATCCGGACGCAGCCAACGCCTCCGATACGGCCGATGTTCTGCCTGCGCCATGCCCTTGTTGCGGGGGACGCATGCGCATTATCGAGGTCTTCGAGGCCGGCTGCGAACCGCGCCACCGGGTCACACCGAACATCGTTAGGATCGATACATCATGAGCCCGGTGACGGCCTGCTGCTCCTGCTCACGTCGTCGGTGGCGCTGGCCCCAGCCCGGCCGTGGTCGCGTTTGTCCCGGTCAATGTCAGACGCTTCCTCAGCACCAGCAACCGACGGCCGCAACCAGCTTGAGCCACCCGTACGCATTTCATCATTCCTTGTCCCCAACGGGCGCTTGGAGGCTCGGATCGGGTCACCGCCCTATACCGCCGAGGCGGACAATCTCGAAATCCCCATAGCAATCGCGGCGCCGCCGGCGATCAATTGCTCGCAGGTTCCTTCCCTGGAGGCTTTCCGACGACGGCCTCCACGCTCATGGCCACGCCATCACCTGGCCGTCATCCGAAACCCTTCACAGGTTCGACCTTCCGAGCCATGTCTGCGTGAAGGCAGCTCTACCCCTAGCAGCAGAAGTCACGCGCTTGTTTGGCAGCTTAGCCCTCACGAGCGGACGAACGGACTGCACAGCCAAACGACCGAGATGGTCCGATTTTGTTGCAGAAGTCGGGATTGAGGCGCCGGGCGAAGCGTGATTCCATCGATGTAAGGCTGGCATCGACGGAGCTTTTTGATGATGGGGCGACGCAAGAGTGAGCAGGGGCAGCTGTTTTATGCGTTTGACCTCGACGCGGCCGTCCCGAGCGATCATCTGGCACGGCGGATCGCGGCGGTTCTTGACCTGTCCTGGGTGCACACCGAGTTGGCCCCGCACTACTCCCACACCGGTCGTCCTTCGATCGATCCGGAGCTGATAATCCGGATGCTCATCCTGGATTATGTGTTCGCGGTCCGCTCCGAGCGCGCGCTCTGCCGGGAAGTCCAGGTGAACCTCGCCTATCGCTGGTTCTGCGGTCTCGGTATCGAAGACAAGATCCCTGATCACTCCGCCTTCACACGCGCGCGCAATGAGCGTTTTCGTGATCATGATGTCTTTCGTGACGTCTTCGAGCGTGTGGTCGCAAGCTGCATTAAGGCGGGTCTCGTCGGTGGGAGTGGCTTTGCCGTCGACGCGAGCCTGATCGGGGCGGATGCCAACAAGTGCCGCTCGACGCCAGGCGATGAGTGGAGCCACGATATCGCTCCGGCCACTGCCAAGCGCGCCGTTCAGGACTATCTCGCTAATCTCGACGATCCCGCCTGGGGTGCAGCGACCGATGTGGTGCCAAAGTTCGTCGCGCCTGCCGATCCCGCGGCGCAGTGGACTGGCGCGCTGCGTAACGCAGCCTTTTTCGCCTATGCCGACAACTATCTCATCGATGTCAAGTTCGGGATCATCATGGATGTCGAGGCGTCGCGAGCGATACGGCAGGCCGAAGTGGGTACATCACAGACAATGATCGAGCGGACGGAAGAGACTTTCGGCCTCAAGCCCGATTGGCTTGTTGCCGACACGGCCTACGGCTCGGCAGCCAACCTCCATTTCCTGGTCGATAAGAAGAACATCGCACCACATGTTCCGGTGATCGACAAGTCGAGGCGCGACGATGGCACATTCAGTCGCGAGGACTTCATCTACGACGAGGCGCACGATTGCTACATTTGCCTCAACGGCAAGATCCTGCCGCGCTCGAGCGGGGCACGCGGATCACGTGGCGACGACATGATCTCCTACTTCTCGCGGGTCGCCGATTGCCGCTCGTGCCTGCTCAAGTCCAGATGCTGCCCGAAGACGCCCTGCCGCAAGATTACACGGCACATTCACGAGGCAGCACGCGATGTCGCCCGCGCCGTTGCCAAGACTGCGGCCTATGAGCAGACCCGCCGGGATCGCAAGAAGGTCGAAATGCTCTTCGCGCATCTCAAGCGCATTCTTCGGATGGGGCGGCTGAGACTGAGAGGGCCGGCAGGCGCCCAGTTCGAGTTCACGCTGGCCGCCATCGCACAAAACCTGCGTCGTCTCGCAAGACTGACCTTCCATCCGCCGGACACGACAGCCCCATGCGTTGCGTAGTGTGTTGTTGCGTTGGTTGCGTCAAACGTCGGTGCCAATGCCTCGCCGCTGTCCGTGCCGGGCAAGCGGCAAGAGGCAGCGCACCCAGTTTCTGAAAAGTCGGCAGCCGCTGGAACCGGTCCATGGGGCCGACTTCTGCAACAAAATCGACCAAAAGCAGAAAACCCCAAGGGCGTAACTACAAATACGAGCCACGGCGGCCGGATCGGCTAGATTCTTTTGCTCGCACCTATATTCGCGATCGGACAGAGGTCTTCGCAATGGTATCCTGTGCCGAGTAGGTCGTCTGAGAAGGGAATGCGAACTCCGCTCCCGATTTGCGCACATGGTCGATAATCGCGACGTCTAGCTACTTCTAAATGGCCTTATGTCCGGTGATTCTCGCGTGCGCCACCCGTCGCCGGGCATTCCCTTGGCGCATGCTATGATGTCTAAGAGTTAGCGCCTCACGGCAGTGCGTCACGAATTGGAAAGACCATGATCGAGCCCATCCTGCTCACTGCAGTACGCGTTCTCACGTTCGAACACCAGCGGCCACTCACCAACGCGAGTGGATTTTTCTTCGAGCGGAGCAAGCGCTTGTTCCTGGTCACGAGTTGCCATGTGGTAATCGACGAGCCCAGCAATCATTTTCCAAATCGCATCGAGATCGAGCTCCACACAGACTCAGACAACCTCTCGAAATCTATCGGCTTCTCGATCCTCCTCTATCGCGACGGCAAGAGCATCTGGCGCCAGGGCCTAGACGCCGCTGGCGGTATCGACGTCGCCGTGATCGAGATCGACCGCGCGGCTCTGCCACCCACCTGCCTCTACCGCGCCTTTACGCCGAAGAACCTCCTTGATCCAGATTATCAAGTTGAGGTGGGCACATCACTCCTGGTGGTCGGCTTTCCACTCGGATTCCACGATACACTGCACCACATGCCGGTTGTTCGCCAGGCGGTGATCGCCTCGTCTTATGGCCTTCGGTTTCAGGGAAAAGGGTACTTTCTCACCGACGCCCGCACGCACCGCGGCACAAGCGGTGCGCCGGTGGTGATGCGCATGCCTGCGGAAGACTCAACAGAGAATGATCTCGCTTGGATGCTCCTTGGCGTTCATTCGGCCCGACTGGATGTAGGGACGCGTGACCTCGTACTCGACGAAGCGCTTGGACTGAATTGCGCATGGTACGCCGACATCTTGATGACTCTCACCTCGGAGTGAGTTTCGGTGTAGGACGAGGAGCTTGAGCCGCAAAGAACCAGGCCGGAGGGGAAAAAGTCTGCCTGACCAAAATTGTGAAATTTATTATCATCCGCCGCTGCACGCCCCTCCGGAGTTGCTTGGCGTGGTAGGCCCTTTCGGCGACTTAGGCCGAAAGGGAGGCGATGATCCTCAATGCGAACTTCGGGCCAAGATTGTTACTGACCCCACCACGCACCAGCAACCCGCGCTCAGATTCAGGAAATCGGTCATCGATTGCCGTCACCTTGCCCCGGTCCACTGCGATCCAGCCATATCCCTTGTTGGCGCCCTGGGCGAGAACGGCCTCTCCACTGGCGAAGGTAGCCAAGCAGCCACCGTTTTCCGACTGTTCCCCGTCAGGACCTACCGGACAGATTGAGCTGATTGCGTAAGAGATAGGTTCCGGCTCATCGTAGCCTCGAGGAGGGACACGATGAGACAGCGCAACAAGCAGGCTCCGCAGAGTGCGGAGGAGACCGTTAAGCGTCCGTCATCAGGCCTCTTCGGGACAGCTGAGCGTTTGAGCTTTGTGAGCGTTCGTGCCTTTTGGTTGAATGTCATTTGACTGCTTCAGAGTTCTGTCGGCAGCGGCCCGCGATGTCTGAATTGGGTCAAGATCGACCGTCCGAGCGACGTCCGACTGACGGCAGCTCTACCCCTAGCAGCGGAACTCACGCGCCTGTCTGACAGCTAAGCCCTCACGAGCGGACGCACGGACTGAGCAGCCAAACAACCGAGATGGGTCAAAAGGGTCGTCTATGTCACGGCTTACTCAGCGTGATTGGCTACCAATACGGGCATCCTTCGTGTTCAGGGAGATCGAATATCGGGGCCGGTGCATCGAAATACACAGCACCCACCCCTGGCCTGCTCCCCCGATCCGATACCGAGCTTGAAGACCGCGGTCAGCTAGGGTTGTCGCTAGGGCTAGATTCAATACGATATAAAATATAGCGATAAAATAGTGTGTTAACACTTATCTGGGCGACTCCCTCTCCGCCATCGCATAGATACAACTTATTGATTTCAAACGGCTTTCTTCCTCTCACGGGAAGGCTACCCCACAAAACATCCCACAAATTGTTTCGGCTTGCCCTGTCTGATACCGGACGTGCTTGGGCGATCACTTATCGCTCAGGGATCGTTAGGGCGGCAGGCCTATTACCCCTAGCTGGGCACAGCAAGGTAAGCCGGGCATACCGCCCCTTGACGCTTTCTGAGGCTCGGGTCTCGCCCTGGTGCAGGACAATCTGGGCAAGAAATAGCCGACTGCATGCTGGCTCTATTCAACCGTTAGTTCTTCAAACTTACGGGGGGCCGTCGGCGGCCCTCATCAGTTCTCGAGGAATGCCTCAAAATCCTGCAACTCCGCTCGTGGATAGCACGGTCACCTTGCTTTGATGCCCGGCCCGCTGAGATTACTGTCGTGCGAGTTGGGCATAGGGGGATACATGGCGATCATGAAGCCGGGACTCTGTGGTTCGCTTCGAAAGAGTTGTGGCGAATGACTCAGCAAAATACGGCAAGGGGGAGCAATGCTGACGGGCGACATCCGCAATCAAATAGATCAAATTTGGAACGCCTTCTGGTCGGGCGGCGTGTCGAACCCGCTCTCGGTCATCGAGCAAATTACCTACCTTCTGTTTATCAAACGGCTCGACGACCTCCATACTCTTGAAAAGAGCAAGGCCCAGGCTCTTGGCATCCCCATGGAGCGACGCATTTTTCCCGACGGAAAAGACGGCAAAGGACGCTCCTACGCCGATCTGCGCTGGTCGCGCTTCAAGAATTTTGAACCACGCGAGATGATGCAGGTAGTCGACGAACATGTCTTCCCCTTCCTACGCACTCTTGGCGAACAGGGGTCGAGCTATGGCCGTCATATGCGGGATGCACGGCTTGGCTTCTCTAACCCCGCCTTGTTAGCTCGTGCCGTGGAAATGCTGGACAAAATCCCGATGGAGGATCGGGACACCAAGGGCGATGTCTACGAGTACATGTTGGGCAAGATTGCCAGTGCCGGTCAGAATGGTCAGTTCCGAACCCCACGCCACATCATCAAACTCATGGTCGAGTTGGTAAAGCCGACCCCCGACGACGTGATCTGTGATCCTGCATCTGGCACCTGCGGCTTCCTCGTTGCTGCCGGGGAATACCTCCGAGACCATCACGCATCGCTGTTCCGCAACGACAAACAGCGGAAGCATTTTCATGCGGGGATGTTTCACGGCTACGACTTCGACGCCACGATGCTGCGCATTGGTGCCATGAACATGACCCTGCACGGTGTTGAAGACCCCGATGTCAGCTACCGAGACAGCCTTGCCGAGGAGCATGGAACTGATGCCGGGAAATATTCTCTCATCCTAGCAAATCCTCCATTCGCCGGATCACTTGATTACAGAGTCCACCGCCAAAGACCTTCTCCAGATCGTGAAAACCAAGAAGACCGAGCTTCTGTTTCTGGCTCTCTTCCTACGTTTGCTCAAGACTGGTGGTCGAGCGGCTGTGATCGTTCCGGATGGTGTGCTGTTCGGCTCCTCCAAGGCGCACAAAGAAATGCGCAAAATGCTTGTCGAGGATCACAAGCTCGATGGTGTGGTCAAGATGCCGTCGGGGGTCTTCAGACCCTATGCCGGTGTTTCAACCGCGATACTACTTTTTACAAAGACCGGGGTTGGAGGTACCGATCATGTCTGGCTCTACGACATGCAGGCCGATGGTCTTTCGTTAGACGACAAGCGAACGCCACTCCTACCGCCTGAGAAGTTAGGACCAACCCCGGAAGTTGAACTTAGCGACGAGGACTATGCCAAGAACAATCTTCCTGACGTTCTTGCGCGTTGGGAGTCTCGATACCATGAACTTGGCCGTGCAAGGACCGAACAAAGCTTCATGGTTCCAAAGGCGGACATCGTAGCTGCGAACTATGACCTTTCGCTCAATCGCTACAAGGAGGTTGAGCACGAAGAGTTCGAATACCAAGCACCCAAAGAAATCATCGCCGAGCTACGTGCCATCATAAGCGACCAAAAAAAGTCGGCAACAAAAGCCCGGTCTCATTAATTCGAGCATTTAATGAGACAAAGGGACAACCGCGTTGCTCAGTTCCTCCCCCCCAACGCCTTTAGCGCTGCCTTCTTGGTTGAGAGTTTTTGGGACGCTAGCTGGCCCACTAATCGGAAGAGCAGCAACGGATAAACGGCGACGGCGTGCGCTCGTTCATAGCCCTGGTGAACGAAGATGATGCTGGGTTGTTCGTATCGATAGGCGGATTCACACGGGATGCTGAGGAATTAGCTCGGATGCAAGAGCGTAGAAAAATAACGCTCATCGACCTTGAGCGGTTCATGAACCTATGGACTGAGTTCTATCCGAAGCTCGACGATCAAGCTCGTGAACGTCTTCCGCTCACGCCAATCTACTTCCTGACACCAAAAAGCTAGCTGACCCAGCGGAAGTTACTTATCAGATTTCCGCTGTGCCGCATGACGAGGACTTTGCGGGTTAAGTTCATTCAGCACCCATTGAAGCTGTGTTCGAGCGCCGGCGACCACGACATCATAGGGGAGTGATCTGGACTCTAGCCCGTCAATGAGTTCAGCGAGATCGTCTCGAAGCTGAGCGAGCATGAAGCATAGCGACTCTTCTCTTCGTTCATCGCTAGGTGTCTGGTCAGTGGTCATGGCCCGCTTTCAGCTTACCTTGCA